>JBBIRR010000004.1:0-103240 GCA_037441705.1 Ignavibacteriales bacterium
CTATCCGCGCATCGATGGGTCCCCCGGCAAACGAAGGCTGCTGTACGTTATCAACGCTCCACGACACGCTATACACCGGTTCGTTGAATGTGCCGAAGTTGCGCACGATGGCATTGAGCGTTAACGCCGAGTTGGGTGCTGAACGATCGCCAACGATCGTCAGCAGCGGGTTCTCAGAGACTCCTCGCTTCGCTGTTGCAGTGTAGCGGGATGCAGTCTCCACCGCCGGCTCACCGGTAACAGCAGGTGATGAAGGAATTGCGGAAGCAAACAAGGCGACAACGCCGAGGTCGTGAAAGCTTGAATCCGCCACGCGGAATTCATCAACGAAGATGTTGTTGCCGTAGCGGCTCACGCCGCGCAAACTCAAGAACACGCGACTCATGCCGCGATAAGGGTAGAGTGACACGAACTCCTTTCTCCACGCGTTGAACGGACGAGGGCGCTGCACGCCAAGAAGAGTCGTCCACGGACCGGCGATGCTGTCGCCGGTTGTCGCTTCAACGTAAAGGGAGTCGTACGACGTGAGGTATTCATCGTCGTGATACATAAAGAAGATGAGAAAAGGATCGGTGGCGGATGCAAGATTGATTCGAGGAGAAATCAGGCGTGCCTGCTCGCCGACTGCTGCATCGAACGAGTTGAACTTCGCCTGTCCTGCACCTGCATAAGGAGGGATTGAGGGATTCGAGCCCATCGCGACGACACTCCATGCAGCCTGCATCCCCACCAGACGAATCTGCTGCCAGCCCGGCGGCAAGCCCGTTCCGTTGAATCCCTCGTGAAAATACACGTCAGCGGATGTCGTTGAGAAAGCGCAGAGCGAGAGCAAAACAAGGAGAGGAAGGATGAGATGAGGTTGCGTTCGCTGCATGCACGTCTCCTTTGTGTTGGTCAAATCAACAGGAGGAGGGGAGATTCTCGATTCAATATATGATATGGGATGGAAAAGAAAAAGGCTCCGTCCCTTTGCCGGACGGAGCCGTGTGGTGATGTGCGTCCTTACTTGGTGTCAACGTGGCAAGCGGATACAGGTCGCCCCTACGGGGGTTCTGTTCTTAGGGGAATGTCAATACTACAAACAGGTCGTCCATTCGGGACTCGACCGCCGAACAGCGCGAGGGTTGACGTGCACCATCCGCTCCGTAGGAGCGGCACTGTTTGTAGAACTCAACCGCCCAGACATACCCCAAGCCTCATCGGGGCGACCTAATTATGTTCCGATCCGTCGATCGTGAACCTTGCATCTCGCATCCTGAACCCTGAACATTGAAGCCTGAACCTCAAACCTCGAACCAACCCGCGCCTTGACGCGCTCGCGTCCCCGCCCTTCCGTCGCGGCGCGCAGGTCGGGCCCATAAGCCGTGACGTCCGGGCGACGCGTAGCACGAATTTCCAATTCGTGACCAGAAAAAAAACGCCGGACGGGAGTCCGGCGCTACACATGCCACGGGGCGTCACGGCGCACTCGTTTGCATCATGTGCCGTGACGCCGCGGGCAGGCGTCAGCGCTGCGCTACAAATCCAACGCCCTATGTCATTCTGAGCCTCGCTTCTCAGAGGCGAAGAATCCAGAACCGAGCCATTTACTGGATTCTTCACTCCGCTTCGCTGAGTTTACCCTGAGCGAAGCCGAAGGGTTCAGAATGACAATGGTTTCTTTCGTACAGCCTCCTGCGAACATGTTCTCCGGTTCTCGATGCTTCGCGCTTAGAAAGCAGCGCTCAGCATGACGGAGGGAAACACTGTCATCCTGCATCCTGAAGCCTGAACCTTCAACTTTGAACCTCTAACCTAATCCCAAACCACTCGCGCATCGAGGATTGAACTTGCCGTGAGGGCCGAACAAACAACAAAAGGGCGAGCCGGTGAGACTCGCCCTTTCGCTACGGGAAGTGCGCGCTTCATTTGATACTATTTGACCAGCAGCATCTTCTTGGTGCTGACGAAGGGCGCACCGCCGTCGCTTGGTCGTGCTTCAATACGGTAGAGGTACACGCCTGTGGCGACCTGCATACCGGATTGATTGCGTCCGTTCCAAACCACGTTGTGGTAGCCGGCATCCTGCACGTCGTTCACAAGCTCGGTCACGAACTGGCCGAGAATGTTGTAGACTTGCAGTCGCACCTGCGCCGCATGCGGCAAGGCATAGCGGATGGTGGTCGTCGGGTTGAACGGATTCGGGTAATTCTGCATCAGGCTGAATGTTTCGGGCACAGCGACGGGTGTTTCCTCGACGCCGGTCCAGGTATCCGGACGGAAGTCGTAGTCATCAACAAACATCTGATCCCACGCTGTGGCTCCATAGAAGTCGTTGGCTGCAAGCCGCCGCGGACTTCCGCCGCCGGATGCGCCGGCCGTCCACCGCCACGTGCGCACCAGCGTATTGTTGATGTAGAACTTCGCCGAGTCGCGTGTCAGGTCAACCACCACTCTGGCCAACTGCCACGCATCACGCGTGAAGGTGAACGGAAACGCCGTCGCAGAGCCTGCGAAGAGTCTGCCGTTCCCTGTGGAGTCGAAGTACACCTCCATCGCCCAGTTGAACGTGCTGGGCGGCGTGAAGACAGCCAGCGTGTTGAAGTACCCGGCCTTCGTTCTCGGGATGTAGAACCGGAACGTGATGGAGTAGACGCCGGTGGTGTCCGCCGCGAGGCGCTTCACCAGGTCGTTGTTCTGAACGATCACGACGGATTGCGTTCCGCTGTAGCCACGGACGTTCGAAATCAGCGGGTCTTCCGTCGCGTTGCACGGAGAGAGACTCCATGTGGTCCAGTCCACCGGATTCTGGCAGGCGAGCTGCTGGCCGGCAGTGTATGCTTCGAAGTTATCGAAGAAGCTTGTCGGCTGGAACTCATCGGCGCCGATGTCGGGCCTGAGCGCATGACGGGTCTGACCATCAATGTCCGTTGTGATGCTGGCAATGCGTCGCCCTCCGCCATCCAGCAGCGTCGGGATGGTGGGATTGATGTGCAGATGCGGCGCCATGAAATTCGGCATCTCACTGACGCTTTGCGAGTCGCGTCCCGTCGTCTGCCACTGCGCCAGTGTGGTATAGTTCGTCGTTCCCACTGCCGCCACGTGGCTGCCGGGCTGAGCTGTTACGTACAGGTCGTTGTTGTTCGAGAGAAGCCCTGCAGGTGCTGTTATGAGGTACATCCCGAGGGCTCTACCGCTGCCGGTGGGGACACGCTGGTTCACGGCAATGTTGTTCAACAACGTTGCGTTAACGGCTGCACCGGACAGATACAGTGAACCGGAAATGATACCGGCAGCATCCGTACCTGCCAGAGCGATGGTGTTGTAGGCCACCGTATCGTTCCGTCCCGTGGAGATGTACATGCCGCGTACCGTTCCCGACGTACTGCTGGTCGGGTTATCCAGCCCATACACCATATTGTTGTAGAGGAGCGACCGCGTGGTATCGGTTGCCGTACCGAAGAAGTAGATGCCCGCGGCGAACACGGCACCGGTTGCGCCGGGACGGTTCTGAACGCCGCTAATCACGTTGTTGTAGATGCGAACGTTCAACTGCTTCGTTGCGACCCAGATTCCAGCAATATTGCCGCCTGCGGCATTCGCATCCTTGACGTTCTGGATGGTGTTGTTGGCAATGACGCTGCCGGCAACCTGCTGGTTGTACACACCCAGCGCTCCGAGCGAATCGGTCGCCGAGCCGAACGTGTTATTGGTGATGCGATTGCCTCGTGCGACAACGTTTCCGCCGCGCAGGTAGATACCATAGAAACCGCTTCGGAAGGCGTTGCCGGTAATCAAGTTGCTGTCACCTGCTGCTGCCGATGCAGTGTCGATGTACACGCAGATTCCCGAAGCATACGGCGCGCGCAGGGTCAGGTTTTGCACAACATTATTATCGGAGTTACCCACCAGAGCAATCGCAATGCCGCTGGTGGCGGTGTTTTCAATCGCGAGTTGGGTGGATCCCGTTGTGCTCACGCCGTCGAACGTCACGTAGCTAACGTTGCGGAAATTGAATGTTGCAGGCCCCGTCCCCACGATGCGTGCCCGAACGTTGTTCGCAGGACGGATCGTCACGCGATTCGTTTCGCTCGCGCCGGGAATCGGACCGGTCAGGTTGATGCCGACGATATCCCGCGGCCCGTCGCCGCCCGTCTCAGCCTGCAGGGGGTTAAGAGTTATGACCTGTCCGTCGTCGGTGATCATGTCGAGTGTCCGCGGCGCGCTGAGCGCATCTAAGTCTCGTTCGCTCAATTGTCCTGTCGGTCTGTACACAGAATCAGTCAGCGAGAAGGTGACCGGACCGGACACACCCAGTGAGCCGAGCGCGCTGAAGGCAGAGTCTAACGTCGGGAAGTTGCCGCCCGTCCCGACCGTGTACGTTCCACTCAGCGCCGTTGGTGCACTCACGAGGTCCGTCAGATACCGCGGCTGTGTCTGGTACCCGTTGTTGTACACGCTCGTTGCCGACGAGAACTGCGTGATGACGCCGGTGACGTTCACGGGATAGCTCGGCTCGGGCGAGCCGGGGATCTCCGTGTCGCTGTCGATGCGCATGATGATCGTGTCGGTCGTGACGTTCTGATACATCACGATGTTCGCGCTCGTACCCGCTGAAGGCCACGGTGGTGTTGCATCGCGCCGTCGCAGCGAGGTCATGCGCAGCAGCCGCGATTCATACAGCTCGGGGTTTGCATTGAACGTGGGCACGCTCACTTCGATCGGCGTTACCGTCCGACCGGTATCCACCACTTGAATGTCGGTGGTTTGCGTGTCCGGAATGATCTCGGTCAGCCCGCGGAACTGCGCAATCCTTCCCACCACAATAATCGAATCTCCGCGATTGAGCGGCGGCCGCGTAATGCCGAACGAGAACAACTGAATTCCGCCGACCGCATCCTGGAAGTGATAGCCCAGATTCGTGGTTTGGAAGTTCGGGCCGTTCACCGTGCCCGTCACGCGAGCATAATAGAGGCTGTCCATGATTCTGCCGTTCGGGTGCATACGACGCAAACCCGTCAGCGAGAGCGGACTGATGCCTGCGTAGTAGCTCCGTGCAGCAGCCTTGGGTGTTGTTGTCGATTGACCGCTGGTGCTGTTGGCTTGAATCTGCAGCTCCACGCGGTTCCCGTTCTGATGGGCACTGCCCGGAACAACACCGCGCCACGTGCCGTTCTGCGGCGTTCCGCCCGTCAGCGTCATCGCCACCGAGTTGACCGTGTCATTGACGTTGTAGATGAGATTCGCCGTAGAAATGCCGAGCGTGTCGGTAATCGTGCATGTAACCACGACCGTGTCGCCGGCAAACGGCACTCGTGTCGAGCGGACAATGTTCGTGATCGTCGGTGCAGGCAGGACTACCGCGGTGAACTCATCGGCTCCAATATCCGGTCGTGTGGCATTCCGGGTTTGACCGTCATAGTCGGTCGTAATGCCTGCAATCGGTGTGGCGGCGCTATCCACAATCGAAGGCAGATATGGAACGATGTGCAGATCGGTTGGGGCAACGAAGTTGACACTCCCCGAAATGGAGTTCGTGTCGCCGCCGGAGGCTCCCTGCCACGTAGCGAGCGTCGTGTAGTCCGACGCCCCAATCTTGCCGATGATGTTCAGCGTAGGTGAAGGCGCATCGGCAAAATAGTTGTTGTAGTTGATCCTGGTGAACTGCATGTTGCTGGTGGCTGCATAGATACATGTCGCTCCGTAGCCGGTGGACGCCTGCAGACCCAGCTTGTTCACGATAATGTTGTTGACAATCGTCGCCTCACTGCCCGTCCCGAGGTAGATACCCATCGAGAGCGCGTTTGAATGATTGAGGCGGCTTCCATACAGGTGAATGGAATTGTAGTATGCACTGTTGCCGCTTTGCGTTCCGGAGAACACGATGCCAATCGGATTGTCGGTGGGAATGGAAGTATAGTTCCATCCGTCGCCCGACAGATTGGCGATCATGTTGTTGCGCAGAACGTTGTTGGCTCCCGTCATGACCGAGGAGACATAGATGCCATGACCGCCATAGCCCCCCGTTCCGAAGTACAGCAGGTCATGGATGGAGTTCTGTTCGACGACGGCGTTGGTTGTTCCCGAGGCAAGCCAGATGCCCTTATCATCCTCACTCGTAACGCCGCTGAAAAATCCCATCTCATTGCCCCGGACTGTCGCGCCGTTGACACCTTGCATGTAAAGGCCGATATAGCGCATCGAGTCGGCTCCGACCGGTGTAAACACGTTTGACTCATACACGAGGTTCGAGCCGTTCTGCGTCGGTGCCGCGCCTCCGTTGGCATACACGCCGATGTATGCCTTTCGGATGTGGTTGTTCTTGATGGTGATGTTGCTGAAGTAGCCCGGGTTCCCTGCCGTCGTTCCATCCGAAATGATCACGGCACTCGAGGTAACCGCGCCATTGATGATATGGCAATTCATGAGGGTGCCGTTCGTAATCGGCGTGGTTCCGAGCGAGCCGAACACGATAACCTGCGGCGACGTTGCGCTGGTGTTCTGAATCGTCAGATTGCGCGTCGTGCCGCTCGGCGTATTCGAACCGTCGATTGTAATGTAGTTGCTCAGAATCCGGAAGACCGGACCGCTTGCCAGTGCCCCGCTGATCGTGGCGTTGACGCCCGTGCTAGGTTTAATGGTCACGGTCTTGGATGCCGTCGGGACACTATCGTTGTTGACATTGATAACGATCGGGAGTGTCTCCGACGTGTAGGTGGTGTCGACCAGCAGGAATCGAACCGAACCAGCAACGCCGCGCACATTCAGGTCGTTCACTGCGGCGGTGATGGTCGGATACACGGCAAGAACGCTGGCACTGAGGCCGAGACGTCCGCGCAGGTCATCCGTCATAAACACACGTGTCGGTCCCGCATAGGGTTGATCGCCGTCCATCAACACCGTGTAGGGCTCTTCGATCTCGCGCATTTCCGTTCGTTGATAGGGCGTGATCGAAGTTGTCGTGGTGGGGCCGAGACTCTTGTGATCAATCTCGGGTCCAACCGGCACTTCACGCAGCACACGACGCGTGAAGGTTCGCGGCGTCAGGTCCTTGCCGATGACGCGTTCGAACAGCGTCAAGCCCACAGTGTAATCGCCTGCGGCCATCGGCTGGCGCACGACGTACCGGCTCGGGTTCGTCGGGGGTGTGGTTGCCCTCGGGGGATCGGCCAGCAGCCCGCCCGCTCCTTGCGATGGAAATACACCGACATTGGGCGGCGAGGCGTTGTCCTGAGCAACAACGAAGTACGTAACCGTATCGCCGTCCACCACACCCGCACCGAAGGTGAAGGAGTACTGGTTGCCGCTGACAAACGTGCCCGCCACGCCCGTGTAGGATGTATCGGAATGTTTCTTCCAGTACACCCGCGGCAGGCCAATCCCCGCTGTGGGAATGCCCGAAGCATCCGTGATGGTTGCCGTCAGGGTGCGGGCGCCGGTCTGGCCGGTGTTGTTCAACGGCGTGTAGCTGATGACCGGCGGTGTCAGGTCTTGCGGTATGCCGGTAAACTCATCCGCTCCGATATCGGGCGTGGTCGCATTGCGCGTATCGCCGTCAATATCGGCCGTGATGGCAGCGACGGGAGTGCCGCCCGACTCCAACTGCGTCGGCACGGTCGTCTGGATATGCAGGTTGGTTGCGCTGACGAACGGAGAGTTCTCGGCAATGCTGGCAGCGTCGCTCGAGTTTGCTGCTCTCCAATCGGCCAACGTCGCGTAGTTCGTTGTGCTGATACGACCCGTTTGATGTTGCGCATCCGGCGTGCCGACATAGAGGTTGTTGTTGTCAGAGTTGACGACAGCCGTCGTGCTCGTTTTGTAGATGGCAAAGGCAATGCCCGTTGTGCCATCCGTCCGGGTGTTCTGAAAAATGTTGTTTCGGAGGAAAGCCGGGCCGGTGGACGACGCGCGATAGTACGCGTACGTCAGCCTGTTGCCCGTTGTCGTGCCCGTTAGGTTAACGGTGTTGTATGCGATCGTGTCGGCAATCGTCGTGTTTGCCGTGCTGTGGTAAATACCGTAGACGGCTCCTGTCCCCGTAGCGGGGGGAAGGAGATTCCAGATGAAGTTGTTGAAGAACGCATTCTGTGCCAGCGTGCTTGTTCCCGCCACATACAACCCATACGTGGCTGCAGTTGTGGAGGTTGTAACCAAGTCGTGGATTTTGTTCGAATAAACGCGCGCATTCAGAATGGTACTGCCGACGTAAATGCCGTAGACGGTGCTGGTGCCATTAGGTACGCTAACATCGTTGTTGTAAACAATCGGGCGAGTGATATACCAAATGTAAATACCCGCAAAGCGCGCCGAGTCGACCACATTGTTCCTGATCGTAAGATCGTTGATGAGATCGGTGGTAGTGTTTCCTTCGGCATAGATCCCGCGGTAGACGTACTTGATGAAGTTGTTGTCGGCGACGGAATTGTTTGGATTACCGCCGGTTACGGAGGTGTACAAGAAGTGAATGCCGCTCGCCGCTGTGAGGTTATTGCAGCGGATATTGCAGTTCTTCACGGTCGTGAAATATGATTGCCCGGAGACCCAGACGCCGTGCTGCGTTCCGGTGTTCAGGGCATTGATCGTCATGTCACGACTTGTCGTTCCGTTGTTGCTTCCGTCAATGGTGACGTAGGCCGTGCTGTCGATTTTTATTGCAGCCCCATAGCCGTTGGCGACGTTGATCGTCACCGTTGCCCCCGCATCTGGCTTGATGACGATGGGTGCTGAAGCACTGCTTGTCGAAGTTCGGATCAGCAATGAGTCTTCGGTATACGTCCCGGTTCGAATGACGAACGTAACGCCTGGAGCAGCCGTTCCCTGCGCCGTCAACGCCTCGAAAGCCGCCCTGATGGTAGCGTAGTCGGGTGATAACCCGCCGATTGTCTTCGTTCCCGTCAGCTGTGCCCATGCACCCGGAGCGAATGCAAGAGCAACGATCACCGACAGGAGCAAAACAGAAGTCAAGCGGTTGAGCCTGGTGTCGCCTTGAATCATAACTCCTCCTTGCGGATTGATGAAAGTGGGTTGTGGGTATTGTATGTTGAGATTAGCTGCAGCGTTGTTGATTTCGAAAGACAGAAACTCCACTGATCCCTAAAAGTGATCATCTCAATCCTTTCTGCACAACAACCTTCTTGAGAGAACGTCAGGTATGTAATCCCCTGAGAGCGATGGGCCAGAGAACACTCTGGCCTGATGGGAACTGTCAAAACTTACCAAAGCCAAACCACAATGTCAAGCAAAAACTCACGGCGCGCATGGACGCACAAGAAGGTTCGCCGAATCCGGGTACGAAAGGTGCGAAGCAATAGGCGATCGAAAACAAAACGCCCCCTGCTCGGTGTGAGCAGGGGGCGTGTACCCCGTACGCGGCCGGACTTACTTCAGCAGGATGAGTTTCTTCAAGCTGCTGAACTTCTGGCCCGATACACCTGTTGCTTCGAGGCGATAGAAGTAAATACCCGTTGCAACCTGTGCGCCGCGGTTGTTCGTTCCGTTCCATACAACGCTGTGGAAGGCCGCAGGCAATTCACCTTCCTTCAGTGTTGCCACTTCCTGACCCAACAGGTTGTACACCTTCAAGCTTACCACCGACTGCTCGGGCAGAGCGAAGCGGATCGTGGTTGAAGGATTGAACGGATTCGGGAAGTTCTGGTCCAAGCCGAATACCGTCGGCAGAACTTCTGCAGAATTCTCGACATCGGTCGTCACGGTGAGACGCACGCCCACCGACCGCACCGTCGGCGTGTTGCCGGTGATGCGCTGACGACCGGTGTACGTTCCTCCGGCCATGCTGCCGGGATGAATGCGCAACTGGATCGTCATGCTGTCGCCCGGAGCGATCGTGCCCGCAGCCGGATTGACCGACATCCACGGGTGGAGATCTCTCGTGAACAGAATGGCGAGATTGTCGTGCACATACGTGTTATTGAACACGACCTGCAGCCCGATGGTACCGGCAAGATTTTCGATACCGATCGTTGCGGAGTTCAACGTCCCTTCCATACGGCGGTACTGGCAAAGGATGTTTCCATTTGCATAGAGGATAACCTGGTAGGTGTACCGCCCCGGCGTTGTCGAGGGCAGGTAGTGCGACACGGAATCCCACTGAATGATGAAGCGCTGATTGGCAACATCATTGTAATACCACGCCGTTCCTCCGGGTTCGTTGAAGTTCAGGTCATCCCAGAACCCGTAGATGGCATTGTTGGGTGTTGCCGTGCTTGGGATGGCCGTGTTGGTGAACGTCGTGTAGCCTGCACCGAAGCTCACAAACCCGTTCGTGCCGACGTAGGCATCCGTGTAGGAGTTGCCGTAGAAGCTGAACGAGAAGGGCAACGTCACCTGCGCGTAGCCATCATCGCCGGAGCCGGTCCAGGTTGTGATCTGCGTGCCGACGTTCTTGATGTCCGTCCAGTTGTACTGCGGACCACCCGGTTCATCGCTATCAATCCACAGATACCCGAATGCATCAGGGCCGCCTCTGCCGTTGGGCGCATCCTGACCCGGATGCGGATCTTCGGCGCCCTTGGGCAGCTCATAGGATTCCTGCTGCTGCATACTGCGTTCGATGTACGACGGACCATCGCCGCTGCTGGACGCTTCGTTGATCTGGAAGCGCAGCGTATCCGTTCCCGTGTTGCGGATGCGGAAGGTTGCCGTCGTGGTATCCGTTCCTTGCGGACGGGTGAAGGTGAACGTGTCGGGCACGACCACAAAGTCAGCTTGCCCGATGGACGTGCCGCGCACGCGCACGGTCGGCGCATTCGGGTCGTTCGAGGTGAACGAGAGCGTTCCGGTGCGCAAACCAGCAGGCGTGGGCGCGGTGAACCGTACCTTCACGCTCAGCGTATCGTTCGGCGCGAGCGAGAAGTTGGTCCTCAGCGCAGCAAACGCCGTGTTCGTGCTGGTGATGTTGGTGACGTTCACCGTCGCGTTGCCGATGTTCTTCACCAACATGGACTTCGATGAATCCGTCTGGCCGATCGGTACATTGCCGAAGTCAATCGAATCCGGTGTCACATACAGCGCCGGGCCTGTTACCGGCGTCACCGTCATGCGGACCGGGATGTTGAGGCTATCCGCGAGCGCCGAGTTGGTTGCGGTGATCTCGATGCGCCCATAGTACGTGCCCGGATTCGTGACGATGGAGATGTCACGAGCGTCGAAGCGCGCAGTGAACCGGACAGAATCGTTCACCGCAATCGTTCCCGTGGTTGGTACAATGGAGAGCCACGGACCGGTCGTCGAGGCGCTGCCCTTGATGGCGAAGAAGTCCACTTCGCGCTGCGGGGTGCCAATGTTTCCAATCAGCGTCGTGGCGCCGGTGGCGACATTGATCGTCCGCAGTTCGGCCGTTGCCGGTGAGATGCCGAAGTTATAGGCTGCAGCGTACAGCACGCCCGTCTCCGGATCGAAATCCATATCCTGAGCGAAGCGTCCGATGAAGCCCATCGGTCCGATCAGCGTGCCCGCACCCGTCGCCTTGTTGACGCTGAAGAAGCGAGACTGCTGCGTACCGCCCGACTCGATGTCATAGCAGTACATCTGGCCGCTATTCGAGATTGCCATAGCGATCAGGATGGGCACGTTGGTTACCGTACCGACAACTGTTGTCTGGCCCGTATTCGGGTCAATCCTGTACAGTGTCGAGATGGTGCCGCTCGTGCTGGTAGCATAGAGCGTCTCGTCCGTCGGATCGAACTTCATGGACGTCCACGTGTGACCGCTCTGAATGGTCACGGGACCAATGACGGTGTACGATCCGTTCGCCGTGTCAACGCGGATAAGCTGGTTGGTGGAGCCTTTAATGGCCAGCAAGCGGTTGCCATCCGGCGTGAAGTCTCCGGCGAAGATGTTGTCCCCCGTCGTGAATGTCCCCAGGTTGACGAGCGTACCGGGCGTTGTAAGATTGAACTTCACGAAGTTGGCTGTGAAGTACTCATAGCCGAACGCCCTCTCGCCGATCTCGCTGAGGCTGAACAGCGACTGCTCGCCGGTCTTCGGGGCGGCTGTGCTGCGCGGCGCCGGACCAACAATCGCCATGAGTTCTGCCGGCGAAAGGTTTGTCGTCGGCTGCGGATTCTCCTGAGCCCGCGTGATGGTTACGGGCAGGGTGATCGGCTGGCCTGCGGGTTGCCCCGGCTCGGTGCGCGGATACATCACTGCACGCGCCTGGAAGTCGCCGTTCATTGTGCCGATGTTGCGGACGTAGAACTGAGTCGAGTCGACGGTCCGTGCCTGGAGTGTCTTCGTCAGCGAATCGACGCGTGCACGGAAAATCGGCACCCCGACCGAGTTTGCGCTCAGTCGAACGTAGGCCGTCGGGTTGACCGTCGAGTTACTGACGATCGTGACGCGTCCCGTATCGGAGCCGGCAGGTACCGTTGGTGTGTACGTTACCCGAATCTTGATCGAATCGCCCGGAGCAACGTTCGCGCTCGCGGGTGTTACGGAGAAGTCCGTATTGTTCCGCGTGATCGAGCTGATGTTCAACGTCTGATCACCGGCATTGCGCGCTGTGACGCTGTCCGTGCGGCTCGAACCAATCGGCGTCGTGGGGAACGAGAGCGAATCCTTGTTCAACACAAGGAGCGGACCCGCCGCCGGTTGGACACGCAAGCTCGCCGGAACGACGAACGGGGTTGTGACATCGGGATGTGTTGCTTCCACGAAGATGTTTGCGTTGTACGTCGTTCCCGCGGTCAAGCCTGCGGCATTGAACGTTACCTGAATGTTCTGTGTGCCGTTCGGGGGAATCGTGCCGAACACGGGGTTCTCCGAGAGCCACGGGGCATCCGGCAGGAAGTACCGAATCGCTAAACTGTCGTGCATGTAAGCGGCGTTGAAGACCACCTGAAGCCCGACTGTCCCTGCCGCGTTCTCAATGCCGATCGTGGCAGAGTTCACCGTTGCGATCATTCTGCGATAATAGGTGAAGATCTCACCGTTCGGCTTCAGAACGATCTGGAATGTGTACCGCCCCGGCGTTGTCGAGGGCAGGTAGTGCGACACGGAATCCCACTGAATGATGAAGCGCTGATTGGCAACATCATTGTAGTACCACGCCGTTCCTCCGGGTTCGTTGAAGTTCAGGTCATCCCAGAACCCGTAGATGGCATTGTTGGGTGTTGCCGTGCTTGGGATGGCCGTGTTGCTGAACGTCGTGTAGCCTGCACCGAAGCTCAGAAACCCGTTCGTGCCGACGAAGCCGGCGGTGTACGAGTTACCGTAGAAGCTGAACGTGAACGGCAACGTCACCTGCGCATAGCCATCATCGCCGGAGCCGGTCCAGGTCGTGATCTGCGTGCCGACATTCTTGATGTCGAACCACTGGAAGGGCGGTCCGTCGGGTTCATCGCTATCAATCCACGAATAGCCAAAGGCATCGGGTCCGCCGCGACCGTTCGGGCTGTCGCCAAATTCGGTATCGGGCGCGCCCTTGGGTTTCTCGATGGCCGGTGGTGCGTACGCGGGCATGGGTACAATCTCGCGATAACGATTGGACCGCAGCGCATTGTCATCCGTGATGCGGAAACGCACGCTGTCCGGTGTTGTATTGGTGATTACCATCGTCTTCTGTCGCGAGCCTCCCACCGGAAGCGTATCGCGCATTGCTGTTGGGTTGAACGTAAGCACGGCACTCGTCAACGCGTCTATCGTCGTCGTTTGTCCCGCTGTGATAACCACACTCGGGAAGGTCAACGTCCGGTAGGGAGGAGGCGCATCCACCAACACGCTATAGGTGCCCGCAGGCAGCGTAGTGGTGTCACGTCCGGTCGTGGCGCTGGTCGAATCGGAATACACGACGGTTGTACCGAATTTGACCTCGACGTACGACCGAAGGTTCGTCGTTGCCGTATGCGAGTACACGATGAGCGTTCCACTCGGCGCGGGCCGAATCTGGAAGTTGCGCGTAAGCGTATCGTTGCGCGTCAGGACAACGGCCAGCGTTGTGTCCACAAAGCCGAACTTGCGTGCCCGCAGCGTCCGGTTGGCCGTCGTGCCCGGTGTATCAACGTAGGCGCCGGCGAAATAGAAACCGGAGGCATTGGTTGTGCCGGATTGTTGCAGAACGTTGTCCACGAAGTCAATGGTGACGCCCTGCACCGGAGCGCCGCCGCTGAGGTTGGTGACCGTGCCGCGAATCCAGCCGAAGTTTTCGCCATAGACGATGCGTTCCACATACGCTCTGTTGCTGGAGCCTGTCGAGCCGCTGCGGCGATCGGTCCATATAGCCCAGGCCTTGCCGCCCATGGCTGCGGTTTCGTAGTAGTCGCCGTTATATGTTGTGTTCGTGTTGGGTGTGCCTTGCGGTGCCCACGTTGCACGCACATCGCTGATCACCCAATTGTCCCACGTCAGACCGCCATCAACCGAATAGGCCGCATAGCGGTTTGCCATCGTGGTGGAGCCTGTCGAGTCGAAGCTGTAGTAGCTGACCGTCACCCCGCCGGTGGTGGGGTCAACGGCGATGGAGGGCATCCATTGCCATCGGCCGGCGACGACATCGGGACCGTTGACGCGAACAGCGCTGCTCCACGTCGTGCCGCCATCAGTCGAGCGGCGGACATAGATATCTGCCTGACCGGTGAGGGGAGCGTCTAACTCCGGCGTCACAACGTAAATCCATCCGCGGCGCGGGCCGTTGGAGCGATCAACGTCAAAATACGGGAAGCTTGCCGCACGCGTGCCGTTAAGTTGTGTGATGGCGCCGTTGGAAATTCGGATACCGTTGATCGGAAAGACAACCGTCGGTGTGTTGAAGGTAGCACCGCCGTCGGTGGACTTTGCCATCCCGATGCCCACCTCGGCCGTTCCCGTCGTGTAGTGCGCCCACATGACGTACACTTCGCCGTTGGGCCCGATGCCGATGTGCACGCCCTGTCCTCGGTTGCTGCCGATCTGCAGGACCTGACCCGTTCCCCACGTCTGGCCTTGATTTGTCGAACGGGCGAACACGACAGGAGAACCTGTGCGGCCGAAATCCGTCCACGCCGCATACACGTTGTTCGGATACGTACCCGAGAAGTCCGCTGCGGCGTGTTGCTTGTCATCGTTGGAACTGTTGACGAGATCGGCATTGGTGCGTGCACTCCAGGTCGCACCGAAATTCGTGGTGGACACGAAATAGATTCCACCCGGAGCGCCAAGCGTGCAGTAGTACGCCCGTCCGCTCACATCAAAGAAGGCAACCGGATCGCCATAGCAATCAAGAATGCCAGGAGGAATGTCTTCGCTCTGCATGGATGCAGGCCAGGTCACACCTCCATCGGTGCTGAACGCCCACGGTTGATGCACCACCGGATTCGATCCAGGAATCCTGCCGTTGGTGGAGACCATGAGGTGGTTGGGGTTGGAGAAGTTGACACCGATCGAGTTCTCGCTCTGCCAGTACAACGACGGGTTGAACACCTGAATGTCCGGTGTGTTGGGCGGACTGTCAGGGTTCGGTGTCGCCTCCCCTCCAGTGTACATCATCTGCGTCGGCGGCGCCGGACCAATGCCCAGCTTCCACCGTTTCGCAGCGTTCCACATTGCCGGATCTTGTGCAAGCGCCGTCCCGACTACAACCATGCTCAGAACAGCGCAGCACGAAAGTAGCAACCTACGAGACATGAAGCCTCCTAAGTGATTGGTGAATGAGTGATGTGTGGATTAGGGTGATGTTGGAACTGCTTGACATACCAGTGAAGCGAGCCACGTGCTCTGCCTCGTGCTCATGTTCGTTGACTCGGGGATAGCGCAATCAGGCCGAGACAGCTCTATCGCGGTTAGACACATGAGAGCGGTTGGGTCCCCACTAGAGCGGTTCAGAGAGTATCCTTCAAATGCGCAGAGTTACTTTCAGAATATGCCAATTGTGATTTCCAATGTCAACACTTTTGCCGGAAAAATTTTCGCCGGTCGCGTAACCAAGGTGTCAGGCCATCAGCGCCGAGAGAGCCTACCGGCTCATCATCTTGCTAACACCATCTTTTTCGTTTGAACAAATGATCCCGACATCAAACGGTAGAAGTACACGCCGCTCGGCAAATTGGTGCCGTTAAACTCCACCGACTTGAATCCAGAATCCTGAATCCCATCCACAAGCGTTGCCACTTCTCGCCCCAACACATCGAAGACTTTAAGCGAGGTGAATCCGGGAACGTGAATGTTGAACCCGATGTTCGTGGTCGGGTTGAACGGATTCGGGTAATTCTGTTCGAGGGAAAACGTTACAGGAGCCGCCTCTTCCCGCACACTCACAACAGGGGGCTGCGTGATCGTGATGCTCCGGTTTGTCGCAACGCCGCGGAGGACGCTTCTTCGCCGCGCAGCAGATGTGTCTGGCCAGCGCACGACAACTGAATCGGCAACGGCGTTTGTGCCCAGACCGAAGTGCGCGGTCGTCATGTTCTGCGAGCGGTAGCCGACGGCGGTGTTTACTTCCCGCATCATGTGCAGCGAGCCTGCATACACTTCCACCTGCGCGCCGACACCGAAGGCGTTGGCGCTTGTTCCGCACAAAGTAATCTCCAGCCACCGTTTCGTCGTGTCGCCGTTGTTGCGATAGAGATGATTGCCCGCCGACGACGCGCCCGAGGTGAACAGGTCCATGTCGCCGTCGTTATCGTAGTCTCCCCATGCAGCCGAGAGCTGAACGAGGCCGCTCAGACCGGCCTCCGCTGTTGCATTCGTGAACGTTCCATCGCCGTTGTTCTTGTACAGCAAACAGTTCGTACTTTGTCCTGAGACGGCAACGAAGCAATCTTCGTATCCGTCATTGTTGTAATCTGCCCACGTTACGCCCCAGGAGATGACGGCGTCATTCATTCCCGACGTTGCAGCGACATCCGTGAAAGTGCCGTTGCCGTTGTTGCGATACAATTTGATGGGGACAGGCGTGGTGCCGCCCGCATATCCGGCAACGGAGAAATCCCACAACCCATCGTTGTTGTAATCAACCCATTGTGAGCCGCGTGCTGCCCCCTGAAATCCGAGGGACGCTGCCACTTCCGTGAACGTCCCGTTGCCGTTGTTGCGATGAAAGAAACTGGGCCCGCCTGTCTGTAGATTGCCGATAAACAAATCGGGGTAGCCGTCTTTGTTGTAATCTCCCCAATGCAGACCCTGTTCAAGGAGGCCGCTCACCTGATGGTTCACACCCGCGCTGTCGGCAACGTTGGTGAATGTGGCGTCGCGATTGTTGCGATACAACGCATCCGTTGACGTGGATGAATTCGAGATGTAGGATGCGAAATCGAGATAGCCATCCAGATTGTAATCGGCCCACGCGGGCATCTGCGCGCCGGTCATGCTGATGCCGGCGCTTGAGGTGATGTCGGTGAAGGAAGTGTCGTTGTTGGGAATGAGATTGTTGCGCCAGAGTTTTGTTGCTGCCGCGGTTGCCGTGGTGAGGAGGTCGAGATCGCCGTCATTGTCGAAATCGGCCCAGGAGCTTGTAATGGTGTTGGTGAGGTCATTCAAGCCCACGAGTCCCGCAACTTCTGTAAACGTTCCATCGCCGTTGTTGCGGTAGAGTTTATTTGGAACATTGCCCGCCGTCGGCAGATACAAATCCGGCAGGCCGTCGTTGTTGTAATCGGCCCAGGAGATAGAACGCGACGTGCCTTCCCCCAACCCCTGACCCGCGCCTGCCGTCACATCCGTGAAGGTCACCTGCGCGGACATCGAGTGTGCAAGCAGAAAAGCCCCCGCAATCAAACAGAAACGTGTGAACATGGATGCCTCCTTACTGATCTGGAAGAATCATGACGAGAGAATTACCACGAGGAGAGAAACCTGCGGTTACATCAAAGAACGCGGGTTGAAGATTACATCGGGGCGCCACCGACGATACAGGGGCGCCCCGTTCAGTTTCTTACGATTACTTGATAATCATCAGCTTCCTGACAGCGCTGTTGTTGCCCGATTGGAGTTTGTAGAAGTACGTGCCCGTCGCAAGCCGTTCGGCGTCGAAGGCCACCTGATGTCTGCCTGCCGTCATGACTTCATCCACGACTGTAGCGACTTCGCGGCCTAACACGTCATACACTTTCAGCGATGTGTGGGCCGGCCCAACAAGCGAAAACCGGATGGTTGTTGTCGGATTGAAGGGATTCGGATAGTTCTGCTCGAGAGCGAAGGCGAGAGGAACGTCCGTTGCACCATCAATCGAGAGCGGGCCAGCCGTTCCGAAGCCATCCGATACGAAATCGTCCACATACCAGCCGCGATAGACGAGCGTGTTGTTATCTGCGCCGAAATCGAACCGAATGCTCACGGTGTTTCCCTCGCTTGCGATCCCCGTCAGATCGAACGTCGCTTTACGCCACTGGCGTCCCATCACTTCGGCATAGCCGGGCTGTCCGCCCAGCGGATTGCTGAACCCGTTGTAGATTGCCGCGAGAGGATAACCGCCAACCGGTGATACGGTCTGGAACGGGCCGCCGTTGACGGAGACCTTCACGTTCCCGCCATCATATCGCGTCTCAGTCTCGTACCATTGATAGAACGAAAAGGTAGCCCGATCCGAGTACACCGTGTAGGGCGGTGTCGTCAGAGAGGAAAGGCGAGGACCCTGGAGGTAATTGCCTGCGAGTCTCGTTCCCCAGCATTTTGTTCCGCTGTTCGGCGCCGGCGATGTGCCCGATGGCGTGCCGTACTCCCAATCGTTGGTTGCGGTGAACGATCCGTTGTTCGCCTCAAAGGGAAGCTCGACGTGGGTGTTATTCTTCACGCGGAAGCTGTAGAAGCCCGTGCTCGGCGCGTAGGTTGTGTTGTTGTAGGCATCAACGGCCTTGAAGCGGTACTCGATCAGATCGTTCTCGCGAAGCACGCTGCGCGCGATGCGGAGCGTATCCGAGTACACGCTGTCCGCCGAGGTGAGGGTCAGCGGCGTCTCGTCAACGCCGTTGCGTTTGTATTCGAGCGTGACAATCATCGGGAGGCTGATGTCGGTGACGATTGCGCTCAGGCGAGGCGGCCAGCTTGTGACGGCGATGTTGCCGCGCTGCGTGTGTGTGATCGCCGGGCCGGTGACATCGTTATTAACTTGATAAGAGAGATAGCCGCTGCCGAGCGGGTAGCGCACCGACACGCTATCGTTCTTCGCTTGAATGTAGTAGGTGATGTTCACATTCCTTCCGAGGAACGGAATCGTTGCCTGATACTCGTTCGTGGTGCCCACACGCGTCAGCGGTGTGCTTGCCGTGATGGAGCCGTTGACGCCGTACCACACGCGCGTGGAATCGGGATGAAGCGGAATGCGCGAACGAATCGTGGCGCTGAGCAGCCGCGCGGTGGTATCGGCGGTATTGGCAAGAGGCGTATGAGTAATCCAGACGTAATGTGCAGCCTTGGCGGCGTTGGCAATGCCCCAGCCGTAGTACCGGTCGGGCGCGCTTGCACGACTTGCAGTCTGGCGCAGCGCTTCGCCTACCTGCTTGGGGGTGAGTCCGGGATTCGCCTGAAGGATCAATGCTGCAACGCCGGCGGTCAGAGGGCATGAAAATGACGTTCCGCTCACTCCACCGTAACTGGATGTTCCGATGGCTGCCCACGTGCTTGAACCTTTGGCCATGACGTCCGGCTTCATGCGTCCGTCGGCTGTGGGGCCAACAGAGCTGAAACTGACGCGCGTTCCGCTGGAGTTGACAGCCCCGACGGCGATCACATCGAACCCATCTGCCGGACCGCCGAGCGAATTCTGTCCCGTGGGAGCATCGCCATCGTTGCCGGCGGAATTGACCACGACGATGCCTAATTCCGTCGCGCGATTGGCTGCCCGCGTCACAATCGTGTTCACGCCGTTCATGTCCTGCCACGAGTAGCTGGGCCACGGTGGATCAAACGGGGCCGTGGGACTGCCGTATCCTAATGAGCTGCTGATGACGTCGGCGCCGATACTATCCGCCCAGATCACTGCTCGGGCCCAGTTATCTTCTTCCTTTGGAGTTTCTGTCGGGTCAACTTCGGTGCGCGCAAGAGCAAAGGATGCACCGAATGCCGTTCCAATCAGATTTCCGTCTGAAAACCCGCCGACACAGGAGAACGTGTTCTGTCCGTGTGAATGCGAGGCAAGGGTTGTGGAGTTGGTCTGGAAATCATACCGCGCAACGATCGGACGCGTCACGAGAGCAGGATGCGAGAGATTGGAAAATCCCGCATCGAAAATCGCGATGAGGACGCCCGTTCCATCAATCCCTTGATTGTGAAGCGCAATCGTGTTGAGCTGCTGGTTCTGATTGAGCGAACTGCCGTAGTTGATCAGCGGCGAAAGCCCGGATGACGGCGGCGGCGGTTCATCCATGACGGAGACAGGTTCCCAGAGGCGTTCCGGCTTGAAGCGAACAACCAGCTCCAGTTCACGCACGAACGGCAAGCGACGCAGCGCCGCGATTTGTGCTCGCGTGGCAAGGACACTCATGGCGTTGAACCATTTCACTTCGTGGCGGACTTTCGTCACCATGGAGGCAACGGCTCCGACATACGAGCGCTCGAGAGGCACATCCTCAAGTGTGATGATGCTCGTGCGATCGGTCTGTGCCGCCTGCTCGCGTCGCGCAATGGCGCGCGGAGAAAGATACGTTTCGGCGGGAAGCATCAGCTTCTGCTGTACGTTCTCGCCCTTATCCTTAAAATACACCCAAACAGGAACGACTTGAGCGTCGTGCAGTGTGGCGTAGAGCCGCTCGAGCGATTTGCCTAACGGGGCAAGCTCCTGTGCACGACCAAGACCCGCGAGGGAGAACGCGGCGCACAAGAAAAGTATAATGCGTTTCACTCAAAACTCCTTGAGTTTGTTGTGGAGAGCAGTGACGACAGGCGTTGGGGTCGACGTCCTTACTGTGTGTCAAGTATAGCAAACGAAAGAGAGAGATGCAATGAACGTATCGGTCCTTTTTCTCTCCGCCGCGCGCGAGCTACCTTCACGCGCTTGCGGCACCAGCGACTGCCATCTGTCACCGAACGAGCATCATCTTGACCGTGCCGGAAAATTTTCGGCCCGAAGGGGTTGCAGCGGTCATTCGCCCGAAGTACACGCCGCTCGCCGCCCTGGCTCCGCTCGACGTGGTTCCATCCCACTCCACCGTCCCAATTGACCGGGAAACGGATTCGTTCAGTAGCGTCCGCACTTCACGACCAATGAGATCGAAAACCTTGATGGTGACGTGCGCAGCTTCGGGAACCCGATACCGCAGCGTTGTCGAAGGATTGAAGGGGTTAGGATAATTCTGAAGGAGAGCGAAGTCCGTGGGCACGACGGTCCCGATGGCTTTTAATGCATCGAGGACACCCCAGCCGTACAGGTTGTCCGGCGCGTGGGCGCGACTTGCAGTGCCTTTCAGGATGGCAATGATCTCGCCCGGTGTGGCCGAA
The DNA here is from genome assembly GCA_037441705.1 of Ignavibacteriales bacterium. Taxonomy (GTDB): domain Bacteria; phylum Bacteroidota; class Ignavibacteria; order UBA10030; family UBA6906; genus CAADGV01. The sequence continues at coordinate 21,343 of JBBIRR010000004.1, forward strand.
GGCTTTGCGTGCAGCACCAGCGCCGCCACTCCTGCCGCAAGCGGACACGACAGCGATGTGCCGCCCGAATAGGTGTATTGGGTTGGGTTATCCCAATGCGCGCAGCGAACGGTGACGCCTTGTGCCATGACATCGGGCTTGATGCGTCCGTCCACCGTCGGTCCGACCGAACTGAAGGGCGCGCGCTGTCCGTCGATCGTTACCGCGCCGACCGCAAGCACGCTGTCGCCATCGGCGGGCGCGTTGAGTGTGTTATGCTCGCTGCTGAATCCATTGTTGCCGGCGGAGTTCAGCACGACGATGCCGCGCGCCACCGCCATGTCCGCCGCGCGCGTGATCACCGTGGTGTTGCCGTCCATGTTCTGCCACGTCCAGCTCGGATAGGGCGGATCGTACGTGAGATAGCCGAGAGACGTGCTGGTGATATCTACCCCGATGCTGTCGGCCCACTCGATTGCGGCGACCCAGTTATCTTCTTCGAGCGGCGTTTCACTGCTGTCGTTTTCTGTGCGCGCAAGAATGAAGCTTGCTCCGAAGGCCGGCCCGATCAGCTCTCCCGGCTTGAAGCCGCCGAGTGCGGAAAGCGTTACGACGCCGTGTGCGCCAAAGCCGATGCTGGGATTGTTCGGCACGACGCTGACTTTGTGATCGACAAAATCATACGTCGCCACAAGTCGCGTGCGGAGCGTATCGAACGCCTCATGATTGAGGAGACGGAACCCGTTGTCGAACACACCAATGAGAACACCCTGCCCGTAGTTGCCCAGATCGTGCACGGCAGGGACGTTGATGAGATTGAGCTGCGCGAAGGATGGGCCGTAGTCGAATGCATGCGTGCGGGAAGGCGAGAGCAATGCCTGCGGAGATTCCACCGGCGGGCTATCCACAAGCGGTTCAGTGTCGTTGCGGCGGAATCGGGCAAGAAGTTCGATGCGTCGGACGAACGGAAGCTCAGCCACCTGTTCGAGTTGATGGCGCGTTGCGAGTACGCTTACGCCGTTGAACCATTTCGATCGCTGCCGAACCCGCACAACGCGTGATGCAACCCCGGCAACGTAGCGTTCGGCGACCGGCAGGTCGCTTTCGTCCACCACCGATTCGGGCGGACGCACCTTCAGTCTGCGCAGAAGAGCACGGGATGAAACAACGGAGTGTGGGATTGCGCCGGCGCTGTGCGTGCCCTTGTCCGTGAAGAACACCCACGCGGCAATCGGTTTGTCCGGCGGATGGGTGCGGAGCGCTTCTGCCAGTCGCGGCTCGATGACATCACCGCCGTGCGCAGCAGAAGCGAGCAGCAATCCGATTGCGAATGCCTGTCCGATAACGGTTCGGCACCTCACAGGCAAGGTCTCAATAGGCAATGCTCAGGTAATCCACTTCGAGAGCGGCCGGCGTTTCTCCGTGCTGCGGCATTGCGCGTTTTGCGGATTCAAACCATGCATCGTCAATACCGTTGGCGCGGGCAGTTGCATGCAGCCATTCTTCTTCCGCGGGATGCAGTTCTGCGCCGGTCGTGGCAAGCACGAGTCCATCCTTGATAAATTTTCTGGCAAGCTCGGGCGTCGAAAACGTGGGCGGTGCTGTGTTGATGTGTTCGTTCTCCAACGCCTCACGTATGGCGTTTTCACAAAACTCTCTGTCGAACCCGAGCGTTGTGCCGATGCGCATCATCAATTCCGACTCGTGCGCGGTGATCTTGCGGTCTTTTCGTGCGAGAAGCAGCAGGCCGCGATAATAATTACTTCGATCCAGCAAAGTTATTTTCATCGTTGTCGCCTTTCAGACCTTCCACGTCCACCGGTGCGTTGTCAATATACAAACAAAGTTTCGGAATGAACACCTCAGGCAAAGAAAATCTGCGGGGTGAGACCCAGACGGTCGAGCGCCGAACGGATCTCGTCGGCGTACACCGGGTTCATCACAATCACCACATCGGGCTTGCTGGCCCGAAGCAGTTCAGGTGCGATGACGCGATGGGCCGTTCCCGGTGTGTACATGCCATGTTTTCTCGGGTTTACATCCACAACGTGTCCGACGCTGTGCGTGCCGTTCACCATGTTCACGAACGTTACTCCTTTCGAACCGGTTCCCCACACAACGATGCGCTTTCCTTCCTCACGCAGAGCCTCGAGCTTCATCGTCCACTCCTTCACTTTGCGGAGATGCTTATCGGAGAAGGAATGAGCAAGAGCGGTGCAGCGCGCGGGGTCGGGGTGGTGTTTCGATTGTGCATGCCGGGCCGCATTCTTCAACGTGCATTCGGCGGCAATGTACTGTCCGTTGAAGGATTCCTCCAACCTCAGCACCTGAAACCCGCACTGTTCCAGCAGTCGCCGGAGCGAAGCGTGCGTAAAGTAGGAGCAATGCTCGTAGATTACGTCCCAGATGCCGCCCCGTTCCAGCATCCAGAGTGCGTTGGGCACTTCGACGTACAGGATGGCGCGCGGCGTTCGCTGCATCGCGGCGTGCACCTCGCGAAGAAGGTGAGCGGGGTGGGGGAGATGTTCCAACACATGGCGGCACGTGTACAGAGCGGCAGGAGGCTGTGAAGTTGCGGCTGAAAAGAACTCCCGAACGATCGTGATGCGTTCATCTGCAAGAGAAGCATCTGGAGCGAAGCTCGCGTCGAAGCCGATGCCGGTATTGTTGCCCAGCTCGACCATCAACTTCAAGAAATCTCCTCTCCCGCAGCCGATGTCCACCACGGTTGTGTTCCGAACCTCATACCGTTCGATCAACTCGGCGGCAAGCCGTTCGGCAAACCGACGAAAGTGCGGGGAGTAGTGGAGCGAGTTTTCGTAAGCCGGCGTGTATGTTACGCGATCAGACTCGAACGTCCCATTGAAGATGTGCGTACACTGCAGGCAGATGCCGAGCGTGATGGTGCCGCGCGCGGCGCGCTCGGCTTCCTCCGGCGTCCGATACAGCACGTTGCAGAAGATGGGTACATCATCTAACCGGAAAAAGAACTCAATACCGGCAGAAGAACACACAGGGCAACGGTTGTTGAGGCGTTCATTCATCGGGGGACTCTCGGTCTTTGCCCACGCGGCTGAGGCCTGGTCTGATCGTGTGATACAGCCACGCCAGCACCGTTGTTGCTGTCATCAGCATGATACTGGACTCAATGTTCGGCTGGGAGATATCGCCACCGATCGTCATGAGCAACTGATACTCGACACAAATCGGAGGTAGAACGATGCCGAGGGCCGTGACCAACAATCGTACCCACAACCGTGCATGCTGCTGTGTGAGCAGCAAGCCGAGCAGGTACGCGAGAGGCATGAAGGCGACCGCTTGAAAGAGGTAGTTGTGGAAATTCTTCATCGGTGATGAGATATCAAGCGCGCTCCCCATCGGAAACGAGCGGTTGAGCAGCGCGAACCCGGGCCCTAACTCGACGTTGTAATGATGCTGAATGCTGTCCACGTACACATCCAGCTGCGTGACGTTGAGGCTGACAACGATGCGATGCATTGCGGTATCGGCAAACACGTCCGGCACGAGGAACTGCGGGTTGGTGCCGTTGAGTCCCGTCGTCATCGAGCGGTAGCGTATGCCCAGATCATTACCGAGCTGGAGGACGGAGAAATTCCGCTGATAGGGATTGCTGGAAACAGAAACGATGCGCGCTTTTTCGGGAAACGACTTCGGGTTGTTCGCGGCGCTGAAGCAGATGGTGAAGCGATGCGTTTCCATGATCCAGCTCGAGACTTCGTACGCGGCCGCCGCAGTTTGCAGCCAGCGGCGATCGGTAATCAGGACGCCCTCGGATTCGGCTGAGTCAGGCGGGATGCCGCGCCATTCGAGCGGCGCGTGCAGACGCATCCGGTCGGGGTAAGGCGCTCTGCCGTCGAAGACATAATGGGCGACCATCATCCGAGCATCCTCTTCCGTCAGCGGCCGACCGGCCAGATAGGCGGCAACGCCTTCACGGGAAAGCCCGTGCCGCGTGAGGATCAAATCGGACAGGCGCCCGCTCCAGGGCCTGTCGCCCGTCGGCTCGTTGCCGACAACGAGAGGGTAGGAGAATTTGTTGAACTCATTGGGCAGCGACGATTGCTGCAGCGGCGCAGTCATCAATAACACTCCAAGGAGGTACACACAGTATGCTGCGACAAGCCAGCCGGAGGCGTAGCCGGCATTGCCGCGCTCGACGGCGCGCGTGAGCACGCGATACACCGGCCGCGCCGTAGCGACATACACCAGGTATCCGATGGCTGCACCTGCTGTGTTGGTGGCAACGTCGACGAACGAAGCATACCGAAATGGCAGAAACAACTGCAGCACCTCGACTGCCAGCGACAAGAACGCTCCGCCCAGCATTGCGGCAAAAAGCCCCGCGAAAAATTTCATCCGCCGGCGCACGATGAGTATGCCGAGGCTTACGCCGATCGGCAGAAACAGCACCACGTTCGTCACAACGTCGTCCTTGATGGACTGCAGGCTCTCGACCTTCGGTGAGACGAACGGACTCCACCGCTTGTCCATATCCTCCGTCGTGAAATCAAACGGATACAGGGTGGTGCCCAGTACGACGAGCACGCTTACGACGATAAGGAAATTCGCGAGATGGCGGACTCTCAGCTCGGCGAGAAGCCGTTGCGGAAGGGAGTGATTTCGTGTGTCCGGTACCGTCATTACAGTGTGATCACTTCACCTGCAACACCCAACCCGGAGAGCATCCGGCGGATCTCGGATTCATAGACCGGATTCATGACGATGATTGTGTCGGGTTGGTACTCCCCAAGGAACGCCGGCGGAACGATTTCCTGTCCGGTGCCGGCGAGGAATGTTCCATGTTTGTACGGATTGATATCCACAGCATAGGGCATCACCTCATGCGTGATGTTGAGCGCTGTGAGAAACGCCACGCCTTTCGATCCCGCTCCCCATAACACGATCCTCTTTCCTTCATCAACCAATTTCATGAATCGTTCTTTCCAGCGCCGAAGCCTTTCGGGATAGGATGCGACGAAATGGTGTACGAGCCTTCGCAATTCCGGCATGTCGTTTTCCTCCGGCAAGCGGGTGCTGCTCGCTTCCACCGCAGGACGTGCGGTGAGTGTAAGATACTGATCGCTGTATTCTGTTGAAAGAGTTAGCACCTCGAATCCACACCGGCGGAAGAGCCGTGCGAGCGAGCCTTGGCTGAAGTAGGAGCAATGCTCGTAATAAATATCCCAGAAAGCGACATCTCGCAGAATGTACGTAACGTTGGGGATCTGAATGAAAATCGTTGCGGCGGTTTTCGTTCCGATGGACCGGCGAATCATGCTCACAAACTCGTTCACCGGTTGAATGTGTTCGAGCGTCATCTTGCAGACGATGAAGTCGCCCTGGAGGTATGCGTACTTTTCCGAGTACAGATCCGTGATGAAGCGGACGCGATCGTTGCCGGGGTTGCGGTCGGGAACGTAGGCCGGATCAACGCCGATCCCGCGATTGTTTCCGAGTGTGCAGAGGAGATGCAGGAAGTCACCTTTCCCACACCCGATTTCGATGATGTCCTTGTCATGCAAATCGTATTTTTCGACCAGGCGCTGTGCGAGTGTGCGATGGAATTCGTTGAAGGTAGGAGAGAAACTCTGGGTCTCTTCATAGCGGGAGGAATACTCATGCAGCGTCGGATCGAACGCGGCGTTGGTGATGAAGCCGCACGATTCGCAGAAGCTGAGCCGGATCGTTCCTTTGGGATAGCTGAGCGCTTGCTCGCGCGTCTCCATCAGCAGCACGCTGTGAATCGGAACATGTTCTGCCTCGTAGAATGTCGTTCCGTGCGGCGCGCCGCAGGCGGGACAGGGGCCTGTTGCCGTGTTCTCGATCATCGAGGCGGCGCTATCGGACGAGCATCATCCGTCGAGAACGTGAATCGCCGCCGGCATTCAGGCGATACACGTACGCACCGCTCGGTAAATTCTCCGCGTCGAACCGAACAGAGTACGAGCCTGGCTGCATGTAGCTCTCCACCAATCTTGCTACTTCTCTCCCGAGAATATCGTACACTCTGAGCGAGACGAATCCATATTCCTGGATCGTAAATCCGATTTGCGTGCTCGGGTTGAAGGGGTTCGGATAGTTCTGCTGGAGCGAAAATGCGAATGGCGTGCGGGACTCGGAAACGCTCGTGAGAACGGCAACTTCGATCGGATCGGAATAGTGAAGTGTCCCATCCAGATCAATCTGCTTCAGGCGATAATACCAGACCCCCGGCGACGTTATTCGATCCACGAATGTATAAAAGTGCGGTTCCAGCGTTGTGCCGTGACCAGGAATGAAGCTGTTGGGAATGGTGATGAAGTTGTTCGTGCGTTCCCGCGATTTCTGCACTTCGAATCCATAGTTGTTGATTTCGGAGATCGTCGTCCAATCCAATCGCACGGAGTTGTCGGGTTGGACGTGCGCTGTGAAGCTTGCCAGTTGCACCGGAAGCGGCGGCGCCAATGGCGTGATCGTCACGTTGCCAAACTCTGCGTCCACGTGATGCGACAGCAGTAGCACCGATCCGTGTTGCGGATCGCTCAAGGATTGTTGTCCTTGCAGCGTCCAGTTCGCCGGCTCGCTCTGCCCGACCGGCCACACTTTCACTTTGTACAACCCGCCGACGCCGGAGACCGTCTCGACACGCATCTTGAAGTAGTACCAAACATTGGATGAAAGAATCGAACCTGCGTCTCCCAGGCTGCTGAGGCCGTTGCCAAGCAACTCAAAACGAGGCGGAACATTCGGGTCAATCCAGTCCCAATGATACCACGCAATGGCGCCCAGGGGAAGGTATCCCGACTTTGGCTGCCAGCCTGCCAGTGGCGTATCGGTGTGTCCGGTCCAACGAAACAGAAGTCCTACCCCGGGTCCGTTGCTCGGATTGCCGAAGCCTCCAACGGTGTCGATGCTGTAAAAGATGATCGGAACAGTTACCTCGTAATCGGTCCACAGCCGATCGCCGATAGCGATCAGGCGATCGTAGCCTAAGTACGTGGGACGTACCGTGCTGTCGGTCAGAGTCCAGTGTCCGTCAACCACTTGTGCGACACTTTGAATGGACGATGCAGAACTCCAGTCGACGGTGTAGCTGCCGGGCCAGATGTTTCCGGCAGTATACTGGACGGTGACTGTTTGCGTGGTTGTCTCGTTCAACGTATTGGTTGCGGTAATGAGGACCGTGTTCGATCCGTTATTGAGATCGTCGGTGTTGATATCGATGTTGAAATCGCCGGGCTGAAGGAGCCGTCTCGTATCGGGGCCGCTGGAAAGCGTACGCGGCGATCCGCCGTTGAGCGTGTACGAAAGACTCTGGATGCCGTTTGGATCGGAGACGTTGCCGAGGATGTTGATTGCCGTTTGCGGATTGCCGAGCTGGCCGAACGACTGGTTGAGTCCATACCACACGGTGATGGTCGGTCCGGCGGCAAGCGCAACGGAAGCGGCACAGATCAAAAAAATACTCGCCGGCATCAGCCGGAGGAGGAAAGATGGTAGTACGTTCATGAGTCCTTTTATGATTGTTCGTTTCCCGTCCGAAGTACTGCGGGCCGGATGTGATTTCGAGAGGCGCAAAACACGTCAACCCCGCGGCGGGATCGCGAGGTTGACGGCGGTTCGCTGTGTGGCGTTCCGTTACTTCATCAACACCATATGCCTCGTTTGTGTAAAGCCCGCGGCATCGAGTCGGTAGAAATAGACACCGCTTGGTGCATTGCTCGCATTCCACGTTACGGAATGTTGGCCGGGCTGCCTTACTTCATTCACCAGCGTTGCGACTTCGCGGCCAAGTACGTCGAATACTTTCAGCGACACGATTCCAGCATCCCGAACCGAGAATCCTATAGTTGTGCTCGGGTTGAACGGGTTTGGATAATTCTGCTCCAGCATGAACGCTGCAGGTTCGCCGGTGTTGTCAACTCCTGTCGGTACAGAAATCGCAATCGGCTCTGAGTAGTGTACTGTTGCGTCAAGATCGATTTGCTTGAGGCGATAGCGCCAATCGCCCGGCGTTGTCGTCGGGTCGGTGAACGTGTACCAGTGCGGCTCGAGTGTCGTTCCGTGGCCCGGCACGAAGCTGTTTTCGATCGTCTGAAAGGGGCCCACGTCACCCAAACGCTTTTGCACCTCGAACCCGTAGTTGTTCGTTTCGGAGATCGTCATCCAGTCCAGGCGGACCAGGTTGTCGGGCGCGAGGCGCGCGCTGAAACTTGCCAGCTGAACCGGAAGCGGTGCTTCGGTCCTGAAATAGTCAACGAGTCCGGTAAACGCCGGCGCCGATGTATCGCCCGGCGGCTGGACGGAATCGGAATTTGCGGCATAGACCGCAACCGAGTCGACATTCATGTGATGAATAGCCGTGTCCACCTTAATCCACGGTCCGCCTTCGCTGGTCTTGTAGTATTGTGTGAAGACGCTGTCGGCGCGATCCAATCGAACAAGCAACGGCGTCGTGCCGAGCGGTACGCCCTCCAGCAGATGATCCTTGCGCGAAGCGTAGTTGCCGTCGTTGTCAAACGTATAGAGAAGCGCACGCAGTCCTGAACTGTCGCTGTAGATTTCGCATCGGACGTAATTCTTGTCATCCTGAATTGCCATCACCCCCTGAATCTGATATTGCCGCGTTTGAACGCCATCGAACTTTGCGTAGATACCGAAGTCGCCGACATCCGATCCCGGAGGTCCCACGCGCTGAACAAGCCTCGGTGCGCGGTTACCTCCCTGGCCTGAGGAGACCGGATCGCGCGATAATCCCAGCGGTATATCAATGACGGCGTGTGAGTCCGTCATGCTCTGTGTGCAGCCGCCGCGCGGATCGACAAAGATCCAAAACGTATCAAGGGTGGTGTTGAACTCACTCTGCCGGATTCCCTGTGCGAGGCTCAGGGCCGGAAGGAACAGGAGCAATGAGCAGACCTTGACGAAAACGGTATTGCGTTTTTTCATAGTATTTTCCCCTTTTGATACATCAACCTGCGACAGTCTTGGAAAGCCTCCCTTCATAGGATATCGGCGTTTCCGCGTCGGAACAAGAGTCGAGCACCGTCGGCTCCGGGAGCGGAAGAATGAACCTGCCGCCGCGTCGTCGGTACTCCGCCTGCTGGCGCATAATCTCGTCCGCAAAGTTCCATGCGAGGATAAGAACGAAGTCGGGCATGTCTTCGATCAGCCGTGAAGGCGGAGCGATCGGAATCCGATTTCCGGCCATCAGCCGCCCGTGCTTGAACGGGTTCATATCCACGATATAATCAAGATGGCGACGGTCAATCCCGACGTAGGCCATCAGCGTCGCGGCCTTCGCTGCGGCGCCATATCCGACGATTCGTTTCCCGCCTTCCCTCAGCTCCGTGATCAATTCGTACAACCGCGATTTGAGCGCACGAACACGCTCTGCGAACCGAACGTAAAACCCCAACGAGTCGAGCCCGCGACGCTTCTCCTCTTCCATTATCTCGTCGACAATCGCTTCGCGGCGAAGCACATGCTCAACAAACAGGCGGAGCGAGCCGCCATGCACCGACAGACGCTCGACCCGGTTGAGGAACAGTCCGTGCCTGCGGAACAAACCGTCAAGCGATGTCACCGAAAAGTAGCAAAGATGCTGGTGATAGATTGTGTCGAATTCCACACGGTCAACCAGGTCGGCCACATAGGGGACTTCAATGACCGCGACGCCTGTCGGCTTCAAGAGGAGCTTTATTCCTGCGACAAAGCCGTTAAGGTCCGGAACATGTGCAAGGACGTTGTTGGCAAGGAAAACGTCTGCCATTCGTCCTTCACTCTTCAAAGATTTGGCCAAGTCCTTGGTAAAGAAGGTGTTGAGCGTGGGAATCCCCTTGGTGACCGCTACGCGTGCAGGGCCTTCGGCCGGGTCGATGCCGAGAACGGGTAGTCCCGCAGCCGCGAAGTGCTTCAACATATAGCCGTCGTTGCTTGCCGCCTCAATTATAAGAGCGGAGGAATCGAGCTTTCGCGTTGCGATGATGCGTCGGGCGCTCGTCTCAAAATGAGCCATCAAGGACGGGGAAACGGAGGAAAAGTAGGGATAGTCCCGACAGAACAGTATTTCGGGCGGGACAGATTCGGTTATTTGAACCAGACTGCAGTGCGGACAAAACACAAGCTCCAGCGGGGCCATGATGTCCGGCTCTGCCTGCTTGTCCGGATGAACCAGGGCATCCGCTAACGGTGTCATGCCGAAGTCGATAATCTCTTGCACTCCGGCACGGCCGCATGATCTGCACACAAGGCCGCTGTTCATCTACGCCCTCACCAATTCTTCAACTCTCCATCGCAGGGAAGCGGTAAGCGCTCCCGTTTCGATCAGATGGCGAATGTGGTCGATTCGTTTGAAGCGCTTGCCTTCAAAATCCTCCAGACGCACGCCGGCCTGACGGTAAGCATCGTACAGTTCTCTGGCGCCTTTCCGCACATCCCACTGCGGACGGAAGTTCGGAAGGGCTTGCAGAATTCTTCGTCCATCAACTCGATAATTCCGTTTATCAGGAGCGGCATCGGGCGCGAAGACAATCTCGCAGCCGGGGACCGTCTCGCGGACGATCTCGGCAAGCTCTCGCACGCGATAGTTCTCCTCCGTGCGGCAGACGTTGAACGCCTTGTTGTGGACAGTCTCTCGCGGTGCACGCAGCACGGCGACAAACGCGCGGCAAATGTCCTCGACGTGGACAAGAGGTCTCCACGGTGTTCCATCGCTCTTGATGAGGACTTTTCCTGTAGTAAAGGCCCACGCTACCAGATTATTCAAGACCAGGTCGAATCGCAGCCGAGGCGAAACGCCGTATGCCGTCGCATTGCGAAGGAATGTGGGACTGAATCGCTCATCCGCCAGAAGTGAGACATCGCGTTCCACGCGGACTTTAGAGGCGCCATACGGAGTGACGGGATGGAACGCCGAGTCTTCGTCTAACAACGCATTACCGCTTGCGCCATACGTGCTGCACGATGAGGAGAAGAGAAACCGTTGGACGCCGACCTCTTTGGCGATTCGGGCAAGGCGGACAGAAGCGTGATGATTGATCTGATAGGTGAGTGTCGGATTGAGATCGCCTAACGGATCGTTGGAAAGGCCGGCGAGGTGGATGACGGCATCGAACCCCTCGAGGTCCTGCGGCGCGACGTCACGCACGTCCATGCGCATCTCCGGGATTTCGATCATGCCGTCGCGAAATGTACAGCGCTGAAACAGATCGCTGTCCAGACCGACAACCTCATACCCCTCGCGGATCAACATCGGAACGAGAACTGCGCCGATGTAGCCGCGATGTCCGGTGACCAGAACTCTCGTCAAGCGATTCCCCTTGAAGATACGTTCATTGCCCTTCAATCGTCCCACACCTTCCATGGGGCGTTGCCGCGTGCCCAGAGCTCTTCCAACAGTTTCTTGTCTCTGAGCGTGTCCATGCACTGCCAGAAGGATGTATGCTTGTACGCCATCAGCTGACCGTCGGCGGCGAGGCGTTCCATCGGTTCTTTTTCCCACTGCGTGTTGTCGCCTTCGATGTAGTCGAAGATGCCGGGCTCGAGCACGAAGAAGGCACCGTTAATCCAGCCCTCTGCCGTTTGCGGTTTTTCTTCGAACGAGGCAACGCGGTCGCCTTCGAATGTCAGATGACCGAAGCGCGCAGGAGGACGAACCGCGGTTAGCGTTGCCAGCTTCCCGTGGGAGCGATGGAACGCGAGAAGTTCGCGCAAGTTCACATCCGATATTCCGTCACCCCACGTGAGCATGAACGTTTCGTTCCCAAGATACGGCTGCAAGCGCTTGATGCGCCCACCGGTGAGCGTCGCGATTCCCGTGTCGACAAGCTCAACATTCCAATCCGGACGAAAACCGCTTTGCATGTCGATCTTTCCGGTCCGAAGATTGACTTTCAGGTTGCCGTTCAGCGCGGCGTAGTCCACCATGTACTTTTTGATTTGCTCTCCCTTATAGCCGAGAGCGATAACGAAATCCTTGAACCCGTAGAACGCGTAGAGCATCATGATGTGCCAGAGAATAGGCTTGCCCCCGACTTCCACCATAGGTTTGGGTTTGATTTCCGTTTCTTCGGCGAGTCGGCTGCCCACGCCCCCTGCGAGAATTGCGACCTTCATGGGAGCTATCTGGCCTCCGATTGAGAGAGGGAGGGAAACAGCGATTTGATACGCGAGCCTGTTCGTGGGGGAACTGTGAACCTGTCCAGCAGTCGTCCCCAGCGTGCCGGATCGAGATACATTCTGGCGTAGAAGAGGAGGAGGTAAAAGAAGCAGTATGCTCGTTGAGAGAATGTGAGCGAGACGCGTCTGAGTGATCTGATGTACTCGATGAAGCGCCGCAGGCGCGTGAAGCGTCCGCCCGATGCCGGATCGAACCAGCGCGCGATCTCGCGCTTTGAGCGGCAGGCAAAGGTGGACACGGCCGGGTGGAATCGCCGAAGGAATAATCGTTCGGGCACTTCGGCAATCTCACCGAGCAGGGCTAACTCGCCCAAAAGTACCCGATCGGAGGATTCGTATGGCCCGATGCCCGGGGTCCTTCGCAAAGCCTTCAGGCGCATCACTCCGAACACCGCATTGCAGTCGAGCGGCGTTCGAGTGAAGCGCTTGTATCGGCGATGCGCTTCCGCGTCTCTGATGTTGTAGTGATCTTCAAAGGTGTTGTCAAGAAGCTCACCCCTGGGTCCGATGATAATGGTCTTCGGGTACGCCAGGACGACGCTCGGTTCCCGCTCCAGCACCTCCACACACGATTCGATGAATGTCGGGTCGCACAGATCATCGTAAGCCGACCATTTGAAGTACACGCCGCGGGCGTACTCCATGGTCAGATTATAGTTGCGCGCCGCGCCGAGATTCCGTGGGTTGCGAACGTAGCGGATGCGGGAATCCTTTGCAGCATATTTCCGGCAAATCGCTTCGGTCGCGTCCGTCGACGCATTGTCGGAAATGATGATCTCGATGTTTGGGTACGTTTGGGAAAGAAGTGAGTCCAGCGTCTCGGCAAGGTACTTCTCTCCGTTATAAACCGGCAGGCCGATGCTAACAAGCGGAACAGTGTGATTCATGAAATCCCCCCAAGGGAGAGCAGCAAACCTGACAGAAATATAAGGAGACGATCTCTCATTTTCACTATGGTCAAGAAAAGCTTTTGTGCGGCTGCGAACAAATTTAAACTATTGCGCACCAAGTCTGCTTGACGCTCATCAAGCGTCAGTGACTGATGTTTGTTCAATACCGGGGGATGAGACTACTTTTGTTTGATGGAAAGAACGGAGGATGTGCTTGAGACCCGATGTCTCCGGCGCCTCAGGCTCAGCGAGGTCGCTTCAGGAACGGCTCCCAGTAATCAAGATCAAGCACAACACTTGGGTCGTTCGTCGGTTGTCCGTGGGTGCCGTCGTCAAGCTGGAGCGAGTCGAGGGACGCCTGCGAACGATTCTTGACGGCTACGAGGCGCAGTCGTAACAGTCCTGCAATGGGATTCGCGTCGACCTTGTCAACTACTTCGGTGAAACAGGAGAGCCGATCCCCGGCGAAGACGGGATTCGGGTGTGCGCCGCGGTTGATTGCAACGAGACCGAGTCTGTTCTCCAGCCCGTGGAATGCCAGCGCGTACGCTATCGAGATTGTATAGCCGCCGAACACGACCGGCGCGGGATGAGGCGGGATCGCTTCGACATGCAGCAGCGCCGCATTCTGATACAACCGCGTAAAGGTCACATGATCGGAATCGTTGATGGGCATGCTGCCCCGATGGACGATCCGCTCCCCAACATGATAATCCTCGAAAAAGAAACTCCCGCCCGTCACCTGATGGTAACATTGGTCGGGAGAGTGCAACGTGAGCCTCTCGGGTGCCAGCGTGGGCGTGAAACGGGGAATGACCGGCGCACTCAAGTAGGGGGTTGCATTCTCCCTATTCTTTCTCACCATCACCCAGCGGACATACTCCACCACCACTTCGTTCCATTGGTTTCGCCCAGTGGTCTTCACGTACACGATGCCGTCGCGTCGGCTGCTGTTTTCTTTCAGCCCGATAACCGTTGCCGTGGTTCGGATCGTGTCGCCAATGTGGACGGCTTGTTTCCATGACAGCTCCGCGTATCCCAGATTCGCTACGGCGTTCAGGGAAATCGGCCGCACGGTCTGGCTCAGCACCGTGTGGAAAACGATGAGTGGGTGGATATGATTGTGGGCGTCGCAGAAGCGTGGCGTACGATCGCCCGTGAGCGCGATGTATGCCACGCGGTCTGCATTGGTGAGGACTCTCGGTGTAGGGCACTCGAAAGTTTGCCCTACGTAAAAATCTTCAAAGAAATTCTGAACAGCGCCTTTGTTCATTGTGCCAGATGGTCTCAACACAGAACAGGTCTGCAGGAACTCTAACCAATTTCGGAATGAAAAGTCAAGGCAAGCCTGCGCGTAACCCAACCTCGGGGGAAAGCAACACCGTGCTCAAAGGTATGAAACGTGACGGCGAATGCCGTGATGCTTGCCACGCATTGGTGACCCGCCAAGCTGAACGCGTTGTTTGTATTTCACAGCGTGATTGGGTATATTTTTGTCGTTCTCTTCCCCACAACTTTTTTGATCAGGAGTGATTATGAAACGGTATGCTCCCCTCATCGTGCTGATCTGCGCGGCGGCCTTTGTCTCGTCGGCAGCAGCTCAATATCTCACCTCGGCAAAGCTCTACTTACGCCAGCGAGAGTTTGCCCAAGCTGAAGCAAGCGCTCTGAGGGCCGTTGCGAAGGACTCCACAGATGAGGAAGCGTGGTACGTCCTCGGACAGGTTCGCTACGAGTTGAGAAAGTATCCCGAAATGATTCAGGCGTTTGACAGGGCGGCGGCGATCGATCCAAAGGAACACGCCAAGGAGATTTACAACTACCGGATGAAAGTATGGGCCGATTCGTACAACGCGGGCATCAAGTACTACAATAAGGGCCGCGACACGGCATCGTATTTTGCCACCGCGGTGGATTCTTTCAAGACGGCCATCCTTGCTCAACCGGACAGTGCGTCGACGTACTATGTGTGTGCGCTGGCGCTCTACGCCAACGGCCAGATCGACGAAGCGATCGCGACGCTCAACAAAGGGCTGGAAAAGAAAGCCGCGTTTCCCGACGCATTGAGTCTGTTGGGAAGGCTGCACATGCGCGTTGCGCAGGCGAAGTTGGATGAGCAGGACTCTCTGGGCGCGCATCAGCAGTATGCCAGCGCCGTCGGAGCCTTCGAGAAACTCTACGAGCTCGATCGGACGGATGTCTCGAACGTTATGAATCTGCTCGAGGTGTATGAGAAGGCAAAAATGGACGAGAAGGCTTTGAGCCTGACGAAAAACTGCGCCGACGCCGACCCCAAGAACCGGCTCTGCCGCTACGCCTACGGCCTGTATCTCATCAAGAAGGAACAGTATGAGCAGGGCATCAAAGAATTAGAGACGATGCTGGCAATCGATCCCACGGCGAAGGACGATCTGTATAGGGATGCGATGTACAATCTCGGCGTCGCCTATCAAAACTGGGGCGTCGCGCTCAAAGCAGCCTCCGACAAGCGAGTGGAGGAAAGCAAAGGCAAGGTCAAGGAAGATCTGACGTATAAGGAGAGATTCAAGTCTGCTCTGGCCGCATTTCAAAAAGTGGAAGAACTGAAGAAAGACGACCCGGCACTCTATCAAGCGCTCGGTAAGCTCTATGCAACCTTGAATATGCCCAAGGAAGCTGAAGCGGCATTCAAGAATGCAGACCGCTTGCTGAACGAAGGCAAGTGACACTTACCGAAAAGGAACGTCCATGAACGAGCAACAACCACCCGGCCCCCAGCAGATCAACATCGAGTTGGGCGAAAAAGAAGCCGAGGGTATCTACTCCAATCTTGCTATTATCACGCATTCGCCGGCGGAGTTCGTCGTTGATTTTACGCGCGTGCTTCCGGGTGTGCCCAAAGCGCGCGTTCATGCCCGCATCATCATGACCACCCAGCATGCGAAGTTGCTGCTCCACGCATTGCAGGATAATATCGCCAAGTACGAAAGCAAGTTCGGCGAGATCAAAGTCCATGGCGAAATGCCCGGAGGCTTCGGCTTCCAACCCCTCATCAAGGACGAAAAGGTACACTGAACATTCCGGTTTCTGAAGTTTGATGAGTGCTCGCAGGCGTAATTGTATGCGAGCACTTTTTTATATCTGATGAGCGATCATACTTTTGTGCACTGCGCTATCAGGCAAACACCTATGGCGAAAAGTGTTTTCGTTCCCATCGGAGTTGAAGAAATTACTTCGTAGGCCGGCGCTACATCGACCGACACATTCCCTTCGTTTCCGAATCCCTCTCCGAACCCTCGAGTTTACACGGAGTTACGCAAACCTCTCAGTATCGGTCAGGCCATGGTACCTCTTGAGGTCATTGGCACCTGTCTTGCGCCTTTCCTTCAAGCGTACGAGATAGCATCATCGTTCAACTGGAGGAATCATGACCGTTCGACTGTGGAAAACGGCGCTGCCCCTGGCGCTGGCCGTTCTCACAATGAATTGTTTCAAGGAACCGCTCTCGCCTGTTCTGCCGACGTGGGATGTGAATGCGACATTTCCCCTCGGCACGCGCGTCTATACGTTGAGCGACTTGATTGCCAAAGACACGTCGCTGCTCAAGGCCGGAGCGAGCAATCAGATCAGCTTCTCAAAGTCGGCCAATCTCTCACCGACCACGGTGCAGGACCGCCTGACGCTCACTCCGAAGGATACATCGGTTCAGATGAAGCTCGGGGCGTTCAGCGTCGTCTCTCCTGACAAGCGGACGGCAATCGGCATCCCGTGGTTGCCGCAGGGACAGACAGTGCCGGTACCTGAGACGACGATGGTCTTCAACGACATCACTTCCAAGCTGGACGCTTTCGATCAGATCACGCTCAAGAGCGGCACCATCAGCTTGAGGGTGGAGAACAACCTTCCTGTGGTGATGGAAGTGACATCGCCGATTCGTCTGTTGGACCCGTTGGGTAATGTGATTGCAACGTTTATCTTTTCGCCGTCGGCGATTCCTCCACTCAGCTCTCGGACGGCCAGCGATGATCTTTCCGCAAAAACCTTCACGAGCGATTTCCGCCTATCCGGCTTGCAGTTCCACACGCCCGGCAGCGCGACTCCGGTTACGATTCCGACCGGCGATCTTCTTGTCGTTACGCTGTCCACCGCAAACCTGAAAGCGCGCCAGGCAGTGATGGCAGAGATCCCGGCGCAGCGCTTGAACGACAATGACACGACGTCGCTCCGCATTGACGATTCCACGCTTGTGAAGGAAGTCTATCTCAAGAACGGAAGCCTGCGCTTCACGTTCCAGAACAACATCCCTCTCTCGATGATGTTCTCGTTTCGCTTTGCCGAACTCGAGCGACGAAACGGTTCGGCCTACGTCGCGTATGAGGACAGCGTGTATCTTCCGGCTCACGGCTCAGGGTCGATGGTGCTGGACTTGACGAACACGCGCGTGGTTTCGCGGAACGGCGATCTCGTACGCGTTCTGAACCTCCGAGGCTCCGTGTCCATCGCCTCGACGGTTGGGCAGCCGGTAACCGTCTCGGAAACGGACAGGGTTTTCATCTCGGTAACGACGGCTTCTCCGGTCGTTGTCGATTCCGCGATCGCTGTAGTGAAACCGATGTGGGTGAATGTTGATACAAAAGTGGGCCTCCATCTCTGGAGGGGTCTGCAAAAGTTCTCCGGGCAGATCAATCTGCCGGCCGCGCAGTTGCGCATGACGACGCTTTCGTCTATCGGGTTTCCGGCGGACGCCTACGTGACGCTCGGCGCGCGCACGTCTTCGGGTGATTCGGTCTTTATCCAGCTTCCCGCTTCGCAGCGCCGATTGATGCCCGGACAGGATGCCGTCGAGTTCGATCAGGCCGAGGTGGGCCGCTTCCTGAGTCGGCTTGCCTCACGATTTCCCGATTCGCTTCGCGTCAGCGGGAGAGTTCTCGTCAATCCGCCGGATGTGTACACCCCCTCGCTTGCGGGAGTGGGAAGTGTCGGCAGCAGAAGCGCCATCAGCGGATCGGTGAGCGTGAGCGTTCCTCTGAACCTCGGTCTCACGAACGGGACTGTACGGGATACGCTCGTCATCGGCGACACGCTGAACAATGGACAGAAAGGATTTACCTTCGACCAATCGACTCTCGATCAGTATAACCGGGGCAAAGTGTACATCGAGCTGGAGAATGGCTTGCCTGCCGAGCTTGCCGTGAAGGTATCGTTCCTCGGCACATCACGCGCTCACCTGATGACGCTGCCCCAGAACGACGTCCCCATTCGTCTCGCCGGCGCGCAGGTAGATGCAAGCGGCAACGTTCTTGCACCGAGCCGATCCACGACGGTGTTAGACTTGAGCAGGCAGGAACTTGCCAACTACAATCCGGCGGAGTATCTCGCCTACGCTGTTGGTTTGAATACGTCTTCGGGCGGATCAACCGTTCATTTCAAAACGGATAATTACGTCAAGATTCGTGTGTGGACACAACTCTCGGGGAGGATCAGATAACATGAGCACACGAATCGTCGGAATGTTCGTTGCGACTGTTTTCATCGCTCACACGGTGTTTGCCGGAGGCGATCGGGTTGATGTTCGTGGGATGGGGATGGCGCGGACGTCTGCGGCTGCGGCCCGAGGACTTGATGCCGTGGGCGTCAACCCTGCCAATCTTGCGATGAAAGATAACACACTAACGCTCAGCCTCGCGCCGATAGGCGTGCATGCGGGCAGTGATTTTCTTAGCTACGGACTCTACAACGAGTACTTCACCGGCGTTGAAACGGGAAACGGTCGCGTCGGAAAATATTTGGATGAACCGGACAAGCAGAAAATTCTTGATGCCTTTCGCGGCGGCGTCGGTGAAGTGACGGCCGATGCAGCGTATCGTCTCGTCGGCCTCACGGTGCAGCTCGAGTCGGTGGGCGGATTCGCCTTTACGATCACGGACAATCTCTCGGGCATTGCGAGAATCCCCAACGACTACGTCCGCTTCATTCTGTACGGCAACACACCAGGCTCTGTATACGATTTTGGGAGAACGAGTGCGAAGGCTGCATGGCTGAGAGAGTACGCGCTTTCGTTCGGCGGAACGATTCCTCATCCTTCCTTCATGCAGTGGCTGTCGCTGGGTGCGGCGATCAAGTTGGTGGAAGGATACGGTTACTATGAGGTGGAACGCTTCAATACATCGCTGACCACATCGGACAACGGCGTCTTGATCGGGCGCGTGGGATATCTGGCTCGTCTTGCGGGGCTTGACCCGACGCGCGAGGGGAACGGGTTCTCGTGGTCGCCGTTCGGTCAGCGGGCATACGGACATGGAACAGGTTTCGATATCGGCGTTGCGGGGGGCATTGGCGGCTTCATCACTGTCGGCATGAGCATGACGGATATTGGTCAGGTGAACTGGGAGGAGAGCATCGAGGAGACTTACGCGGATACCACGCTTGTGGTGGATGACCCGCGCGAGGTTGAAGATGGGACGATCATCGAGAACGCGTTGCGGGGGAAGAAACGCGCGGGCACGCCGTTCTCGAGATCGCTGCCCACAACGTTTCGGGCAGGCGCTGCTGTGCAGGTAGAGAAGTTGGTGGATTGGATGCCGGGTGAGCTGGTGGTTGCTGCCGACTACACCAAAGGCCTTGCTGATGCCCCCGGCACAACGCTGTACGCGCGATTTTCTCTCGGCATGGAGTGGAAGCTCCTGCAATTCCTGCCGCTGCGCACGGGCGTCTCGTTTGGCGGTACCGATCGCACGAATGTCGCCTTCGGCTTCGGATTGCACTTCGGTGTGTTTGATCTCGACCTCGCAACGGAAAACCTCGACCTTCTCTGGGGAGGCGACAGCGTGACGCACGGTTCAGTCGCCATCGGGACGCGATTCAGATTCTGATCCTTAGTGGGAGTGATAGAGAGAGCGCCCCGGCGCTGTCGTCGGGGCGTTCGTCGTTTGTGCAAGACGCACACATTGATTTTCCTCCAAATTCATTTATATTGCATCCAACCATTCAGCTTTGCCCATCATATCGTCCTGACGCATCTTGCGATGAAGACTACTGCTCCTCTCGATGACGTCTATCGGGTAATTCACAATGACCACCACGATCCGTTCCAGGTTCTCGGGATGCATCCGATGACACTCAATGGCAAGCAGTGCGTCGTCGTTCGTGCATTTATTCCCGACGCGGAGTCGCTCACGGTCATCGAGGTTCCGCCCCCAACAAGCTCAGAGACACAAACAACCGCACAGACGCAGAAGCTGCGCGAATACGCGATGGAGAAGATTCACCCCGACGGGTTTTTCGAGTGTGTGATCAAGACCCGCAAGAACGTCTTTCCCTATCAGCTCAAGAAGGTAACTGTGCAGGGCGAGATTGCAGTCTTCCACGACTCCTACTCGTTCATGCCCACCCTGACGGATTTCGACATCTACCTTTTCAATGCGGGAGACCATCATCGGATTTATGAAAAGCTGGGCGCGCATTATGCGGAAGTCAATGGCGTGGGCGGCGTGCAGTTTGCCGTATGGGCTCCGGCCGCACGCAGCGTCAGCGTTATCGGCGACTTCAATCGTTGGGATAGACGTTTTCACGCCATGCGTGTGTTGGGATCATCGGGCATCTGGGAGATTTTCATACCGGGACTGCCCGAAGGAACGCTCTATAAGTATCACGTGAAGACACAGCAGGGGTTTGTTCTTGACAAGACCGATCCGTATGGGACGGAAATGGAACTGCGCCCACGAACAGCAGCGCGGGTCAATTTCCTCCAAGGTCATCAATGGCACGATCAGGAGTGGATGGAGCGCCGCGCCAAGGAGGATCAACTCGGCAAGCCGATGGCCATTTATGAAGTGCATTTAGGCTCATGGAAATTGAAGGAGGGCGGAAGGTGGATGTCATATCGAGAGTTGGCCGAAGAGCTTGTGCGCTACGTAAGGGAAGCCGGCTACACGCATATCGAACTGATGCCGATCATGGAACATCCTTACGATGGTTCGTGGGGCTATCAGGTGACGGGATATTACGCACCGACGAGCCGCTTCGGTTCGCCGCAGGACTTTATGTACTTCGTCGACTACTGCCACCAGAATGACATTGGCGTCATTCTCGACTGGGTGCCTGCGCATTTTCCCAAGGACATTCACGCCCTGGGCTTGTTCGACGGCACGCATGTGTACGAGCACGCCGACCCGCGCAAGGGCGAACACGTGGATTGGGGGACGTACATCTTCAACTATGGCCGCAATGAAGTGAAGAATTTCCTCGTCGGAAACTCGCTGTTCTGGCTCGAGAAGTATCACGTTGACGGTCTCCGCATCGACGCGGTTGCCTCGATGCTTTATCTCGACTACTCCCGCAAAGAAGGTGAATGGATTCCCAACCGCTATGGCGGCAGAGAGAATCTCGAAGCGATCGAATTCATCAAACACATGAATGCCGTAGTGCATCAATACTATCCCGGCGTTCTCATGATCGCGGAGGAGTCAACCGCCTGGCCCGGTGTCACGCACGCGCTGGAACACAACGGCCTGGGCTTCGATCTGAAATGGAATATGGGCTGGATGCACGATATGCTGGAGTATTTCTCCAAAGATCCCATTTACCGCCGGTACCATCACGACAAGCTTACCTTTGCTGCGTGGTATGCCTGGAGCGAGCGGTTTCTCCTGCCGCTCTCCCACGATGAAGTCGTGCACGGCAAGCGTTCGCTGTTGGACAAGATGCCGGGGGACGTCTGGCAGAAGTTTGCCAACCTGCGCGCGCTGTACGCGCTGATGTATGCCTTTCCCGGCAAGAAGCTGCTGTTCATGGGGGGTGAGTTTGCGCAGTGGACAGAGTGGAACTTCGAGCGCAGTCTCGACTGGGCGCTGCTTGACTATGAGTACCATCGCGGCGTCTTCAAACTTGTTCAGGATTTGAACGCCCTCTACAAAACTCAGGCTGCTCTCCACGCTGTGGACTTTTCCCATGAAGGATTCGAGTGGATTGATTTTTCCGACCACGCGAGCAGCATCGTTTCGTTTGAACGCAAAGCAGGCGAGGGCAGTGAAATCGTCATTGCCGTCTTCAACTTTACTCCCGTACCGCGCTATGGGTATCGCATCGGCGTGCGGCACGAGGGCGTGTACGCTGAGTTACTGAACACCGATGCCCTTGTGTACGGAGGAAGCAACGTCGGTAATGCAGGCGAGGTTCATGCCGATGCAGTTCCGTGCCACAATCGAAACTATTCGCTTTCGCTGACGCTTCCGCCGTTGGGAGCGTTGTTCCTGAAACGAAGATAGACTCTCGGTCGTTCGCAGTAAGGAGTTCGCTATGAAAATTGTTCTTGCCGGAGGCAGTGGATTCATCGGAAGGGGGATCGTGGAAAAGTTCGCGCGGGAGGCACACGGCATCGTGCTTTTGACACGACAGGCTGCACGCGAGCATCCCGAATGGCCCGCCGTGCGATCCGTCCGGTGGGACGCGCGCACGGTCGGCGCGTGGGCGGCGGAGATCGAGGGCGCCGATGCGGTGCTGAATTTCGCCGGCGAGCCTCTCGACGCGAAACGGTGGACTGCGAAGCAAAAGAAAGTGATTGTATCCAGCCGGGTCGAGGCGACCCGTGCGCTTGTTGAAGCAATACGTCAGGCGCAGAAGAGACCGCCCGTTCTGGTCAACGCATCGGCTGTCGGCTATTATGGACACGTCGAGCATGATGAAGTGACGGAGGATCGCGGGCGCGGCGGCGATTTTCTCGCACAGGTCGTGTCGGAATGGGAAAGCGAAGCCGAGAACGCGTCCCAGTTTGGCGTGCGCGTGGTGTGCCTGCGCATGGGCGTTGTGCTCGCGCGGAACGGCGGCGCGCTCAGGAAGATGGCCTTGCCCTTCAAGTTCTTTGTCGGAGGATACCTCGGCACCGGGCGGCAGTGGTTCCCGTGGGTCCATCGCGCCGATGTGGCAAACGCCGTTGACTTTGTAGTGCGAAATCCATCGCTGCGCGGCGCGGTAAACGTCGTTGCCCCCGAAGCGGTAACGATGAAACAGTTTTGTGATGTGCTCGGAAAGGTGATGGGCCGACCCTCATGGGCACCGGTGCCGGGCGTTGTGCTCAAGGTAGTGCTGGGCGAGATGGCCGACATGCTGCTGACAGGCCAGCGCGTCGTTCCTGCCAAACTCGACCGTCATGGATACAGGTTTCTTTTCCCAAAATTAGATGATGCGTTGCGGGATATTTTTTCGTAGATTCATTCCCGACTTCCTCCGAAGCCTGGAAGCCCCCCATTGTTGAATTAACCAAAACGTTCGTATGAGCCGTCTCAAGCTTGCTCTGCTCGTGGTCTTGTCCGCGGCCTCGATTGGCGGTGCAGGCTACATGCTTGGGTACGAGGGCATTCTCTTCGCATTTCTCCTCTGGCTTGTGCTTGTGGTCGGATTGGTGTGGATTGCAGATAAGTTTGTGCTGAAGCTGTGCAATGCCGAGCTGCTGACGGTGTATCACAGTCCGATGATTTTCGAGGCGGTGAAGGAGGTGAGCACGCGGGCCGGGCTGCCGATGCCGGCAGTGTACATGATGCCGGGCGATGCACCCAATCTGTTCTCGGTGGGACGCAGCCAACGGCACGCGGGCGTTGTGGTTACCGAAGGGATTCTCAATGCAATGAATGCAGAGGAGTTCAGAAGCGCGATTGCGCATGAGATGGTGCACATCTTTCGCAACGACACGCTGCTTGCCTCGCTTGCCGCCACCCTCGCAGGCTTCCTCGGCATGGGTTCGCGCCGGGCACGCCTTGCCGCTTCTGTCCCTTCCAACGGCAAGAAGAGTCTGTTTGCCTTCCCGGGCATCCTCATCTTCACTGCGCCCGTTGCTGCTCTCATTATTCAATCACTTGTCTCCCCACGAAGGGAATTGCGAGCAGATCTTCTTGGCGCAAAACTCATGGGGAACCCCTCGGCAATGGCAAGCGCCATTCGCATCATGGAAAAGAGAAAGCATGCGGTACCGCTTTCAGTCGCGCCCGCGGTGTCGCACCTGTTCATGGTCAATCCTCTTCCTCACGGACGGGCAGCGCGTATGTTCTCTGTGCACCCGCCGCTGGCGGATCGAGTTCGAGTGCTTGAAGAGTTGCAGAAGAAATTAGACGCCAATGTACCTACAGCAGCGTAGAATGAGCATGAGGATAGCGCAACGTGCAGCGGTGTTTTGTGTTGCTGTCATTGTGGTGATGGCGGAAGGACACGCACGCGACACAAACACCCGCATTCCCCCCATCATCTTCGTCTCCCGCAACGCTATCGCCGAAGCGCAGCCGGGCAGCCTTCCCGGCTTCGGACCTGAACATCGCACAGCCGTCGTCGGCGGAAAGCTGATGATGCGGGAGCGTACCGGCAAGCTGCGTGTGCTGGTGGACTCAACGAGGCTGATCGATGTAGCCGACCCGTGTGTCTCGTGGGACGGCAGGCGCGTGCTGTTTTCCGGCATTCAGCACCCGGACAGCAACTGGCGGATTTTTGAAATCGGTGTGGATGGAAAAAAATTCCGACAGCTCACCTTTTCGGACCGAGCCCTTGACCTCAGCCAATTCGGTGCGGCGGCGCCGCGGTTTCGTCGCTACGACGACTTCGATCCCTGTTATCTTCCTGATGGAAAGATCGCCTTTGCCAGCACACGCTATCCCTCGCTTGCGATGGTGGCGCCCGTTCGGACGAGCAACATCTACGTGATGGACGCCGATGGCCGCAACCTTCGCCGCATCACCAGTGAGCGCAACGGCGGCGAAGAGCCGACCGTTGATCCGGTGACGGGACGGATTGTGTACGCGCGTTGGTGGGCCAACGTTGATCGTCCGAGCAACCTCACGCGCAACAATCTCTCCCGTGAAGACGCCACGGCACTCACCAACGACATCGGCAACATCTGGCACGCGGTGGCAATCAATCCCGATGGTGATGCGCTGAAGCTCTATGCGGGATTTGCGCGCACGCGCTACGGCACGCAAACCTACAAGCCCGCCGTGATGAGCAACGGCCGGCTTCTCAGCACATTCTCTCCGAGAACCGCGCTTGTGCCGTCGGGCGGTGGTTCGGGGATCCGATGGTTCAATCCGGGTGCCGACTACGAGCGTCACATCATCGGCGTGCGTTCGGATGAATCTCTGCGCGCGCAGCCGTTTGCTTCTCCTCCGTATGCTTCTGATCCCGTCGAGTTAGATGCACGCACCATTCTCTTTGCCTACTCCGGCGACGGAAAAGACTACGGTATCTACGTCTGTTCGCTCGACGGAAAAAACCTTCGGGCGGTGATTGATTTGCCGGGGACGTTAGAACTTGAGCCGCAGGTCGTCGCTGTCAGGAAGCGTCCACCGGTTGTGGTCGAACAGTTCGTCACGCCCGTGTCCGATCTTCCGCCGACGGAGGACCCGGAGACATACGCGCGCAACGATTTCTTCCGCTTCGATTGCATGAACATCTTCATTAACGGCAAGGTTGATGAGCCGATGCCCGATGCGCCCCGCATTGCTCAGGACCTCACCATTCAGTTCTTCATGAATCCGCAGCGTCAGAGCACCGACCGGCCGGATCCTTCTATTCTCCTCAAGACGGCTCCTGTGTTCTACATGGGCGCTGTGCACGAACATGATGTACCTGCAGAGGTGCCGCTGTTCGAGCAAATCATAGACAAGGATGGAAAGGTGTTGGAGACAACGGACGGAAAGTTTGCCCACGTCGCCGGGTTCAACTTCGAGCGTGTCGGCTCGGGAACCAAATGCGCGGGATGCCACATAGGTCACTCGATGCTCGAAGTTCCTAAGAACGGCGAGATTGCCGAGTGGTTCAACGCCGCTCCTTCGGCCGCTGTGACGGCAAGCTCAGCACTCGGCAGCGGGAATGATAAATTGTTTGCCGCCCGCAACGTTGTTGATCGCCAGGCTCGCGTGGGCGGTGATGCGGTCGTCTGGGCTGCAGCAGAAGAAAAGGAGCCTTGGGTGGAATTGCGTTGGCACATTCCCATTGAAGTCCGCGAGTTCGTTCTGTACAACATTCCTCACCGTCCGAGCGAAGGAACGGCGCTGAACGTGCATAATTGCAAAATTTTGTTATATTATCACGGCACTGAAATCGCCGCTATCCCTGTGGTTGGTCCACTGAAAACGAGCGGAACAGCGATTTCCGTTCGCCCCACCAAAATCGACGCCGCTAGGATTACGATTACGAAGTTCTTTGGAAACATAAGGCACCGCCCCGTCGCGGGTCTTGCTGAAGTTGAGACCATAGCACGACTCTTGCCGATCTCACCATAATTCATTCTACATAGAGGAGTACAATGAACAAACCCCTTCTGGTTTGCCTGGCGGTATTGTTTGCCCTGACCCAAACGAAGGCAGACGGTTTCTACAGTGTCCATTCGGCTGATGGTAATGCAGTGTGGGCGGTAGGCAACGGCGGCACGGTGTTTCGTTCGCTCGATGGTGGCGTCACCTGGATGTCCATGGTGCAAGGCAGTTCCGCCTTCCGCAGCGTCTATGCTTTTGGCAACACGGTCTGGATGGTTGGAGATGAAGGAAAGGTCTACGCGTCGACCGACGGCGGAGCGACCTTCGATCAGAAGAATCTCGTGGGCACTACGAATCTGATGCGCGTGCTTTTTGTTGATAGCCTTACGGGATGGATCGCAGGCGCAAGCGGCACCCTGCTGAAGACGACCGATGGCGGGACGCTGTGGTCTCCGGTCTCGCTTGGGACGTCGGAAACGATCACGTCGCTGGTCTTTGTCGACGCGCTCACCGGTTACCTGGGCGGCACGAACGGCCTGATGATGAAAACGGTGAACGGAGGAACGAGCTGGACGAGTGTCGGCGGTTCGGGTTGGACGAAGACGATTACCGCAATTGCAGCAAGCGGAACAACGGTGTACGTGACGGGCAAGGACGCCTTCTGCATGAAGAGTAACGACGCAGGCTCGACGTGGCTGCCGCTGAACTTCATGACCGATGCACAGTCCGATGTGAATGATGTTTTTGTGAGAAATGCGACGGAGGCGTTCTTCGTCGGCGGAGGCGGCTACATCCGGCAAACCACGAGCGGCGGCGCGTCGTTCGACTGGCGGCGCCACGGCTTGCATTCTCCTCTGAACGATATTTTCTTCTTCAACAATCAGAAGGGATGGGCATGCGGCGAAAAGACCAACGTCGTTCTCCGCACAACCGACGGCGGTACAACGTGGCTCATGCCTCAAGGCACAACCACATCGGCGGTCTGGGTGCAGAAACTTTCCGTCTCCGCAACGGTGCGGGGCAATGCCTTCAGCATCAGCGCGTTCAACAAAAACACCATCTACTGCGCGCTGGGAACCAGAGTGTACGTAAGCTACAATCGCGGCGAAACATGGACACAGATTGCCACGATGCCTTCAGGCGGAACGAAGGTCAATTCGTTTTATGTCTCTCCGAAAGACACCAACCTCTGGGTTGCAGCGTACGGCGCGCCCGATAGAATTGTTCGATCCACCGACCGCGGTGTCTCGTGGACGGTGACGATGACGCGGGATTTTTCCGAGTACGGCATGCCGCTGGAAATGGATGGCTCGCATCCTGATACGCTCTACTTCGGTCCTGAGGACGGACGCTTCTATCGTTCGACAGATTTTGGGTCCACGTGGACAGAGGTGAGTGTGCCGGGCTTCCGCAGTCCGTGCGACATTGTTGTTGTGCGCGATAAGCCTGAAGTCATCTGGGTGGGCGACGGCGTGACGGGAAGCGGTCAAGGACAGATGTTTCGATCGGGCGATGGCGGCCGCACCTTCCAGCTCATCTACTCCACAACCGGTTCGGAGATTCCGACGGTCGCCGGCAGCTCGCTCGACAATACGCTCGGCTACGCGACCGCATGGGGTTCCGGCGGAGTGACCAAAACGGTGGACTTCGGTCTCTCGTGGTCTTCGGTGGCCTCGACCTCGTCAACGTGGGGGGTGGATATTGCCAAGGATGATCCGAATGTGGTGATGTACGGTGTGTACGGCGGCGCGACGTCGTACCTTTCCTCGAACGCTGGCGCGACGTTTTCGACCTCCTCTCTCTCAGGCTCGAACTACGCCATTCTCGCATACGACCGCGGGACGTTTCTCGCGCAGCAAAGCGGTGGAATCTATAAATACACCTTCACCTACACGGTTCCGACGTCATCGCAGCAAGCGCTGAATCTTACCTCTCCCAATGGAGGAGAGAACTGGTCGTACGGCACAACGCGCAACATCACCTGGACTGCCACGAACGTCGCGAACGTGAAGATCGAATACAAGACTTCGCCAACGGCAGCGTGGCAAACGATCATTGCCAGCACGCCTGGGTCGACCGGTTCATATGCCTGGTCTATCCCGAACAGCCCCACGACGAGATCGGAAGAGCAGATCTCGGATGCCAGTGACGCCAATCCGATCGACAGCAGCGATAATCCGTTCACGATTTCTGTTGCGGCTTTTTCGGCGCAGCCCAATCCGGTGAACTTCGGCAATGTTCCTGTGGGTACCCGCGCCAGCCGTACCGTGACCATCTCCAATGCGGGAACGGCTGCACTGGTTGTCACAAGTGTTGTTGCAAGCGATCCGACATTTGCCGTGAGCAGGAGTTCCTTTACGATTCCGGCAGGCCAGTCGGACACCATCCAACTGCATTTTTCTCCCACCATTGTTGGCAGCATCAGCGGTGAAATGCAGTTCCATTGCAACGTGCCCGGAAGCCCGATGATCATCAGCGTTTCCGGCAGCGGCACCACGGCGGCAAGTATTTCCGTGATCACGCCGAACGGCGGCGAAATGTGGCGTGCCGGAACAACAGAAACTATTTCATGGAGCGCGACGGCTCTGACCACCGTAGCCATCTCATACAAGACTTCGCCGACGGCATCGTGGCAGAACATCGCTCAGGGCGTGCCTGCCTCGTCAGGTTCATACGCATGGCTTGTCCCGAACTCTCCCACGACGCAGGCGCGTGTCATGATCACGGACGAACCGAGCGGCACGGTGGTGGATTCGAGCGACGCGTTCTTCGCGATTCTCGGTCCCACCTCCGTGACGGAGGGAGGAATTCCGACCAGCTTCGAGTTGAGTCAGAACTATCCCAATCCCTTCAATCCCTCGACCGTCATTGCGTATGGTTTGCCGAAAGACGTCATGGTCAGTCTGAAGGTGTATAACATGATCGGTCAGGAGATTGCAACGCTTGTGAACGAGCGTCAGCCGGCGGGCCGATACGCCGTTTCGTTCAACACGCAGACGCTGGGGTTCAATCTGTCGAGCGGCATGTACTTCTATCGTCTGCATGCAGGCGAGGTCGTGGAAATTCGCAAGATGATGTTGGTGAAATAATCAGTTGTACTCCAAAGGGGTCCCGACAGGAATGCCGGGACTCCTTTTTTCTTTGCTTTCTATTTTCAGGAGGTATATCAGTGACGCGCAAAAAGGTTGGCGTGATTTCCCTTCTCATGCTCGCGGTGTTTTGTGGATTCGAAATCTATCATCAAACCGGCATGGTGCACGCAACGCGCAAGAACGGGTACGGCTGTCTCTGTCACGGCTTTGACCCTTCGGACAGCGTTCGCGTGTGGATCACCGGTCCGGATTCGCTCCGCCCGGGTGAACAAGCAACGTACTTCATCAACATTGCGCGGCAGCCAAACATTGCCGCAGGGTTCAATGTTGCGGCGTATCGGGGATCGCTCGGCATCGCCGATTCTCAGTGGACGCAATTGCTGACCGAATCGCCGGGGGTTGACAGTCTCGAATTGACGCACACATGGCCCCGGCCGGGTAACGGCAGGGATACAATCTCGTGGGCCTTTTTCTACAAAGCCCCGACGACAATCGGCATGATCGATACGCTGTATGCCGTCGGCAACTCCGTGAATCTCGACACGCTGCCGGATCCTCCCGGCGATGCGTGGAACTTTAGTCCGAATTTTGCCGTACGCGTTGTACCGTCAACGTCGGTAAACGTGACGGAGACGCCCGGCACATTCCAGTTGTTCCAGAATTATCCGAATCCGTTCAATCCAACCACGACGATTCGGTATGCGCTTGCGTCGAGATCGCGTGTTACGTTGAAGGTGTACAGCGTCCTTGGGAAAGAAGTCGCGACGCTGGTCAACGACGTGAAGCCGGCCGGCACGCACACCGTTCAGTTTCATGCAGCGAGCTTTTCGAGCGGCATCTACTTCTATGAATTGAACGTCGGCGATGCCGTCCTGACGAAAAAGATGCTGCTGCTTCGGTGAGTGCTTGCGAAGCCGCGGCGGATGCGTTTCGTTGACTTTCAGATGGCTTTTGGTTACACTCAGATTGAAACGTGTGAGTTGCCGTTGTGGCAGAGTATCGTTTGGATGAGAAAAAATTCATGGGGAGTGTTATGAGGAAGCGTTTCTCGCTGTTGACCGTGAGTATGCTCGTGGTGGTGAGCCTGCTTGCGGGCTCAGTCCTGAACCGGCTGATCTCGGGTGATACCATCTACGACCAGATCAACAAGTTCAAGGACGTGTTGAGCATGGCGCAGAAGGTGTACGTCGAGGATGTTGATACGGGCAAGCTGACGGAGGCGGCGATTCGGGGCATGTTGGGTGAGCTGGATCCCCATTCGGTGTACATTCCTGCATCCGAGATGCAAAGGATCAAGGAAGATTTTCAGGGAAGTTTCGAAGGCATCGGCATTGAGTTTGCCGTCTTGAACGACACGCTGGTTGTTGTCACGCCCATTGTCGGCGGACCGAGCGAAGCCCTGGGCATTGAAGCAGGCGACAAGATTGTGAAAATCAACGATACGTCCGCCATCGGCATCACGCAGGACATGGTTCCCAAGAAGCTGCGCGGGCCGAAAGGTACCCGCGTGAAGGTCTCGATCTTCCGCGCGGGCATGAAGAACTTGCTTGAGTTCGATATCGTGCGCGACAAGATTCCGCTCTACACGGTTGATGCCGCGTTCATGGTGAACGATGAGGTAGGCTACGTCAGCGTGACGCGGTTTTCGGCAACAACGCACACGGAATTTGTGGATGCTGTTTCCCGACTGAAGAAAGAGGGCATGAAGCGCCTCGTCCTCGATCTGCGCTTCAACGGCGGCGGCTATCTCGAACAGGCGTTCAAGATGGCGGACGAGTTGTTCCCGCGAGGAAAGAAGATCGTGTACACCAAGGGCCGCCGGCCGGAGTTTAACGAAGAGTACGTCTCTTCCGGCTCCGCCCGCTTTGCCGACGTTGCGCTGGTCATTCTCGTCAACAATGCCTCTGCCTCGGCGAGCGAAATTGTTTCCGGTGCAGTGCAGGATTGGGACCGCGGGTTGGTCGTCGGCGAAACCACTTTCGGAAAGGGATTGGTCCAGCGGCAGTATGATCTGCCCGACGGCTCCGGGTTCCGCATTACAACCGCGCGGTACTACACGCCCAGCGGCCGTCTGATTCAGCGCCCGTTTGACGGCGATCGGAATCGCTATCAGCGCGAAGCCTTTGAGCGGAACGAGGAAGAGGGGGAGAACCTCACCCATACCGCAGAACAGGATTCATCCAAACCCAAGTTCAAGACTGCCGGTGGGCGAGTGGTGTACGGCGGCGGCGGCATCACCCCGGATTACATCGTCAAGGCCGAGCGCCTCGGCGAGTACGCTGCCCAGCTGCGCATGAAGCAGGTCTATCTCGACTTCGCCAACAAGTATCTCGAAGCGAACGGCACAATGGTGCGGAGGCTGTATCGCGATGCTCGCGAGTTTACGGAGAAGTTTCAGGTTGATGCCTCGATGCTGGAAACCGTGAACGCGATTGCGAAGGCAAAAGGTGTGCAGTTCAACCAGCAAACGTACGACAAGGATGTGCGCTTTGTGAAGTTGCTGGCAAAGGCGGCGATTGCAAAATCCTTGTGGGGCAACGCGGGACAGGCGCGCGTGATGTTGCAAGACGACATTCAGTTCAAGAAGGCCATAAGCTTGTTTCCCGAAGCCGAAAAAATCTCGAAGAGTCTGACAAGCTTAAAGTGAAGATCCCGTTGCACCTTCTCCCTTCACAGCCGGCCAGAACCTTTCGCGGCAGCGTATGGATGTGCGCTGCCGTTTTTGTGTTGATGCCGTTGCTTCTTTTTCGCGCCTCGAGCCAACCATCCAACGCCTCGTCGCAAGTTTTTCTCGAAGGCGAAGACCTTATCTACAACGTCCGCTACGGGCCTTTCGATCTCGGACAGGTGCGGATCAAGACGGTGGCGAAAGTAGCGAAGAACAGTTCCATCGCCTACCGCGCCATTGCCTACATCGATTCCTACAAGAGCATCCCGTTTGTCAACCTTCACGCTGTGTTCGAGAGCATAATTGATGCCGGTGTCTTTTCACATTATTTTCTTGGAAAGAGTCGGGATGGCGAATACTGGTCGTTTGGCCGTTACTTCTACGATTACAACGCGCAGCGCGCGTATCTCGAATTCGGAGGAAGGGATACGGTCGTCGAGCAGCGCGATACGCTGGCGATCGACGGAAAAACGCAGGACGGGCTGTCGCTGTTCTTCTATGCGCGCGAACATCTCTTCGCGGGGACGCGCCACCGCATCCCGGCGATTGTCAAAGAGAAGAAGGTGTACACCTTTATCGACTTCTACAAAAAGAGAAAGAGCGTGGAGGTGGATTTCATAGACTACCCTGTCGATGTTGTCGGATTTGAAGGGACGATGGAGTTTACCGGCATCTTTGGACTGACCGGAGATTTCGAGGGCTGGTTCAGCAACGATAGCGCGCGGGTTCCCATCGTTGCGAAGATGAAGGTTATCCTCGGCAGCGTCACGATCGAGCTGATGAAGTGGACCAGAGCGGGCTGGACACCGCCCCGAGGGCAGGAGTAGATCATGACCGTCATTCCCTATAACGGCGTTTCGCCCTCCATTCATCCGACGGCATTTGTTGCCGAAGGTGTACAGCTCATCGGCAGTGTCCGCCTTGCCCAGGAGGCAAGTGTCTGGTTCAACGCCGTCGTGCGGGGCGACATCAACAGTATCGAAATCGGCGAGCGGACGAATATTCAGGACTGCTCGGTTCTCCACGTGACGCACGAGTTTCCTGTACGGATTGGGAAGGATGTGACGATCGGGCATCGGGTGATTGCCCACGGATGCACCATCGGCGATTGCTGTCTCATCGGCATGGGCGCGGTGGTTCTCGATAATGCGCGGATCGAACCATTCTCGCTCGTTGCTGCGGGTGCTGTGGTGCTGCAGAACTTTGTTGTCCCGGAGGGCATGCTCGCGGCAGGCGTTCCGGCGAAAATCATTCGTCCGCTGACGGCAGAGGAGAAGCAGCAGATCAAAGAATCGGCGCAGCATTACGTGGAGTACGCGAGAGGATATCGTTCGTGAAATTGAAGTTTTGGGGAACACGAGGTTCCATTCCGACTCCCGGCAAGAACACCGTCCGCTACGGCGGCAATACGCCGTGCGTTGAAGTGCGATTGCGCGACAACAGACTGGTTATCTTCGATGCCGGGACGGGAATCCGTGAGCTGGGGGAAGCGCTTATGGCAAAAGGGGAGTCGGTCAACGCGTACGTCCTGATCGGCCACCCGCACTGGGATCACATCCAGGGATTTCCCTTCTTCAAGCCGGCATTCATTTCGGGCAACGAGCTGACGGTGATCGGCGCGCAATCGAAGAACGTCACGCTGCGCCAGATGATCGCCGATCAGATGAATAAAATCTACTTTCCCATTCAGCTCAACGAGCTGAAAGCGAGGATCAACTTCCACCCCGTGCGCGAAGGCAGGATGCAAATCTACGACGCGGAACTCTCTTCGATCTACGTCAACCATCCCGCATTTGCTCTTGGCTACCGGCTGGATGTTGCCGGACGTTCGTTGGTGTATATCAGCGACAACGAGCCGTTCGACCGCGAGGTTGCCCGCTCGCTCAAGAACGTCGAGAAGGTTATTACGGACAAGTACGCCGAGGGCAAGGGCGATCCCAACCAGCGTGTGTTCGACTTCGCGCGCGGTGCGGATATTCTGATTCACGATGCAACCTACACGCCCGAGGAGTATGTGAACCGCGTGGGCTGGGGGCACTCTCACTATCTCTTCACGTTGAAGGTGGCCGCCGAAGCGCAGGTGAAGAAGCTCATCCTTTTTCATCACGATCCATCACACAGCGACGATAAGATTGATGAGATTGTGGAGACGTGCAAGAAGGAAGTGAAAACGCGCGGCTATCGGTTCGACTGTCTTGCCGCGGAAGAAGGGATGGAGTTGCAATGGTGAGTGCCGGCACGAGGCTTGACTATCACTCGGATGCTCTATATATTGGCGCAAGTTCGTTGTTCACCATCATCTCACAAACGCGGAGCCGGAATGGAACGAGGTCGGGTCAAATGGTTTGATGCGAAAAAGGGGTTTGGTTTTATCGAACGTCAGTCCGGCGGCGATATCTTCTTCCACATCTCCGGCCTGCGCGACAAAGCGCTCACGACGGTGCCGAATGGTGCCGCCGTGGAGTTCGATGTTGTGGAGGGGAAGAAGGGTCCACAGGCAACGAATGTGACTGTCGTATGAAGCATCATCACGGCAGAGAGTGAGAAACCCCGGATGACCGCGTGTGCAAAGAATCATCTCGGGGTTTTGTTATCTTATCCATGAGCGAACCATGTCCTTCACCTTCACGCCGTCCGACTTCAAGAAGATTGGGAAATTGCTGAATGCTGTCCCGCGTTCGATGGGTTCACACTATCGCTACGACGTGGCGGGGAAAGATCCCCACAGGAAACTTGCGCTGGAAATCTATCCGCAGATCAGAATCGGCAAGGACAAGGGGAATCTGGTGTCGGTGTACACGGAATCCTCGCACCTGCAGTTGCATTTCTGCTCCGGCTATGTCCTGAGCGAGATGCTGGGAGAAGTGACGTTCGTCGGCGAGTACAACGGCAAGTTGAGCGGCCTGATTGTTGAACGCGAAGGAGGCTGTTCACTCTATG
Organism: Ignavibacteriales bacterium; assembly: GCA_037441705.1. Taxonomy (GTDB): domain Bacteria; phylum Bacteroidota; class Ignavibacteria; order UBA10030; family UBA6906; genus CAADGV01. The sequence continues at coordinate 56,306 of JBBIRR010000004.1, forward strand.
CCAACGTGGATCGAACATTGTTGTCGGGGGATTTTACCCAGCTCGGTCCGGAGGTAATGCTCTCGGGCATTGCGCTTTCGCTCACGGACACGATTCTCGAATCACCGGGTGCACCACGGAAGGTGCAGGAGAGCGAGCGCAAGAGCGGAAAGATGCGCAAACGCGCGGCAAGGTCGCGTTGATGACGGAGGTAGCCGTTATCAACGCGCATCATCGGTACCGCATACGCCGACGCACCGTTGAAGCGTACGTGCGCAAGGTGATGGGAACGAGGAGAGGAAGGATTTCTGTTGTATTCATTGACTCTCGACGGTGCAGGACACTCAACAGACAATTCTTGCACCACGATGACGTAACGGATGTAATCACCTTTCCGCTGGAAACCGGGAAGGTGCTGGAAGGGGAGATTTATGTGAATCTCGACCGGGCACGCCAGCAGGCACGAACCTATCGCGTGAGCGTTGCAGAGGAGACCGCCCGGCTTGTCGTGCACGGCGTTCTTCACCTTCTGGGATATGACGACCGGAGTGCGCACGCGGCAAAGCGTATGACCCGCGTGCAGGAACGGCACGTCCGGTTCTGGTTTCCTCACACACAAAGGAACGACACATGAAAGAACGGGTTGTAGAAATTCTCATGTACTTGATGTCCGAAATCGAGGCGAACAAGCGCTTGAGCGAGGTGAATCTTGATGACCTCACCAGCCGAGGCTACACGCAGTCGGAAATCAGCGCGGCATTCAGCTGGCTGTACGACAACATGCCGATGCACGAGGGCAAAGTGGAGCTGCACGCGCGGCCATCGGGCTCCTCGCGCCGCCAGCTTCATCAAGCGGAAAAGATGCTCCTGACCACCGATGCGCAAGGCTACCTGATGCAGCTCTTCGAACTGGGGTTGCTGGATGCCGCCGACTTCGAACAGGTGATTGAACGGGCGATGCTCTCGGGATTCGAGAAACTCTCGCTGCAGGAAATTCAGGAACTTGCCGCCGCCGTCATCTTTGCAAAACCGCGGAGAGGCGAGGGAGGGCACTCATTGCTTAACAACAACGAGACGATTCATTGATGGCGAAGCGAACGGCAAAATCTTCGACTCCCAAACCAACCAACGGCACACCCACGGATGAGGTTGTGAAATCGCCCGCGCCCAAACGGCGCAAGCGCGTCGGTCTCCCGGACGATGTGCCCCAGGGGGCAAAGCTCATCGTCGTCGAGTCTCCGTCAAAGGCCAAGACGATCAACAAGTATCTGGGAAATGAGTACGTCGTCGAAGCGTCCGTCGGTCACATCAAGAATTTGCCCAAGAGTAAGTTGGGGGTAGATGTCGAGAACGGCTTTGCACTCTCGTACGAAACCATCAAGGGCAAGGAAGAGGTGATCGAACGACTGCGGCAGCATGCGGCGAAAGCTTCCTCGGTGTATCTTGCCACCGATCCCGATCGTGAAGGGGAGGCGATTGCCTGGCATCTTGCGAAGGAGATCGAAGAGAAGAATCCGAACATCTACCGCGTCCTGTTTCATGAAATCACCGATCGGGGAATTGCCGAGGCGATGCAAAACCCGCAGCGCATCAACGAACGGCTTGTGGATTCGCAGCAGGCGCGGCGGGCGATGGACCGCCTGGTCGGCTACAAGGTAAGTCCCTTCTTGTGGAAGACGTTTTATTACGGCGTCCTCTCCGCAGGCCGCGTGCAGTCCGTTGCCGTGCGTTTGATCTGCGAGCGCGAAGAAGCGATCAACTCTTTCATTCCCGAGGAATACTGGTCCATCGTCGGCGAGTTCCGCGTAGGCAGCGGCGATCCGTTCTTTGCCAAACTCTTCAAGGTTGCCGGGGCAGACCCGAAGATTAGCGACAGAACGACCGCAGAAGGCTATGTGACGGATATCCGCAAGCAGGCCTTTCGCATCGCCGACGTTCAGCGCAAACCCGTCAAGCGCAATCCTCCGGCGCCGTTCATCACGAGCACATTGCAGCAGGAGGCTGCCCGGCGCTTGCGCTTCAACGCCAAGCGGACGATGATGCTTGCCCAGAAGCTGTACGAGGGCGTGGACCTCGGCGACGAGGGGCGCGTTGGGTTGATCACGTACATGCGAACGGATTCGACACGCTTGAGTGAAGATGCCGTGCGTGAGGTGCGGGAGTACATTTTCAGCAATTACGGCAAGGAATACGTCCCCGAAGCACCGCGGCAGTTCAAGAAAGGGAAAAGCTCACAGGATGCACACGAGGCAATCCGCCCGACGTCGTTGAAGTTCACGCCGAAATTCGTCAAGCGCTTCCTCGAGAAGGACATGTATGAATTGTATGAGCTGATCTGGAACAGGTTTGTTGCCTGCCAGATGGCTCCAGCCGTGTTCGAGCAAACGACGGTGGATATTCTCGGAGGTGACTATTTGTTCCGCGCGACCGATTCGCTTCCAAAGTTTCGCGGCTTCCTGCAGGTGTACGACGATGTTGTGGACGAGACGGAGAAGGAGGCTGAGGCGGACGAGGATCCGAAATCAAGTCTGCCGCCAAACCTGAAAGCAGACGAACGCGCCGAGCTGACGAATGTGATCCCCAATCAACATTTCACCAAACCGCCGGCTCGCTACACGGACAGCTCATTGATCAAAGAACTGGAAGCGTTAGGCATCGGGAGGCCGAGTACCTACGCGCTGATTGTGGATACGATACAGGCACGCAAGTATGTCGAAGCGCGGGACAGGCGGCTGTACCCGACCGAGTTAGGCAAAGAGGTCAACCGAGTGCTCGTCAAAAGTTTTCCGCACATCATCAATGTGGCTTTCACCGCGAAGATGGAAGATGAGCTTGAGACGATTGCGACGGGCGAGCGAACGTATCTTCAAGTGATGGAAGATTTCTACCACCCGTTCATCCGCGACGTCGAGCGGGTGGAGAAAACTGCGTCCGTGATCAAGAAGTCGCTGCAGGAAACAACGGACGAGCTGTGCGAGGTGTGCGGCAAGCCGATGATTATCAAATGGGGCCGTAACGGACGGTTCATGGCCTGCAGCGGGTATCCTGCGTGCAAGAACACGAAGCCGTTGAAGGAGGAACAGGATGCAACGAAGCACGTCGTTGGCGTGAAGTGTGAAGTGTGCGGTGCCGACATGGTGGTGAAGGGCGGGCGCTTCGGCGCGTTCCTCGGCTGCTCGAATTATCCGACCTGTACCTACACCCGGCCCATTGGCATCGGCGTGAAGTGCCCCAAGTGTTCCACGGGTGATGTCATCGAACGGAAAACGAAACGCAAGCGAACGTTCTACGGCTGTTCTCGGTATCCGGATTGCGATTTCGCATCCTGGGATCGGCCGGTGGCGCGGACGTGCGACACCTGCGGCAACCCGTACATGGTGGTGAAATCAACCCAAACACGTGGCGAGTTTCTGCTGTGCCCCTCCTGCAAGGCGGAAGTTGCCAAGGAAGAAGTGAGTGCCGAGCTTGCCACGTAATCCAAGGGACACGTGGTGTGATGCGCGACTACATACGGTTATTTTTCCGCTACCTCGGGGGAGAGCGCAATTGCTCGGCTCATACGCTCGCGTCCTATGAGGATGACCTTGGACAATTCGTCGCATTCCTCTCGCGTACGGATGCCGAAGCCGCCGCCGACGTGCGGAAGATCGATCATCAGACCATACGCGGCTTTCTCCATCATCTGCTCGAACAGGGCTACTCGCGCCGAAGCATTGCGCGCAAGCTTGCCTGTCTCAAATCGTTCTTCCGGTTTCTCCGGAGAGGCAACTACATCACGACGAATCCTGCAGCCGCCGTACGTGCACCGAAGCTCGCCAAGGTTCTTCCGACAGTTCTTGCCGAAGACGAGGTTGCGTTGCTCATGGAGCAGCCCGATCGCTCCACGCCCGAAGGGCTGCGTGACCGTGCCTTGCTCGAGGTTCTCTACGGGACGGGTATACGGCTGGGCGAGCTGATCGCGCTGAATTGGAACGACATCAATACGGCGGACGCTACGCTGAAAGTGCACGGCAAGGGGAACAAACAGCGGATTGTTCCGTACGGAAGGAAGGCGAAGGAGGCCCTGCACGCGTATGCCCGCGTGCGTGCGGCAGTGATCCAACCCGGCTTCAACGATGAAACCGCAGGGGAGGCGGTCTTCATTACCAAACGTGGAAAGCGTCTCTCTCCCAAAGGGGTGAATGTTCTCATCAACCGCTACATCGGCCGCGTGTCGGAGATCAGCAAGAAAAGCCCGCACGTGTTGCGGCACAGCTTTGCGACTCACCTGCTCAATCGCGGCGCAGACCTGAAGGCCGTGCAGCAGCTTCTGGGTCACGAACGTCTATCAACCACGCAAATCTACACACACGTCAGCGTCGAGCGTCTCAAGAAGGTGTATGCTCAAGCGCATCCCAAAGCGTCATAATCGATCACCATCAACGTAGGGAAAGGAGAACACCCATGGATATCAATTTCACTGCACGACGGTTTCGAGCACATCCGGAAATCAAGAGCTACGCCCTTGCTGAAGTCAAAAAGTTAGAACGGCTGTATAACGGGATAGTCAAAGCAGACATCATCCTGTTTTATGAGCGCGGAACCAACAGCGTGAAGACGGCTGAAGTAAACCTCCACGTCTACGGTGTTATTCTTACGGCGCGGCAGCGATCGGATGATTACGTGAAAGCAATTGATGGCGCAATGGAAAAGTTAGAGGCGCAATTGAAGAAATACAAGTCGAAGTTACGAGAAAAGGACAAGACGAAGGTGCGCCGCATTCAAGAAAAGGTTTAGCGGCGCGAAGGAGAAATCTGTGAAAATCGACAAGAACCGGGAGACGCGGAAAAAGTTCATCACCGTGCGGCAGTTCTTTGAAGCCAACCACGAGCGCTTCAAGTTGCACGCGCTCAACGGCGAAAGCGGCTTCGACAACCACATCAAGGACAAAAACCTTCACCGGCCGGGGCTTGCCCTGGCCGGGTATGTTGATCTCTTTACCTATGATCGAGTTCAGATCATCGGCAACACGGAGGTCAACTATCTCAACTCATTGTCGCCCGAGCAGCGCTTGCGGGCATTCGCCTCGCTGCTCGAGTTCAAGATACCGTGCATCATTCTTACGAACGACAACAAACTCGAGCAGCGATTGCTGGATGCAGCGGCCGCCAAAGGCATCCCGATTTTCGGGACACCGTTTGAAACCACCAAGATCGCGTACTTTGTTGCCGATTTTCTCGACGACCAGTTCGCTCCGCAGATCGTGCTGCACGGTTCGTTTGTGGACGTCTATGGCGTCGGGGTGCTCTTGATGGGCCGCTCGGGGATAGGTAAGAGTGAGATTGCCCTTGATTTGGTGGAGCGGGGTCACCGCCTTGTTGCGGACGATGTTGTGAATGTGACGAGGAAAGGCGAGGGGATCCTCATGGGTTCGGGCACGGAACTTGTCAAACATTTCATGGAGATTCGTGGCCTCGGCCTCATCGACGTGCGAAGCATGTTCGGCATTCGCGCCATTCGCTTTCAAAAGCGCGTGGAGGTCGTCGTCGAGTTGGAAGAGTGGAAACCCAACGAGGATTACACGCGGACGGGTCTGGATGATAAACCTGTGAGCATTCTGGACGTGGAACTCCCGCACGTCCGGCTGCCGATTTTCCCCGGCAAGAACGTCACGGTAATCACGGAGGTTATCGCACTCAACTACCTTCTGAAACACTACGGGTACGATGCCGCGAAAGAGTTTGCGAAACGTCTCGAGGGGCAGATTGAAGCAAAGCGGCGCAAAGGGGACAGGGCGATCAACTACTTTGAACACGATTTCGAGTAGCGCCTCTACGGGGAACTGCGTAGGGTTTGTCCGATGGCCGGCTTGGTTAAAAAACTGTAATGCCGGAGAAACTTCTTGACAAACGGAGTGAGATTATTTATCATTGGTGTGCCCTTTTAGCATCATCCGTCCCGCGTGAGGCTGTTCAGTTCTCGTTATTGAACCCAAACTCTACTTCAAGAACCAAACAGTAGTTAATTCAGGGGAGACTTGCGAGTCCAGTGTTGTGTCACCAGGTGAGGTGAGAGTGCGAAAAAGACTACGATTCTTCTACTTCTCAGATAAGACCCTGGGCTTCCACGAAGTACGCTACTTCGTCGCGAAGACCGTGGGTTCGGCTCTGGTGTTGAGCATTGGGATGCTCGGCGCTCTCTTCCTTCTGAACTACGCGCTGGGAGATCCGCTGGGCATGACGAGGTCCTCCGAGCTTGTTGCCGAGAACACCTATCTCAAAGATCAGATCCGTGAACTGAGTAAGAAGGTTCTGGAGATTCGCAAGAACATCGACGAACTGGCGGAACGGAACAACCAGCTCCGTTTGATGGTGGATTTAGGTAAGATTGACGCAGATACCCGGCAGGCGGCCGTCGGCGGTTCTCTGAGCTCCGCGTCGTTTCCGTTTCTGACGCCGGAGGCTGGCGCGCTCCTTGCCAACTCCAGCGAGTTGCTTTCACAGCTCGAGCGCGAAGTCGAACTGCAAAAAAAGAGCTACGAAGAAATCACGAAGCGGTATGAATACAACAAGACCTTCTTCATGCACCTTCCTGCAATCAAGCCGTGCGCGGGAGAGTACTCGATTAGAGGTTACGGGATGAGGATTCATCCGGTCCTCGGCGTGTGGCGCATGCACGAAGGACTTGATATCATTACCGATGTGGGGACGCCCGTGTATGCGACGGGAGACGGCACCGTGACGTTTGCCGGACGGACCGCCAGCGGCTACGGCGCCGTGGTGGAGATTAACCATGGCTACGGGTACACGACGCTGTATGCCCACCTGTCGCAGGTGCGTGTCCGCTCGGGTCAGAAGGTCAAACGGGGGGAACTTATTGCGCGCTCGGGTCGTTCAGGCTTGGTGAGTGGGCCGCACCTGCATTACGAGGTCCGGCTCAACGGCAGGAAGCTCAACCCCGTGGATCATTTCTTCGATGATATCGACGCCGCGAGATATCGTGCCCAGCTCGCGAGCTCACAGTAAGAAAAAAGGGCATCAACGCAATTTGTCGTAACACGCTGAGAAAGGAAGTGATACTACCGTGATCTGGACGATGGAACTCGCTTCATATCTGGATGACGCTCCATGGCCCGCCACAAAAGAAGAACTGATTGACTACGCAACACGGACCGGAGCGCCAACCGAGGTGATCGAGAATCTTCAGGAGCTGGAGGATAGCGACGAGCCATACGAAAGTATGGAAGAAATCTGGCCCGACTATCCGACAGACGAAGATTTCTTCTTCGAGGACGAGGGAGAATACTAAGATCGCCGGCCTCGTTCGCTTCCTTTGATCTACCAGGATGGAATCGTATGCCCATTCCGATGAGTCGGGATGGGTTTTTTGTTATAGAATCCGAGCTTCATGTTCCTCGTCCGTGCTCGACATAGGTTTGCGTCGGTCAACGGTGTGTGCCTGCTCGTGTTGATGTTCGCGGCGGCGGGCCGCAGCGTCGCAGCCAAATCCCCGCAGGGTGAACTTCCGCAGTTCGAGATTCGCGCAATCCGCTTTGAAGGGAACGAAACCTTCAGCAGCAGCGAACTGCTGCAGGTCATGCAAACGCGGGAAACGCCGGGCTTCTTTGACAAGTTCCTTCATACCACCATCAGCGAACGTCTCGGCCGGAAGAGTGAATACTTCAATCCCGCGTTGCTTGGTGACGACCTGGCAAGGATTCGTCTGTTCTATCGAGAGCATGGCTTTCAGGATGCAACCATTGATAGCTCTCTGGCGTTTTCGTATCGGGATACGTCCGTCGAAGTCACCATTACAATTCAGGAAGGGTATCGCTCGCTGATTGACACGCTGGTGTATAAGGGGATTGTGAACGCGCCGACGGTTGTGTATGAGGAAATCGCATCCGATCCGCGCATTGTGCAGGGAGATCCGTTTAGCAAGACGTTGCTAGAAGAAGAGGTGAACCGCGTGCTGCGGATTGTCCACAACGACGGCTACGCCCGTGCGGCCTTTGCTCGGGATAGTTCGTCGATGACGTACTACACCAGCACGCGCAACTATTCCGTCGTACTCGCCTTTGCGCTCGGCAAGCGCTACCGCTTTCGCACCATCACGGTTCAGCAGGAACAAGACCCGCGACGCGAGGACATTGATGATGAGGATGTGCTGCATCAGCTCGATATCAAGCCGGGAGACGTCTATAACCTCGAGAACATCAAGTTCAGCGAGAGAAACTTGAACCGCGTCGGCATCTTCGACCGTGCGTGGATAGAGACATACCTCAGTCCCTACGACCATCCCGAGTCAACCGCCGTTGACGGCGTGGTGAAGATTCGCCCGCGCGACCGACACGAGCTTGCGCCCGAGCTTTCGATGAGCGATGAGAACGGCAACTTCAACCTTGGCGTCGGTCTCGGGTATGCGAGCAGAAACTTTCTGGGCGGGCTGCGCACGGCAACGACGCGTGTACGCTTCCGCACGGCAACGCTCGGTGAGTTTCCTGATTTTTTCAAACTCGAAACGGACGCCATCGCAAATCTGGACGCGACGTTCGAGTTGCTGCAACCGTACTTCTTCTCCAACAAGGTCAAAGGCACGTGGTCGCTCTCGTACATCCGTGACAAACAGAAGCTGTATCTCTCTTCCATTTTCCAGAACAAGTTCGCGTTCGGGTTTCGCTTTGCGGAATTCACCACCGGCTTCCTGGATTGGACGATGCAGTATGTGCAGCTGAGCAGGCGCCCGAATATCCGACCCGATTCCACGGACATCGATATTCTCCGGCAGCTGCGTGACCTTGCGGCACAGAAAGAGCAGTTCAACTCAATTCTCTCGTTCACCATCCAGCGTGATAAGACAAACGACATCTTTTCGCCTTCACGCGGATTCATTCATGCCTGGACCATCGAGGAGTCGGGCCTGCTGCCGCTGTTGTTGAGCAACTGGGGCTGGGTCAAGAAGCCGTTCACGCAGTTCTATCGAACAAACCTTGTGGGGCGCTGGTACTTCGACCTCTCGGGGGAGAAGCGGTTTTCGATTTTCGCGCTGAAGTTGAGAGCGGGCTTCGAGGAAAAGTACGGACAGAGCCGCAGCGACACTACGCGGGCAATTCCCCAGACGCATCGTTTCTATGCAGGCGGCGGCAGCAGCGTTCGCGGATGGCGCTATCGTGAGTTGAGCGCCAGCGGCGATCCGCAGCTCGGCGGCAATGTCCTGTTGGAGGGAGCCATGGAACTTCGCACGAACATCCTCCAGGCACTCAGGGATGATTTCTGGGATCGCCTCTGGACGGTGCTCTTCATTGACTTCGGAAACGTGTGGGCCGAAGCGAACGATCTGCGACTGCGCGGTGTCGCCGTCGCTGCCGGGTTCGGCTTGCGGTATGACACGTTCTTCGGGCCGTTTCGCATTGATTACGGCATTCAGGTGCACGATCCGCGAACCAACACCTGGATCACGAAGCGGCGATTCTGGGGTGACGTGCTGAGAACCGGCGTGATTCATTTTGGGATCGGGCATGCCTTTTAGGACCGCTCATGTGGCATAGGGTGATAGGTCAACAACGCGTGAAGCATGCACTCCTGGCGGCGATGCGTTCGCAGCGCTTGCCGCACGCGTACCTGTTTGTCGGGAACGAAGGTGTGGGCAAGGATGCGATGGCGCTGGAGCTTGCTCGAGTTCTTCACTGCGAACGCAAAACGGAGGAAGCGTGCGATGCGTGTGCGTCATGCCTCAAAATGAAAACGCTCCAGCATCCCGAGGTTCGCTTCATTACCGCGTTGCCCGTGGGTAAAGCGGAGACCGCCGAAGACTCGCCCGTGGAAAAGCTTGCACCTGCGGATGTGGAGGTCATCCAGCAGCAATTGCGACTCAAAGGAGAAAATCCCTACCATCGCATCAGCATTCCGCGGGCAGGCGTTATCAAGATCAACAGCATTCGGGAAGTGCGCCGTCAGGCGGTGATGAGTCATGCGATAGATGGACGGAAGATCTTCATCATCTCGAATGCCGAGGACATGAGTCCGGAGGCCGCCAACACGATCCTGAAGACGCTGGAAGAACCGGCGCTCGATACGATGCTCATCCTGACCACATCGCGCCCGGATGCGCTGCTGAGTACCATCGTGTCCCGATGTCAGGTCGTTCGGTTCGATCCACTGACGGAGACGGACATCCGCACGGCACTGATGGAGCGCGAAAATGTACCGGAAGACACAGCGGCCCTCGTGGCACGTCTGGCCGGGGGCAGTTATGTGCAGGCGCTCGAGCTGTTAGAGACCGATCTGGCTGCAGTGCGGCAGGACGTGGTGTCTTTCATCCGTACGGTGCTTGCCAACAATCGTGTGAACCTTGTTGCCCACATCGAAAAGCTTTCGGCCGAGAAGGATCGGGATTTTGTTGTGCGCTACTTGCGGCTCATGGCCATCTGGTTCCGCGACGCGTTTGTGCTGGTCAACGGCGGACGCATCATCAACCTCGATCAGCAAGATGACCTGCAGAAGTTCACGGCGCGGTTTCCCCGCGCGAACCTCCGCGACGTTCTTGCCTCTCTCGATCACGCTATTTCTCTTGTGTACAAAAATGGGTACATTCAACTTGTGCTGCTTCAGCTTGCGATAAAGCTTCGGCGCGCCATCCTGGAAACAGCTTCGTACGAGCACACGATTCGATGAATGAGCGTATTCTGGTTACCGCGGCGCTTCCGTATGCGAACGGCGCGATCCATCTGGGTCATCTTGCCGGGGCATATCTGCCCGCCGATATCTACGTCCGATTTCAGCGCTTGAAAGGGCGTGACGTCGTGTTCATCTGCGGTTCGGATGAACACGGCGTGCCCATCACCATTACAGCCGAAAAAGAGAAGACAACCCCGCAGGCGATCGTCGACCGCTATCACGCGATGAACAAAGCTGCCTTCGAACGCTTCGGCATGAGTTTCGACAATTATTCGCGGACATCGCTTCCTCTGCATCATCAAACGGCGTTGGAATTTTTCCTCGACTTTCATCGGCGGGGGATATTGAAAGAGAAAAAGGAGCAGCAGTTCTTCGACCCGAAGGCGAACATGTTCCTGCCCGACCGATACGTGGAAGGAACGTGCCCGGTGTGCGGAAGCGATGAAGCACGCGGCGACCAGTGCGAGAAGTGCGGATCGTTTCTGAATCCCACCCAACTCATCAATCCGCGCAGCAAAATCTCCGGCGAGCCGCCGGTCTTGCGTGAGACCAACCATCTGTACTTTCCCCTGGGAGCATTCCAACGCAGACTGGAAGCGTACATCGCCGAGCGCAACGCGCGAGATGGATGGAAGGATAATGTGCTCAAGTACTGTCAGTCGTGGTTCAAAGAAGGACTGGAGGATCGTGCCGTCACGCGCGACCTCGATTGGGGCGTCAAGATTCCGCTTCCCGGCTATGAGAGCAAAGTCCTCTACGTGTGGTTCGATGCCGTGTTAGGGTATATTTCGTCGACAAAGGAATGGGCGCAGCGTCGAGGCGCGCCCGAGCGATGGAAAGACTATTGGTTGGATGAGAAAACGAAATACGTCGCCTTCATTGGCAAGGACAATGTAGTGTTCCACTGCATTGTCTTTCCGGCCATGCTGATGGCGTGGAACGACTCGCACCAGGAGAAATACGTGCTGCCCGAGAATGTTCCCGCCAATGAGTTTCTGAACTTCGAGGGACAGAAGTTCTCCAAGAGTCGCGGCATCGGGATTGACGTGCAGGAGTTTCTCGACCGCTTCCCCGCCGATCCGCTGCGGTACTACTTGACTTCATCGCTGCCGGAATACCGCGACTCCGACTTCTACTGGCGCGATTTTCAGGCGAAGAACAACAACGAGCTGGCGGACATCCTCGGGAACTTTGTCAACCGAACGCTGGCGTTCGCGGGACGAACCTTCGGCGGCGTTGTGCCCGAGCGCGGTCCGCTCACGCAGCGTGATAACGAGATGATCGCCGCGCTGAAGAACACGCCCGACGCGGCGGCGGTTCATTTTGAACATTATCGCTTCCGCGACGGACAGCTCGAAATCATGAATCTGGCCCGAGCCGCCAACAAGTACTTCAACGACAGCGAACCGTGGAAGACGGCGAAGTCCGACGAGCAGCAATGCGCTACAACCATCAACTTGAGCATTCAGGTTGCCCGCGCGCTGGCGATTCTGATGTCGCCGATCATTCCCGATGCGTGCGAACGCATCTGGACGATGCTGGGGCTTGAAGGCAGCGCTGCCACCCAGCGGTGGGATAGTGCGGCTGAGCTGACGATTCCCTCAGGACACAAGCTCGGCGCCCCCAAGATTCTGTTCACCAAAATCGAGGATTATGTGATCGAACAAGCTATCAAAGACACCACCGGGCCGGGCGCTTCCGGCGGAGGGCAGCCGTCCGCGTCGGCGCAAGAGAAGCCGCTCATTTCCATTGATGACTTCAAAAAGATTGACCTGCGCGTGGCGAAGATTCTCGCGTGCGAAAAGGTGCCGAAATCGGAAAAACTTCTCAAGCTGCAGGTTGATGTTGGAGGAGAAAAGAGACAAATCGTAGCAGGCATCGCAAAGCATTATGCGCCCGAGGAGTTGGTGGGAAAGAATGTCGTCGTGGTCTGCAACCTAGAGCCCGCCACGCTGATGGGACACGAGTCACGCGGCATGGTGCTTGCCGCTACGGATAGCGATGGGAAGCTGCTGCTTGTTGCCCCGACCGGAGAGATCAGCAGCGGGAGTGTCGTTCGGTAGAGGCGCTCCGCGTCGTGGGTGTTCAGGCTGACGTGTAAGCGATGAGAATGGGCAGAAGGATGTACGCAGCGATCATTCCTCCGACAATCAAGCCCACCATCGAGCCTGCCGACCAGAGGAACATCTTGAAATCGCCATCGCGTTCGCCGGAGACCTTCAATGCTTTGCGAAAACAGAACACGGCAAAGGCGAATGCGCCGAGCGAAAGTGGAGTGAAGATCAGTGTGAGGGCAAGGTCAAGTTTTCCCATGGGGGCACGCCTTTCTGCTGATGGAATATATCGAAAAGAAGATTCACCTGTACACGATAACAATGGCGAAGCGGCATCACAGTCTCGTCCTCCTCTCGCAGGATCATCATCACGGTCTCGCGCTTGCATTGCGACTGCGTCAAGGAAACGAGGCGCTGCTTCATGACGGCTGGACGCATGATCGCGTTGAACAGGCGCGTCGTGTGCAAGAGTTCTATGAGAGGGAGTTGCGATCACATTTTACGGCGGAAGAAGAAGCGGTGTTTCCCATCCTCAAGGAACACAGTCCGCGTTCCGGCCCGCTGATCACGACGCTGATTCAGCAGCATCGAGAACTGGAGCGACTCGTCGGCGCGATTGCCCGGGCGAAGCCGAACGACCTGGACGGGTTGCTGGTGGCGTTGGGCGAGTTGTTGGAACAACACATTCGCCTCGAGGAGCGTGAGTTGTTCGAGCTGTATCAGAGTGACCTTGCGCCGCACGTGATGGAGGAAGTCGGCAAAGCCGTACGCCGCCTCGTTGCATCTCGACTCTGATCTTTCTATATTGGCAATGCCTTGTTGGGGCTGTAGCTCAGCTGGGAGAGCGCGTGAATGGCATTCACGAGGTCAGGGGTTCGATCCCCCTCAGCTCCACATCAGAAAGGGAAGAGAATCTTCCCTTTTTCATTTGCCTGAACTCTCGTTTGAGAGCGATGGAAAGTTTCGTGTACGAGGGAGGCGAGGAATGATAATGCGAAGACTTGCATCAGGAATCGTTGGATTGATGATCATAGCAGGCTGCTCGAAGGACAGCGGCATTCAAGGTCCCGAAGGCAGCCCTTCGGATGTTGTGTTTCCTGCGTCCAACGTCAGCTACGCGCAACATGTGCAGGTGTTGTTCAACCAGACTTGCGCTCTCGTCGGGTGCCACAGTCAGGCCGAACCGGGAGACCAGCTGCGGCTCGACACATACGAGAACCTTCGCTTCGGCGTGCGGGGCATTCCCGTTGTGATTCCCGGCGATGCCCAAAACAGTCGGCTGGTGATGAAGATCGAAGGGCGTGCCGACGGCGCGCGCATGCCGCTCAACAGAAATCCGCTGAATCAGAATCAAATCACCGGCATTCGCACGTGGATCAATGAGGGGGCACAGCGCAACTGACGCTGTTGCCGTTACTGGTCCAGCCTCGTATCCTTCCCCCACAATAACTTCGCGCGCAGCACTTCGTAGTACGAGCGGTCGATGCGCTTGATGAGCCGCAGTCTGTGATCGGCTTTCCGCACAAAAATTTCCAGCGGCGGCTCGAGCACTCCGCACTCCTGGCCATCGGTCGAAAGCAGAACTTCATTCGAGGTCGCGTATGTGACGACGCGAATGCTATCCGTGTCGGGAATGATCAGCGGTCGGCCGCTGAGCGTGTGCGGCGCAATGGGGGTGATACCGATTACGGCTGCCGTGGGAATCACGATCGGCCCGCCATTCGAGAGCGCGTACGCCGTCGAGCCTGTGGGCGTCGAGATGATCAGTCCGTCGCCGCGATAGGTAACGGCGAACGTCCCGTTGATGTACGTTTCGATATCAATCACGCGGGCCGAGCGCGATTTATCCACCACGACATCATTGACCGCATGCAGTACCTTGCCGGGTAAGGAGGGTGTTGTCGCTTCCAGCAGCAAGCGTTCCTCGATAACGTATCGGCCTGCCAGGACGCTCTCGAGGGCGTTCTGCAGTTCCTCGGGCGCGAATTCTGCAAGGAAGCCGAGCTTGCCGAGATTCACGCCGAGAATCGGCGTTGCGTTCGATCCGACTTCGCGCGCGGCTGAGAGCATCGTTCCATCGCCCCCCAGAGCAATGAGCACATCAACGTCGCGCACGCAAGCCTCACGGCTGCACGCATGAACATTGCCAAGGCTCATCGCCTTTGCGCTCATCAGGCGCACGATGTCCTGGTCGATCACGAAGTCGGCCTTGTACCGCGTGAGGGTCTCAACAAGAAGGTGGACGACGGCCGGCAGACCCTGCTTTGAAGTATTTCCGATGATGCCGAAGCGCATTAGGTTTGCTGAGATGGTTCGTGTTGGGATGGTTGATCGGTTTTGGTCTGTGCCGCTTTTTCGTCTTTTGCTTTCTCGTCCACGAAGTTGAGTTTCAACTCGCGCAGCAGCTCGTTGAGGAAACGTTCTTCGTCCTTCGAGAGGTTGCCTTTCGTTTTCTCCTTCAGCATGTCCAGCATGTCGATGGTTCCCTGCGCGGCCGCAAGGTTCCGCTCGATCTTGCCGGTGATGGTGCTCTTCACCTTCCCGAGGTGTTCCATACACGCTGCGTGATACATGAATATCATTTGAAGGAAGAGTTGACTGTTCTTGTCTGGCATATCCATACGGTGTTCTCCTTTCGAATCACGAACGTGTCAACGGATCAGGTTCGTTGCTGCAGTTCCCAGAGTTTTGCATACTTGGTGAAAACGTAGGCGGATGAGACGACGCAGAGGATGAATCCTTGAATGCCGTCGAGGAATCCGCGTTTGACAACATACATCTTGAAGAAAAGAAATGCCGGACGGAGGAGAATATCAAGCACGGAAAACTTCTTGCCGGCTGCCTGGAGATCCGCGGCCGCCAGCGACGTATAACGATTGAATTTGTGGAAGTAGTGGTAAAGATTGGGGTCCGTGTAGTGCAGCAGGTCGTTCTTCAGCTCGGCAATCGGTCCATCCACCACAAGCTGCTCGTGCACGTTGCGTTCCGTAAATCGGGCGTTGGCTTTGCGGAACAGCCGCGTCACGCGTCCGGGATACCAGCCGCAGTGTTTGATCCACCTTCCCAGAAAGTACGCGCGGCGCGGAACGGAATAGCCGGCGATTGTCTGGTCGTTCCGGCGGAGGGTGTCTTGCATCTCTGCAGCAAGGTCGTCCGGCACGCGCTCATCAGCATCGAGCCAGAGAATCCACTCGCCCGTTGCGTATTGGAGGGCGAGATTCTTCGTTGCGCCGTACCCGCGCCATTCCACGTTCAGCACCTTGTCCGTAAACTGCCGGGCCCGCTCCACCGTTCGGTCGGTACTGCCGGAATCGATGACGAGAATCTCATCTGCCCAGCGCACCGTCGCGAGACACTCCGCAATGTTGTGCTCTTCGTTGAAGGCAAGCGTTATGACAGACAGTTTAGCCATGCTCGTTGGTGGTGATAACGTTGTTTGCTGCAAGCGCGAAGCCGACAATCGTCCACACAATAATGATAATCTCCGCGTCGCCAAAATTCCATTCGAACAGACCGTTCACATGAAAGCCTGCCAGCACGGCGAGCGCGCCCAATGCTACCGAGCCTCCAAACCAATCGCCGTGCAAGCGCTTCTCGATCTGCCGTACAACAATCCAAATCGTAACAAACAAAGCAATCAGTACAACCAAGCCGATGCTTCCCAGCGTGACCGCCCACATGATCAGATTGTTGTGAAGGTGACCCGCGGGTTTCCAGTCGGGCGGCGCATACATCGGCCACACCTGCTCGATGCCGATGTCGCCGACGCCCACGATCGGATTGTCGAGGAAGATTCTCACACCCGTCGTCCACATCTGCAGGCGCGAGATATTGTTGTAGTGATAGGGATTGAACGTGCTGGACATCCGCTCGCGCATTTCGGGTGAGGCGAGCATCACAACAGCGACCACCGTGATGACGAGCGGCAGGAAGAGTTTTTTTGCCCGAAACGCCCCGATGACCACGGCTCCGGTCAGGAAGCCGAGCCACGAGCTGCGCGTAAACGTGAAGAGCAAATTGATGCCGATCGGAACAAGTGAGGCAAGGGCAAGCCAGCGTACCTTCGCCGGCGTATGCGGGTGAACCGTGAACGGAAGAAGCAACAACATCCCGATCATCATCATGCCGCCGGCCGTCATGTACATCTGAAAATCCTGCAGACGGCGCTGGAACATGATGAAGTCCCCGAAGTGAATGACGATGCTGCGCAGGCTCCAGAGCGCGACGAAGAGCAGCGACGTGAGAAACGTTCCGTAGAGCAGCCGCAGCAAACGCGGCGAACGAATGCTGGCAACGACGAGATACAACACGGGCAATAGGGTCACCCGCCTGTACATGTACAGCAGCGATTGGGACGTGTTGTGGGCGAAGATCGTCGCCAGCGCCTCGGCAGCGATGAAGGCGAGAAAGTAGTAATCGAACGGCGTGCGGGGCAGCTCATTCTTGCGACGAAGAACCATCCTGCCCACCCACAGCAGGGCGGCTGCACCGTAAGCAATATTCATCACCGCAATTGAAAGCGTGCTGCTGAACAGGAATGCCATCAGGAAAATGATGATCGCCGCATCAATCCCCGACGCGCGCGCAGCATCTACTCCAAACAGGAATTGCTTGAGTCGATCGAACGGTGATGGAGAAGAAGCGCGGTGCATGATTCGTTAAAGTCGTTCATGAGACGCGGATATGCCGAACCACCGTTTCAGCCGCTTTGTCAACGGCTGAAAGAACAACACAATGTGCCGCACCCAGTCCGGCGGCTGCTGCTCGATGTGAGGGTCGAACTCCCACGTTGATGCGGCGATCCGCTCGCGCATAACGGCGGGATGCGTGTCGGTGAAACGCTTGAGATGGCCGAGGTCGCTGTAGATGAGTTCACGGGGGCGGGCGACTTTCTTGACGTATTCATCGTCGGCATGAAAGAGCTGATGGAAGCCAATGTTCTTTCGGTACATCACCTCCGGGGGGCGAACCCATCCGTAGTGGTAGATCTCGGCCTCGATCGGCTTGACGCGCAGCAATGTCCCATCCCGATGCCGGAAGTCCATCCCATCTCCCCAGGAGATGATGTTGGGATGTCGCTTAATAACGCGAGATTCTCGTACGTACCAGTTGCGAAAGTTGTCCTGATAGTAGTCGTAACTTCCGTAGAAATGTTTGTACGTGAATTGCAGCGCCTCCACCCTCGGGTTGTGGAAGTACTTCTCCATTGCTGCCCGCACCGTGGGGTAATACTTCTCGTGCAGCACTTCATCGGCCTGAATGTAGAAACACCAATCGCCCGTGCAGGCTGCAAGGGCGTGATTGGTTTCAACCGAAATGAGCAATCCGCCTTCTCGCAGGGACAGATCCCATTCTCGCTCGATGATCTTCAGTTTCGGAGAGCCGATAGCCTTCACCAGCGCAAGCGTCTCATCGTCCGAGCTGCCGACGTTCACCA
This sequence comes from Ignavibacteriales bacterium, assembly GCA_037441705.1. GTDB lineage: Bacteria > Bacteroidota > Ignavibacteria > UBA10030 > UBA6906 > CAADGV01. The sequence goes on from JBBIRR010000004.1 coordinate 74,431, forward strand.
CGAACTCGTCGCAGAGAGGGAGTATGGATGCAATCGCTTCGGTGAACGGATAACCGTAGATCACGCCGTTTCGGATGATGGAGAATCCGCTGACGCGCACGGCTACACCTGAAACTGCAGCTCGTACAGGCGCTTGTACGTGCCGTTATTGTTGGAAAGAAGAGCGGCATGCGTTCCCTCTTCGACGATGCGCCCGCGCTCCATGACGAGAATGCGATCGGAATGCTGAATGGTCGAGAGGCGGTGAGCGATCACGACGGAGGTGCGGCCGGCGAGTGTGCGCTCGACCGCTTCCTGCACAAGAATCTCCGACTCTGTATCGAGCGCTGAGGTGGCTTCATCGAAGATGAGGATGGGGGGATTCTTCAGGATGGCCCGCGCGAGAGAGATGCGCTGGCGCTGACCCCCGGAGAGTTTCGTCCCCCGGTCTCCGATTTTCGTTTCGTAGCCGTTCGGCAGGCGTGTGATGAACTCGTGCGCGTTGGCAATCTTTGCCGCTTCAACAATGCGTTCGAACGGAATGTCGGAGTGCCCGTACGCAATGTTGTGGCGGACGGTATCGTTGAACAGAATCGTCTCCTGTGTGACGATTCCCATCAGCTTGCGCAGGGAATCAACCGTAATGTCTTTCAAATCGACGCCGTCGATGGTAATCCTTCCTTCGACGGGGTCGTAGAACCGGGGCAGCAAATCCACCAGCGTAGATTTCCCGCCGCCGCTGGGTCCGACGATAGCGATCCGCTCGCCCTGCCGGATCGTCAGCGAAACATCGTGCAGCACCATGTCGCCGGTTTCGTACTTGAACCAGACATTCTCGTACCGAATCTCGTCGCGGAATTGTCGGATGGGGCGTGCCGAGGGTGAGCTGATGATTGCCGGCTGTGTGTCCAGAATCTTGAAGACGCGCCCTGCCGCGCCTATTCCCTCCTGCACGCTGTTGAACGTCTGCCCGAACAACTTGATCGGCGGCAGCATTTGCGAAAGGACAACGACGTAGCCGATCAGCGCGCTGGAGGTCATACTGCTCGTTCCGCCGATGACTCTGCCCCCGACGAACCACACAATGACGGCAATGGCAATCACGCCGAACATCTCCGAGATAGGCGATGCGAGATTGCGCCGCCGCTGGATGGTCTTCATGAGTTGTGCGTACCGCGAGGATTCGCCGGCAAAGCGCCGCGTCTCGAACTCCTCCATCCCAAATGCCTTCACGATCCGCACGTTTGCCAGAGACTCGTCCAGAACCGAAATCATGTCCGCCATCTTCTCCTGCATGAAGATGGATTGCTTCTTCAACGTGTCGGCAATGCGGCTGATGATAATGCCGCCGAAAGGAATAATCAGCGCGACGATCACCGTTAGCTGCCAGTCGAGGAGCAGAAGCACGACGGTGGAGAGAATGATCGTAGGCGGATCGCGAAAGAAGCTGTTGACGACAGCCATCGCCGAGTCGTTCAGGATTCTCACATCGTTGACGACGGTGGCGATGAGATTGCCTTTGCGCTCTTCGGTGAAGTACGAAAGAGAAAGGTTCTGGAGATGCGCGTACACCTCGTTGCGCAAACTGTGCATGATGCCGTGTTCGATGTCGGCCATCAAGTATTGGTTGAGGATGGAGAACAGATTCTTCAGCAGAAAGGCGGCAAAGACGGCGACCACGAGAAGCAGCAGGGCCGTGCTTCGATCGTAGCGTGCCACGAGGGCGGCAAGGCCATGTTTGAGGTATGTGCCGAGATTGAAGACGCTCGTCCCCGCAGGCTCAAGCCGATCCGGACTCGGAGGAGAAAACACGACATCAAGCATCGGAATCAGGAGAATGTACGAAAGCAGCTCCAGCGGTCGGCTGATCAGCATGCAGAGATTGGCCACAAGGAGTTTGAACCGGTACGGCTTGATATAACGGAGAATCCGGAGGAAAATCTTCATGCGCTTGGGCTACTTGACGACGAGATTGACCAGCTTGTTCTTCACGATGATGCGCTTGACAATCTGCTTGCTATTCAGATGCCGGCGGACGTTTTCGTCGGCAAGGCAGAGCTTTTCGAGTTCCTCTTCGGGCGTGTCCTTCTGCACGACAATCTTGCCGCGGATCTTGCCGTTCACCTGCAACACGATCTCGACCGTCGTTTCTTCCAGCTTGGCTGGATCGTAGCGAGGCCATTGCTCGTAGGTGATCGTCTCCGTGTGTCCGAACTTCTGCCAGAGTTCTTCCGCAAGATGCGGAGCGAACGGGGACAGGAGAAGGACGAACGGCTCGAGCAGCGCGCGCGGTTTTGTTTCACTCTTCATCACTTCGTTCACGAAGATCATCAATTGTGCGACGGCGGTGTTGAAGCTGAGCCGCTCGATATCTTCTCCCACCTTCTTGACGGTGGCGTGGTAGACGCGTTCAAGCTCCGGGGAAGCCGGCACATCCTTGATTGCCGGATCGAGGTTTCCCTCCTCGTCCACGTAGAGCCGCCAGACGCGATTGAGAAAACGAAACACGCCTTCCATGCCGCGGGTACTCCAGGGCTTCATGTCCTCCAGCGGGCCCATGAACATCTCGAACATGCGCATCGCATCGGCGCCGTACTCCTTCACCACATCATCCGGATTGATGACATTGCCGAGCGATTTGGACATTTTCTTGGCGTTCTCGCCGAGGATCAGTCCCTGATGGCGCAGCTTCATGAACGGTTCTTTCGTGCTGACGTACCCGAGATCGTACAGCACCTTATGCCAGAAGCGTGCGTACATCAGATGCAGCACGGCATGTTCCGCCCCGCCGATGTAAAGGTCCACCGGCATCCAGTAGCGTTCTTTTTCCGGCGAGAAAATCTCCCGGTGGTTCTTCGGATCGAGATAGCGGAGATAGTACCAGCATGAGCCTGCCCATTGCGGCATCGTGTTGGTCTCGCGGCGTCCTTTGAGGCCGGTCTCTTTATCTACCACATGCACCCAATCCGTTGCGAGGGCGAGCGGAGATTCGGTCGTTCCGCTCGGTTGAAACTTCTTGAGGTCCGGAAGAAGCAGCGGCAGCTCGTCTTCCGACAACGCCTTCATCGTTCCATCCTCTAAATGGATGATCGGAATCGGCTCGCCCCAGTAGCGCTGACGCGAGAACAGCCAATCGCGAAGCTTGTACTGTACTGCAAACTTTCCGATGCCGGTGGATTCCAACCATGCCACAATACGCTTGCGTGCTTCCGCCGGAGTGAGGCCGTTGAGTGACACCTCATCGTTCGCCGAGTTGACCAGAACGCCGTGTTCGTTGTCGGTGTAGGCCGCTTCGCCGACGTTGCCGCCGGCGACGACTTCGACGATGGGAAGGTTGTACTTCTTCGCAAACGCGTGGTCACGCTCGTCATGGCCCGGCACCGCCATGATGGCCCCCGTTCCGTAACTCATCAGCACGTAGTCGGCAATCCAGATGGGGATGTCTTGCTTCGTCGCAGGATTGATGGCATACCCGCCGGTGAAAACGCCGGTCTTCTCCGGCTCGATGCCGCGCTGGAGATCGCTCTTGAGCTTCGCCTGCGCACGGTACTCCTCGACAAGCCTGCGTTGCGATGGAACAGTAATCGCATCAACCAGGGGATGTTCGGGCGCAAGCACCATGTATGTCGCGCCGAAGAGCGTGTCGGGACGCGTCGTAAAGACGGTGATCGGCTTTTCGATTCCGTTCACGGCAAAGTCAATCCGTGCGCCCTCGGAGCGGCCGATCCAGTTCGTCTGTTGTTCGATCGTCGACGCGGGCCAGTCAAGCATCTTGCTGTCTTCCAGGAGCCGTTCAGCGTACGCGGTAATGCGCATCATCCATTGCTTCATCGGCCGGCGTTCTACCGTGTAGCCCTTCTCCTCCCATTCTGCAACCTCTTCGTTCGCGAGCACGGTGCCGAGGCCCTCACACCAGTTGACGGGAACTTCGGCAACGTACGCGAGACGAAAATCTTTGAGAATGTCGTGCTGCTCCACGCGAGTCATCTTCTTCCACTCGTCTGCCGTGAAGCACGCCGCAGTATCGCCGCGGTAGCGCGTACAATCGATGCGTGAGCATCCGCTCTGCTCAAACTCTCCAATCAGTTCTGCGATCGGCCGGGCCTTGTCCGCGCGGTAGTCGTACCATGCATTGTAGATCTTGAGGAAGATCCACTGCGTCCATTTGTAGTAGCCGGGGTCGGTTGTATCCACCTCACGATCCCAATCGTAACTCAGGCCGAGCATCTTGATCTGTCGGCGGAAGGTGTTGATGTTCTGCTCCGTGGTAATACGCGGGTGGATGTTGGTCTGCATCGCGTAGCGTTCCGCCGGAAGTCCGAACGCGTCCCAGCCGATGGGGTGTAGAACGTTGTAGCCCGTCATCCGCTTGTAGCGGGCGTAGATATCCGTGGCAGTGTATCCTTCCGGATGGCCGACATGCAATCCGGCTCCTGAAGGATAGGGATACATATCCAGGACATAAATTTTTGGTTTGGGAAGAAAGTCCACGCTGCGAAATGTCTTGTGGTCATCCCAATACTGCTGCCACTTTGGTTCGATGATGTGAAAAGGATAGGGCATGCGTTGTCGAGTCTTATTGCAAATACACCAAAACCGTTTGCATACTTCCGAGCCGCATTCTGTGCCTGATCTCGTCGGGCGACGCTCCCGCGTCAGCCATGCGGCGGGCTGCCGTGTGGCGCAACGAAAGCGGCGTAATGTTCCTGCGCTTTATTCCTGCGAGGACAAGGTGTGTGTTCACCACCTCTCTGATTGCCCGCGGGGAGAGCCGCCTGCCGCGCGTTCTGTTTCCCATACTCAGAAACAACGGCGACATCGGTTCAAGAGGTTCGGCGTAGTTCTTCTTTCTCCACGCAAGATAGCGTTCAAGGGCCTGAGCCGCGCCCGATGGAACGACGACGCGGGCGTCTTTTGAAACTCTGCCTTTCCCCTGCACGGCAAGCATCCGATTCGTTCCCTCTTTCAGATAATCTTCGACGTTTAGCCGCGCAAGTTCCGACTCCGACAACCCGCCGTCTACCATGAGCATGATGATCGCCGTGTTGCGGGATGTACGCTCGTCCTCCGCCGAGAGCGTCTCCCACAGCCGGCCTACTTCCTCCTGCGACAGGCACGCACGAGTGTGGCGCTGCGGCCTCTTATGGCCGCCGACCTCTTTGGCCGGGTTCTCTCCAAGGATTCCCTCCTGGACGAGATGCGAGCACAGGCGCCTCACCGCCGTCAGGTACGTCGAAACGGATACCGGGGACAGCCGCTTGGTTGATGTGAGATGGCGCTTGTATCGCTCGATGTCCTCGCGCCGAAAGCGGAACGCGCGATCCGTTGCAACCCACCGCGAGAATTCATTCAGGCATCGCCGATAGGTGCCGCGTGTCTCGCCGTTGACCAGTGTGCGCAGGAAGCCAACGATCGCTTCCTGCAGCGCGGCGGGCGAGGGTTGATAGCTCTGTTCTTGAACACTCATCGGAATCGAAACACCTGCGCGTTACCAGCCCATACGTTGCTTCAACGCAGAAATCTGTGCCCGATGATGCTTGCCATGCCATGCATACAAGCCCAGCACACTCTCCAGCGTAAACTCCTTCTGATACTCGGGATGATAGTAGGTACGCCGGAAGTCCTTCTCTGACAGAGAATGAAGAAGAACGACCCACCGTTTGTGCAAAGACTCCAGCAGGCGCAGTGAAACGTCAATCGGTGTGCGCTGCGAATCAGTAAGCTCGGCCCAGAGATTCTCTTTGTACGGCTTGATCACCGGTCGTTCTTCGGTGAGGGAAAGCTTGAAGCGCATGTAGGCGTTCATGTGACTGTCGGGCAGATGATGAACAACCTGGCGAACACTCCACCCGCCCTCCCGATAGGGCGTATCGAGCTGCTTCTCGCTCATGCCGGAAACGGTCTCCTCCAATAGATCCGGTAGCGCCGCGATTTCTTCGATCCATGCGCTGCGCTGCGCCGCAGAGATGCGTTCCGGTTGAACATACTTGCCGATGGGATAGCGTTGCCGGTCGAGATCCATAATCACTGCCGAGATTGATGCGTGAAGCGAAGAAAATCTATCCAATTGGCGAGAGACAAGCAAGGAAGGGCGGTGAACAGCGCCCATCACGAAGTTCTGTCGGCAACCTTCAGCACCATCATGGTGATGTCGTCAGATTGCTGAGCCCCGTCGGCGTGCGCAAGGATGTCTTCGTGCAGGCGTTCGAGAATGCACTGCGCCGACTCGCCGCTGAAACGTCGCAGCGCCGATTCGATTCGTGCTTCGCCGTACTCCTTCGCGTCGCGGCTCATGGCTTCGCTCACGCCATCGGTGAACAGGAACAGGATATCGCCCGGCGTCAGCTGCACGGATGCTTCCTCGTAGGGGATCGTCGTTTTCAGCACGCCGAGAATCATGCCGCCTTTGTCGAGACGCTCGAACGACCCGTCGGCATGCAGCAGATAGGGATAGTTGTGACCCGCATTGACGTACGTCAGCCTCATCGCGGCCGGATCAAGAAACCCCCAGAAGAAGGTGACGAACTTATTGCCGCCCGTGTTCTCGCACATCAGGTCGTTCACGCGGCCCGTCAATTCGGACAGCGAAAGCTCCAGCGGCACAAGCGCGCGAATGGTTGCCTGGATATTCGCCATCAGCAACGCTGCGGGCGTACCTTTGCCGGACACATCGCCGATGGCGATCACGTAGCGGTTCGGCGGCGCAGGAATAATGTCGTAGTAATCTCCGCCGACTTGCTTCGAGGAGATATTCGTTGCTGCGATGTCGATGCCCGGTATCGTGGGCAGCACACTCGGCAGCAGCCCTTTTTGGATTTCTCTGGCGATCAGCAACTCGTCTTCGAGTTTCTGTTTTTCGATCGCCTCCTTGAACAAGCGCGCGTTTTCCAGCGAGATGATCGCCAGGTTCGCCAGCGAGTTGAGGAATTCAAAATCCGCTTCGGCGTACGGCTGACCGTTCAGCCGCTCTCCGAGAATCATCAATCCCTTGTTTTCACCCTGGAGGCTCATCGGCACCACCAGCTTCATGTTCAACGCCGAGAGTACATCTCGTGCATCCTGGACCTGCGCGTGGGTCAGATTGGGTACCAACGTTGCCGTCTTCAGCGGCAGCAGCGTTTTGAGGAGTTCGGATTGCGGGACGGGGCCATCGACGCGCGAGGCGGCTACACGCACATCAAGCCCGTGCTTCAGGCAAATGATGTAGCGGTTGACGCCCACCTGGCCGAGCAACGAGAAAACTAACAGCCGAATCAACTTTTCCGCATCTAACAATGCTCCGTACTCTTTGCTCAGATCGAACAGTGTGTTCAGCTCCTGGATTTTCCTGTCCAGCTTGCGGTTGATCTGCCGGACTTCCTCAACCGTTCTGCTCTTTTCAATGGCAGTTGCCGAAATGTTGGCAAGCGAGCGGAGGTAGGTGATCTCCCGCGCCTGGAGTTTCTTTCTGGCCAATCGCTCGCCGAACGCTAACAGGCCGATTGGTTTGTCTGCGATGAACATGGGCAGCACCATGCTGACGCCGTTGCGCTTGAAGAACTTTATCCAGGGATACCGCCCCATGTTCACCTTGTCCACGAAGAACAGCGAAGGCGGGATGCGGTTGATATGCAGCGTGCTTCCGACGATCTCGTGCGGAAAACCCTTTGCCATCGCAACGCTGAATTCGGTGTCATTCTTTGCGATGAGTACCATTCCTTTGGTGGAGAGAATCTTCCCCATGATCGTGAGGAGGATATGACTGAAGATGAACTGCGGGTCGAGCGATGAGGTGATGACTTTGCTGAACTCGAAGAGTGCAGCATGCTCAAAGGAGCTGGCATACGATGAGGAGGTAGAGGGCTTCCGTTTCGTGCGAGAGCGTGGCATGCCCGGTGTGGAACTTAACGGGGGAGATGCTTGACAAGGCGGACGCGATTCTGCTTGCCCGGCTCGATGTGGTATTCGACCTTATCCATCAACGACTTCATGAGATAGACGCCAAGCCCGCCGCGCTTGTACTTGCTGAGGTAGTCCTTCATGTTCGGCAATTGGATTTTCGAGGGATCGAACTGCCGGCCCGTATCAACGATCAAGACTTCGAAGTCGCCGTTCGAGTCCTGCACGGTAATGGTGATCTTCCTCTTGCTGTCGTAATGGTACGCATGCTTGATGACGTTCGTGCACGCCTCATCAACGGCGAGGGCAATCTTGCTCACCTCTTCATCATCGAACCCTGACGCGTAGGCTGCCCGGGATACAAAGTCCCGCACGGCAACAAGCTGGTCTGTTCGGCTGTCTATTTTCAGCGTCTGCTTCTTCACCGATCTACCGGTACAAGGTCATTTCTTGTCGTTGAACTTTTTGATGGCCTCGGCCTCGTGATCGAAGATTTCGTAGAGAAGGGGAAAGCCCAACAGGTCGAACACATTGTAGACCTTCTTCGACATGTTCGAGAGCTTGATGTCGCCCGACCGGTTGCGCACGTCCTCGATGAACGCCATGAACACGCCCAGTCCCGCGCTGCTGATGTAGGACAGGTCCCGGCAGTTGACCACGATCTTTGTTCGGTTTGCTTTCAGCAGTTCCTGGAACGTTTCTTCCAGTTTGGGCGCGGTGTGTGCATCGAGGTATCCTTTCAGCTCGATCACGCTCACGTTGCTTGCCTCCCGCTGGGCAATTTTGAATTCACTCATGCGTTCGTCCTCCAGAGAAAAATTCTATTCGGTATGCGTTGCTTCCCCTAACCACTTCACTACCACAATCGTTATATCATCGTCGTACTCCGGCTTGTCCGCGTGCGTCTTGACGGACTGCAGAATGTCTTCCATCATAGCCGAAGCGGTTTTGGCCTGGGCGGCCACTACGGTCTGCAGCAGCCGCTCGTACCCAAATTCATCGTCGCCGCGGCGTGCCTCCGTTACCCCATCGGTGTAGAAGACGCACACGTCTCCGGGCCGCAGCTGGATGGAGTGTTCCTCCATGCTCGACTCGAATGCTGTGCCCGTTGCAAGGCCCAACCCCATGCCCCCGGGCCGAACGTAGGTTACGTTGTTTCCCGAGAGATGCAGCATCGGGCAGTGGCCTGCACGCGCCAGGGTGAGCGCGCCGGTGGTCACGTCTATCACCGCGTAAATTAAGCTAACAAAGGAATGTTTGTCAATCGAACCCGAGAGCGCTTCGTTCGCTTTCAACATGAAGGCACGCGGCGACGGATACAGGCGGCTGAGCGATTGAAAGATGCCTTTGACTTCCGACATGTAGAACGCCGCCGAAACGCCTTTGCCCGACACATCGCCGACGACGATACCGAGTTTCCTGCCGTCGAGTTCAACGACATCGTAGTAATCTCCACCCACCTCGAATGCAGGCATCGAGCTTGCATCAATCTCGAAGGTCGGGTAGCGGGGAAGGGATTGCGGCAGAAGCTTGCGCTGAATTTCCTGTGCAACGGTCATCTCGCGCAGGAGCCGCTCCCGCTCAATCGATTTTTGAATCAGGCGCGAGTTCTCGATCGCAATCGTTGCCTGATCGGCAAAGGCGGAAATAACGTCCACGTCGTCCGAGAAGAAGCCGTACGGTGCCTCCTTCGTGGCATAGAGAATGCCCGTCATGCCAGTGTGAGAGACGAGCGGCACAACGACTAACGATCCGACCGGGAGGTTCAGCGTGCTGAAGCGGCCGTCTCGTTGAACGTCGTCGACAACGATGGGGGTACGCCGCTCGATGACCTCATCGCGCAGCGTCCGCTCTCCGGCCGAGAGCAGCGCGTCAATGTCGCTTTCGGCAATGTTCTTCCTGCCCACAAGCAGCACGGCATGATTGCCCACGATGGTCTTGCGAGCGGCGCCGTGGACTCCATTGATGCCGACCGTTGTCTGCTCACCTTCGGGTTGTAGAAGCTCCAACCAACAGCTATTTGCCTCGCACACCTGGAGCGTCATACTGGTCACCGTCTCCACCAGCTGATGAAAATCGAATGCCTGCGTGACGAGCCTGCCGAGCGTGTGCAGCGACGTTACCTCGCTCGATTTTCGCTCGAACGCCTCGGCCGTGGGCAGATGGAAGAGCGTGCTGATGAAGGCCATCCCGAAATAGATGTTGGCAAAGAGCGTTGTGAGAAACACAAATCGGTTGAGGGGGTAGGAATGATACAGCAACGACTTGCCGATGATGCCGCGCTCGGATCCGACCATGACATTCAAGCCCACGAGAACGACGAACAGGATGAAGCCATAGATCAGTCCGAAAATCTTTTCTCGCTTTGTCAGATAAACAATCCACGGCAGGCGGAACGAGTTGATCAGGGCAAACAGAATTGCGAAGCCGACGACAATGTTGGTGAGGATGCCGCTCTCTAAGGGGTCGAGCGGAATGACCGATGCCGAGGCAGCAAACGTGAGGCCCAGAAAAATGGAGAAGTTCCGCTTGGTCTCGCGCTTTGCCTTGAACAGCACCAACCCCCGCAGGAGCCTGAAGACCAGGATGACGAACACGCCCAACGCAATGCTGACGAACGTCGCTATGAACAGTTGTCCGTACGTCAGCGGGATCAGGGCGTTTTCTTTGACGTCGAAGTTATCGTCGGTGAGTCCGCTGATGGCAACGCAGAAAAGGGTCGCGAAGACGGAGTAGATCATCGCCAGCCCGACGCGTTTGATGGGCGTCAGGGAGTGGTGGACTTTTTTCGCTTCGAGGTAGATATACAGCAGGACGAATGCGCCGATGATGAGCAACTCCCGCACAACACCGAGCCCGGTGATGTTCAGCTCCACGTTCTTGCGGATCACGTCGATGATGAATACGAGCAAGAACGCCAGCAGTGAGCCAAGCAGGTATAGAATGCGACGCAGCTTCATAGCGCTGTACGGAAGTTCTCACGTTCGGGTGGCAACCGGGTCATGAAGTTGTTCGCAAAAGCGGGTTCATTGTTGCAGCAGGCTGGACGGGTACGACAGAAGCAAAAACGGCGAGCGGAGGAAACCCTCCGTCGCCGGTGAACGTGAAGTCCCTCTGTCCTATGTTGCTGAAAGCTGTGCAATGTAGCGATCTGCTTCTCGCCCGAACGCCGTTGTCGGATAGTCTTTCTTGAGCTTCTTGTACAGCTCTAACGCTCGTTCCTTCTTTCCTGCCAGCGCGTAGTTACTCGCCGCGGCATGGAGGTTCTCGGCCGCGTTGACATCCTTCGGATACTTCAGTGCTGCCTTCTCGAAGTTCTCCGCCGCCTTCTCATAGTCCCCCTTAGCTTCGTAACATCCGGCAATGCCCGCCAGGCGCGATACCTCGGTGAGCTGATCCGTGGGGGTGAAGTCTTCAAAGAGTGCGAGCGCCTCGTCGTACTTGCCAAGTTCGAAGTAGGCGCCGGCAAGGTAGAATTTCGCGAGATTGCCGCTCTCCGTCCCGCCGTAATTCTCCACGATGGCTTTCAACCCCATGATGTTGCGTTCCGGAAGCCCGTCAATGGCGACGCTGTACTGCCCGTTGTCGAAGTACGTGTACACTTTGCCGAGCGCCGCGGTTGCCTTCTCGTTGTTATCGGCTTTGTTCTTTGCGTAAATAAACGAGCCGATAATGACGGCGGCGACGACACCGAGGGCGATACCAATGTTCTTCTTATGTTGATCGTAGAAGCTCGTTACTTTCGCGACCGTGGTCAGCAACGCGTCCTGCTTCAGTTCCCGCTTGGTAATCTTTTTCTGTGCTTTCAGCATACGATGGGTTGAAACCTCCTGTGTGGAAAAGAAATGATACACTGCTTGTGCACTCGTCGGGAGTCGAACCCGAAACCTTTGGCTCCGGAGGCCAACGCTCTATCCAGTTGAGCTACGAGTGCAATCAAATGCATCTTAAGGTATCGAAAAACGGCGTTGCATACAACTCAAATATTGAACGCCCTTTGTCCGTTTGTGGTCCAGCGTTGAGCTGCAGCGGTGAGCGCAAGAACGAGAATGAGCAGAAGCACGGAGTACGCCGCCGCCGCGCCGAAATTGTACATCCGCATCTGCGCGAGGATTTCGACGGAGATGGGGCGGTTGGCATACGTGTAAAGAAGGATGGATGAGACGAACTCGCCTAACGCGGCAATCATCACCAACAATCCGCCGGAAACGATACCCGGCCGGATCAGGGGAAGCAGGATGCGGCGAAGGCGGCGCAGCGCGCCGGCGCTGAAAGTTTCCGCTGCTTCGAGGACGGAGTCGTCTACCTGCTCGAGCGCCGCCGAGGCCGAACGGACGACGAGCGGGAACATTTTCACGAAGTAGGCAAGGGGAAGAATCGCAAACGTGCCGACCAGAACACGTCCGCCGCCGAAGAGGCTCGGCGTGCTGAACGCGAGAATGAGACTGATCGCGATAACCGTCCCCGGAACAGCATACGGAAGCGTAGCAATCGTATCGAACAGCAGCCGCCGGCGGCGCAGAATGCCTTTCGTCAGCAGGTAGGCGATGCTCACGCCCACGATCACCGTTGCTGCTACGGTGAGCAGACTCATCGCCACGCTATTGAGGATCGGCCGAAACACGGCTTCGTCCGAGAACAGCTTCAGGTAGTTTTCGAGCGTGTATGTTGTCGGAAGGATTTGCCACGTCCACGATCCTTCCCGCGTGAACGAGATGAGGACGATTGCGACAAGAGGAAGCATTTCGATGATGAGGAGAAAAATGCTGACCGTCAGAAGTACACGACGCGACACGGGGCCGAGCCGCAGCGTGCCTGTTCGTGCTGCGCCTTTCGTGCCCCTTCGTGCGGCCGGTTCCTCGATCATCCATTTCAGTACAATAAAGAAGAGAATCGAGATCAGCGCGAGCACAACGGATACCGCTGCGGCAACATCCACTTCTCCGTTCAGCTTTGCGTTGTAGATCTGCAGCGTCATGAAGCGTTTCTCTCCGCCAAACAGCAGCGGGGCCGAAAAGCTGGCCATGCTCGTCATGAACGTGAGGATGGAGGCGCCGAGCAGGGCCGGCTTCACCTCCGGCAGGACGATGCGACGCAGGGTCCTGAACTGCGAACTTCCGAGCGTTTCTGCCGCCTCGAGCAACGAAACGTCGAGCTGCCGCAGCGCGTTGGCGACAAACAGGTAGAAGTAAACGTAGAACGAATACGTGTGCACGGCGACGATCGCCGGAATGCCTTCGAGCGCGAACGGTGCCTCACGCATGCCGAGAGCCGCGCGCAGAAGGCGCGGCAGGATGCCGCTTTCACCGAACACGAACAGAAAAGCAATCACCCCCACTAACGGCGGCAGCGCAAGGGGAATGACCGCAAGCCTTCCCAACACATGGCGCAGCGGAAATGCCCATTGCGTGAAAACCACCGCGAACAGCGTACCGACCACGCAGCTGAAGAGAACCGACAGCAGCGCGACAAGCACGGAGTTCACGATCGCTTCCATGCTCGCCGTATTCGAGGGATCGAGGAGGGTTGTGTACACCGTGAGGACGGGCTTGTCATCTCTGCCTAAACTCTCTCCAACCATCGCGCCGAACGGGTAGAGAACATAGCCCGTGTACACGAACGTCAGCAGAAAAAGAGGCAGGATGGTTCTCCAGCCACGCATCGCTACTCCGGTGGAAGAATGCTGCATCGTGACCAATCGAAACGAATGCCGACAGCCGTCCCCGGTGTCATTCGCTCCGTAGCGGTAGAGCTGATGGCGGTGGCGTTCAGCGTCACGTCGCTTGCTGCGACAACAAACCGTGTGACGAAGCCGAGATACTCACGGTGTTTGACGATGCCCGTGCATTCGTCCTGGGGTGGCGATGAGAGGAGAATTGCTTCGGGTTTGACCGCCAGTGTTGCGGCGCCGTTGGGGAGATTCGAGAATCCCTCCGGCAGCCGAAGATGCAGCGCACCGACGCGAAAGACGCGCTGTACCGCATCCACCGTTCCGCCGAGGATGTTGGCATCGCCGAGGAACGCGGCCACGAATGCCGAGCGCGGGGACTCGTAGATTGCGGACGGCGTGCCGATCTGCTCGATACGTCCTTGCCGCATGACGGCGATCCTGTCCGAAAGGCTCATCGCTTCCGTCTGATCGTGGGTGACGTAGATGGCGGTGATGTTGAAGCGCCGCTGCAGCGTCCGAATCTCTTCGCGTGTCTTTACGCGCAGCGCAACGTCCAGATTGCTCAGCGGTTCATCGAACAGCAGAACGGCCGGCTCCACGACAAGCGCGCGGGCAACGGCCACGCGTTGCTGCTCACCGCCGCTCAGGTGCGGCACAGGTGTGTTGGCCTTGTCGGCAAGATGAACTGCTTCGAGCATCGCTTCCACGCGGCGGCGCATGTCCGCTTTCGACAGCTTCTTTGTTTCAAGCCCGAACGCGACATTCTCGAACACTGTCATATGCGGAAACAGGGCGTAATTCTGAAACACCATTCCCACGCCGCGCTCGCGCGGCGGCCGATGCGTTACATCCGCGCCGCCGAGCATGATGCTGCCGGTTGTCGGCTTTTCGAACCCGGCGATGAGGCGCAGCAAGGTCGTCTTGCCGCAGCCGCTCGGCCCGAGGAGAGAAAAGAATTCGCCCGCGGAGACGTCGAGGCTGACCTCACGCACGGCATGAACGGTGCCAAACCTCTTTGAAACGTTGCTGAGCCTGAGAGAAGTCACGGTTGCCGCAACCGCGTGGGTGATTCGTTGATGGCCTGGCTGGATCGGCCGCGTCCCTTCACCTCTTCGTCCCAGCGTTTCATCCATTCCCTCTCGTGTGCTTCCAACTCCTCCCAATCCACGTTCATGGGAATGATGGTGAGCGATCGGAGCCAATCGGGTAATTTCTCGCGGGGAATGTCCCGGCGTGTCGGGATGCGAAAGAACTCCGCTGCCTGCCGGATCATCGCCTCTTGCGACGTCACGAACTCATAGAACTGCTCTGCGAGCGGACGATTCTTCGTGCCGCGCACAATGGCGATGCAGTCGGTGATCAGCGGCGTGCCGCTCCTGGGGATTGTGAAGCCGAACGGGTAGCCGTTGATGTGTTTCTGAATCAACACGTCCGGCAGATTCCAGAGCGTGACGGCACCCTCTTCGCGCGCGATCTTCAAGTACAATTGTGTGGGTTCCGCCGCATAGGTCTTGGTGTTGGCGTCCAGCCCGCGAAGCCACTCGAAGCCGGCGTCCGGGTTGCCCGTTCGCTGCGCCTCGCGTTGAATCAGCGCACAGAAGATAATCCGCATCGTGCCGGACGCCAACGGGTACCGAATGATGATCTGATCTCTCCAACGGGGTTGCAGCAACTCGTCCCAATCCTGTGGCGCTGCTGCCTCCGGCACGAGCCGCGTGTTGTACATGATCACTTCGGGCGTCGTGAACGTCCCATACCAGAATCCGCTCGGACTTTTCATTTCGGCGGTGACAGCCGTATCCCACGAAGGAACGTAACGCTCGAGGAGACTTTCAGCTTCGGCTCGGGCAAACGCGGTAAGCGGCGCCCCCCACCAGATATCGGCCTGCGGGTTTGCCCGCTCGGTGCGAATCCGATCATACGCATCCTGCGAACCCATATCCAACCACTGAACGTCAACGTCGTGATGACGCGCCTCGAACGCCTTCTCGAACGCGGCAAGCATCTCTTTGCCGTGTGGAGAATACACCACCAGCTTCTTCTTTCCATCGTGCGGCGAACACGACAGCAGCAGGAGGGCAGACAGGACAATTGCGAGACTCGACGATCCGGCTCTCATCGTGACGAACGGGAATGTCCTTGATCGCGATAGTTCGGGTAGGAGAGCATATTCACAAAACATCGGTACGCCCCCGGGTGACATTCCTTTAATTGTCGGTACCAGACATAGGAGGTGTAGATGTACGATCCCTTGCCGTCGTGGGCGAGCAGATAGCCCGTCGTGAGGGGAGGTTCGTCGGGATCGCCGGACGCAAGAAGGTGAATGTATTCCGCCGAAACCTTCTCGGGGAAGTACAGACCGCGCTCCTGCATCCATCCTTCCCAATCGTCGTCGGTGATTTTGTTGGGGGATGTGAAAAGAGGATGATCGGGCAGCAGCATCGTCACGAGGGCCTCTTCGAGCGTGATGCGTTTGCGTCCGACGTCGAACGGAAACGGCGCGTACTCCGGCTTCCAGTCTTGATCCTTTTGATACATCACCACAAGATGCCCGCCGTTGCGGACGTACTCGAGGAGACGCTTGCTGTTTTTCCGTAAGTCTTCCCGCACCATGTAGGCACGGATATCAACCAGAATGGTGTTGAACGACGAGAGATTGCTTTCAAGATCACGCGCAGACAGCAGCCTGTAGTTCACCCCCAAATCTCGCGCTGCTTCCTCCAACGTGTTGTCGTAGCTCTTGATGATGCCGAGCGTGATGTTCCGATCAACGGCAACATCAAAGACTCTGACGGTGACGTCCCGCCACGCGTACTCGGACTTGAATCGCAGCGTGTAGTCACCCGGCGTGACGTCTTTTGGCGGTCGGACGAGTAGCGAGTTGGTGCTGACGCCGTTTTCCTCCGGGATAACAAACGTCGCAGTTTCGGCGATCCAACCCCTGGGCACCTGTACGACGATGCGGCCTGCGGTCTTGCGCGGCGCGAAGTTCTTTACTTCCACAAAAAACTTCTTTCCCTGCTCAGCATTGGCAGGGGCTATGCGTGCGATCGTGGGCGTTACGCTGATGATTTGATAGGGGGCGACGTCGAAGGTCGGGCGAACGGTCAGCTGCACATGCCTGCCGCGTACGGCGAATCGCGCCACAAGGGCGACATCGTGCTCGGATTCCAACGGCCTATATTGCGCCACCGCCTTCGGATAGGTAAACGGCGCGTCATCACCGATGATCAGCTCATAGGAACGGCTGAGCTTCTTGCTTCCCGGTTTGAACGGTGAATGCTCAAGCTCATTCACGGCCCAGCCCTGCGGCGCGACGAACGAAGCTTTGAATGCGGTGATCGGGTAGTCCGGTATATGCAGCGTGAACGTACCTGCCACGCGCTGGCGCGGGACGACAAGCGTATCGGCCAGTTTCCAGGATGCACTGGCGCGCAGTGAGAGCCGCAGCAGTTCCTCCATCTCGTCACGCCAGTGGTGCGTGATTCGTTCTGCGAGCGGCGACAACGAAAGCGTGGAGAGGCGATCAAGTTCTTCAAAAACAAACGACGCGATGTCCAGCAGGGAATCGGGAAGAATTCCCTCGTGGAGTGCTGCAAGTCGCGCGCGCAGCGGCCGCAGCGGGGCGAGCGCAGGATCGTTCCAGAGGTGGATGCCTCCGAAGAAGGTCGTTGTATCGCGTTCGTAGATGCTGCTGGAACGCACGAGACGGTACAGGCTTTTTCCTTGCGTGAAGGCGCGCAGGCGAGAGCCGTCAAGTCCCTGCGACCGATGCATTGCGATTGCCTCCGCTCCCACATCGAGATACGAACGCTTCAGCACCGCATTCGTATCGCCGATGCCGTGGACAACGTCCGGCTGCTGCGTCTCGCGCCGGAAAATCCTGAAATAGAGTTTGCGTGGTTGCCACAGCGTGATGCCGGGAAGGCGAAGCTGTTCCGGAAAGATGGAGGAATCCGCTGCCGCATCGAATGCGGCAATCGCGGTGATCGCCACGGCTTGATGATGCCCGTGACCATCCACCGTGTTATGGTTGGTGAAGAGAATGTCAGGTTTGTATTTGCGGATGACGAACACGAGACGGCGCAGCACCTCTGGCGTGCCGCCCCACTTCTTGAACGTTTCCGTAGCCGTCTTGGAGTAGCCGAAGTCATAGAGGTTCAGGAACCGAACGCGCGTGCCGAGAATTTTCCCGGCAGCTTCGGTCTCGGCGCTTCGCAATGCGCCAAGCTCCTCGTACAGTTCCGTTCCGATCTCGTTCTGGCCTCCTTCGCCGCGGGTAAAGAGAACCGAGTAGGTGCGCACGCCGTATTTCATGCGGTAGTACGCCAGCGTCGAGCCGTCCTCGTCATCGGGATGCCCCGACAGGTTCATCACCACCCCATCATTGGTGAGGTCGAGGAATGCCTGATGCAGCGCGACAGCGTCCTGCCCATGCAGCGAACGCGGCGAGACGAGAACGCCTGCCGCAAGCACAACCCGGCACAGCCTACCGCTGAATGTTCGGAAGAATTTCTTGCAGCCTGACAACATCAATCACTCCTTCACGTATAAGTTTTGGTGGATCATGAACAACAGACACGACCGTCGAAGGTTTGCTTTCGGGGAGAGTGCCTGCGTCAATATACAGGTCAATCCCTTCGTGCAGCGCGGCCTGTATCTGTTCAACGGTGCGGTGGACCGGCTCGCCCGAAACGTTGGCGCTTGTTGACGTCAGCGGGCGTGCACAGCGTTCCGCCAGCTTCAGGCAAAATGTGTTGGACGGAATGCGAACACCGACCGTGCCGCTGGACTGCGTGACTTCGGCCGGGATAATCTCTGAAGAGCGGAACACAATCGTCAACGGACCCGGCCAGAAGGCTCGCATCAAACGCTCCGCCGGTTCGGGCACGGTCTGCACAATGCGCCGCAGCATCTCCTCCGAATGCACAATCACCAGAACGGGCTTCTCGTCCTTTCGCTTCTTCACGGTGTATACCTTCCGCACGGCTGCGGCGTTGATGGCATCGGCGCCGATGCCGTAGAGCGTTTCCGTCGGGTACACGATCACGCCCCCACGCGCGATCACCTCGCTTGCCGCGGCAAGCAGGCTTTCATCGGGATGGTTCTGATCGAGAAGTCTGATGGTTCGACTCATTCCACTCCGGCACGTTGAGCCGCAAGAACGTGATGAATGCGCGCGAGAACCTGCTCAACGGTGATGTTCTTCATGCAATCGAATGTTGTAATGGGACAGCGGTGGCCTCCATGAATGGAACATGGTCTGCACGGCAGTCCGTTGGTTTGCACCACCTGATCGTGTTCACCCGCGGGAGCGAAGCCGAACTCCGGCACCGTTGCCCCGAAGATTGCCACCACCGGCGTCCGCATTGCAACGGCAATGTGCATCGGCGAGCTATCGTTGGTGACGGCAACACGGCAGCGACGGATCAGCTCGGCAGACTGCAGCACCGTCAGCCTGCCCACAGCGTTGAGCACACTCGTCGGCGCAAGTCCTGCTGCAATCTGCTCGCCCAGCGCTGCGTCGTCTTTCCCTCCAATTAAAACAACAACGAAATCTTCCTCGCTCAATCGTCGCGCAAGGTCATGATAACGCTCGGGTAGCCACCGCTTTGTCGCCCAGACGGAGCCGGGGGCAAGGGCGATCATGTGTGCGTCGCTCCGAACATTGCTTTCCGCAAGGAATCTCTCCACGCTCTGCACGTCTTCGCTCGACGGATACAGCGTCGGAAGTTCTTCGGCGGCAGCGGGGATGCCGAGCGGTTCAAGCAAAGAGAGATTGCGGAGGATTTCGTGTTTCGTCGCGTCGTACCGAACGACATCGGTCAGGAGCAGGCGTCCGGCACTGGTGGAGAACCCGATGCGGCGCGGAATGCCTGCGGCGTAGCAGAGACTCGCGCTGCGAAGCGAGCGATGGGGGATGAGGGCAACGTCGTACGCGGCGCTGCGCAGTCGACGCGCCAGACGGATTGCCGCGCCGAACCCACGCTCCGTGTTCTTCTTGTCGTAGGAGATAACCTCGTGGAGCGATGGATGCTGAGCAAGCACGGCCGCTGCGGAAGGAACTGCAACAATGTCAATCAAGGCATCTGTCCAGATGCGCTTCAGCCGCTGAACCATCGGCAGCGTCAGGATGACGTCGCCCGTGAAGGCGGTCTGGAACACCAGAATGCGTGAAGGGGAGGTCACGACGCCTGCTCCTCCACAGCATGCTGTTGTTCGTAGTACGCCGTATGCTTCCAACGTTTGTGCATCCACAACCAGTGGTCGGGATGCCGGCGAATCCATCGTTCAAGGACGGCAACATGCCGGCGCGTCAGCTCGATGATGTTCTCCTCGTTGTACCCGCCGAGGTCGTGCTGAGCGACTTCCTCCAGCGTCAGCGTGTATGTTCCATCATGCTGGCGGACAAGAAAGCCCATCACGATCGGGGCGCCGGATTTCAGGCTGAACGCAGCGACCCCTCGATGCGTGGCCGCAGGGCGCCCGAAGAATTCGACGAACACTGCCTCTTTGGGTCCGCTCTGATCCGCGAGCAGGGGGACGATGCGATTCTCGGCGAGGGCTGTCAGCACTCTTCTCGAGGCGACGCCCATCGGAATCGTGTCGTTCCCGAAGCGCCTGCGGATAGCGTCAATGCGGGCGTCGATTCTTGCATTGCGTTGATGCTGTACCAGCGTCGCGGCCGGAACGCCGAACTGCAAACTCGAAGCCGTCACGAGAAACTCCCACGCGCCGAAATGTCCTGAAAGAAACAACACGCCCTTCCGGCGCTCGAGCGCACTGCGCATCACCTCGGGATTCTGAATGCGGACAAGAGGAATCAACGTCACGGCCGGTTTGTCGCTTGCCCAGAGGAATTCGAGGAGGGCAATGCCGTAGTTGCGGTAGGCGCCCCGGGCGATGGCACGACGCTCCGCTTCGCTTTTTTCGGGGAACGCATGCCGTAGATTCTCCAGCGTAACCTTCTTGCGGAAGCTGGTGAAAGAAAAAACGGCATCGCCCAGAAGCGCACCAAGCCGCTCCGCTGTTCGGAACGACAGCAGCCGGGCAATCCGGTGAACAACAGCAAAGAGGAAGTATTCGATCGAATCGCGCATGGGAAGAAACATCTGACCTAACTTAACCAAATCAACAGGAACAAACAAGAAAGCCCACTTGCGTGATGGTGGTGAGGATGATTGAACTTGAACGCAGGAAGAGGATTGTTTACATTGTCCACAGTTCTCACCACGAGGTGCCCATGAGACCCATCGTCGTGTTCGCGCTTGTCGCGTCGTGGCATTTTCACCAGGGTGCATCCGCACAACCTCAGCTCTGGGACGTCTATTCAGTATCCAAACGGCCCTTCGTGAACGTCACCATCGACCGATTTGAATCGGACTCACTTTTCATGAAGGCGATGAACCAGGTGTTTGTGCTTCATCAGGACTCCGTCGAGTACGTGTTGCGAAAGAACAAATCCCAGTTTGCACTCGGCTTTCTGATCGGGGCGGTTGTTTGAGGGAAGGGTGGGCCACGTGTGCCGCGGCGCCCGGATCAGTCCGTCTCTACGCGACGGCCGTTCTGATGCGAATGCCGTTATCCCGACCTTGAAAGGTCGGGCTATCGTCATGAGGTCACTCCGTGACCACACGATTGCCGAGCGCACAGCATGCAGAAACCGCGTATCGTCAACGGAAGCATACAGCATTCTTCACATCAGGACACGGCGGAGCCGCGGCCCTACACAACACCCTTCGACTCCGTCCTGCCTGAGAAGCGGCGGGACTGCGCTCAGGGTGACACGAGCGTCCGGAGGTCACGGCTTATGAGCCGCACAACCTGCGCCGTGATGGAAGGGCGGGAATGTGAGCTTGCCGCGGTGCGCCTGACCATGTTGAATTGATGTAAAGACAAAAAACAGCCGAGGCTTAGCCCAGCACGAAGAACGCACTGAAGTCCGCGACATTCTCGCTGCGAGGTCGCTGCTTTCCAAACTCTAAGAATCCTTGCACCGTCATTCCTCATTTTCTTGCAATTTACGCTATTTTGGGTTGGCATAGGCCTTGATGCCCTGCTGTTGCATCATTCAACACCCACCAAGCAAAGGAGTAACTATGAGGCTTTCTTCACATTTCATCATCGCAGTACTTGTTGCCGTGCTTGGTGTTCAGAGAGCAACCGCCCAGGAAAAGTCCGGCGGCAAAGTCCACGGCTGCCTGTTCGGCGACTACTTCTACAAGATTGCCGGAGACTCCACCGGCAACGGCTCGCAGTATTCGTCCCTGAAGAAGGATGAGCAAGCATTTCAGTTCCGCCGATTCTATCTCTACTACGATCATATCTTCAACGAGACGTTCAGCGCACAGTTCTTGTTGGAAGGGAACGACAAGGCTCTCGAACCGGGTGGAAGGCACGGCGTGTTTGTGAAGACCGCCTATCTCGAATGGAAGGACATCATCCCGATGGGGAATCTCATGATCGGATTGGTCCCGACGCCGACGTGGAGCTCGCCGGGAAGTGTCGCCGAGAAAATCTGGAACTATCGCTCGATTGAAAAAACGATCGCCGACTTCCGTTGTCTCGGAAGCGCGTCGGATATCGGTGTATCGCTGCGCGGCAATTTCGACGGCGAAGGAAAATTCAACTACGTCGCAATGATCGGCAACGGAACCGGGCAGAAGCCGGAGAACAACAAGTACAAGAAGTACTACGCAGGACTCCGAGCCAAACCTGTGAATGAGTTTGTCATCGAAGGATATGTTGACTTCGAACCGGCCGCCGGGGATAAAGACAAAACCACGCTGAAAGGCTTCGCCGCCTACCAAACCGAAACATTCACCGCCGGCGTTGAGGTCGTGACGCAGACGCAGAAGAAAGCCGGCGCCGCTGGAGCCGACCGCTCGCCGTTCGGCGTCTCGTTCTTCGCGTGGGCGCCGATACCCGGCGTGGACAACCTGAATGCCTTTGCTCGCTATGACTTCTTCAATCCCGATACCAAAGTCCCGAAAGCCGGCTTCAACGAAAGCTTCATCACCGCCGGTCTCGACTACATGCCCATCAAGAATGTTCACTTCATGCCGAACGTTTGGGTCAACACGTTTTCGGATAAGAGTCCGGCAGGTGTGAGTCGCGATGCAGATGTCGTTGCACGACTCACATTCTTCTTTGTCTACAAATAGAAAGGACGAACGCCATGCAGGATACGGCTGAAAAGAAAAAGTTTTCGCGTCGCGCCTTCTTCAAACACACGACAGGTGTTGCGGCCGGAGCGGTTGCTGCAACAGCGCTGCTGCCTACAATCAAGGAAGTGGGAACGCTCGTTGCCGATACGGTCGGCGGCCCTTCGAACAACGACGTGCTCACCATGCACAACGATCTCCAGCGGGCGTTACAGAAACCAATGGAGCAGAGAAAGTGGGCGATGGTGATTGACGTCCGCAAGTGTATCGGGTGCAACGCGTGCACCGCCGCGTGTATCGCTGAGAACAATCTGCCCGTCGGCGTGACGTATCGGACGGTTGCGGAAGTGGAAGACGGCGAGTTCCCAAATGTCCGTCGCTTCTTCATGCCAACCAACTGCATGCAGTGCGAGAACGCTCCCTGCATCGAAGCAGCGAACAGTGTCATCCCCGGTTCGATGTCACGACGCCCGGACGGCATCGTCGTGATTGACTACAAGAAGATGAAGGGGAAGAAAGTTTTCGACGCAGCCAGCGCAGCATGTCCGTATCCGAACTCGCTCTGGTATGATGAAGGGAAGAATTACACCGACGGGACGCCTGCTTTGCAGCCGTATGAAAAGCGGACGTTCAAGGAGTACGGCACGCAATGGACTCGCAAGGACACCAAAGGCGCTACGCGCAAGTGTCACTTCTGCACGCAGCGCATTGATGCCGGCGAGCTTCCCGCCTGCGTGACAACATGTACGGGTCAGGCGATGCACTTTGGCGACGTGAACGACGACGAGAGTCTCGTCTCCAAATTGCTCAAGCGCAACAAGGCGGCACGCCTGAATCTCGCCAGCGGCGCCGAACCGATGATCTACTATCTGGATGACGATCCAGAACAGACATGTATGGTTTGTCATTCATAGTGGAGTTTGGGCTAAAGCCCATGGATGGTAAAGTTCTTCGTGTCCCCGACCTGAAGGTTGGGGGGAAGAGCCGCAGCTTCAGAGATCAGACGGCTGTTCGCATTGTGCGGGGGAGTCCGAAATCGCTGGCGGTGTGCGGAGGGAAGAATCAATCGAAGCGTTTAAGTTTCGGTGCGATTGCAAGATCGATTCGGATACGGTGTCCGCGCGGTGCACCGAAACTTTCGGGCAAGTGCGGGGGAGATTGATTCGTGCGTTGCGATTTCGGCGTCCTTTTTCTTTTCGCCCATTTTCTTTTTGGACGAGCAAAAAGAAAATGGGCACAGGCAAGAGTGAACTTCCGGTAATCGAGCGGAGTATATCAACGACAGATGTTTTTGTTCCTGTTCAGTCACTATGAGTTTCCATTACGATAGGAGAACCTGACGATGTCGAACGAAACCGTTATGCCACTCGAGCGCTCCTGCAAAGCGAAAAAGGATTCCGGCACCCGCCGTCGTTTTCTCAAAAGCTCTGCGTTCCTTGGCGGCAGCGCCGTGTTTCTCAGCCAGTTCGAATGGGCGCAGAACCTTTTCGCTAAAGCACAGGCGGGCACCCTCTCCCCTGCCGAGGAGTACGAGCTTTCCAAAGCAGAAAACATCCTGCGCTCCGTCTGTCTGCAATGCAACACCGGCTGCGGCATCAAAGTGAAAGTGCTCAACGGCGTAGCGGTGAAGATCGAAGGCAATCCGTACAGCCCCTGGACGTTTGTTCCGAGCCTGCCGTACACGACTCCGCTGAACGAAACGACGAAGATCAACGGCTCGCTCTGTCCGAAAGGTCAGGCAGGCATTCAAACGGCATACGATCCGTACCGGCTTGTCAAAGTGCTGAAGCGCGCCGGCAAGCGCGGCGAGAACAAGTGGAAAACGATTTCGTTCGAGCAAGCGGTCAGCGAGATCGTCACCGGCGGAAAGCTGTTCTCGCACGTCAAGGGAGAGGAGAATCGGCACGTCGAGGGACTGAAAGATTTGTACGCTCTCAGAGACCCGAAGGTCGCACAGGAGATGGCGTCGGCAATCGCTGAGATTCGAAAAAAGAAAACGCCTGAGGAGAAGAAAGCGGCCGTCGAAGAGTTCAAGAAGAAGTTTGCCGATCATCTCCACACGCTCATCGACCCGGATCATCCCGATCTCGGTCCGAAGAACAATCAGGTCAGCTTCATCTGGGGCAGACTGAAAGCCGGACGGGCGGAGTTCATCAATCGGTTCATTAAGGAGTCGTTCGGCTCGATAAATGCGCATGGCCACACAACGGTATGTCAAGGGTCGCTCTATTTTACGGGCTACGCGATGAGCAACCAGGTCATCGAGGGCAAGTTTACGGGCGGACAGAAATTCTACTGGCAGGCAGACACGAGCAACGTGGAATTCCTTTTAGCAATCGGCTCGGCGTACATCGAAGGCGGATACGGTCCAACTCATCATGCCAAGAAGCTGATGAAGAATCTCGTCGAGAAGAAAGTGAAGATTGCCGTCGTCGACCCACGCTTCTCGAAGATCGCATCGAAAGCCTACAAGTGGGTGCCGATCAAACCGGGCACGGACGGTGCATTCGCTCTGGCAATGATTCGCTGGATCATCGAGAACAAACGCTACGATGCGAAGTTCTTGCAGAATGCCAACCGGGCCGCAGCGAACGCCGCCGGCGAGCAGTCGTGGACGAACGGCACGTGGTTGGTAAAAGAAGACGGCTCGTTCTTGCGTGCATCGGAGATCAACCTTGCGCCGAAAGAGAAGCGGCAGAGCAAAGACGGCAAAGAATGGGAGTTCGACGCCTTCGTCGTGATGAAGGACGGCAAGCCGGTTGCGTTCGACCCGAACGACGAGAAGAACGCCGTCACGGGCGACTTGCTCGTCAACACCGCCGTTGGCGGTATTCCTGTGAAGAGCAGTCTGCAGCTTCTCTCTGAATCCGCCGCACAGCATACGATCGAAGAGTGGGCAGAGATCTGCGGCATCAAGGCAGACGACATCATCGAGCTTGCGCGCGAGTTCACCTCGCACGGCAAAAAAGCCGTCGCCGATCCGCATCGCGGCGTCTCGCAGCACACGAACGGCTTCTACAATGTGCTCGCAGTCTTCTCGCTCAACGCTCTCATCGGCAACTACGATTGGAAGGGCGGCATGATCAAAGTCTCCACCTACGCCATTGACGGCTCGAAGGAAGGTAATCCGTTCCCCATCGGCAAGATGCATCCGAACAAGATCTCGCCGTTCGGTATCAGCATCATTCGCCACGACGTGAAGTACGAAGAGTCCACCATCTTTTCCGGCTATCCTGCGAAGCGCCAGTGGTATCCGTTCTCAAGCGACATCTACGAAGAAATCATTCCCTCGATGGGCGATGCATACCCGTATCCGTCGAAGATTCTCTTCTCGTACATGGCGGCAGCGCCGTATGCGCTCCCCGGCGGACACACGAACATCGAGATTCTCGTTGACGTGAACAAGATTCCGCTTTACGTTGCGAGCGACATCACCATCGGCGAGATGTCCATGTATGCCGATTACATTTTCCCAGACCTCACGTATCTCGAGCGGTGGGAGTTTCACGGCAGTCACCCGAGCATCCCGCAGAAAGCCCAACCGGTGCGCAACCCCGTCATCGCGCCGATACCGGAAAGCGTGAAGGTTTTCGGCGAGCAACAGCCGATCTCGTTGGAGACGATGATTCTCGGCATTGCAGAGAAGTTGGGACTGCCCGGCTTCGGCAAGAATGGTCTGGGTGAAGGGATGGACCTTGTGCGGCAGGAAGATTTTTACCTGCGGATGGTGGCGAATCTCGCCGCCGGAGACAAACCGGGCGACGAAGTGCCCGATGCGGACGAGTGGGAGTTGCAGCAATTCGAACAGGCACGCCGTCACCTGCCGAAGACGGTGTTCGACGTCGAGCGATGGAAGAGAATCGTCGGCGAGCAGTGGTGGAAGAAAGTGGTGTACGTGCTGAATCGCGGCGGTCGTTTTCAGGATTACGAGAAGGCGTATGATGGTGAGAAGTTCAGAAACAAGTACGGACAGCTCATCAACCTGTATTTGGAGAAACACGCGCACGGCAAGTCGGCAATTACCGGTAAGCACTACCCAGGCATTGCGACATACGTTCCGGTTGCCGACGTGATGGGCAATGAAGTGCACGACGAGCGCGAAGGCTTCGATCTGCACATGATCACCTTCCGCGACGTTACGCAGACGAAGAGCCGGACCATCACCAACTACTGGTTGAGTGCGATTCGGCCGCAGAACTTCGTACTCGTCAACTCAGCCGATGCAAGCCGACTCGGTTTGAGTGATGGGGAGAAGGTGAAGTTTGTTTCCAAGACCAACGCCGAGGGAGTGTATGACCTCAAGAACGGTAGGAAGAAACCAATGGTCGGAGAGGTGAAAGTCATCGAGGGAATTCGCCCCGGCATCATCGGTTTTTCACTGGGACACGGCCATTGGGCAAACGGCTCGTCTGATGTAGTTGTTGATGGAAAGATAATCAAAGGCGATCCACGTCGCGCCACAGGTGTTCACGCGAACGCCGCCATGCGTCTGGATGATTACTTGAAGAACACGTGCCTGCTCGATCCCGTCGGCGGAAGCGTGTCGTTCTACGATACGAAGGTGAAGCTGGTGAAGGTGGGGTGACGCGCGGGTTCAGCAGGGGGCAGGTGTGAAGACATTGCAAAGTGCCGAGTTGTACGAAGGTTCACAATCCGGTTCGGTGCGATAAGCCCGTGTCACCTTTTCAGCTCTGCCATGATCCGGGCAATCTCTTCACCTTTTTCCTCAATCAGCGCTAACAACTCCTCCGGCGTGCGCGTGTCTTCGTTGTTCTTGCGGTGGGGGTTGACCGCTTTGAGGTCAAAGTTTTTGGCCTCGATCTCTTGGCGCGTTACGGTCCAACTGTGCTCGCTGTCGGCGCGCTCCGGCAGCAGGCGGAAGAACTCGTCAAAGTGGGCCAGCGTCAGCGGCGTTTTCTTGCCCACCTTGATATCCGAAAGATCATAGTACCAGATCCGCTCTGTCGGCTTGCCCTTAGTGAAGAAGAGCAGGTTGGTCTTGACACCGGCGCCGGCGTTGACGAACGCGCCTGGCGGCAGGCTCACGATGCACCACAGGTCGCAGTCATCCAGCAGTTTGCGTTTGGTCTGCACAAAGGCGGTCTCGTTGGTGCGAAAGAGCACCCCTTCATCCAGCACGATGCCGCACCGGCCATCCGGCTTGAGGCTGTCTATCACGTGCTGGAGAAAAAGCACCTGCGTGGCGCTCGTCTTGTAGGCAAAGCGGGTCTGGGCGTCTTTGCCTTCCTTGCCGCCGAAGGGCGGATTCATCAGCACCACGTCGTACAGAGACGGCGCGTCCTGAAACAGCCCACCGTAGATCTCTGCGCCCGTCAAGGTGTTGCCGTGCCAGATATGCGGCTCGTCGATGCCATGCAACATCAAGTTCGCCAGGGCGATGGGATAGATGGCGTTATCCTTCTCGCGACCGTAAAAGGTGCGGCGTTTGAGGGTCTCCAATTGTTCGGGCACGGTGATATTTTGGTGTTTATCGCCGGCCATGTGTTCGTAAGCTTGCGCCAAAAAGCCGCCGGTCCCGCAACCCGGATCATAGACCGTTTCGCCTATCTTCGGGTTGATCACCCGCACCATGGCTCGGATGACCTCGCGCGGTGTGAAGAACTGGCCTCCGTCGTTGCCCTTTTCGCCCATCTTCAAGAGGAGCCCCTCGTACACCTGCGAGAGGGTAAAGACGTGCGTGGGGTCCACGGACTCGGAGCTGATCTCGTTGACCTTGTCCAGCACGTCGAGCAGGTTGCGCTCGGTGTCGATGCGCGTGCGCTCGATGCCGGAAAAGATCTCGCTGATGACCTTCTGCCGCGGCGTGGCGTTGGGGCGGTCTTTGAGGCCCTTGAGATGCGGGATCAACTCGTTGTTGACGAAACTAAAGAATGCGCCCAGGGCGCTGATTTCCATGGCTTTCCTTTTCGGCTCGTCCGGCGCGGCCCAATCGCACCAGCGATAGGGCGCTTCCAGCGATGGGATGAATTCAGCGCCCACGGCCTCGGCCGCCTCTGCCTCGTGGGCCTCGCGCTCGTCCAGGATCCGCAAGAACAAGATCCAGGTCAGTTCCGGCACGTATTGCAGCGCACCGGCGCAGTTGGAACGCCGCATAATG
>JBBIRR010000005.1:0-100264 GCA_037441705.1 Ignavibacteriales bacterium
GAAAAAGACGAGGGGCTTCTATCGGGAAGTCCGTTGCAAATCTTGTCGGGGCGGCGGGATTTTCCGCGCAGCGAGATGCCTTCGGCAGAACCCGCGACCTTGGCGCCGAAGGCGCCACGCGCTTGCCGGGCTGCTTTCGGTTGATGTTGAGAAGGAAGGATGTGCCTCTGGTCTTGAGGCGACGATGCGGAGTTGCTGCTAAAAAATTTGTCGGGGCGGCGGGATTTGAACCCGCGACCTCTTGGTCCCGAACCAAGCGCGCTAGCCGGGCTGCGCCACACCCCGAGGAAATCGTTAACAACTTATTCAAATCCCGACTCGGAAGCAATGCCTCGTCAGCTCTTCTGACGTCTGAGGAGATCGTCGAGGTAGCGTTCGATACCGCGCGCCTTGATCATCCGCTCTCGCCGGACAGCCTCGCTTCGCGTTGGGAATTCCTCAACATGAAGTAACTCCCACGGAACACCAAACCGCGTGGAAGCTGATTCGCCATTGTTGTGTTCGTGGAGTCTGTTGATGATGTCCTGCGTCGAGCCGACGTAGTAGCGTTTACGGGATGAGCTGCGAATGATGTAGACGGCGTACATGGCAGGAGGGATAATGCTTCGTCAAAGAACTGATGGGCGAGGGCTCATCTATGAATGTATTATCAAACGCTAATAGTAGGCAATATTTCTGCCAGCGCATTGCAGAGTTGATCGACATGTGTGGGACGAATGATCAACGGCGGAAGGAAGCGGAGCACTGTCTTACTGGTGACGTTGATGAGGATCTTTCGCTCCAGCAGCGCATCGAGTATGGGCTTGCCTTCGGTCACCAACTCTACGCCTGCCATCAATCCCTTCCCGCGAACGTCTTTCACAAGAGCCGGGAATTCGCGTTGCAAGGATGTCAATTGTTGAAGGAAATATGCACCCACCGAAGCCGCATTGTCCATCACGCCGTTATGCACGATCTCGTTCAGCACCACTTTTCCTGCAGCGCAAGCGACGGGATTGCCGCCGAAGGTTGTACCGTGGTTGCCGGGTTTCAGCACATCTTTCAACTGCTGGCTCACAAGAATTGCGCCCAGCGGCAGTCCGCCGCCTAATGGCTTGGCGAGCGTTACGATGTCCGGTGTAAGCCCATAGTGTTCGGATGCAAGGAACCTCCCCGTGCGTCCGATGCCGGACTGCACTTCATCGGCAACGAGCAGGAAGCCGAACTGCCTGCGCAGCGTTGCAAGTCGCTCCGCGAATGCCGGACTCATCTCAACGACCCCACCTTCACCTTGAATGCACTCGAAGAACACCGCTGCGGTTTCTGGGCCTACTGTTCGGTTCAGGGCCTCGACATCGTTCAGCGGAATGGCGATACACCCGTCAAGAAATGGCCCGAAGCCTTCGCGGTAGTCGGCGTTGGTCATCAGCGACAGCGCACCCATCGTTCGGCCGTGAAAACTATTTTCCATGGCGACAATGTGCGATCGGCTGTTTGCGCTGCCCCATTTGCGGACAAGTTTCAGCGCGCCTTCGGTTGCCTCGGTCCCGCTGTTGCAGAAGAAGACACGGCTGTAGCCTGTGATCTGCTTGAGCGCTTCTGCCAGTTCTACCTGCGGTCGCTGGATGAAATAGTTGGAGATGTGGATGTAGTGAGCCGCTTGTTCAGCGATGGCCTGCTGCAGCCCGGCGTGTCCGTACCCGAGCGCGTTTACCGCCACGCCGCCGAGGAAGTCGAGGTACGCGTTCCCCTGCGCATCATAGAGATACATTCCCTCTCCTCGAACAATCTCTACGGGGAGTCGCTTATAGGTCGAAAGGAAGGATTGCGCTTCGCGTTCGAAGAGTGTCATCGGTGCTCCGGAGTGATGATCAGAAAATTTTGCTTGCATAATTATACCGAATAATGTATAATCATGCAAACCTTTTTCGGGAGTCGTTCTTGACCATTCGTGTTGGCGTCGTCGGTGCGTCGGGGTATTCGGGACTGGAGCTGCTGAAATTACTGCTCGTTCATCCCCGCGTACGCGTGATGAAACTCTTCGGCAATGCTTCAAGCGGGAAGAGCATCGATGCGGTGCATCCTTCCCTGCGGGGAGTGCTTACGACAACGATCGAGGAATTTTCTCCTTCACGCCTCAGCGACGTTGATCTTCTCTTCGTTGCACTTCCTTCGGGGCATGCGATGACGATTGTTTCCGCGGCACTTGCGGCGGGTTGCCGCGTCATCGATCTCGGCGGTGACTTCCGGCTCGCCGATCCGTTCGTCTACCAAAAATACTACGGCCACGAGCATACCGCGGCCGATCTGCTCGGTCATGCCGTGTATGGGTTGAGTGAATGGAATTGCGAGGATATTCGCACCGCGCGGCTCGTCGCCAATCCGGGTTGCTACCCCACAAGCATCCAGCTTGCGCTGCTGCCGTTGCTCAAGGCCGGACTTCTTGCGGCTGTGCCGATGAGCATCAGTTCCTACAGCGGCACATCGGGCGCTGGACGAGCCGTCTCCGAAGCGATGATGTTTACGGAAGTGAACGAAAGTGTCCGTGCATATAAAGTCGGCACGCATCAGCACATTCCTGAAATCCGACAATACCTCCAACGGTTCGGTGGAGCGGACGTCGCGTTCTCATTCGTTCCTCATCTTCTTCCTGTCTCGCGTGGAATCTACACGACGATCTTCTGTGCATTGCGTTCGGGAGTTGGCGTGAACGACATTGCGCAGGCTTACGAGACGTCGTACGCGTCCGCACCGTTCGTGCGGCTCGTTGCCCCGTCAATCCCCGAAATGAAAGACGTGCAGCACACGAATTTCTGCGACATCGGATTCGTGATAGACGGCCAGCACCTTGTGGTTTTTTCGGCAATAGACAATTTGGGCAAAGGAGCGGCAGGCCAGGCGGTACAAAACATGAACATCATGTTCGGTCTTCCACAAACAGAAGGACTACTCCCATGCTTCACGAAGAACTGACCGCTGCCGAAATCGGGACACGCGGCGGCATCACGCTGCCGAGCGGTTTTCGTGCGATTGGAATTCACTGCGGCGTGAAAAAGGCGAAGAAGGATCTTGCTTTGATCATCTCCGATGTGCCCGCCGTTGCAGCGGCGGTGTTCACACAAAACCGCGTGCAGGCCGCGCCTGTGGTGCTGAGCAAGCGGCACTTCGCTCTGCGGAAAACCTTCCGCGCCGTCGTGGTCAACAGCGGCAACGCCAATGCGTGTACGGGGAATCGGGGCTATGCCGATGCCTGCAGCATGGCGGAGGTGACCGCCGAAGTCCTTGGTGTTTCTCCGACCGAAGTACTCGTTGCCTCCACCGGTGTCATCGGTGAGCCGCTGCCCATGGAGAAAATCGAGCGCGGCATTCGAACAGCGGCATTGCTCTTGAGTGAAGCGGAGCACGAAAGCGCAGCCGAGGCAATCATGACGACCGATACGTTCAAAAAAGTTGCGACGGCTTCTTTTGATATTGATGGACGGATGGTGAACATTGGAGGGATTGCCAAAGGTTCTGGAATGATTCATCCCAACATGGCGACCATGCTCGCGTTCGTCACCACGGATGCAACGCTTGAACGCGATGTGTTTCAGGATCTGCTGAAGGCGACCGTTGACCGGACATTCAATCGTATTGTCGTGGATGGTGATACGAGTACCAACGATATGGTGGTGGCCCTGGCTAACGGAGAGTCCGGGGTAAAGCCGTTGCTGCCCGGGACGCGAGGGTACAAACAGTTTGCCTTTCATCTCGAGCGTGTGTTGCAAGAACTTGCCGTTGCTATTGTTCGGGATGGCGAGGGCGCGACGAAACTGGTCGAGATCACCGTCGAAGGGGCGTACAGCAACGCCGATGCGCTGAAGGCAGCAAAAGCCATTGCGCTCTCGCCGCTGGTCAAGACGGCCATTCATGGAGAGGATGCAAACTGGGGGCGCATCATCGCAGCAGTCGGATATTCTGGCATCGAGTTCGACCCCGCGCAATGTGAGATCGTCATCAACGGCGCGCCCATTCTCTGCAAGAACTTCGTCGTGCCGCTCGCCAATGCGGAAGCAAATCGCAGCTTGAAACGCGAGACAGTGGATTTGCGTGTCGCTTTGCATGCAGGAGAGGGACGTGCAACAGTGTGGACATGCGATTTTTCCGAGCAGTACGTTGCCATCAACGGGAGCTATCGGTCATGAGCACCAACGGCCGATTCCGCAAGGAAGACGTGCTCGTCGAGGCGCTGCCGTACATTCAGCAGTTCGAGCACACGACGTTCGTTATTAAGTACGGCGGTGCGGCGATGGAAGATGAGGACCTGAAGCAAACAGTTGCACAGGATGTCACTCTGCTGCGCAAGATCGGTGTTGACGTTGTCGTCGTTCATGGCGGAGGCAAGGAGATCAGCGCGCTGGCAAAGCAGTTGAATCTCGAAACCCGGTTCGTAAACGGCCAGCGCTATACCGACGAGCGGATGCGGGACGTTGTGCAAATGGTGCTTGCCGGCCTCATCAATAAGGATATCGTTCGCCGGATCAATTTGCACGGCGGACGCGCCGTCGGCGTCAGCGGCATTGACGCCAATCTCCTCTCAGCACAAAAATTTGATGGCGGCAATCTCGGTCTGGTGGGAGAGGTGATCGGCGTGAATGCGGCGCTCATTCGCAATCTGCTGAACGACGGATACCTCCCTGTTGTCGCGCCGATCGGCGTTGACGACGCAGGCACCATCTATAACATCAATGCGGATATTGCCGCGGGGGAAATCGCCGCGGCACTCGGCGCGGTGAAATTGGTCTATCTGAGCGACATCGAGGGCGTGAAGGCAAACGGCTCGCTCCTTTCCCACCTGACAGAAGACGAGGCCAACGCATACATCAGCAGCGGAACGATCAATGGCGGCATGATCCCCAAGATCGAATCGGCACTCAAGGCGGTGCGAGCAGGCGTTCAGAAAGTTCATATCATTGACGGGCGTGTCCCGCACGGACTTCTGTTGGAGATTTTTACAAAAGAAGGAATAGGAACAGAAATCGTCCGTGAGATGGAAGCAAGAGCGGCAGAGAAACTGCACTCTGAACCTTGAACCCAAGAGGCTCGGAATCAGAGCGATGAGCAAAGAGGAGATCACAAAACGCCATGCTGCCATCAAGGCGCTGATTTCGTCGAAGGACATCGCGAATCAGAACGAGCTGGCGAAAGAACTGAGGAAGAAGGGCATCGTGGTTACACAAGCGACGCTTTCTCGAGATCTGGCCGAGTTGGGCATCATTCGTATGCCGACGGAAGATGGCTATCGGTACGAGATCCGCACGAATGAAGTCGAGCCGGTCCTGCGCGGCTTCACATCCGAAGAAGTAATCTCCATCGAGGCCAATGAGCAGCTGATCGTTATCAAAACGT
The DNA here is from genome assembly GCA_037441705.1 of Ignavibacteriales bacterium. Classification (GTDB taxonomy): domain Bacteria; phylum Bacteroidota; class Ignavibacteria; order UBA10030; family UBA6906; genus CAADGV01. The sequence continues at coordinate 5,368 of JBBIRR010000005.1, forward strand.
TTCCGGGTCGAGCACAGGGCGTCGCATTTCTTCTGGACAGCAAGAAAGATCACCACATTCTCGGCACGATCGCGGGTGATGATACGATCATCGTCGTTCCGCGTTCTGTCAAGCACATCAAGAAAACAATCAAGACCATATCACATCATTTAGGAGTGGGATGAATGGGAAAGCCCAAGATCGTTGTCGCGTACTCCGGCGGACTCGACACTTCCGTCATGGTTCACTGGCTCAAACAGCATTACGACGCAGAGATTATCACCTGCACGGGAAACCTCGGGCAGACGAAGGAGACTTCGTCGCTGAAAGAGAAGGCGCTTGCCTCGGGCGCGTCGAAAGTATATTACATTGATTTGCGGAAAGAGTTTCTCGAGCAGTACGCCTTCCCGGCGCTGCAGGCCGGTGCTCTCTACGAAGATGCCTACCCGATGGCAACATCCCTCGGGCGACCGTTGTTGGCAAAGACGATGGTCGAGGTTGCACGCAAGGAAGGAGCAGCGATGATAGCGCATGGCTGCACGGGCAAAGGCAACGATCAGGTTCGGTTCGAGGTCTCCATCGGCGCGTTGGCTCCGGATATTCAGGTGATTGCGCCGCTGCGGTCGTGGGAGTTCAAATCACGCGAAGAGGAAATCGCCTATGCCTCTGCCAACGGCATTCCCGTCTCCGCTACAGTCAAAAGCCCCTATTCGATAGATGAGAACTTGTGGGGGACCAGCATCGAGTGCGGTGTGCTGGAAGACCCGATGGTGGAGCCTCCGCTGGACGCGTTCCAGACGACGGCCTCGCCTGAGCTTGCGCCGGACGAATCGGACGAAGTGGCGATCGGGTTCGAGAAGGGAATTCCGGTCAGCATAGATGGGAGAGAGATGGACAGCATCTCACTCGTGGAATTTCTTAACTCGCTCGGCGCGCAGAATGCGATCGGCAGAATTGATCTGATCGAGAATCGCCTGGTCGGCATCAAGTCCCGCGAAGTGTACGAAGCGCCCGCGGCGACCATTCTGCATTTTGCTCACAAAGAACTGGAACGCCTGACGCTCGATAAAGCCGTGATGCATTACAAAGCCCTCGTCGCGCATGAGTATGCGAACCTCATCTACAACGGTTTGTGGCACGCCCCGCTGCGCGAAGCGTTGGCGGCTTTCGTAAAGAAGACGCAGGAACGCGTTACCGGGATCGTGAAGGTACGACTCTATAAAGGAACCATCCGCGTCGTCGCTCGCAGTTCGCCATTCTCGCTCTACGATCCGATGATGGCAACCTACACGGCCGAAGATCAATTCGATCACAAAGCATCGGAAGGCTTCATCAAGATTTTTGGGCTGCCTTTGAAGACGTACAACCGGGTGATGCAAAAGCACGGCGGCCAGCAGCGGGCGCTTGTGTACGAAAACGCTGATTCCTCCGATGGCCATCACTGAGACAACGTATGCCGCTGTGGAATAGTCGGTTCCGCAAACCACTGGCCGAGCGTGCACTGCGATTCTCGTCCTCGGTCGAGACGGACAAACGACTGTATAACGAGGACATTGACGGCAGCAAAGCTCATGTCCGCATGTTGGTGAAGCAGAAGATCATTCCTGCGGCCGATGGGCGGGCAATTCTGCGTGGCCTCGAAGCGATCCGCAGAGAGATCGCTTCCGGCAGGCTGAAGATGGACTGGCGCAAGGAGGATATCCACACCATCATCGAAGAACGATTGGTGGAGAGGATCGGCGAACGCGGAAAGCGCCTGCACACTGCGCGCAGCCGGAACGATCAAGTCGCGCTCGACGAACGTCTCTATCTCCGAAAGGAAATCGAAGCCGTGTGTGCCGCGATCCGCGCGCTCCAGACGTCGTTACTCCGACAGGCGGAGGAACATGCGGCCACGATTGTTCCCGGGTACACCCACCTTCAACGCGCGCAGCCGATTGTGCTGGCGCATCATCTTCTTGCCTACCTCTCGATGTTCGAACGCGACGTTGAACGTTTTCGTGATTGTGCAAGGCGGGTTAATCGGTCGCCCCTTGGCGCCGCTGCATTTGCGGGTACGTCGCTTCCCATTGATCGTCCAGCAGTAGCACGTTCGCTGGGGTTCGATGACATCGTTGAGAACAGCATTGATGCGGTGAGCGACCGCGACGTGCTGATTGAGTTCATCGGTGCCTGTGCCATTACGATGATGCACCTCAGCCGTCTCGCGGAAGAAATCGTGTTATGGTGCACAACCGAGTTCGGCGCAGCGCACATGGACGACGCCTATGCGACGGGCAGCAGTCTGATGCCCCAGAAAAAAAACCCGGACATGGCCGAACTGATGCGAGGGAAGACGGGGCGCGTCTATGGCGATTTGGTCGCACTTCTTACCGTCATGAAAGGGCTGCCGTTGGCGTACAACCGCGACATGCAGGAAGACAAGCCGGCTCTGTTCGACGCGGCGGACACGGCGAGGGAGTCGCTGCTCATTGCTGCGGAGTTAGTGGCTCATCTTCGGTTGAACGGGCGAGGGATGGGAGCGGAACAAGCAGAAGATTATTCCCATGCAACGGATATAGTTGAGTATTTGGTGGAGAAGGGGGTTCCGTTCAGAACGGCGCATCGAATCGTCGGGATGCTTGTTGCGTATTGTGTCGAGAAGAGGCGCAGCATCAGCAGCTTGTCGGCTCGTGAAGTACGACGGTTTTCGCACCATCTTGATCCAGCCTTCCTTGCTTCTCTCACGCCTGCTCTGAGTGTCCGAAGGAAACAGTCGGCAGGCAGCACTTCTCCACGCGAAGTGCAGCGACAGTTGCGCCGCTGGAAGCGCTATCTTCAGAAAAAAGGCGGCCGTCAAGTTTTTAGTTGACAAAGCAGTGCGAGTTTTCTACATTTACGTAGCACCGGTTAGTGCTCATCACACCATCTCTCGTTATCCGAAGGTCTGCAGACAAACAGGCGTGAATCGTAATTTCGCCTCAAGAGGTGGTCATGATGAACATGAAGCAAGCACGTCGCAACTCCACCAACAACATCCAACACACAGGACGTATGAGATTCGTACAACGGGGTACGGGAAGCATCACGCTGTTGCTGCTTTCTGTTGCCTTTCTTTTCGTCTCGTGTAGCCAGTATGACTACACGTCGCCGCTCCCCGGCATTCTTGAATTCCGATTGAAGACCAAAAACTCGCGCACCTCGCTGATGCCGTATGGCACGAGCAACTTCACATTCAATCTGAAAAGCCTTGAGGCTGTGCGTGCGGGCGGCGGGCGCCTGGATGTGCTGCCGGATTTGAATGCCATCAGGCGTCCAACGAACGGCGATTTCATTAACGCCTTGGATACCCTGGCGCGCGATTCGGCCATCATTCTCGGCCGGTCGTACGCACCGCCGGGCGAGTATGTCGGCGTCAACCTTGTTGCAACAATTGAAAGCGGCGGGGTGCTGGTGCCCCGCGCATCGGGGATTCCCTCGTTTCTTCCGGTCGTGCCGCCTCCCGTCATTGTTCCGGCACTCAAACAGCTTCCTCGACCGGGCGAGTCGTTAAGCATCAAGGTTGCAGAGAATGGAGTGACGCGGGTGAACATCATGCTCGACCTCGATTCCACGCTGGTTCGGCGAGCGGAGTACTTTGAAGGGTCTCTTCAATTTTATATTTCATCGATACAAAACTTCTAGAGCTGCATATGAACGTCGGTAAAGGTTTTCGGACACCGCAAGCTGTTTCCTTCGCCCTTCTTGCGCTTGCCGCGGCGGTCTTTTTTACGTGCAAGTTTCCTAACGAGCCGGTCAAGGGTAATACGTTCCCCGAAACGCGGCTGGCAAACGTTCCTGTTGATGATACGGTCGCCCTCTACATCAATCTCAATGCGTTTCCCGAGATCACATTGAACTGGTTGGGCGACGATCCCGACGGCTACATTATTGCCTACCGCTATCGCTGGACGGACTATATTCGCGGCGTTGCAGTCAATCAGACGCCGTGGACCACGGTGCTGAACATCTCGCGGCCCGGCTGGCAAAATGTGATCGGCGTGAAAGGTTCGCCCGGATCGTTGTTCCGGATTTACAATTATCTGGTCACGCTGGCGCCAACAGACACGGCAATTATCAATCGCATTGCCGACTCCCTCACAACCATGCGGCCCTTTGCCGTGCCGTACAAGACCGGTGTGATACCGACCGATTCCATTGTCGGGATGGATCCGCTGCAGCTGCTCTCGCCGACACGCGGCACGTTCATCTTCTTTTCCCCGGTCGATAGCAATCAGCATCGTTTCGAGGTCTCCTCGATTGATAATAACGATGCGATAGATCCCTCGCCGGCACGGGTGAATTTCTGGACGCTCATCTCTCCCGGATCTGTTGCCGTGATTGATGCTATCCCTCCGGCAAATTCGCTTACGACCCTCGTCCCGACGGAGCGATTCCCGGGTCTGCGCTTTGCGTTCCGGTCTCTTGATCCGAACAACACCACCGACCTGTACTTCTCCTGGGCTGTTGACGATACGACACGCTGGTCGCAATGGACACAGGACGGTTTTGCGTATGTCACCGGGCGGGACTTCAATCCGGTTGCTTCCGGCCGTCACAGATTCTACGTGCGTGCTCGAAATCGCTGGGGTGTTATCAGTGTCCCTGCTGAGACGTCGTTTACGGCGATTATTCCCGATTTCGTTCTGCCGAACTACCAGCCGCGCATCCTGCTGGTCAATGCGACACCCCCACCGGGTGTGCTGGCCCGTGGGTTAGACACGAATGCTGTTCGTGCTTTTTACACAGAGGTGATGGACTCGATCGGCAAGGCAGGCAAGTATGACTTCCTGCATCTGGCGCCGGCTCCGCTGACACGCTTCCCAACGGATACCGTGCTCGGCAAATACTCGCTTGTCATTTATATGCTGGAAACCAATCTGCCTGTGCTCGGCGCGGCAGCGCAATATCGGCTGCAGGCAGGCAACCAAACGCTGTTTGCTCGCTATCTTGATGTCGGCGGAAATCTGATCATCAGCGGTGTGCCCGATCCTCAGCGCGGAATTGCAAACTTCACGCAAGTCAACAGCTTTGCTCACACGTATCTTCACATCCAACCTCCTCAAGGACCATTGGCATTCTATCAGAATAACCTTCGCGATTTCGTCGGCGCCAAAGGTTTCTTTGGGCACCCCAACGTTCCCGTTGATCCGACGCGGCTGCCTCCGGATTCCACAGGAGGACTCTGGCAGATTGCACTGAGTTTCGCGACAGGGTTTGCAGACAATCCCTATACATTCGACTCCGGAAGAGACTCATTGGGATTCGAGAACCTGCCGGTGAGTGTTCGGTTCCAGGCACCGGAAACACCGCCGCCCGGCGAACCAAGGACGTATTCGACATTTTACTTCGGATTTCCATTGTATTATTGTCAGAAGAGTGCAGTGATTGAGGCCATGCGAAAGGCGGTGAGCGATGTTTACCACTAAGGACATGGGAGAATGCTCTATGAATTCCGTTCGTATGAGTTTTGCCGTGCGTCTCTCGGCACTGGTGCTTGCCGTTGGTGTGTTCGTCACCGCTGTGTACGCGGGGACGACCGGAAACCTCAAGGGGAAGGTTACGGATATTTCCGACGGTGAGCCGCTCGTCGGCGTGAACGTGCTTATCGTAGGAAGCGGTCGCGGCGGCAACACGAATGAAAAGGGAGAGTTCCTGATAGCCGGTATCGCTCCCGGAAAATACACCCTGCGAGTTTCGGCGGTGGGATACAAAACTGTTGAAGCACGCAACGTGGTCATCGAAGTTGATGAAACGACCGTGTACAACGTCAAGATGGCGGCTGAGGATATCGAGCTCGAAGGCATCACGGTTGAAGGGAAGCGGCCGTTGATCGACGTGAAGAAAACAGCCAGCGACCAGACGTTCAATCGCGACAAGATCGAGCAGCTCCCGAATTTGAAAGGCGTCAGCGACGTCTTGACGCTGCAGGCAGGAGTCGTCAAGTTTGGAAATCAGCTGTTCCTGCGCGGCGGACGAGCCAACGAAACACAAATCATGATTGATGGCGTTGTCGTGAACGACGTCAGCGGTGGAGGCATCAACGCCGATAACGCCAACCAACTCCTCCAGCAACTCTACTCAGGCAGCGCCACGACCGGAGCCGGTGTTCCGGCGGAAGCCATTCAGTCTGTCAGTACTTCTTCCAGCGGTTTGGACGCGGAGTTCGGAAACGCGCAGTCAGGTGTCGTGAGCATCACAACGAAGACGGGAGCCGAGAAGTACTCCGGCTCGCTGCAGTATCGCACTGATGGCGTGACATCGAGCAGCTATGGCGAGCGGTATTACTCGGCAAGCCTGAGCGGACCCGAACCGCTGACGGGCTATCTCCTGCCCGAGCTTGGAGTGGAGATCCCCGGTAAGATGAGTTTCTTCATGAGCGGAAGCTTCAGCCAATCGGACGGACCGTTCAATTACACGCCAAACCGATTCTTCAATCCTGTAAAGCGTAAGGTTCGCTTCACCGGGTTCTTCGGACGGCTGCTGAACAACCTCGGCTTTACGTATTCGGATCGGCAGAGCAATGAGTTTGCCTTCAACGCGAAGGTGACGTACAATTCGGGCGCGAACGACCAGGTCTTCTATAGCTATCGTGCGAATGCCACCTCGTCGCATCCGCTGGTGGGATCGTACGAGTGGCGCGACCGGTACGACTCGAGTGCCTCTTCCACCAATCTTCAGACAAATGATGTGCTCCAATGGAAGCATTTCTTCGGCACCAACTCGGAGCTTCGAGCGTATATCAGTCGTCTCGAAATCCAGCGGCTGAATACGATTGGCGGGCTCACGCCCGATCGGTACTCGGCACTGTTTGGGTCAAGCACCTACTACCGCGATCCCAACAATGACGGAGTGTATGACGTGGGAAGTTCGCAGTCGTGGTTTCGCGGCAATACGGTTATCTGGAACGCGAAGATCGCGTACGAAGGACAAATCCATCCCCTTCACTACCTGAAGACGGGCACCGAGTATTACTACCAGCATTTCCAGGCAACACAGATTGTCGTTCCGCTCGCACCCAATCGCTATATTGATCCCTCCGCGCGAGGAGACTACCCGACGCTTGGTCTGGGTCGGTGGGTGAACAACAACACGCCGAGCCGCGGCGGCATCTGGGTTCAGGACAACATTGATTTCCCCGGCATCAACATCAAGGCAGGACTGCGGTACGACTACTTCTATCTCGGGAAGCAGGTATTTGATCCTGAATTCATCAAGCGGTATGAAGCAGTGATCAATGATACTGACCCGACCACACCGGATGCGAAAGCAGATTGGCTCGACAAGAATAGCTTCTGGAAAGCGTTCACGAGCGGAAACTTCAGTCCCCGCCTGGCAATCTCGTATCCGATTTCCGAGCGGGCAAGCTTCTACTTCAACTACGGGCATCAGCTGCAATACCCCGACCTTGACCAGTATTTCCACGACGCATTCTACGACAGCAGTCGCAGCGTCGGCGGCAATCTGGTAGGCAACCCGTCGCTGAAACCCCAGCGAACCGTGCAATATGAAGCCGGCTTCAAACAACTGCTCTTCGAGGACCTGTCGTTGCAAATTACCGGCTTCTATAAGGACGTGTTTGACTACGCAACCCAGCAAGAGTTGCGTTTGAGCGGCAGGAGAGTATATCGTTATACCAATCTCGACTACGCAAGCACGAGAGGCTTTGAAGTCATTATTGAGAAGGGCCTCAGCGATCACTACTCGGGAAGCATCAACTATACGTTCCAGCTGGCAAAAGGGCGAGCCGCTGATCCCAACATCGTCCAGGTGACGCCGGGAATCGCAGGGCTGCCCCGTGAGACTCGCTTAGATTATGATCAGCAACATACGATCAATCTCTTTGTGGGTTATCGCGTGAAGCCGGGCGAAGACTACACCCTGTTTGGGATCCCGTTCGATAACTTCAGTGCCTCGATCACGTGGCGATTCGGGAGCGGCTTCCCGTACACGCCGTTCAATCTCGGCGGAACACTTGCCGACCAATACCTGCGCAACACAGGCGATGGACCCTACACCTCCGAGTTCAACGTCTCTCTGGAAAAGGGATTTGAATTCTTCAGTGCTCTGAACGTCCTGTTCAAACTCGATGTGATCAATTTGTTCAATCGTCGGAATGTGAACATGAGCGCGGGCGGGTTCAATACCTTTACCGGTGCGCCGTACGTCTTCGGCGATTTCGACCCGGGTGTGGCGCAGCGGTATATTTATCCGTGGACCGGTCAGCAGGGCTACGTCTCATTCGATTCGCGCGTCCCGCCGTTCGTTCTCGGCAGCCCGCGTCAGATTCTGTTTGGAATGAAAGTAACATGGAACTAATTATGAAAACGTCGACGAAATACGTCTCTCTTCTTGTTGCGGTGTTCCTGACCGGATACTCCACGCAAGCGCAAAACGTTGTCAGCGTGCGGACGGGATTCTCGATGCGCGTACAAATGGATAACCTCGGTGTCATGGGACGCCAGGCCTTCCCCGGCGGGAGTCCGGCACCCTCCAGCGGTTTGATTGGGCTGGAATACCCGTTAGGCTCTCCGTACGAGCATCTGTTCGGTTCCGGTGTGTGGGTGGGCGGACTTCTTGATACCGCTCGCATTGGAACCTCTCCGCAGATTCGCGGGGTCTCGGTTGCGTACGAAGGCTGGGCAGGCCCGCTGAATGAGTTCTTTCCAGGAAACACGCCTGCCGATACCATCTGGCATGGAGGGAGGCGAATTCCGAAACCGGCAGGTTGGGACGACTACTGGGGAGGTCAGCTTGAATACAGGCCCATTGCCGACGATGAGCGCTACATGCGCTACAATGATTACACGCGTCGCGTCACGGGTCACGTGCCGCTGAATCTCGAGGTCATCCAACGATCATACACCTGGGATGATCCGTACGCCGACGCGATCATGATTCTTGAGTATACAATTTACAATCGCGGCTTTAAGCCGATTGATAGCACGTACATAGGCTTCTTCTTCGAAGCGGACGTTGGTCCTCTCGCTGCACCCAACTACTGGCAGCGGAACTTTACGGGCTACTACTCGAGTATCCGCACGGCCTACGTCCACAACCCATCCGACCGAGGTTCGACGCCGGCAGGAATCGCCCACATTGATACCACGTCCGAGGATCCGAATCTGCGGTACTCGTTCCGCTGGTTCCCCGGTCCGCAAACACCGCCGAACGATGCGGGGAAGTACGCGTTGATGAGTTCGGGCATCATCAATCCGGATGAGTTTCCAAGCCTGTCGGATACGCGCTTCGTTCTGTCCTTCGGTCCGTACAACAACTTCCGACCGTATGCAACCTCGCGGGACAGTTTGGTGATTGCCATCGCTGTCGTGTCGGGATTCGATCGCGCAGGAAATCACCTCCGTGTTCTGCAGCGTAATGCGCGGCGCGCATTGCTCATCTATCGAAACAAAGGCATTCAACTTCCGGCTACGCCGCCCTCGCCTCCGCTGCGAGTCGAGGTAGGATTCCGTCAGGTAAAACTGAACTGGCGTTGGACGCCGGCAGATTCCGTCGGGCCGAATGGACGGCCGAATCCCGAAGAGAATTGGGATACGACCAGCATTGTCGCCCGTCGGTATCCATGGCGCTACGCGCCGCCGTATCCGCCGGGAATTGATCCTAACCGAGGCGGCAGGAATTTCGAAGCCTATCGCATCTGGCGCAGCGAAAACCCCGAATCACCCGACGAAAGCTTTACACTCATCAAGCAGGTGGATGAGCCGCGAGATTCGTTCGAGTTCAACACGGGGCTTGAGTATGAATTCATCGACACGAATCTCGTGCGTGGGAAGACATACGTCTATTCTGTAACGTCGCTTTCCATTCCGGAGCTGGTCGAGGTCCGGATTACGCGAGGCGGTCAGACCTTCACGGTTGAAGTACCGGTCGAGCCGCTTGAATCGCGACTCTCGACAAACAAGGTTCGTGTGGACTTACCCTTCTCTGTCTCTCGGAAGGTGGGCGAGGTTGCCGTCGTTCCTAACCCCTATCGAACCGATCATAGTTACACGCTCGAGAGCGGAGGGTACGAAGGACTTAACTCCAGATGGGATGAAAACAAACGGTTGGTGAAATTCATTAACCTGCCGGAGAAGTGTACCATCAAGATCTACTCACTCGCCGGCGACCTTGTCAGGACGGTCGAGCACGACGGAGGAGGCGGTCCGTTCCCGCGCGGAGATGTTGATGTGCCTTTGTTGAGTGAAAGCAATCGGGCGCTTGCAAGCGGGATTTATATCTTTACCGTCGAATCGCAGTACGGGCTTCAAACTGGCAAATTTGTGATCATTCGATGAGATCCGTTATGAAAAAGTATATATCATTTCTCGCCGTCATTGGAGTCTTGTGCGCGGCAACGGCCTGGGCCGGGAACCGGAGCGGCGCCGTGACGGGACAATTCTTGAAACTCCCGATCAATGCCCGAGCGACGGCTATGGGCAATGCGCAGGTGGCGCTGGCGGAGGGTGCCCTGTCCATTCCCTTCAACCCGGCAGGCACGCTCAGTATTTCATCGTTCGCCTTCGGCGCAACCTACAACCAATGGTGGGCGGATATCTCGCATTCCTTTGTCGGAGCGGCCGTGAACCTCGATGACATCGGCACGATCGGTGTCGGGCTCGTGGCCCTCACAACGGATGACATGCTCGTTCGCACGCCGGCCTTTCCCGAAGGAACGGGAGAAAAATTCCGCGTCGTGGAGGTTGCCTACACCGTATCGTACGCACGACGAATCAGCGAGCAGTTTGGCATCGGGCTGAGCGCGAAGATCATTCGCTCCAACCTCTACAACGAAGAACTGAAAGCCCACTCATTTGCCTTCGATATCGGCACGCTGTACGATGTGGAGGTGCTGCGAACCCGTCTCGGCATTTCGGTCAATAACCTGGGGCAAGACCTCACGTACATCAACGAAACCTACTCGCTGCCCACGGCATTGCGATTCGGTGCCCGAACGACGATTCTCGAGGACGAAACCAACAGGCTCTATCTTGCCACGCAAATCGGGCGACCCAATGATGCTGACGAACAGTACCATGTGGGTCTGGAGTATACGCTGTTCAACACCGTGTCGCTTCGGTCAGGATATCGGTTCAATTTCGATGAAGAAACGTGGAGTGCCGGCGTCGGAATGAACCTCTCCAGCTTGGGGGTGGACGGTCACGTGGATTATGCATACACGAATTATCGCACGCTCCCCGGTACGCACATGTTTTCCCTTGAATTAGCCTTCTGATTGCCATGAAACGAATCGCTCCTTTTACAATTCTCTCGATCCTGCTGGCTTTTGCACTCCCGTCGTGCGAGCTTGTTACCGAGAATCCGCCGGAGCCCATTCTCAAGCCGGCAAACCACTTTGTGATCAACGAGGTGTTCACCCTTCCCAAAACGCACCAGCGAGCCTTCTCGTGGATTGAGATGTACAACCCTACGCGGGACACCATTGATCTTGATGAGTGGGCGATCGCGTTTCGCTCAACCGGTCAGCTCACCCGCTACGCCGTAGATTCTCTGGGGAGACCGATCTTTGCCTCCATTGTCGTTTTGCGACAGGGCGAAGGGGAATGGGAGATTCCCTTCAAAGCTGTAGAACAAGGAAGAAAAGTGTTTCCATTTGAATTTGCGACCATCACCAACAATGAAGAACGGTTGCTCTCCTACACCGATTATGGCTTAGGCCTCGGACCGAAGCTTGAGGCAAGCAGGACGTTTGTGTGGGAACAATTCTTCGAAAACCCCGACACGACTCGACCCGACACGGTGTTGCAGTTGGCGCTCGACTTTCAGCTCGAAACCACCGACCAGATTTTGCTCAAGCGCTACACGCAGCAGAACCCTCAGGGAGAAGTGATTGACGTTGTCCGCTACGGAAACTATGTGTACACCGGTGGAGCGGACCCCTACCCGAATTGCCGATCCATTGGAGTGATTCCTGAGTTTCAATCCATCGCGCGATACAACGGCGCATACGATACAGGAAACACCGCGGAGGATTTTTACAGAACCGGCATCGACGTTCCCGGTACCCGCCCAATTCCCCATTGGTTGAGTCAGGCGTACAAGCAGTGAAATCTGCGCTCGGCATGAGAACGGAAAAAGGTCGGCTTATGGCCGACCTTTTCTTTCGTCTGCCCGGAAAGGCACAGTCGTGGACGTCCGAAAGAAGCCTGAGCGATGATGGATGAGGGAGTGCTCATAGGAAGTCTGTCGGGCCGGCACCTTCGCGGACGATAACCGGCGTATCGCTCGTGAGATCAACAACGGTAGATGGGTCGGAGAGGAGGATGCCGCCGTCAATGATCAACTCGACGCGGTTGCGGAAGTGGCGTGCGATCTCTTCCGGGTTGTTCAGAATCTGACCGTCATCCGTCGTCACACTCGTGCTCAGGATCGGATGTCCCAGCGAACGGACGAGAGCGAGCGTAATAGGGCTGTTCGGAACTCTGATGCCTACCGTTCGTCGCTTCGAGACCAGAATCTTGGGAAGTTGTTTCATGCGCGCTGCGGGCAGGATGAACGTGTACGGACCCGGGATCAATCGCTTCATCAACTTGAAGGCGGTATTGCTGACGTGAGCGTACTCGCTGATGTGCGTCAGGTCGGCACACACAAAGCTGAACGGTTTGTCCTGACGCTGCCGTTTGATGAGGTAGATCTTTTCGATAGCGTTCTTGTCTTCAACGCTGCAGCCTAAGCCGTACACCGTGTCGGTGGGGTAAATGATCACACCGCCTGCTTGAAGAATCTCGGTTGCGCGGGCAATGTGTCGCGGCTCGGGATTGACGGGGTGGATGCGGAGAATCACGTCGTTTGTTGTGACGATGGTGAAGAATGTCCGCAGGCAATAAACAACAATGTCCTTCCAATCGCAAGTGTCTCCGGTATGGGAGAATTGGTGAAAAACAGGAAGATGAAGCAGAGAACCGCCGGTTCGGACTGGCACTTTACAACGTGGGAAACCATTCGAGCAATCATCATTGCCTGTCGCTGTCTTGTCGTCCTGTTCTGTATCTTCGTCGTATTCATTCCGCTCTCACTCCTTTTTAAGAAACAGGTGTATGACGGTTTGCTGCGCCGAGCGGCACGCGTGTTCTTGCGTGCGGCAGGTGTCCGCGTAAAGCGAATAACGGGTCTGGAACACATTGACCCGCACGAGCCGTACATCGTCACGCCGAACCATGTGAACATGCTTGAGCCGTTCATCTATCAGGGATACTATCCCTATCTTCTGCGCGGGTTGGAGAAGAAAGAGAACTTCCGGATTCCCATCTGGGGACAGTTCATGCGTGCCATCGGCCAGATCGAAGTTGACCGCGAGAATGCCGTGAAGGCCATCGCGAGCATGCAGGAGGTGGCCCGGGTGCTGCGCGAGGAGAGAACGTCCGTTCTCGTGCTGCCCGAAGGAACGCGCACGCCGGATGGGCGTCTGCAGCCATTCAAACGCGGGCCGTTCAAGACTGCAGCGGAAGCCGGTGTTCGTATCCTTCCGATGTGTTGTAAAGGATTGTACGCGATCAATCGGAAAGGAGATTGGCGCATCAAGCCCGGTGAAATTGAAATCATCATCGGCAAGCCTCTCGGTCCGCCGGACGCGAGCCTGGAATCACAGCATGCCATCAGCGCAGAACTTCGTCGGTGGATGCTGGACAACCTCGGTGAGGAATCCGCGTGATAAGCGGTTCATCGTACGTCCTCCTGTTTCTCTGTACACGTGAGCTATCTGTGGTCATCATCACGGGCACTCTGGCCTCGAAGTTCTATCATAGTTCTGCCTTTCGTTCTTGATCCAATTGCTTGGTGAACCATATGAAGATTCTCTTGGTAGAAGATAACTTTGAACACCTGCGTCTCACGAAATATATCCTGCGCCATAATAATGTTCCGGGTGAGGTCTACGTCGTGCGCGACGGACAGGAGGCGCTCGACTATTTGTACAACCGAAATCAGTTCGCCGATCCTGTAGCGAATCCCCGGCCCCATCTTGTGCTGCTCGATCTCAACATTCCGCGCATTAGCGGACGCGAGGTTCTCAAGACGATCAAGGAAGATAAACGGCTCAGGCAAATCACCGTCGTGGTTCTCAGCTCTTCAGATCGGGAGGAGGATGTTGCCCAGGCATACGAGCTGGGAGCCTCGGCATACATCTCCAAGTCCGCCGGCTTCGAGCGACTGAACGAAGCTCTCTCGACCATTCATTTGTTTTCCACACTCCAGCAGCCTGCTTACCTGTAACCTGTTACCTGCGCAACGGAGACGCAGGCAGCAACGTATCTTCGGGGCGAGTGTGCAGACGGAAGAGAGAACGGATGCCTCTTCTTGAATGTCCTCGCCCTTCTTCGTACCTTGAACACGCATCAAAGCATTTCTCATCGGTTCCATGTCATCTTCAGTTGTTGCTCTCGTCGGACGCCCCAACGTCGGGAAATCCACGCTGTTCAATCGCATCATCGGGCGACGGGATGCGATTGTGCATGACGTTCCGGGCGTGACGCGCGATCGCCACTATGCGCTGGGCGAATGGGCAGGCAAGCAGTTTTCGCTTGTCGATACGGGCGGCTACGTTCCCGAAGCCGAAGGTGTCATCGAATCGGCAATCCGGGAGCAGGCGCAGATCGCTATTGACGAGGCAGACGTTGTCCTGTTTGTCGTCGACGGGCAGACGGGTTTGCTTCCCACCGATTTTGCGATCGCGGAAATCCTGCGTCGTTCGGAGAAGAAGGTTGTTCTGGTCGTCAACAAAATCGACGGTGAAAAACTGGAGCAGACACTCGGCGAATACTACCGGCTGGGCCTCGGCGATCCGGTTCCCGTCTCGGCGTTGGAAGGGCGAAAATCGGGCGACCTGCTTGATATCGTGACGCAGCATCTCACCACGAGTGCGGCGGAACCTGTTGACCCGCGCTTGAAGCTTGCGATCATCGGCAAGCCGAATGTCGGGAAATCCTCCTTCGTGAATGCTCTCCTGCAGGAGGAACGGCACATCGTCACGGACATTCCCGGCACGACGCGCGATCCCATCGATGCGATTCTAAAATACTACGGTGAGGAAATATTGCTGATTGATACCGCGGGTTTGCGGAAACGCAGTCGTGTGAAAGAGAGCGTTGAGTTCTACAGCGCCATCCGAACCCTGAAGGCAATCGAGCGCTGCGATGTTGCGGTGGTTCTCCTCGATGCCGCGCAGGGGCTCGAGCATCAGGACCTGCGCATTCTCGAATCGGCGATCGAGCGCACGCGCGCCGTGCTCATCGCGGTGAACAAGTGGGATTTGATTGAAAAGGACGAACGAACAGCGCAGCAGTATGAGCGCGCACTCAAAGAGAGGCTGCGCCTCTACGATTTCATTCCCATCATTTTCATCTCCGCGCTCACCCGGCAGCGCATCTACAAGGTGATCGACATGGCGAAGCAGGTGGACGCCGAGCAGAACAAACGCATCAGCACCAGCGAATTGAACGACACCCTCGGTGCAGACATTCGAACCTTCCCTCCGCGAAGCCGGTCGGGCAAGGAAATCAAAATCAAATTCATCACGCAGGTGAAATCCAAACCTCCCGTGTTTGCCTTCTTCTGCAACGAGCCGAAACTCATTGACGATAACTACAGGCGGTATCTGCAGAACCGCATCCGCGCGCATTTCGCGTTTGCTGGCGTTCCCATCGTTCTCTCATTCAAACCCAAATAAATGCCGAAGCGAATCCTGGTCATAGGCGGACTGGCGGCGGGCCCAAGCGCTGCAAGCAAAGCAAAACGCACGAACCCTGAGTGTGAGGTTGTGCTCTTCGAGCAGGGCGAGCATATCTCCTACGGCATCTGTGAGATTCCCTACGCTCTCGCGGGCGAAGCGCCGTTTGAACGTCTCATCAGCTACACGCCGCAGCGCCTGCGTGAAGAGAAGGGTGTTGATGTGAGAATCCTTCATCGGGTCGAGGAGATTCGCCCCACCAGAAGAACGATTATCGTGAGGGATCTGACCAACGGCAGTGTGATGGAGGAACGCTACGACAGACTCATCCTGGCCACGGGGTCCCGTCCCAGAACGTTAGGTGTACCGGGCGAACATGCCCGGAACGTCTTTACCATAAAATCCCTTTCCGACGCATTTGTGTTGGAGAAGTTCCTCGCCGATGAAAAACCGAAGCAGGCGGTGATTATCGGAGGGGGGTATATTGGGATGGAAATGGCTGATGCGCTGCGGTCGCGCGGACTGCAGGTGACACTGGTCCATCTATACAGTTTGCCCATGAACGGGCTTGAGCGCGACGCGCGTGAGCGCGTCCGCACGGAACTGGAGAAGCATGGGGTTCAGTTTGTTGCACACGCAACCACGGAGGGTCTTGTCGTCGGCGAGGCGCAGCGCGTAACGCATGTAGTGACGGACAAGGGAAGCTTCGAAACGGACCTCGTTATCCTCGCGCTCGGAGTCGTTCCCAACAGCGAGTTGGCCTCACACGCCGGCGTCCGCACCGGCGTGCGCGGCGGCATTCTGACCGATCAACGGCAGCAGACGAACCTCGACAACATCTACGCTGCCGGTGATTGCTGTGCGGTGAAAAATCTTGTCAGCAACGCGATGACCTACATTCCGCTTGCGACGCTCGCGAGCAAGCAGGGGTGGGTTGCGGGAGAGAACGCCGCGGGCGGCAAGGCGGTGTTCCGCGGCGCCGTCCACGCCATTGCCGTGCGCGTCTTCGGACTTGAAGTGGCACGGGTTGGCCTCAGTTCAGAAGAAGCGCAACAGGCAGGCTTCGACGTCATGACGGAGACAATCACGTCCTGGTCGAAGGTGGCGATGATGCCCGGCAGCAAGAAACTCTGGATTCGAGCGATTGCGGATAAACGGTCGCGTCGCCTCGTCGGCGTGAACGTGTTGGGAGAGGATGGCGCTGTGCTGCGCGCCAATACCTTTGCCGTAGCCATTCAGCAGAAGATGACGATCGAAGAGATTGCTCAATGGGATCTGGTGTACTCGCCGCCGTTCACGCCGCTGTGGGACCCGCTGCTGGTGACGGCAAATGTGTTGAAGAAGAAGTTGGGATGAACAACGACGGGCAGCATTGCACTCATCTACCGAGAAGGACTGTATGAAGAACCTCATCATCATTGACCACCCCCTCATCAAACGCGACCTTTCGATTCTACGCAACCGGAAGACCGACAGCCATCTCTTTCGTACAACACTGCGTCGCGTCGCGTCGGTGATGGCCTTTCATGTCACGCACGATTTGAAGTTGCGCGTGCAGCCCGTGGAAACGCCGCTGGAGAAAACCAAAGGCTACACCCTTGCCGAGGATATCATCATTGTGCCGGTGCTGCGAGCCGGGCTGGGGCTGGTCGACGGGTTTCTGGATTTCCTGCCCGAAGCGAAGGTCGGGCACGTTGGGCTATATCGGAATGAAGAGACATTGAAGCCCGTGGACTACTATTCGAAGTTCCCTCGCAATCTTCACAAAAGCCTCGTGTTGCTTCTCGATCCCATGCTTGCCACCGGTGGAAGCGGCGCCGCGGCAATCACGTTTCTCAAGAACAAAGGCGCGAAACGCATCCGCTTCGTCAGTCTGCTGGCGGCTCCCGAAGGCGTGCGGAAGATCGCCCGCGAGCACCCTGATGTGACAATGTTCACGGCGGTGCTCGATCGTCGGCTGAACGCGCACGGCTATATCCTTCCGGGATTGGGCGATGCCGGTGACAGAATCTTCGGTACCGAGTAGGCGCGATGCGCCTGCTTGACAATCCTTCCGCAACCACCTATATTTTTGTAGGAAAGGAGAATTCGAAGGACGAAGGCAAGACACCACGGCGATGAGCGTGTTGCAGACACCGTTATAGCTTCGTACGAAGCGTGGCTTGACCTCCCGATGTGCAGACGAGTATGACGAACCGAAAGTACAAAGAAAAGCTTGATGAACTTCTGCTCGTCTGCCGCAAACATCTCTACAAGGTGGATGAGCCGCTGATTCGCCGTGCGTTCGAGTTTGGATTCAATGCCCACCGCTTCGACAAACGTGCCTCCGGCGAACCGTTCTTCGAGCATCCCTACGAAGTCGCCCGCATCGTTGCCAAAGAAATTCCCCTCGATGATATCTCCGTTGCTGCCGCGCTGCTGCACGATGTTGCCGAGGATACCGAGTATCAGATTCGAGACATCCGCGCGGAATTCGGCGACACGATTGCCGATATTGTTGATGGCGCAACCAAAATCTCCAGCGTCAACTTCACCAGCATCGAAGCCACACAGGCTGAGAACTACCGCAAGATGCTCCTGTCGATGGTGAACGACATCCGGGTGATGCTGGTGAAATTTGCCGACCGGCTGCACAATATGCGCACGATCGACTTTCTGCCGCCCGAACGGCAGAAGCGCATTGCGCGCGAGACGCTGGAGGTGTACGCGCCGTTTGCACACCGGTTCGGTCTGGCCAACATCAAATGGGAGATGGAAGACCTCGCGTTCAAAACTCTTCAACGAGAGGATTACGATGCGATTGCCCGCGAGCTGAAAGCGCAGCGCCGCGAGCGCGAGCGCTACCTCAGGGAGTTCGCCAGGCCGATTGAAGAACGGCTGCGTCAGGAGAATTTCAAATTCGAGCTGAGCGCTCGCCCCAAGCACATCTATAGTATTTACAACAAGATGGTCAAGCGGAACAAACCGCTCAGCGAGATCTACGACCTGTTTGCTGTTCGGATCATCATTGACTCGGCGGATGAGCGAGACTGCTACAACGTGCTTGGCATTGTCTCGGCGATCTACCAGGCCAACTCCGAACGGTTCAAGGATTACATTTCCCTCCCGAAACAAAACGGGTACCGGTCTATTCACACGACCGTGATGGGTCCGGGGGGAAAAATGGTGGAGGTGCAGATTCGGACGAAGGCCATGCACGAAATTGCCGAACGGGGCGTCGCAGCACACTGGGCGTACAAGGAAGACGCGCAGAAGATTGACGAGAAACTGCGCAACTGGGTAAACTGGATCCGCGACTTGATTGAAAACGCCGGCGACGATGAAACCGAAGGCAACCACGTGATGGAGAGTTTCAAGCTGAGTCTCTTTCAAGACGAGATCTACGTCTTCACGCCCAAAGGCGACCTGAAGATTCTGCCGAAAGGGGCCACGCCCATTGATTTCGCATACGAGATTCACTCGAAGGTGGGAGACCATTGCATCGCCGCCAAGGTCAACAGCAGGATCGTCCCTCTCGACACGCAGTTACGCAGCGGCGACCAGGTCGAAATCATCACCTCCAAAAATCAAACACCCAATCCCGACTGGGAAAAATTTGCTGTCTCCCATAAGGCCAAGGCCCACATCCGCCGCTGGATCAAGGAAGAGCAGAGAAAGGCTATTGAAGAGGGAAAGGGAATCTGGGAGAAGAAACTCAAGAAGGCAAAACTCAGCATTAACGAAGACGAGCTACAGGCCTTTCTTACCCGACAAAAAATCGAAAACGTCGGCAGGTTCTATCTTGCGATTCAGCAGGAGAAGGTGAATCCCGATGAGATTATCAAACTGATTCAGGATGACCAACGGCATGCGCCGGCCGTCGTCACGCCCGAAGGAAAAGTCGAAGGGCTGTTCGACAAGTTCATCAGCACCGCGAGAGGAATTGCGGCAGGCATCGTGCTGAACGGTGCGCAGGAAAACTATCTGCATAGCTATGCCAAGTGCTGCAACCCCATTCCGGGCGACGCCGTTGTCGGCTTCGTAACACAGGGCGAAGGGGTGAAGATCCATCGGCGCTCGTGCAAGAACATCCAGCTCATGCTGAAAATGGACCCTCACCGAGTTGTGGATGTTCAATGGCCCACCGAGAACAGCGCGATGTTTGTTGCGGGCGTGCGCATCGTGGGCGAAGATCGAACGGGCATGCTGAGCGACATTACCCATGCTATCTCGACGTATCAAAATACGAACATCAGAAGCGTCAACCTCGATTCACGTGATAGCATGTTCGAGGGGGTGTTCGTCATCAACGTGAAGGACACCGAGCATCTGCAGCGTCTGCTGGAGCGCATCAGGAAAATCAAGGGCATCACTCAGGCGGAGCGATTGGAGCAGTGACCTACGGGCGGATTCTCGGCATTGACTACGGCACAAAGCGCATCGGCGTGGCCGTGAGTGATCCGACGCAGCTCATCGCCCGCGGCGTTGCAACCCTGCCCAATGACAGGCGCATCATGGAACGGCTCGCCGAGATAATTGCAAAAGAAGAAGTCACTGCAATTGTGGTCGGCATGCCGTACAGTTCCGACGGAGGCAAAGGACAGAAGGCGCGCGAGGTCGAGGCATTCATCCGGCGCTTGCAGAACTCCACAGGACTCGACGTGGCCACGTGGGATGAAAGCTACTCGTCGGTGCGGGCACACCGGTTGCTCATTGACATCGGGATGAAAAAAAAGAAACGCCAGGAGAAAGCACGCGTGGACACGATGGCGGCACGCGTGATGCTGCAAGAGTATCTCGACCATCGAAAGGAATCGGCGAAGATCGGGTGAGCGAGCACCAGCCAGAAGAGGACCCCCGTGTGGAGAACGGGATGCGCGGCCGTACGCGGCGTCTCTTCCTTTGGGCGTCAACCCATAAGGCACAAGCAGTGCTGGCTCTGCTGGGAGTTGTTCTGCTCTACGAACTGCTGACCATTCCGTGGTTCAGCGTTCCGCGTCTGCAGCACGAAAACCCGACTGAGACAGCCTTGATGCGGCAACGGCGCGAGGAGGCGGAGGATGGCCAGAAGCCCTACACGATACGGCACCGATGGATTCCGCTCGCGCGCATTCCGCGGCACGTCGTGAACGCCGTTGTGGTTGCCGAGGATGGTACGTTCTGGGAACACGGCGGGTTCGATTGGTACGAATTCAAGGAGTCGCTGAAGAAAAATTGGGAGAAGAAACGGGCAGTGCGCGGCGCGAGCACGATTACGCAGCAGCTCGCAAAGAATCTCTATCTCTCGACCTCGAAAGACCCGATCCGGAAGCTGAAGGAGTGGATCATTACCCTCTTGCTCGAATCGTATCTCGATAAGAACAGAATTCTTGAATTGTATTTGAATGTAATCGAATGGGGACGAGGAATCTTCGGCATCGAAGCAGCCGCGCAGGCGTATTTTCATCGCTCCGCAAGCTCGCTCACCGTAGAGCAAGCTCTGCGCCTGGCTGCCGTCATTCCGAGTCCGTTGAAACACAAACCGACCGACAGCTCCCGTTGGGTGGCATATCGAACCAACATCGTTTTGCAGCGCATGCAAGGCAGACGCTACTTTGAAGCGGACGAACCGCCAGAGGAAGACGAACCTACTCAAGAACTAACAAAGGAGAAGCCGTCAAGTTCACCAGCACCTGAACCATCGCCCGCAGACACCGGGAACGTGTCCGCTCCAATCCCACAAGATTCCACGGACATTGAAAGGGGACCGCAATGACTTACAAAGATGTACTGCGCCTGATTGAAGAAGGAGAAGGATTTGAGATCGAATTCAAGCGCAAGGTGTCGACGCCCGAAAAACTTGCGCGAACACTCATTGCTCTGGCCAATACCAAAGGAGGCTACATCCTGTTCGGCGTGGACGACGACGGTTCCATTGTCGGCGTCGAGAGTGAGAAAAGCGAAGTAGAACTCATCGAGCACGCCGGCCGTGCGTACTGTGTTCCGGCGATCCATCCCATCGTGGACATTGTGCCGTTCGATGGCAGCGACGTTATCGTCGTGTACGTCCCGGAAAGTGATGACAAGCCGCATTACTTCACCGGCAACGTCAACGGCGATGCGCAAGAGGTCGAGTCCACGCGTGTGTACATCCGCGTGCATGACAAGACCGTCATGGCCAGTAAGGAAGTGGTGAAGATTCTCCGCAGCGAACGTCCCGATGCCAAACCCATCAAGATCGAGATTGGAGAGAATGAGAAACGATTGTTCCGGCACCTCGAAGAGCACGAGCGGATTACCGTGGCCGAGTTTGCCCGGCTGGTGAACATCTCGGAGCGCAGAGCGTCGCGCATCCTGGTGGCGCTGGTTCGTGCCGGGGTGGTGAGGATTCACACGTTGGAGAAGAGAGACTACTTCACGCTTGCGCATTCGCTCAACGCGTGAATGCGGCAGCGCGTGGCTCCTGGTTCCAGATTCTCACTAACTCGAACAGGGCGATGCCGTAGGCAACGGCAGCGTTGAGGGACTGCTTCGTGCCGTACATGGGAATCTCGATCGCCAGATCAGCCGCAGCAAGTACCTCCGGTGAGATGCCCGTGATCTCGTTTCCCACAACCAGGCATATCGGAAAGTCTTCACGGCGGACAGCCGTGTACGGAATGCTGGAGGTGGTATGCTCTAACACGCACACCCTCGCCCCCTCGCGGCGAACGGCAGCGAGGCATTCGCCCGGCGATCTGTAATGCTCCCACGGGACGGTCTCGGTTGCTCCGAGTGCCGTCTTCTCAATTTCCTTTCGGGGCGGGTGCGGAGTGTAGCCGCAGAGGAACAGCTTCCGGACCAACGCCCCATCCGACGTGCGGAACATCGAACCGACATTGTAGAGACTCCGGATATTATCCAACATTCCATAAATCGGAAAGCGCTCAACCAGGCTAATGTGGTTTCGGGGGAGCCTTCGGGCGGCGATCTCGTCGTGACTCAGTTTTCTCATTCCTTGGAGACGGTTGTGGTGGTGCTCGTACGGTCTTGATCGAACCATACCAATGTAGGGATTGGGCAATTCTTATCCAACGGAAGGAACGACCCGGGTTGCCATCCGTTCATGATTTGGTTATATTAAGTCCCCGGTTATCTGTAGAATTTGATTTCATTTGAGCAGGAAGAAGTTAGTCATTGCCATAGACGGACCCGCGGCATCGGGCAAGTCCACGACGGCAAAACTGGTAGCCGCACGGCTGGGCTACCTGCACATTGATACCGGGGCGATGTACCGGGCGTTTACTCTCAAGCTTCTGCGCAGCGGGCTGGACGGGTTTTACTCGAGAAAAATCGCGCAGCTCGCCGAAGCAACACGTATCGAACTTCAGCCCGAGAACGGTTCTTTGAAAGTTCTGTTGGACGGCGAAGATGTTACCGAGAAGATCCGATCGCCCGAGGTGACCGCAGCAGTCAGTTCCGTCAGTACGGTACGGGAAGTTCGTCTTGCGATGGTGAAGGAACAGCGACGCCTCGGTAAGGCGGGCGGTGTGGTGCTGGAGGGCAGAGACATCGGAACCGTCGTGTTTCCCGACGCTGACCTGAAAATCTTCATGGTAGCCAGCATCGAAGCGCGGGCGCTGCGGAGGCAACGTGAGATGGAGGCGCAAGGGATTGTTGCCGACCTCGAAACGCTGATCAAGGAAATCCGCGAACGCGATGAAAAGGACTCGAGCCGAGAGGAAAGCCCGCTCCGCAAAGCCGACGACGCCATCGAGCTGGATACCTCAACCATGACGATTGATGAGCAGGTCGAGTTCGTGGTACAGAAGGCGAAAGAGAAAATTGCTGCATTGGAAAACGCGACGTGAAGATAACCATCGATAAGAACTCGGGATTCTGCTGGGGTGTGGTCCGCACCGTCGAGATTGCGGAAGAAGTCTTGCACGAGTCTCCCGAATTGTATTCGCTGGGTCCCATCATTCACAATCCGATGGAGATCAAACGGCTCAACGAGAAGGGGCTGGAAACCGTTACGCATGCCGATTTCGAGAGACTCAGCGGCAAGAAAGTCCTTATTCGGGCGCACGGTGAGCCACCCTCGACGTACGCTCTGGCACGCAAGCACAACATCGAGCTGATCGACGCCACGTGTCCGGTCGTAACAAAAGTCCAGGAACGCATTCGGAAATTCTACGACAAGGGATATCAAGTCGTTATTTTTGGGAAGAAGGACCATGCCGAGGTGATCGGCCTCGTGGGCCACACCAATGGTGAAGCCATCGTCATCAAGTCCGTTGAGGAGACCGAGCAGGTTGACCCGACCCGCAAGACGGTGCTCTTTTCTCAGACAACGATGGACAAGCCGACGTTTTATGAAATTGCGAGAGTGCTGAAGGAAAAGATACGGGCAGAATTCGAGGTAGGAACTTTTGAAGAGGCGGCAATCGACTTCCACGCGAAGGATACGATCTGCGGCCAGGTCTCCGGACGAGACAGGAAACTTCGGGAGTTTGCCGCGCAGAATGATGTGATAGTTTTCGTCGCGGGACGGAGCTCGTCCAACGGCAAAGTCCTTTTCGATATCTGCCGTTCGGCGAACCCGAGGACCTACTTCATCGAAGATGTGTCGGAGCTGCAAGCGGCATGGTTCGAAGGCGTCGAAACGGTGGGCATCAGCGGTGCAACCAGTACGCCGCAGTGGCTGATGGAAAAAGTGAAAGATGCCATCGAAGCGATGGTTGCTCAACCGGCAACGGCGTGAGGACAAGTTTCGGAAACTGTAAACTCAAACGTCATCATAACTAACGACAACCCATAACCAACACATGTTCCCTCGGGTGACCTGGCTGTTTGCATGTTGATGACGGTGCAATCAGCGGAGGGCAGCGAGGATGTCCCGGCGGCAACGGGACGTTATGTTAAACAACAGGAGGATGAATGGCTGACACAAAAACTGGCGTTACCGATTTGGTGATCGATCGTGAATACGGCGAAGCCGAATACAACGATCTCAAGAAGCTCTATGAAGGCTCGATGGGCAAGATCAGCGAGGGGGAAATCGTCAAGGGCAGAATCGTCGCGATCTCCGACACTGAAGTCTCGGTGGATATCGGATTCAAGTCCGAAGGTGTTGTTCCGCTCACTGAGTTCACCAACAAGGATGAGCTGAAAGTCGGCGACGAGATCGAAGTGTTTCTTGAGAGCGTTGAAGACAAAGACGGTCAACTTGTGCTCTCCCGCAAGCGCGCGGACTTCATGCGCGTGTGGGAGCGAGTGACCAAAGCGTACGAAACGGGGGAAGTCCTGCAAGGCCGCTGCGTCCGTCGCATCAAAGGCGGCATTGTCGTGGATCTGTTGGGAATTGATGCCTTCCTTCCCGGTTCGCAAATCGACGTGCGACCCGTTCGGGATTTCGACGCCTTCATCGGAAAGACGCTGGATTTTCGTGTTGTGAAGATCAATCATCCTTCCGAGAACGTCGTCGTCAGCCACAAGGTGCTCGTCGAGGAAGAGATGTCGGAGCAGCGCCAGGCGATCATCGCTTCGCTGGAGAAAGGGCAGGTTCTTGAAGGCACCGTCAAAGCCATCACGGACTTCGGCGTGTTTGTCGATCTTGGCGGGGTGGACGGCCTCGTCCACATCACCGACCTGTCGTGGGGTCGTATCAACCATCCTTCCGAGGTTGTGAAGCTCGACCAGAAAATCAACGTTGTGGTGCTGGACTTCGATCAGGAAAAGAAGCGCATCTCGTTGGGATACAAGCAGCTTCAGCCTCATCCGTGGGAGAACATCGAGCAGAAGTATCCCGTCGGCACAAGGGTCGTCGGCAAAGTCGTCTCGCTCGCCGACTACGGCGCGTTCGTTGAGATCGAGAAGGGCATCGAAGGTCTCATTCACATCTCCGAAATGAGCTGGACGCAGCACATCAAGCATCCGTCGCAGGTGGTCTCGATGGGACAAATGGTGGATGCCGTTATTCTCTCGCTCGACAAAGAGAATAAGAAACTTTCGCTCGGCATCAAGCAGCTCGAACCCGATCCATGGCTGACGCTCATGCAGAAGTACCCGGTCGGCTCGCGCCACAAGGGCATCGTTCGCAATCTGACGAACTTCGGCGTCTTCGTGGAATTGGAGCAGGGCGTTGACGGTCTCGTTCACATCTCCGACCTGTCGTGGACGAAGAAGATTCGCCACCCCGGTGAGGTTGTGAAGAAGGGAGACGAAATCGAAGTCGTGATCCTCGGCGTGGATGTCGAGCAGCGCCGGATCTCTCTCGGTCACAAGCAAATCGAGGACAACCCGTGGGATCGCTTCGGCGAGATGTACAAAGCAGGAACGGAAGTCGAGGGCAAAATTGTCCGCATCATCGAGAAGGGCGTGATCGTTGAACTGCCGTTAGGTGTTGATGGCTTCGTACCTGTGTCCCAACTTGCCCAGACGCAGATCAAGAACATCGCCGATAAATTCAAGGTTGGCGACGTCTTGCCGTTGAAGGTGTTGGAGTTCGAGAAGGACTCGAAGAAGATTGTCCTCTCGGCGGTCGAGGCTCTGAAGGACAAGGAAGCGCATCTGGTTGACGAGTACATGGCGAAGCACAAGCTTCCTCCGGTCACCATCGGCGAATCGGCCACGATTACCGGAACTCCGGCAGCAGAGGATACGTCCATTCCGGCAGAGAACTGACACCGAACCAGACCTGTCACTCTACACCCGCTCGATGATTATCGGGCGGGTGATTTTGTATCATGAGGGGAAACACAGTTGATGAAAAGGGGCATGCTGTTGTGAGCAAGCGTGTTGCACTCCATACGCTCGGTTGCAAATTGAACTACGCGGAGACCTCCATGCTCGGCAAGCAGTTTGCCGACCGAGGTTTTGAGGTTGTCGCCTTCGGCGAGCCGGCGGATGTGTACGTCATCAATACGTGCAGCGTCACCGAGCGTGCCGACCGCGAATGCCGGCAGATCATCCGTCGGGCGCTGCGCTATGCGGGCAATCCGTTTGTGATCGTCACGGGGTGCTATGCGCAGCTTGAGCCGGAAGAAGTCGCCTCCATCGAGGGTGTGGACGTCGTGTTGGGAGCAAAAGAAAAGTTTCACGTGTTCGACTACGTCGGGCAGCTCGAAAAGAAACTCTATCCTGCCGTCTTCGTGTCCGATATTGACAGCGTTGAGGACTTCGGCATTGCATACTCGACCAACGCGTCGGATCGGACTCGAGCGTTCCTCAAAGTCCAGGATGGATGCGACTACAACTGCAGCTTCTGCACGATTCCGCTTGCGCGCGGAGCGAGCCGGAGTCAATCCATCGAGGCGTGCGTCGCGCAAGCACGAACGCTGGTGGAGCAGGGCTACAAAGAAATTGTGCTGACCGGCGTGAACGTGGGTGATTACGGAAAGAAGAACGGATCGAACCTTATCTCCCTGTTGCGGGGATTGATTCGTGTGGAGGGTCTCGAACGTGTGCGCATCAGCTCGATTGAGCCGAACTTGCTCAGCGGCGAGATTCTTGAACTCGTTGCAAGCGAGAAGAAGCTGTGCAAGCACTTCCACATTCCTTTGCAGAGCGGTTCCGATGAGATTCTCCGCCTGATGCGCCGACGATATACCACGCGGCAGTATCAGGAGTTGATTCATCGGATTCGCAGCCGCATTCCCGACTGCGGCATCGGTGTTGATGTGATTGTAGGATTTCCGGGAGAGACGGACAGGCATTTCGACGCGACGCATCTCTTTCTTGCCGAACTTCCGATCTCGTACCTTCATGTGTTCACGTATTCCGAGAGACCGAATACGCCCGCAGCGGCGTTCCCGCATCCGGTGGAGCCGAAGGTCCGCTTCGCCAGGAATGCTGAACTGCGCATCCTCGGTCAGAAAAAGAAGCAAGCCTTCATGCGGTCAATGATCGGCAGGACGGTTGACGTGTTGATGGAGGGCGAGATCGAACACGGCATGCGGCTCGGGTTTACGGACAATTACATCCGTGTGGCCCTGCCCGCCGATGAAACCTCGGAGAACGAGATCGTGCACGCGGAGCTGACCGAGGTGGTGGAGGACCGGTGTGTAGGACGCGTGGCATGCATGCACCGAAAGGCAGCACACGCATGAAGATCAAGACGGTGGAGCCGCACAGCATCGCCGAAGAACTGGGCATTCGACCCGGCGACGAAGTTCTCGAAATCAACGGCAAACGCATTGCCGATGTACTTGATTATCGGTTCTACGAAAGCGATCCGGAAATCTCCGTCAAGATTGCTCGCAGGGGCGAGATCACCATCTACGATATTGAGAAGGATGACGGCGAACGGCTCGGCCTGGAGTTTGAAGATTTCAGAATTCTCTCCTGCGGCAACGATTGCATCTTCTGCTTTGTCGATCAGAATCCGAAGGGATTGCGAAACCAGCTCTACTTCCGCGATGGCGACTACCGGCTGTCATTTCTGTACGGCAATTACACCACCATGACCAACGCCGGCCCGGCGATCCTCCGGAGGATCATCCAGCAGCGCCTTTCTCCGCAATACATCTCCGTTCATGTTACCGACTACGCCATCCGCAAGAAGCTGATGGGGCTGAAGAAAGACGACCGGATTCTCGAAAAGATCCAACTCCTGCACGATCACGGCATCGACATGCACACGCAGATTGTGCTGTGCCCCGGGATCAATGACGGCGCGGCGCTGGAGAAAACCGTATTCGATCTCTATCAATTCAACAAACATATCATCTCGCTTGCGATCGTCCCCGTCGGCCTGACCGATCATCGGTTTGGATTGTACGAGCTGAAGAAAGTTGATCGCGCCTACGCAAACGCATTGCTCGACACGATCCAGCCGTGGCAGCAACGCTTTCGCCGCGACATCGGCAGAGCGTTCGTGTACGCGTCCGATGAATTCCACATCGTCGCGGGGCGGGACATCCCGGGCGAAGAATACTACGACGGCTTCCCGCAAACCGAGAATGGCGTCGGCATTGTGCGGGCATTCCTTTCCGACTTCGAGCGGCAGGCGAAGAAATTTCCCCACACTCTCTCCGCGCGCACACAGCTTACCCTTGCGACTGCAGAACTTCCCGCCGACGTCATGCAGCGGTTCATCCTTCCCTCGCTGCAGCAGATAGCAAACCTCGATGCGCGGCTGGAGGTTGTACCGAACGTGCTCTTCGGGCGAAGCGTCACCGTTGCTGGACTTCTTTCGGGAAAATGCTTAGTATCATCGTTGCATGGGAAGGAGTTAGGCGATCTTCTGCTGCTTCCTCCCGATATCGTCAACCACGATGCCCTCTTTCTCGACGACATGACGGTGCCTGCACTTGAAGAGACACTCAACGTTCCCGTGATGGTGTTCAAGGGACGTTGGAGCGATGTGTTCGACAGACTACGGAGACGAGCTGAACTTCTTGCTACTGCTTGATTCATGTGACTTCTCGCTCGTACGAAAGGGTACTCCATGCGCCGCGTCCAACTCGTCTTTGCGTTCTTCGTTTTTGTTCGTTCACCTCTGTTTGCCGACGAACCGCGTCCGATAAACAGAGATGCCATTCGCCAGGACCTGTTTTCGGCGAGCGTGCCCGCGGTCGGTCTCTCTGCCCCATCTCTGCAAGGCGAAGAACCTGCCTCGAAGAAAAAATCCCCGGCTCTTGCTGCTCTTCTGTCACTTGCCGTGCCGGGACTCGGCGAGCATTATGCAGGTGATTTCGGCGGTGGGAAGTATTTCGTGGTGGCCGAGGGGGCGTTGTGGCTGACCTATGCCACCTTCCACGTGTATGGCAACTCGTTACGCGACGATGCTCGAGCCTTTGCAGCCATCCATGCGGGTCTGAATCCTGCAGGCAAGGACGATCAGTTTTACGTTGATGTCGGCAACTTCATCAACACGCAGGAGTTCAACGACAAGCGTTTGCAGGAGCGGTCGCCGGAGCGTCTCTATGATGCTCAGGCGGGCTATTTCTGGCAGTGGGATTCGGACGCCAATCGCGCGGCGTTCCGAGAGAAACGCATCTCTGCCGAAACCGTGCTGAACAATCGGAAGTTCGTCGTGGCGGCAATTGTGGTTAACCACGTCGTCAGCGCTATCAATGCAGCGCGACTGGCGATCTCCCACAACAACGCTTTGTTAGAGTCGCTGGGAACGGTGGATGTGCGCGCCGATGTGATGGGAGGAGTTGCCGATCCGCACGGGATTCGCCTCACGTTGATCAAGACATTCTGATTCATGTTCTGCAAACCGCGAAGCAGGGTTGCATGCGGCCGTGCATTCGTTCGTGCGGATGTGTGGCTGAGCGTCGTGACAGAAAGGAACATCAGATTCTAGACTGCGATGCGCAACATCAAACTTGTACTCGAATACGACGGGACGGAGTTCGTCGGCTGGCAGAGTCAGACGAACGGCCGCAGTGTTCAGGACGTCATCACCAACGTTCTTGACCAAATCCTCCAGGAGCCGATCACATTGATCGGCGCCGGCAGAACGGATTCCGGCGTGCATGCGCGGGGGCAGGTTGCGAACTTCAAAACCAACTCCACGCTCGGCGTCAGTACCATTCTTACGGCACTCAACGGAACGTTGCCCGAAGACATTTACGTCCACTCCGCCGAAGAAGTGGACGAAAAGTTTCATGCCCGGTTCGACGCGAAGGAGCGCCTGTACAGGTACTACATCTCGCTGAAGCCCACGGCGATCGGGCGGCAGTACCACTGGTATGTGAAATACGACCTCGATGCAGAACTGATGAATAAAGTCGCGCAGCAGATTATGGGGGAACACGATTTTGCGTCCTTCACAAAATCGGAGTCCCTCGTTCCGCACTACCGCTGCACCGTCTTTCAGTCGGAATGGACGAAGACGCCGAGCATGCTCATCTATACCATTCGCGCAAATCGCTTTCTGCACGGCATGGTCCGGGCACTTGTCGGAACGATGGTGGACATCGGGCGTGGCTATATTCCTGCGTCGGCGTTTGAAGAAATCATGGCCGCCAGGGACCGACGCAAGGCGGGCATGGCAGTTCCTGCATGTGGTTTGTTCCTGGAAGAAATCCGCTACTGAGTTCCAGCCGCGACGTCGGGAACCTCCGTCATCCGAAATTGTGAAATGGCATGAAGTTCACGCGCAGTATTCTGCTCACGTTCATCGTTGCACGCATTGCAATGGCCGGCTCCCCGTCTATATCCTACACTCTCGCAATGCCGAATCCTGCTTCGCATCTGTTCGAAGTCGAGCTGCGCTTCGACGGCCTTGATCGAAGCGACTCGACGTTGGAGCTTTCTCTTCCCGTCTGGCGGACCGGCCGCTATGTGGTGCTCGATCCTGCAGGCGGCGTGGTCTCGTTCGACGCGGTGGATGGTCGGAACAACCCGCTTCGCTGGAAAAAAACGAGCAAGAGTACATGGGTGATTGAGACGGCAGGGACCTCACAGGTCGCTGCGCGCTACAGCGTGTTCGCAAACGAGTTTGACCAGCGCACCCGCGGCCTGAACGATGAACGCGCGTTTGTGGATGCTACGACGGTATTCATGTACTCTGAGAAATATCGCTGGCATCCCCTCACGCTGACGGTTCGTCCGTTCGATGCATGGCACGTCACGACAGGACTCGACGCCGTGCCCGGCACGCTTAACACCTTCTCCGCCCCGAACTACGACCATCTTGCCGACTGCCCGTTGGAGATCGGCACGCAGAAAGTTTTTTCGTTTTCGATCGAGGGCAAGGAACATCTCCTGAGCATCACCGGCGAGGGGAATTATGATTCAACGCAACTCATCGCCGATCTGACGACGATTGTGAAGAAGCATGCGCAGTTCTGGGGCGACCTTCCGTACGATCGTTATGTGTTTTTTCTCGCATTGTCCGCCAATGGAAGCGGGGGGACGGAACATATCAATTCGTGTGTGATGGGCGCCCGCCCGTTCATTTTCCAGGACCCGATCGCCTACAAGAAATTTCTCGGGCTTGTCTCTCATGAATTCTTCCATACCTGGAACGTGAAACGCCTCCGTCCTGCCGGCCTTCAGACCTATGATTGGACGAAGGAGAATTACGTCGAAGAACTGTGGGTTGCCGAAGGAACGACGTCCTATTATGATGACCTTCTGCTTGTTCGGTGTGGCCTGATGACGGAGACAGAGTATCTGGGCAAGCTTGCCGACGCCGTCAATGAAGACCGGCAGCGACCGGGCAACCTGCGTGAGTCGCTTGCACAGGCGAGTTACGACGCGTGGATTCGGTATTGGAAAAGCTCGAAGCACGCGGTGAACTTCGAGACCGACTACTACGCTCGAGGCGCAGCGGTCAGCTTCGTTCTTGACATGACGATTCGCCAGGCAACAAACAACCGCCGCTCCCTCGATGACGTCCTGCGGACGATGTACGTCCGCTTTCCTCTCGGCAGAGGATACACCAACGCCGATTTGCAGGCGGTGTGCGAGCAGATCAGCGGCAAAAGTTTCAAGGAGTTTTTTCACGACTACGTGTACGGCACAGAGCCACTCCCCTGGTCGCAGGCCCTTGCAACGGTGGGACTGGAACTGCAACGCAAGTCACCAGAGGAGAAGCCATGGCTCGGCCTGACAACCGTAGATGAGGCACGTGCAACGCGAGTCACGCGCGTCTTTGCCGGCTCGCCTGCGTATGAAGCCGGGCTTGATGTGGATGACGAGATCATTGCCCTCAACGGCTACAAGGTTCGTTCCGCCGACTTGAGCGCTCGCGTCGACCGAATGAAAGAAGGCGACACCGTGCGGCTTACAGTTTTCCGGAGCGATAAACTCCGAGACTTCAGTATCACTCTTCGACGGCCGGCCTTGCCCGCAGTCCGGGTTATGAAAGTCGAGAAGCCGACCGCGCTGCAACAGGCGGCATATGAATCGTGGCTCTCTGTTCCTTTTGAAGAGAAGA
The DNA here is from genome assembly GCA_037441705.1 of Ignavibacteriales bacterium. Lineage (GTDB taxonomy): Bacteria > Bacteroidota > Ignavibacteria > UBA10030 > UBA6906 > CAADGV01. The sequence goes on from JBBIRR010000005.1 coordinate 37,884, forward strand.
GTTCGCGATGAGCTGGCTCTTCGCCGCCGTTGCTGATGACCTCACACCCGAACAGCAGGAACGGTTTCGTTCTATACATTCACCTCCTCTTCAGAGTGTGATCACTGAATCTCTGTATGTCGCGATCGGAGGCCTTGAGGAAACAACGAGATTCCGGGCGGATGGCGCTTCGGGCTTTGCAGTCGTTGGAACAGGCATTCGGCTGAGAGAAGGATTCTGCGAGTTCCTCACGACGGATGAGTGGGGACGCGTGCTTACTGGTTCACCTCCCAATCTTTCTCAACTCGACGGGCACTTTCTCGCTCTGCGATGGGAGGGGAAAACACTTGAGGCATGGACCGATCAGATTGGGCTTCGCACAGTTTATGCAGCACGGTATTCCCACGGTTATGTGCTTTCGACACGCCTGGACTGGGTGGCGAAAGTCAGCGGTTGTTCCGAGATTGATTTTGATCAGCTCGGATCGAGTTGGTTGCTGACCAACCAGATGGCGTACAACTCGGCGGTCAAGGGCGTTTCACGTCTTGGTCCTGGCGGGACGCTGATGTGCACACCGCACACATTGCGGATACAGAGCAAACCGTGGACGCCGGACTTCGAGACGGATTCCACGGCCTCGATGATGCGGCCGCTGCAAAGCCTTGTCGCACCGCGCGTCGAGCCACCCCGGATTTTGTCGCTCGGACTCTCGGGCGGCTTTGATTGCCGCGTGCTGCTTGCACTGCTGCTCAAACGCCAGACGCCGTTTGGGCTTCATTCGTTCGGCCATCCCGATGATCCCGATGTGGTGATGGCCAGACGGATCGCGGAGGGAGAGAGCCTTTCGCATGTGGTGTTGACATCTACACCTGAGGACGTGCCGAGTTTCATCCGGCGTTTGCATGACTACGTCGCGCAGGTGGGGATCGTTGCTCCGGCGTCGTTGCTGTTGAAGGTACGGTACTATTCAGAGCTCCATCAACAGCATCGGATGTTGATTGATGGGGGATATGGAGAGATCTCGCGCCGACAGATGGGAAATCGTCTGCTGCGGAAAGGACCTGCTCTGCTGCGCAGAGGGAAGCCCGAAGAGTTGTTTCGACTACTCTCCAGCCCGCGTCCACCAATCTTTCTTCCGGAGGTAGAGCGGCGGATGGTGGCGGGCGCGAAGCAAGAGCTTGCCGACGTGTGGAGTGCTATGCCGCCGGCAAAGGATATCGGTGCAGAAAATTTTGTTGACCTGCTTTCGATTCGTGCTCGTGTTGCAAACAACGGTGCGCCCGCGCAGCAGTGGATAGATGGACAGGTCGTGAACTACATGCCGTATGCGCAGCCGAGTTTCTTGCGAGAAATCTTTCGCACGCCGCTGGCGGCGAGGAGGAACTCGCGCCTGCATCGGCGTGTACTTCGAGAGTCCGCTCCTACATTAGCACGATATCCGTTGGTCAAGGAAGGCGTCGTGTATCCCTATGGGCTGACGACTGTGCCCGCGTGGCTCTGGAGAACTGTAGCCTCAAAGGTTGGCAAGAAGTGGATAGACGACTCGGCGCATGCCTTCCTCATGCACATAAGAGAGTTTGTGCGCGATACCGTGCATTCACAGGTGGTAAAGGGTTTCGTGTACGACGAGGAAAAGGTCGTGCGGAATGTCGAACGGTACTATGCCGGAGAGCGCCGCCTGGCGAAGGAGGTCGATTGGTGGCTCACATTCGAACTCTGGCGACGGAGTCTTCTCGTTTGAGCGGCACTTTTCGATGAAGGGTTTTTTCGTATTCTTGACGTCTCGCTGTGCATAATCACCAACAGGGAGGATGTACAATGACGCTGCAGAAAGCAACTTGCATGATGCTGTTGTATTTGTTTGCATTTGTATTGGAAGCACGATCGCAAGAGGGAGGCACGATCGTTGGTGACGTTGTCGATCACGAAACGCGAAGCCCTCTTCCGGGCGCCAACGCGGCACTTGATGGGACTTCTTTGGGCGCGTCCGCGGACGCAGCAGGACGCTTTGTCATCGAAAGGATTCCTGCCGGTGCTTATACGCTTTCCGTTTCTCTTATCGGTTATGCCAAACACACCCAGGCGGTCACGCTTGGCAGTCACGACACGCTGCGCCTTACTATTGCGCTCTCGCCCGAGGTGCCGAAGTTTGACGAAGTAACCTCGATGGGAGAACGAACCTTTTCTGCGGCGTCGTCGGAATACATGCGAGGGCTCGATTTCGAGCTTCGCCCGAAAAACTCTGCGCAGGATATGCTGAAGATGGTGGCGGGGCTTGTCATCGCGCAGCATGCTGGCGGCGGTAAAGCGGAGCAAATTTTTCTGCGCGGCTTCGACGCCGATCATGGCACAGACGTGAATCTTTCCGTCGATGGCGTTCCGGTGAACATGGTCAGCCATGGGCATGGCCAGGGGTACGCCGATTTGCATTTCGTCATTCCTGAGGTGATCGAGGGGATGGAGGTGTACAAGGGCCCCTACTTTGCCGCATTCGGCGATCTCGCGACCGCGGGTTCGGTACGGTTGAAAACACGCGAGAGCATCGAGAATAACCTGTTGAGTTTTGAAGGAGGGAAGTTCGGGACATATCGGACGCTGGGCATGGTGCGAATACCGACGCAGTCGCTCGCGACCAGCGCGTACGCTGCCGGCGAGTTCTACCACACCGATGGTTATTTCGACACGCGAATTGATTTGAACAGATATAATGTGTTCGGCAAGCTCGTCTCCGCGACGGGCGAGAACGGGAAACTCTCGGTGTGGGCGTCCGGGTTCGGTTCACAATGGAATGCAACAGGACAGATTCCGCAACGTGCGGTCGAAGCGGGTCTCATCAGCCGCTTTGGTTCGATTGATCCGAGTGAAGGAGGCAAAACCGAACGGTTCAATCTGCATCTCGGTCATCTTCTCACGCTGGACGGCCGGTCCACGCTTCACGCCCAGGTGTTTGCTTCGCGCTACCAATTTCGTCTCTACTCCAACTTCACCTTCTTTGCCGTTGATTCCGTCAATGGCGACGGGATCGAACAGCAGGATGATCGCTTTCTGTTTGGCGGGCAAGCGGAATACACCCGTCAGCACTCATTGGGCGATCTGCCTGCGATCGGGACGATCGGGGCGAGCGTGCGAGCCGACGTGATTGACGTACAACTGTTTCACCAACGGCAACGTGAACGTCTCGCTACGGAAGCGGATGCGCTCATCCATCAAAACACACTCTCGCTCTTCGCGCAAGAAGAACTTCACCTGAGCAACAGGATACGCATGCAACTTGGTGTGCGCGCGGATTTCTTCTCCTTCGATGTGGAAGATCGGCTTGCTGCGGTGCCGGGTCACGAGCCTGCAGTCGTGCGCAGAGCTGTTGTGACACCAAAGCTGAACACCGTTTTTTCGGCCGATCAGTCGCTTGACGTGTATGTGAACTTCGGCGGCGGGTTTCACTCCAACGACGCACGTGCTGTTGTTGCGGGAAGGGCCGAGCGCACGCTTCCGCGTGCATGGGGCGCTGAGCTTGGCGTACGCTTCACACCCGCGCCGCGGACGAGCTTCGCCGTAGCAGTGTGGGGACTTGACCTGCAGAACGAACTGGTTTATGTAGGTGATGAAGGAACAACCGAAATCAGCGGCGCGACGCGCCGCATCGGGCTTGACGGTGAGGCTCGGGCGCAGCTTACGTCGTGGCTGTTCGCAGACGTCGACCTGACGCTGGCGCGCGGCCGGTTCCGCGATCTTCCTGCAGGGGCAGACTACATCCCGCTCGCCCCAACGTTGACGGCGAACGCGGGACTCACCGCACGGCATGAGAACGGATTCGAAGGGAGCCTGCGGCTGCGCCATATAAGCAGCAGGCCTGCGAACGAAGACAACACCGTCACGGCACTCGGATACACAGTCTTCGATGCCTCGGTTGCGTATCGCTTTGCGGCGTATCGTCTGCAGGTAACCGCAGAGAATCTCTTCAATGTCCGATGGAACGAGGCGCAATTCGATACAGAGTCGCGGCTTCGCGGCGAAACAGCACCGATCTCGGAGCTGCACTTTACCCCGGGCACACCGTTCAACCTCAAGCTCAAGGCTGAGGTCAGCTTCTAACGCTTGCTTTCTGCCATCAAGGAAGCGAAAGCAATATTCCCGGACATTTAGTATTTTCTGGAGGCACTCAGCCGGTCGTGCCTTCAACGTGTACGGAGTTCCCCAACCGTTCTCGTGACAAGCCATGCTCTCAAAGACTCTCTCCTGCGCAACGTACGGCGTCAACGCCTACCTCGTCGAAGTTGAGACACACATTGAGAAAATGATACCCGGCTTCGCGATTGTCGGCTTGCCGGACAATGCGGTGAAGGAAAGCCGCGAGCGCATCACCGCCTCGATCCGTAACTCGAGCCTTACGTTTCCGAAGACGAAAATCACGATCAATTTAGCCCCCGCCGATATCAAGAAGGAGGGTTCGTCGTACGACCTGCCGATGGCGATCGGGATTCTTGCCGCGACCAATCAGGTTGAGCCCGACGTGCTGGAGGAGTTCGCCATCGTCGGAGAGTTGGCGTTGGACGGCTCGCTGCGCGCGGTGCACGGGGTGCTGCCGATGGCGCTGGAGGTGCGGCGCAGGAAACTGCGCGGGATGATCGTGCCGAAAGAGAACGGCAAAGAAGCGGCGCTGGTCGCAGGCGTACAGGTCTTTCCGATGTCATCCCTCAACGAAACGGTCGAGTTTCTCAATGCCGATCACCGATTGCTCGCTCCGCTGCAGGTCGACGTCAATGAATTGTTCATGCGCGATCAGCACTACACCTCCGATTTCGCGGACGTGAAAGGTCAGGAGAACGTCAAGCGGGCGCTCGAAGTTGCTGCCGCGGGAGCGCACAACATCATCATGATCGGCCCGCCCGGCTCCGGCAAAACGATGCTTGCCAAACGACTTCCAAGCATCCTTCCCCCCATGACGTTCGAGGAGGCATTGGAAACAACGAAGATCCACTCCGTTGCCGGTCTGCTTCCACCCGACACTGCGTTGGTAGCGACGCGCCCGTTTCGCTCACCGCACCACACAATTTCCGATGCCGCTCTTGTAGGCGGTGGAACCGTTCCGCGGCCCGGTGAGATTTCCCTGTCGCATCATGGCGTGCTGTTCCTGGATGAGCTGCCGGAGTTCGCCCGCAATGTTCTCGAAGTGCTGCGCCAGCCGCTCGAAGATGGACACGTTACCATCAGCCGCTCGAAACTCTCGGTCGATTATCCTGCCAACTTCATGCTCGTCTGTGCAATGAATCCCTGTCCGTGCGGTTACTACACGGATCCGACAAAAGAATGCACGTGCACGCCGCCGATGATCCAGAAGTACATGGCGAAGATTTCTGGTCCCCTTATGGATCGAATCGACCTGCACATTGAAGTGCCTGCGGTGAAGTACAAGGAGCTTTCCAGCAAGGAAGGTGGGGAGAGTTCCGAGCAGATTCGAGCGCGGGTGACCGAAGCGCGGGAGATTCAGCGCAAGCGCTTTGCGGGCCGCAAGGGACTCTTTGCCAATGCCGACATGCAGTCGAAAGACATTCGGGAGTTTTGCAAGATCGATGCGCAAGGGGAAGAGTTGCTGAAGATGGCGATCACCAAGCTCGGGTTGTCGGCGCGGGCGTACGACCGCATTCTGAAAGTCGGCCGAACCATTGCCGACCTGGCGCACAGCAGTGAGATTCGGCCCGAGCATTTGAGCGAAGCGATTCAGTACCGAAGTCTCGACCGCACGATGATTTCGTGATGCACTCCACGATGGTCAGAAGGCGGTTGGGTGACTCGTGCCGGCCAGCGCACACCTGAGGTGACAACCCGGCTTCACGTTGTTCACCGACCGTTGATTCTTGGCGCGATCCAAACGATATTGCAACAGGCACTTCAGAAGATCAACACCTCTGCCGTTTCGATTGCTCTCATCATGGGACAACAACAGATTGTTATCCTGATTCTTGCCGTCTGTATTGCGGGAATTGCCCTCTCGGCGTATGCGATTGTGCATGACGGAGACGTGGACTATCGTACCGCGATGGCGAACGATCTCCGGCAACTTGCGGTGTCAGCGCAGAACTATCGCACGCGATCGTTCGATGAGGGGGGCGGTGATGGTACGTTCATCGGTTTGACGGCCACGCCCCAAGGATTTGAACGACTGGCCGGCAGCATGACTCGACCCTATGCGCGCTACTTCATCTCACGCAGCGGCAACACACGATCGGTGGAAGTGACCGCCGTTGGCCTCCATCCCGGCAACGATCCACGGAAGCCGACAAGGATGGTGATGACGGTGTTTGCAGGATCGACAGCAATTCGCGTGGTGAACTGAAGACGTCGTTCCACCGCGACGTCGGACGTAGCGTTGTTTGTTGTTCCCTCCCGAACGTGATGTACCTTCGTTCACGCTGACATCCGAAGCCCCGAACCACCGTTTGAATGTCCTCGACCTTTTCCTTACCTTGTGAGCGATTTTTCAATCAGATTCAGTACAAGGAAGGTTCATGCATAGAGTAACACTTATTCCCGGCGACGGGATTGGTCCCAGTATTGCCGAAGCGACCGTCAGGGTGATCGAAGCGGCGGGGGTGAAGATACAATGGGAGACGGTAGAAGCCGGGATGGCGGCGATCGATAAGTATCGTGATCCGCTTCCGCCCAATGTGTTGGAGTCCATCAGTGCGAACAAGGTAGCGCTCAAAGGCCCGCTGACAACGCCGGTGGGGTCGGGATTTCGCAGCGTAAATGTCGCGCTGCGCAAAGAGTTTGACCTGTACGCCAACGTGCGCCCCGCGCGTTCATTCGAGGGCGTGCCGTCGCGCTACAGCAACATCGACCTCGTGATCGTTCGTGAAAACACGGAGGAATTTTACGCAGGCATCGAGCACTACATCGATCCATCCCGCAGCGCGGCAGAAACCATCGGCATCGTGACCCGCTCAGGCTCCGAACGCATCATCCGGTATGCATTCGAGTACGCCCGCAAGCACGGCCGGAAGAAAGTCACCACCGTGCACAAGGCGAACATCCTCAAGTACACTGGTGGATTGTTTCTGGAAGTTGCGCGCGACATCGCGCGGCAGTATCCCGACATCGAATCGAACGACAGGATCATCGACAATATGGCGATGCAGATGGTGATCAATCCGTATCAATTCGATGTCATCGTCACGACCAATCTCTTTGGCGATATCCTGTCGGATCTTGCTTCGGGGCTGGTGGGAGGGTTGGGCCTGGCGCCGGGGGCGAACATCGGGTACAACGCTGCCATTTTCGAAGCGGTGCACGGCAGCGCGCCGGATATCGCCGGAAAGAATCTTGCGAACCCGTGCGCTCTGATTCTTGCCGGTGTGATGATGCTGCGCCATCTCGGTGAAGAGGCCGCTGCCGATCGCATCGAGCAGGCGGTTGCCGAAGTGCTGCGCGAGGGGAAGAGTGTAACGAAGGACCTGAAAGCAGAAGGCTATGTCGGAACCACGGAGATGACAGACGCCATCATTGCCAAACTCAAGTGACGCGATGAACGTGGAGTGCTCGCGCCGAGCACTCCACCACGCTCACCCGCTAGTCACTGTGTCAAGCGATTGCCGTCGGCGTCGCTCATAACGAGCTTGCCGATATTCAATTTCTCCAATCCCGCCCGAACCGTTTTTGCATCTCCCACGACCACAACGATCATTCTGGATGAGTCTAGGTAATCGGCTGCGACACGACTCACGTCGTCGAGCGTGACGTTGTTGATGTTGCGGAGGTAGGAGTTGAAGTAGTCCATCGGCAGATTGTACAGCACAATGGATTGCAGCGCGGACGCAATCTGCGCCGGCGTTTCGAATGTCCGTGCAAACGATCCGGTCAGACTCTTCTTCGCAAATTCCAGTTCCTCAGGCGTGACCCCCAACCGCTGCATCCGTTCGATTTCGTAGAAGAATTCGAACACCGCGCTGTCGGTTTTCGACGTCGTAACGGCAGCGCTGGCGAGGAACGGACCGGGGTACTTGTTGAACGAAAAACTTGATCGTGCGCCATACGTGAAGCCGCGGCGTTCGCGGAGATTCATGTTCAGTCTGCTGCTGAATTGACCGCCTAACACCGTGTTCATCACGGTCAGCGGGAAGAAGTCCGGTGTGTTGCGCGCCGTTCCGATGGTGCCGATGCGTACTTCCGATTGTGGAGCGCCCGGCTTGTCGATCAAGAGTGCCTGGCGAAATGACGGAGGCGGAGGAGTGAGAGGAACCTTCGGAATCTCGGCGCGCTGCCAGGGTGCGAGCAGACGGTCGAGTTTCGCGACAATGTCGCTCAGCGCTACATCGCCGACGACGATGAGAGTGGCGTTGTTCGGGCGATAGTACGTGCGGTAGAACTGCGCAACGTCTTCGCGCTTCATTGCCTTCAGCGATCCTTCGGTGCCGGAAGGATTCAGTCCGTATGGATGTTTTGTTCCATACAACACCCTGGAGAATGTCAGCGAGGCAATCACCGCCGGCCGATCTTTTTGCTGAAGCAGCGAGGTGATGCGCTGTTGTCGCAATCGTTCGAATTCTTTTTCGGGGAAAGTAGGATTGATCAGAACGTCGGCAAAGACATCGAGTGCCGTGTCGAGATGTTTTGTCAGCGTGTTCAACGCAACGGAGGAACCATCAGTAAAGGCATTGATCGAAAGCGTTGCACCGATGAAATCCAGCGCTTCCGCAATCTGCAGAGCGCTCCGCGACGACGTACCTTCGTCGAGCATCTCGGCGGTCATCGAAGCCAATCCCGGCTGATCGAGCGGGTCGTGATCGGTTCCCGACTGCACCACCAGATTGCACGCGACAAGAGGCAGCTCGTGATCTTCAACGAGCCAGACATCGAGGCCGTTCTTGAGCGTCGCCTTCTGTATGGCTGGCAGCTTGATGGCAGGAACACCCTGCGCTTTCGGCTTGATGGTGCGATCGAGATCCTGGGTAAATGCTGTCATCACAACTCCGATACTGAACGATAATGTTGCAATCACGTGGATGGAGAAGTTCATTCGATGCCTCCTTTCCGCTGAATGACCTGTTGCTCTGCAGCCAGGTTGGTCTTGCCTTCCGGAACGATACTCAGGACGACTTTCTTTCCGCCGAGTGTTTGCCTTGCAACCGAGAGCACCTCTTCGGGGGTAATGCCCTTGTACCGATCAAGCTCCTTGTTGAGGTTGTTGGGGTCGCCGGTGAAGATGTAGAACGAAGCGAGGGAGTTTGCCTTTCCCAGCACGGTCGCAAGACTGTTGATGAGGGAGGCCTCACGATTGTTCAGCGATGTCTGAATCTCCTTGTCACTCACACCTTCTTTCAGCAGCCGCTCCAGCTCATGATTGACGAGCGATTCCATTTCAGAAAGCGTCCGGCCGGGTTTGGCGGTAACCTCAACGGCAAACTTGCTCGTCAAGAGTTGGCTCTGCTGATACACCCTCACCGATTGTGCGACTTGTTTCTCGTACACTAACGACTTGTAGAGGCGGGAGTTCTTGCCCGAGCCGAGGATATCGGCAAGAACGTCGAGCACTGCGTCCTCGCGTGTATAGCCGCGTGCAGAGTGCCAGTGCATGTACAGGCGCGGCAGTTGCACCTTATCCTCGAAGACGAGTCGCTTCTCCTCGGTCAGTTCCACCGGCATCGGTGTCGGGCGAGGAATGTCCGCACCGCGAGGGATGGTGCTGAAGTACTTCTTCACCCATTCCTTCACCTGGGCCGGGTCGAAATCGCCGGCAATAGCAAGCACGGCGTTATTGGGTGCATAGTAGATGCGGAAGAACTCCTTCACGTCGTCCAAGGTGGCGGCGGAGAGATCGTCCATGTATCCGATCACGGGCCAGCTGTAGGGATGCGTGTCGGGATAGAGGGCCTTGTTGATTTTCTCGTCTGCTGTGCCGTACGGCTGATTGTCGACGCGCTGGCGGCGTTCGTTCTTGACCACATCGCGTTGATTATCCAGCTTCGCTTGCGTCATGGCAGGCAGCAGAAACCCCATCCGATCCGATTCGAGATAGAGCGCAAGCTCGAGGTGATTGCTGGGTACTACCTCGAAGTAGTTCGTCCGGTCGGCGGAGGTGGAGCCGTTGATGTTAGCGCCGATCTCCTGCAAGAGTTTGAAATGCTCATCATCTGCCACGTGTTGCGATCCTTGAAACATCATGTGCTCGAAGAGGTGAGCGAAACCGGTTCGGCCTTTCTTTTCGTTCTTCGAGCCGACATTGTACATCACCACAACCGCCGCAACAGGCGCAGAATGATCCTCGTGCAGAATAACGGTGAGACCGTTATCGAGTTTGTATTGCTCGAACTGAACCAGGGGCTGCGCGGAGCCCGTATTGCTGACAGGCATAAGTAAACATCCCATGATGAAGAAAGTCGCCAGAGTTTTCCGTAGCGATGAATCTGCTGGCGGCGATTCTGCTGAGGTATGAAATCGCATGTGAGGTCCTCCGAAAGATTGTTGAATGGAAAGCACTTGGCGCGGCAATAATATCTGGAAAGTCTGATCGAAATGCCATCAGCGTTCGTCGTTACGTCCCGGTCCCTTCGGCTACCGTTGATTTCGGTTCGGATTTTTTCGTAATTGACTACGGGGTTTGCTCACCGAGAGTTCCGTCCCCACCGAACATTTTTCCGATCTCTAAGCAACGGAGGCATTTCATGAAATGTATGTACAAGATCGCCTGTGCGTTCTTTCTTCTGTCGAGCTGCATGACCGTCGGGTATGCGCAAAGCATCGTGCAAGTCATTCCTCTTCCTAACACGACATACTGGAACCAGGCATGGGGGCTTGCCGCTGATTCGACCCGGCTGTACATCTCCAGCGGTACAAGCACGACGACAGTCTACAACTATGGTTTCATCTACACGACAAATCACAATGGTGTTCCGATCGACAGCGTCAATCCGAGCAGCGGCTACAGTCAAGGTCTCGCTTACGACGGCACGTATTTCTACTACGTGAGGCGATACACAGCAGCATGCGCGATCTACAAACTCACACGACAGGGAACGTTGATTGATTCGCTCCGCTGGCCGTCGAACCGGTACCTCGGCGGCGCATGCTGGGATGGCACACACCTCTGGGTGTCCGACTATACATCCACATCATCTTCCAATCCGACATATCTCTACAAAATCAACTGGGCGACAAAGTCGGTCGTTGATAGCATCCAGACCATCGGCCTTCAACCGCAGGGCATCGCCTGGGACGGGCAGTACCTGTATTACGCCATGGACTTGAACAGTAGTGAACCCAACCAGAATCTCATCTATGTCGTCAATCCCGTCACGCGTGACACTGTTCGAACGATCCCGATGCCCGAAGGTCCGACGACGGATTCTAATCCGCGCGGACTTGCCTGGGACGGCCGCTACTTGTGGCTGATTGCCGAGCCGGTGGGTGCCTCGTCGGGACGTTCATTGTACAAGTATGATCTCAGCGGCAGCGGCACGCCGGACATTGATATTACGAGTCTTGTGGACTTCTCGGGCACACGCATCGGCTCGCAAAAGACTGTGCAGGTGAGTCTGAGCAATGTGGGTACGGCGCCGCTCACCATCGACAGCGTTCGCATCGTGCTCTCAACTCAATTTACAACGACGTTTGCCACTCCCACGACGATTCCCGCGAACAGTTCCGTACAATTCCCGCTGACGTTTGCGCCGACGACATTCGGGAGAGATTCGGCAAGCGTTCGCATATATTCGAACGATCCGGATGAGGGACTGAAGATTGTTGCAGCACGAGGGTTCGGCATCTACGGCACGCCGCTGATTTCCGTTCCTTCAAACTATGACTTCAATGCGCGTCGGGTCGGAAGTTCTAACTCATGGCTCATGACTATCCAGAATCTTGGCGGACCGACACTTTCCATTTCGGCGATAACGACACTGACGAACGCATTCCGAATCGATCCAGTGAATCTTCCGTTGAGCATTGATTCTCTCGGCTCCGCCTACGTGCGGGTATGGTTCCTGCCGACGGCAGGCGTTTCCTATTCAGACACGCTCAAGATCACCAGCAATGCTTCCAACGGGCCTGTCACAAGCGTCGCCTTGAGCGGCTTGGGCGATGTGACACCCATTCCCATTGGCCAGCCGTTCTGGACGTTCACCGTTCCGAACAATCCCCGGACGAGTTCAAACCAGAAGTTGGTAAAAGGTGTCCGCGCTATCAGTGACATCACCGGCGATGGGAAGCCCGACGTGGTCATCTCCACCGAAAACTACTGGACGATGGCTCTCAACGGAAACGCGTCCGTGAGCAACGATTCGCTATGGGCATTCAATACGTACATCGCCAACTACAGCGCCGGTTCGATTGGCGCAACGGGCGATTACTCGCATCAAAAGGCGCTCAGCGTTGCCGACCTGAACCTGGATGGCTACAAGGATGTCATCATTGGAACGGACGGCGGCAACGAACATGTCTATGCGATCAACGGACGCAGCGGGCAAATCCTCTGGCAGTTCGGCACCGATCACCCGGACAGCTTCTCGCTCGGAGATTTCACGGGTGTTGATGCCAGCAGGGATTTTAACGGAGATAATGTGCCGGATGTTCTTGCCGCTGCGAGCGCTACCGAGGTTGGCGGTGTCGGCGGCAGACGAAGTATGTACCTGTTCAACGGCGCGAACGGAAACATCCTCTGGCAGTCGCCTCTTCTTGGCTTTACGCACGGCGTTGCTGCGATCGGTGACGTGAGCGGCGACGGCGTTCCCGACGCTGTCGGATGTGTCGGCGAGCCATCGTACAAAGCCAGCGCGTTCAGCGGCGCGAACGGCGCGCTGTTGTGGGACTTTGCGGTGCCAAGCGGAAGCGGCGGCGGTAAGGAAGTGCTTGCCTGGCCCGTTGCCAACCAGACTCCGGATGTAATCGTGAGTGCATTCTGGGGTCCGGTCTACAGAGTTGACGGGGAATCGGGAACGCAAATCTGGTCGAGGCCCACAGGCGGCAGCGGCGTCATGCAGCTCGTCCGTCTGCGTGATGTTACGGGCGATGGGGTGGATGAAGTTCTCGCACCGCTTCTCGGCGGAGGCATCTATTGCATCAACGGTGCGAACGGCAACATCGTGTGGTCTCTTCCCACCGGCAACACGATGGGCGCGGCAGCAATTCCCGACCTGAATAACGACGGATACGACGACGTTGCCATTGCCGTCCAGAATGAAGGAACGAGGATTGTGAAAGGGCAGGACGGCACACAGATGGCGCTCTATGCCACCGGCACTGCACAGTCTCGCGAGGTTGCAGTTGTTCCGGACATTGACGGCAACAACAGCTTCGAGATCATCATGGGAGGACGCGAAGGGAACGTGGCGCTGCTTTCCGGCGGCCTCGACGCCGGAACAGATGTGCAGCCCGTTGCCGGCTTGCCGCGGGAGTTTGAGTTAGGACAGAACTATCCCAATCCGTTCAATCCGACAACCACCATCAGCATCTCACTGCCCGTTCAGTCGGACGTCAGCCTGACGATTTATGATCTGCTGGGTCGTGAGGTGAGGTCGTTTGTGTACGAACGGGTACCTGCCGGAACGCATCAGGTTGTGTGGGATGGAAAGAACCGGCACGGCGTGAACGCAGCCAGCGGCGTGTACTACTACCAGCTTCGCGCAGGCACTGTCGTCAAAACACGAAGTATGGTGTTGGTACGATGAAAAGAGAACTGAAACTCATTACCATTCTTCTGTTTTTCGGTGCCGCCTCTGTCGTGGAGGCGGCAATGGTTGCTCGCGTTAAGGTGCAATCGGAGCACGACATCATCCTGCTGCATCAGATGGGCGTGAAGATCGAGGACGTGAACGTGCGTGCGCGCGTTGATCGAGCCGGTCTTCGCCGTTACAGCATTCGCTGGAATTCCGAGAATGGATTCGTAACCATCGTGGGTGAGGAAGAACAACTTCAACGCGTAAAGGATGCAGGGCTTACGATTCTTTCGACATCTCCCATAGCCGAAGGCGCCCTCGTTCCCCCTTCACCAACCCTCCTCGATACCATTCCGTATCAGTTCGGCTGGCCCCGGTCTATCTTTAATGGACTTTCGCTCTACGAAAACAGTCCAACCGTTGCCGACTTCGATCTGAACGGTCAACTCGATGTGTCGGTGACCAATGCTTGGGGGTCGTACTCGCCTGCCAATCCCCCATATGTAATTGCATGGCGGCGTAACGGAGCCTATCTCCAGGGCTTCCCTGTGCCACTTGATTCGGGGCTTCTACAAAGCAGCGCCGATGCCGGCATCGCGGCGGCAGCGGACGTCTACGGCGACAGCAAACTGGAACTTGTGTTGGGCGACGAGAACGGCTTCCTCTATGCGTTTACCTCCGGCGGCGCGCCGCTTCCGGGCTTCCCGCGGCATTACGGCTACTTTGTCGGTGTCTTTACGCCTGCACTTGCCGACTGCGACAACGACGGAAAAGCCGATATTGCTGTGATTACACACGACTGGGACTCGCCGTACGGAAACGCCAATCTCCATTTGCTGAAGGTGACGCCAAGCGGACCCGTCGAGTTTCCCGGTTTCCCGATCAATCTCGAGCGCGGAGCGGAGAACAGTCCCGCTATCGGCGACCTCGATGGCGACGGCACGATGGAAATCGTTGTAGGTACCGGCGGAACGTCGAGCGGACCATCGGCGAAGATCATCGCGTTCACAACGACCGGCCAGGTTGCGACGGGCTTTCCCTTCGTTGTCGGCATGAACAGTGTCGGCAACTCGCCCACACTGTACGACATCAACAACGACGGCACGCTGGAGATTCTCATTCGCATGAAGCCCGACAACAACGTCAATGGGATTTATGCGATTGACTTTCGGGGTCAAATCGTTCCCGGCTTTCCGTTTCCCATCACGTACGGCAACCCCAGCGCATGCGTTGCTGTCGGCGACATGGATGGCGACAACATTCCAGAACTTGCGTACGGCGGTGTCGAAGCGGTGGACTCGGGCAAGGTGTGGGTGTACAATCTGTCGGGGGCGCTCCTTCCCGGTTTTCCTGCACGAGTGTATCGGACGTGGGTGGATGGGTCTGTTGCGATCGCCGACGTTGATGGCGATGGAAAGGGAGATGTCGTCTGCGGCACGAACGGTGTTTCGAGCCGCCCGGGACTCATCCGCGCATTCAACTATCTCGGCCAGGAACTTCCCGGCTTCCCGATTTCACCCGGCAATCCTTTGCTGACCAGTTTCGAAACGCATCCCACGCTCGTTGATATTGATGGAGACGGTGATACCGAAATCTTCGGGGGGCGGTTAGACAAATTCGTCTATGCATGGGATACGCCCGGAGTTTTCGACTCGGTGAAAGCGTGGCGCACATTCAAGGGAAACGCCGCACGCACCGGCGGGCAGCTCCGCAGCCCGATTTCGCTTGCAGTCGGGGATGCCAATGGTGTCGCCCGAGAGTTTGTTCTGGAGCAGAACTACCCGAACCCGTTCAATCCATCTACGCGCATCCGTTTTTCGGTTGGAGGTTCGAGGCTTGAGGAGAGCGGTTCAGCGTTCATGGTTCAAGGTTCTGGAGCCGTAACGATGAAGGTGTACGATGTGTTGGGGAAAGAAGTGGCAACGCTGGTGAATCAGGACATGAAACCAGGAAGCTATACCGTCACCTGGAATGCAACCGGAAAGGCCAGCGGCGTGTACTACTACCAACTGCGTACAACCGATTTCGTGCAGACGAAAAAGATGTTGCTGCTCCGCTAAACGCATTTGCTTGTTAGGCATTCTTTTGTCATAATCGTACTGGAGCGGCGGAGCGAACCCTTCCGCCGCCCGACTGTTCCTTCCTTCACTCCTGCCGTTTGATCTTATCCTGTTTCTTCCGAATCAGCGACGCGTTTCCCGGTCGGAGTGGGAAGGCGTGGTTATCACCGAGCTTGCCAAGAAAGGAGAAACGCTATGCCACGAATAATCATTACTCTCTTGTTGTTGATGATTCTTGTCCCGCTCTTCGGGCAGACAGTCTCGGCAGAGACGGACGAACTCCTCGTCATCATTCCCGCACAACAATCCATTGAAGCAACCCGCGTTGCCACTTCACCCATTCGGTTCTACCATCGCCTGAGTGACGGATACCTCGTCGGCATGAGCCGATCATCGTTCGCCGCGATGCGGAAGAGGAACATTGATTGTGTGATTGTCGATGACAGGCCCTGGAGTTCCTCCTATGCCCTTGTTTCCCGACCGCATCCGAACCAGACGGCGCTCACGCTCGAAGGCATCCCTGCGCACATCCTCTACAGAGGAGAGGACTACATCATTATCCGAGGAACGCCTGAGGCTTTCCAGCAGTTGCGCAGACAGGGATATGGTTGTGTGGAGATTGAAAGAATCGAAATCCCATTTGATCCTACCACGACGCGGATGCCGCACGGAGTTGGCGCGCGCATGCGAGGCATCGTTGACAGCCTCATTTCATTCGTCTCCGATACATCTCTTCGAAACTACATTCAGGCGATGCAGGATTTCGGCACGCGGTACTGGAACAACGCCAACCGAGACTCGGTGTCGCGTTGGGTCAAGGCGCAGTACGTTGCCGCCGGCGTTGCCGATGTCCGGCTCGACAGCTTCCAGTACAGCAGCACATGGCAGGCAAATGTCGTGGCGACTCTTCCCGGGACGGTGTATCCCACACGGGAGTTCATCGTCGGCGGGCATCATGATTCATACTCCTCGAATGTCCTGCAAGCGCCGGGCGCTGATGACAACGCATCCGGTGCGGCAGCGGCCATTGAAATGGCGCGCGTCCTCAAGCTCATGAACTACCAGCCGGCCTACACCATGCGCTTCATGGGGTTTGCCGCCGAGGAAGCAGGCTTACGCGGCAGCGCAAGCTATGCTCAGCGTGCACGTCAGGCTAATCGAGACATCCGCGCGATGCTGAATTACGACATGATCGGCTATCGCAATCAAGCGCAAGGGGATCGCGATGTGTACGTCGTCTGGTACACAGGTGCCGAGGCGCTTTCGACACTTCATTCATCGGCGGCCACTTTCTACACGCCTCTCACACCCGTGCTGACCACATCGTATCGCAGCGGGAGTGATAGCTATTCGTTCTGGCAGCAAAACTACAAAGCCGTGTTTCTCATCGAACGAGATTTCAGTCCGTACTACCACTCACCGAATGATCTCCTCCAATACCTGGACATGCCGTACTCGGCAGAGATTGTGAGGTCAGGATTGGCGACGTTGGTGACGTTGGATCAGATGCCGCCGAGTGTGGCCGGACTGCAGTTGAGAGATCGCGGCAACGGCACGTCGCTTTACGTAAGCTGGGATAGCGTCATGGTGCTTGACTTTTCTGCTTACAAGATTTATGTAGGAAGAGCGCCGGGAGTGTACGATACGTCGTTCACGCAAACGACGCGCTCTCGATTCATCACGGGATTGACGGAGGGAGTGCCCTACTATGTGGGTGTCTCGATCGTGGACCAGGCGGGCTTGGAAGGATTCATCACGGAACTCAGCGCAACACCCCGCAGTGTGCCGCTGCCTCCGGCAGGGCTCACGACGGTGAGCTTGCCGAACGCAGTGAGACTTACCTGGCGCCGAAATTGGGAAATGGACTTGCGAGGGTACAATGTGTATCGCACCGCCACGCCGTCGCCCGGCGCGCCGTTCATCCTGCGAACCGCAACACCGATAACCGACACATCGTGGGTCGACAGCGTGCAACTGGCGGGCACGTACGCCTACTACACGACCGCAGTGGATTCTTCGGGACTCCAAAGCACGCCGTCGGATACGGTCTCGGGCAGCCCGATCACCTCGGTTGGAGACGAAAAGCAAAGCCTGCCGTTTGCGTTCAAGCTCTATCAAAACTATCCCAATCCTTTCAACCCCTCGACACTCATCAAGTACGAAATCGGAAGCAGGGGACTTGTTGTGATGAGAGTGTTCGACCTTCTCGGAAGGGACGTTGCCGTGCTTGTACACGAACCGAAGGAACCGGGCGTGTACGCAGTCGTTTGGGATGCCGTGAATGCGACAAGCGGCGTGTATTTCGTCCGACTTCAAGCGGAGGGACGGGTGGAGACTATCCGGGCAACGTTGTTGAAGTAGGTGCAGTCATGAAAACTCATGGCAAGCGTGCGCTCTGCGTGACGACGCTGCTTCTTGCATCTCCTGCCGTCGTTTTCGCACAAGTTCCGTTCGCCGTCACGCCAACATGGACTTCGGCGGATGTTTCCAACTATTCGACCGGCTGTGCTTGGGCAGATATCAATAAGGATGGATGGCTTGATCTTGTCGTTGCCAACGGCAACGACATGGCGCGGCAGCGAGTCGTAGTGTACTACAGCGTATTCGGCACACTGCCGACTACGCCGAACTGGCAATCAGCCGACGTTGACTATCACGGCCACCTTTCCGTCGGTGATGTGAACAGTGACGGTTATCCCGATGTTGCCGTGTCGGTGTACATCGGCGCAGCAGGATTCAGTCAGCGAGGGAGAGTCAAGTTGTATTTGAACAATAACGGAACGCTTTCCACATCTCCTTCGTGGATATCGAAGGACTCTCTCTACACGTTCAGTTGCGCGTTCGGCGATGCCGATGGCGACGGCGACCTCGATCTTGCTGTCGCGTGCGGCGAGTCGTACAACAATCGAGCAGAGCAGAACCGGATTTACTTCAATACTGCAGGACGGCTGGACTCGCTGCCCGGATGGAAAAGCAGAGAATCGGGCTACAGCTACGACGTCAGCTGGGCTGACTTCGACAACGACGGCGATCTCGACCTCGTCTTCGCCAATGAACGCGGTCCGAACCGCATGTACATGAACTACGGCGACTCGATCGGAACCGCTGCGTGGTGGGCATCGGGCGATGGAGCCCTCAACGCTAACTCCCTGTTCGTGGGTGATGTCAACAATGACGGCTTTCTCGATCTGGCAATCTCCGACAACAACCAACTCGGAGGAACAGGGCGTTTCAAATTGTACCGCAATCAAAATGGGCGGCTCGATTCCATTCCGTTTTGGACGTCGGCGTTCTCCGGCTACGGCTCGGGAATCAATCTTGCCGATATCGACAACGACGGCGACCGTGACTTGCTGACGGGTGGATGGTGGAACCCGCTGCGCATCTACACGAATGTGAACGGAAGCTTCGCATCGAGTCCACAGTGGACATCGAGCACAAACAGTGTCGTGGAAGCCATCGTCTGCGGCGATTACGACAACGACGGGCTTGATACGCTGAACGTGCAGTTTGTCGGTACCGGCACGACGAAGCTGTACTACCTGCCTCGTGCGCCGCTGCAGCGCCTGCTTCGCGTTGCATGGAACGGCGATCCCGACTCCGCCGCTCCGTATTGCTTCGACCTCGAGAACGGGTGGCTCAGCTTCATGCGCCCGGCAGGCCAGGGCACGCCGATCGACATCCGCATTGTCGTTTCGCGCGACCTTGACTTTGCGGTCAGCAACTGGGATCCCTCCATCGGAAACTACGTCTTCAGAAACACTACACCTTCTGGTGTTGAGGAGAGAACAGGCGGCGTTGCGGAGGTTCGGCTCTATCAGAATTATCCTAATCCATTTAATCCCGTAACGACCATCAGGTTCGGGGTTCAGGTTTCAGGATGGGTTTCGCTGAAAGTGTATGATCTGCTTGGTCGCGACGTGGCGACGTTGGTGAGCGGAAACGTGCAGGCGGGCTTGCACGATGTCGAATTCGGCGCAGGCAACCTTGCGAGTGGGATGTATGTGTACGAGCTGCGCTCGGCAACAGTCTCGCTGCGGAAAAAGATGATGCTTCTGCAGTGATGTCGTTGTAGGTTGAAAACCCCGCACTCTCCGTCCACGAATCTCCCATCGCCTCTCTCGGGGGGAGGTGCTGCCGATTCGTGGGTGGAGGGTGGTGCGGGCCCGCTCTTGCCTCTCACCTGGATTGTTCTATCTTGTCTCACCATAATTGCTTCCAACTCAGTCGCTCGACGTGCTTGCCATTCGACTCCTTCTCCTGTTCTGCGTAATTGTTTGGGGCTGGACATTCGTCGCTACGAAAGTCTGTCTTGCCTACTTGAACCCGATAGAGATCGTCGGTCTTCGGTTCTTCATCGGGCTGCCTGTCCTGTATGCGATCATTCGTGCGAAACGCTTGCGGATCGAATTCAACGCCGGTGAGTATTGCAGTCTGGGAATCGGAAGCGCCATCATTGCTCTGCACTTTCTGATGCAGGCCGTGGCGTTGAATTTCACTTCAGCCACAAACACCGGCTGGATCATTGCCGTTACGCCGCTTGCACTCGCTGTCCTCTCCGTTCTACTCCTGAAGGAGAGGATTGGCCGCGCCGAGCAAGCCGGGATAGCCGTTGCTACGGTTGGGATTATACTTTTGATCTCACGGGGCAACGTGACAAACCTGAATTGGCTGAGCAGTCTTGGCGATTGGCTCATTCTTGCCTCGGCCCATACCTGGGCATTGTACACAATTGCGACGCGAAACGTTTCACGCTCTCGGAATCCCCTTACAGTCACGTTGGTGGTCTTCCTGCCGCTTACTGTTGGATGTTTGTTGTATATGATGTTCATGCGTGATGTTCGGCTGTACGCGGCGCTTCCGACAGAGCCGCTGTCGGCCCTGCTGTTTCTCGGTGTGCTGGGAACCGTGGCGCAGTGGTTCTGGCAAATCGGCGTGGCGAAGATCGGTGCAGCAAGGGCCGGCATCTTTCTGTATCTTGAGCCTGTGGCCACAACGGCTCTCGCGATTCCGGTGCTGGAGGAAACCTTTACGGCGTTCACCGCAATCGGCGGTGTGCTGGTGATGATGGGCGTGTGGTGGGCGCAGAGAAAATGAGTATGACGACCAACCAAGAGAAAGGCCGATCCATGTGTCGAAACATAAAGCCCCTTTTCAACTTCGAGCCGCCGGCAACGGACGAGGAAATCGCGGCGGCGTCGCTGCAATTTGTACGAAAGATCAGCGGTTTCAACACGCCCTCGAAAGCAAACACTCGTGCGTTTGAAAAGGCTGTGCGTGATGTGACGCGCGTTGCTCGAACGCTGATTGATTCGCTGGAGACGGAAGCGCCGCCGCGAAGCAGGGACGCGGAAGCCGCGAAAGCCCGCGAGCGAGCACGCCGGCGATTCGGTGTTGCTTGACTGTCGGCTGTGGCTGTCAAACATTCCCAAGCCCCTACTTATCTCGAAATGCCTCGCGCTCTGGACTCGAACCGCAGATTCACTCTTGAACGCACATCATTAACGTGCAGTTGCTACCGCGGCCTTGTATGAGTGCAGATACGGCATGCCCAGTGGCTGCCAATTCGTGTGTTTCTCGTTGAATCCGGCAGATCTCTCCGGTCGGCTCGTGGCATCATGGTTGCTGTTGAGGAAGCCAACAACAAGCCGACGAAACCATGAACACAGGACAGACGCTCTTTGTGCTGGGAGCTTTCGCACTACTCTCCACGCTGCTGGTGAATTTCTATTCACTTCTGGCCAGCTCGAACGATGTCGTCGCCAGCGGGCAAGATGGAATCCTCGCCACAACGCTGGCCGCATCCTATGTCGAGATTGCCCAGGGCCTATCGTTTGATCAAGTTAGCGATACTTCGGATCTCGCCATCGGCAATCCGAACATGCTGACTCCATCCCTCTCACTCGGACCGGAGGATCTTTCGGAAGTGGGAATCGGAACGTTCAACGATTTTGATGACTTCAACAATTACAGCATCGAGCAGGAAGCGTCGGGAACCAACCGTCGTTTCAGGACGACGTTCAATGTGTACTATGTTGATCCGACGAACGTGAACAACCCTACGACCACTCGTACTTTTGTGAAGCGCATGGACTTGAAGACCTGGCGGACGTATCCGCCGGTCAGCGGTAAAGTCGACACGCTTCGCACATCGGTGGTATTGGGATACTTTCATTTCGATTAGAAACGCATCATGGCAACCATTCTCGACCTTATTGCATCCACGATCTTTGGCGGCATGCTGCTGGTAATCATCCTCAACGCCAACGATATGGCACTCGAGTCGCAAAGCATTCAAAACGGCGATGTGATGGTGCAGGAGATTCTCGTCTCGACGGTTCGGTTGATCGAGGGCGAGTATCGCAACATGGGATTTGGCGTTCCCGAACACACCGTCAGCGTTGTGGAGGCCGAGAGCTCACGGATCAGATTTCTTACGGATCTCGGCCGCGACGGCGGCGTTCCTGATACGATCACGTACTGGGTAGGCCCTACCAGTGAACTGCTCAGAACGCAGAACGAACTCGATCGCTATCTCTACCGCCGGGTAAACAACGAGACACCGCTCAAGGTTGGTGCGGTCACGGTATTTCGAATGGAATATCAAACACAGTCCGGCGAAGAACTTCCGATTCCTGTCCCCTCCTCACGCCTCTCGGAAATCCATCTGGTAGAGGTGACAGTCGAGGTTCAGAACCCATACGCGATTAGCAAGAAGCAGGCACAGATCAATCCTGGAGACAGAACAGCCAAGTTCTCAAGCGCCCTATGGCAGCAAACGCGCCTGGCATCGCAGAATACGCGACGCTGACAACAAAGGAGGAAGAGCTATGGTAGGTAAGGCATCACTTATTGTTGTTCTTGGATTCATATCCATTTTTGGATACATATCCCTGAATCTGAGCCGCATGGCAACCAATGCTGTGGGAAACATGTCCTCCTATGTGGAGGCAACCGCTTCGCACAATCTCGCAGTAACCGGGGCCAACGTGGGGCTGGCGAAGTTCTACGTTGACACATCGTGGTATGGCACTCTCACACAAACACTCAGTCCCCCACTGAAGGGAGGCTTTACCGTTGCGGTCGCTCCCCTGGGAGGAGACACCGTGCGCTTGCGCAGCGTGTCGACGTATGTCGTGCCGCCGCCGAACGCGGAGACCCTACACGACACGGTCGATGTCTATTTCACGCGGCGAAAGTACAACAGTTTTTCTCTCTTTGCGTGGATGACAAATTTCGAAGGCAATGTGTTCTGGATTACTGCAGATACGGTCTGGGGGAGAGTCCATTCCAACGGCATGCTGCATGTCAACGGGCGCCCGGTATTCTATGAAAAGGTAACGACCTCGAAGAGATTCGATCCGAAGCCGGGCACCGGAACCAATCGAGCCATCTTCAAAAAAGGGTATGAGACGGGTGTTGCAACGATTGATTTACCGAGCGATTTGTCTGTTCTGATTTCCGCTTCGAGTTCAGGCGGGGCACGGTACAACACTGATATCTGGGTCACCTTTTATCCCGGGACGTCCGCCAACAACGACGGTTTTGCCGTCATCAAAACCTCTCCTTCTGCTTCCACGGCGGATACCGTATATCTCGGCAGCGGAGGGTTCAACGGCGCAATCTATTCAACCGGCAGAGTCCGTGTCAAAGGCACGGTCGACGGGCAGGTGACGCTTGGATCGGGCTCCGACCTGTACATTGATGACGATATCCGCTATGAACAGAATCCTCAGATTGTTTCCTCGAGCGATGATTTGTTGGGTCTCGTCTCCAATCGTGACATTCTGGTTGCCGACAATCCCGCGAACAACCTGAACTGCGAAATAGATGCTTGCATCTTTGCACGCTCAGGCTCCTTCAAAGCCGAGAACTACAATACGCGTCCCGTCAGCGGCGAACTGAGGCTTTATGGCTCCATTGTGCAGGATACCAGGGGAGCGGTCGGCACGTTTGGCGGCTCTGGAATTCTCTCCGGCTTCTCCAAGCGGTACAGGTTTGATACGCGCTTGAACGACCCGCAGTATCGACCTCCGTTCTATCCGGGGTTTTATACCAAGACGCTTGCCATTGCCAATTGGTGGGAGAGCTACCGCTTGCCTGAAATGCGGTGAGGCATCCTCTCCGCTCGCAGCATAACCCACCCGCGCTTCGTTGACGGGTGGGTTTTTGTTTGAAGAATCCGGCGGCTGGTAGCGGTATGAACTCTGCCGGGAATTTTTTATCATTATGCTGTGAGAATAGGAACGATCGACATACACAACGGCATCCTCCTCGCCCCGATGGAGGATGTTACGGACCTTCCCTTCAGAGTGATCTGCAAGCGGCTCGGTGCCGACATTGTGTACACGGAGTTTGTCAACTCCGAGGGGCTGGTGCGTGGATCGGAGAAGACGAAACGCAAGATGGTGTTTTGGGAAGAGGAACGTCCGTTCGGCATCCAGATTTACGGCGGCGAACCTTCTTCCATGCACGCTGCCGCCCAGCTTGCGGAGAGCTTCGATCCCGATATCATCGACATCAATTGCGGCTGCTGGGTGAAAGACGTGGCTATGCGCGGTGCAGGCGCAGGGCTTCTGCGCGACCTTCCCAAGATGGAACGCATTGCCGCAGCCGTCGTCAACGCAGTGAAGAAACCGGTGACACTCAAGACGCGGCTGGGGTGGGACAAGAACAGCATTCGCATCGTTGAAGTCGCAAAAAGGTGTGAAGCGGTCGGCATCAAGGCCCTCACCGTTCATTGCCGCACGCGGGATCAAGGACATAAGGGGCCTGTGGATTATAGTTGGATTCCGAAAATCAAGGAAGCAGTCTCCATTCCCATCATCGTCAATGGTGACATTGTTTCACCGCAGAACGTGAAGCAGGTGTTCGAAACCACGGGCTGCGATGCCGTGATGATCGGGCGCGGGGCCATCCTCAACCCGTGGATCTTCCGTCAGGCGAAGCATTACATGGCAACCGGCACGCTGCTGCCCGAACCAACACTTGAAGAACGAGTGAACCTCTTGCGCGAGCATCTGCGCCTTTCGGTGGAGTTCAAGGGCGAACGTGCAGGAGTCATCGAACTGCGGAAGCACTACTCGGGCTTTCTGCGTGGACTTCCCCATGTTTCCAAAATCCGCATGGAGTTGATGCAGTTTACCGAGGCGCGGCCGATTCTGGAACATCTGACGCGGTTTCTCGAGCTATACAGTCCTGGCACATCATCCCCATCGGCGGAGCCCGTTGCGGCATAAGGTTCATCTGACGAAGTGTATCGTGCCGAAGGTGCTGCCGAAGCCGACGTGAGTCTTCCATATACGGAATTCTTGCCCTGCTATCTGTGTTGAATAGGGTAGCTCATTCTCATGTAGAGTGGAGGACTCGTCAATGTCGTCTCCCCGTATTCTTGGTATCGGCACCGCCAATCCGCCGCAGCGCTACAGTCAGCGAGAGATATATGACTTTGCAGCGCGCCACGTTGAATCCTACCGCAATCCCCGCATCGAACACATCTTCATGACGAGTGACATCCAGTATCGCCACCTCGCCTTTGATATGCAGGCGCTATCGCCTCAGGAGTCCGCCGATGAAATGCACGCCCGCTTTGCTGAATATTCCGTGGCCATCGGCGAGGACGCAATCCGCCGCTGCCTGACAGAAGCCGGACTTGATGTTGATGACGTTGACTATTTTGTCGGCGTTACCTGCACGGGCTATCTGTGTCCCGGTCTGTCGGCCATCCTCATCAAACAGATGAACATGCGCACCGACGTTCAGCGTGCCGATCTTATCGGAATGGGCTGTGCGGGTGCAATGCCGGGTTTGCAACGGGCCTATGATTTCGTCAGAGCATATCCGAATAAGAAAGCATTGGTGCTCACTGTGGAGATTTGTTCGGCATGCTACTACATTGACGACACGCTGGAGACCGTTGTGGGCAACGCCATCTGTGCCGACGGTGCAGCAGCAGTGGTTGTCGGTAATGGCGACGCGGGAGCGGGACCAGCCCTTTTGCAGTTTGAAACGCTCCTCGAGCCTTCCTATATTGATACGGTCGGATTCCAGTTTCGGGAGGGGAAACTCCGCATCGTGCTCTCGAAAGACATTCGCAACAGTGCCGGCGTGCTTGCAAAGGAAGTTGTTGCGCGCCTGTTGAGAGCGACGCATCTATCCAAGGAGCAGGTGAAGCATTGGATCGTGCATTCCGGCGGAAGGAAAGTGATCGACAACATCAAAGAGGAATTAGAACTGAGTGAAGAACAGCTTCGTCACAGTCGGTGTGTGCTGAAAAACTACGGCAACATGTCGTCGCCTACGGTGCTATTCGTGTTACAGGAGACGATGCGTCACGGCAATCCCGCGCCCGGCGAGTTCGGCATCATGCTGGCGATGGGTCCCGGTCTGGCAATCGAGGCCGGTCTCGTTCAGTGGTAGATCAAGACAATCTCAGACAGGCATCATGGCAGCGCATTACAAATACATCATTGTCGGCGGAGGAACTGCGGGTGCTTCCGCTGTCGAGGGCATTCGTGAGCACGATCGTTCCGGTTCTATCGGGCTGTTCGGGAAAGAGAACCACCTTCCGTACGATCGCCCGCCACTCTCCAAGGGCTTGTGGTTGGGGAAGACATCGTTGAACGAACTTCCCGTGCACGACGAGGCATTCTACCGGCGGAACGCGGTTCATCTCCACCTCGCGACTGAGATTGTTTCGATCAATCCTGCCAAGCAGCACGTTGTTGACAGCAACGGAACGCGATACGGTTACGAGAAACTCCTCCTTGCAACCGGAGGAACGCCTCGCATGCTTTCGTTCGGCGGTGAAGCAGCGCAGTATTTTCGAACGGTGGATGATTATCTCGTATTGCGTGAAACGGCGAATCGCTTCGAGGAGTTTATCCTCATCGGCGGCGGGTTCATTGGTGCCGAGCTGGCGGCGTCGTTACGAATGCAAGGCAAGCGGGTGACCATCGTGTTCCCGACCGAGTGTTTGTTAGAAAAGATTTTGCCGCACGAGCTTGCTGTGTTTGTCACAACGTATTATCGTGAAAAAGGGGTCAACGTTCTCAACGGTGATGTGCCGACAGCCATCGAACGTACGCACGGACGCGTACGTGTGGTTGCGCGAACCGGACAGCACCTGGAAGCCGACCACGCGGTCATCGCCATCGGGCTGAACCTGCACACGGACATCGCCCACCGCGCAGGCATCCATATTGAGAATGGCATTAAGGTGAATGAGTTTCTTGAGACTTCTGTTCCTCATATCTTTGCTGCAGGCGATGTCGCCGCTTTTCCGGTGAAAGTGCTGAACAAAGTCATGCGCATCGAACACTGGGACAACGCGCGCATGCAGGGACGCTATGCCGGCGCAAATATGGCAGGCGCACAGCGGGCGTACGAGTATCTTCCTTATTTCTATTCCGATCTCTTTGATCTCGGTTTCGAGGTAGTCGGCGATCTCGATTCACGCCACCAAACCTTCGCCGATTGGAAAGAAACGTTCCGGGAAGGTGTTGTGTACTATCTTGACGAAGGGCGCGTTGTTGGTGTGCTGCTCTGGAACGTGTGGGACAAAGTTGATGCCGCCCGCGAGCTTATTGCTCAGAAGAAGGTCTACCCACGCGTTGAGGAATTGAAGGGCAGGCTGTAATCCCTCCCATCTGCTCTCACAAGTCCACATCGTGCGAGCTGCGGAGGAGGTGGGCCTCACACGCGCACCTCGGCTCGCACTTCCTTTGCAAACATCGGACGCAGGAACGAGCCCGGTCGTTCTGTTGATACTCACGAGGCTTTTCGTTAGTTTTTTGCCGACCAATTCTCGTCGCCTACGATTTTGCCTCATGGATAAGAAGGCCATCGTCGCCATCCTTGATGAAATGGGAACGCTGTTGGAACTGCAAGGCGCCAATCCATTCAAGTCGCGCGCGTTCCACAATGCGTCCCGTGCGCTCGAGGGAGTCACGGAAGATCTGGAAAGCCTCATAGAGTCCGGTGAGATCCGCAGTGTGCCGGGCATCGGCGAGAGCATTTCCAAAATCATTACTGATCTTGTGAAGACGGGGAAATCGAAGGAACATGAGGACTTGAAAAAGGCATTTCCTCCGGGCGTTCCCGAGATGCTCCGCATTCAGGGCCTCGGGCCGAAGAGAGTGAAGTTGCTGTACGAGAAAATGAAGATCACCTCGGTGGATGAGCTTGAGGCCGCGGCAAAGGCGAACAAGCTTGCGTCGCTTCCGGGCTTCGGCGAAAAGACGGAGGAGAATATCCTGAAGGGCATTCAAGCGCTGCGTGTCCGCACCGACAAGCATCTCTACCCGAAGGCGTTCGAGCCGGCAAATGCAATTCTTCACCATCTCCTCAGACAAAAGGGAGTTCTCCGGGGGGAAATTGCCGGCAGCTTGCGCCGGAAGAAGGAAGTGATCGGCGATATCGACATTGTGGTCAGCGCGCGGGACGTTCATCGTCATGCGATTATGCAAGCGTTCGTTACGCACCCCGAAGTGCAGTCGGTGGTGGCGCAGGGGGAAACGAAATCCAGCGTTGTGCTTCAGGCCGGCATCAACTGCGACGTCCGCATTGTGGAGGATGCGGAGTTTCCGTTCGCGCTCAACTACTTCACGGGCAGCAAGGAGCACAACGTCGAGATGCGCACACGCGCCAAGAAGTATGGATGGAGCTTGAACGAGTACGGCTTTTCCGACCTTGCTGCGGAGGAGAAGCGAGGCAAAGCGAAGAAGGCCGTTCGGTGCAAGGACGAAGCGGACATCTACAAGGCGCTTGAGTTAGACTATATCCCGCCCGAGTTGCGCGAGAACATGGGCGAGATTGAGGCGGCCGAGCAGCACCGCCTCCCGCGATTGATTGAAGAAAACGACATTCGTGGAACCTTTCACTGCCACACCACCTACAGCGACGGTGTCAATACGCTCGAACAAATGGCCCGAGCGGCAGAAGAACTCGGCTGGGAGTATCTTGGCATCGGCGATCATAGCAAGGTTGCGGCCTATGCAGGTGGGATGACCGAGGAGAAGCTGAAAACGCAGTTCAAAGAGATTGATGAATTGAACAAGAAGCTGAAGCGCCTTCGCATTCTCAAAGGAACCGAGTGCGACATCCTTCCCAACGGCGAGCTTGATTGGCCCGACAGAGTTCTCGCCTGCTTCGAGTACGTTGTGGTCGCAGTCCACAGCAGCTTCAAGCACGATGAAAAACAGATGACGCAGCGGATCATCAAAGCCTTGAAGCATAAGCACGTGACGATGCTGGCTCACCCTACCGGACGGCTGCTTCTCACGCGCGACGGGTATCCGGTGAACATGACCGAGGTTATCAACTGCGCGTCAGATTATGGGAAGATCATCGAAATCAACGCTCACCCGACACGACTCGACATTGACTGGCGCCTGTTGAAATACGCGAAGGAGAAGGGCGTGATGATCGCAATCAACCCGGACGCGCACAACGTCGAGGGGCTGAAGGATGTATTCTACGGCGTCGGCATCGCGCGGAAAGGGTGGTTGGAAAAAAAAGATGTCCTGAACACGCGTCCCTTGAAAGACGTCCTGTCGTACCTATCCGTACGATAGCATCATACTCATAGTCCTCCTTTTCAAAAGGCACAACGATGAAGAATTACTGGATAGGAATACTGCTGATTGTTCTGGGTTCCATGTTTCTGCTCGATAGTCTCGGCGTCATGGAGTTTCATCACATCGTGAAGAAGTTCTGGCCCGTTGCTCTGATTCTTATCGGGGTCGGCATCTTGGTCAGGAAGCGACGATAAACGCCTGTCGTCGAACGAACAACTCACTCACCACATCTACACCAAATGTGTCATGGCACGGTACCAGCGGCATGTCTTCGTTTGTTTGAATGAGCGAGAGCCAAATCATCCGAAAGGGTGTTGTTTGCACAAAGGCTCGGCAGAAGTACGCGATACGTTCAAAGAGGAATTGAAAAAGCGCGGACTTTCCGCGATCGTTCGGGCAAATGTCGCGGGCTGCCTCGACGCCTGTGAGTACGGCGTAACGGTGGTGATCTATCCTGACGGCATCTGGTATGGCGGAGTCAAGAAAGAGGATGTAGAAGAGATCATCGATCGAACGATTGTCAACGGTGAGGTCATTCAACGCCTGCTGATACCTCATGCGCGGTATGCGCCCGATGCGTTGCAGTTCGGAAAGTTGGAGCCATGACAATCGATAGACGGAGTGTGGCCAATGCAGTCCTGCGCAATACCATCGAATGGCGAAAGCACGCCCTTCGACGAATGTTGGAAAGGAATATCTCTCGTTCTGATGCAAAACAGGTTCTTCTCTCAGGTGAAATAATTGAGGAGTACTTACACAGTAAACCCATCCCAGTGCATTGTTTTTCGGGCTGGTTGATGGTCGGCCGTTGCATGTTGTTGCAGCATTTGACTCCGATGCTGAAAAAGTGTATGTACTGACTGTGTATGAACCTTCACTTGAGAAATTCGAAAAGGACTTTAAGACAAGGAGGAGATGATGATGGAGGACAAATGCCCCGTTTGCGGAGGGGACAAAGACAACGGAACCACAGTCTTTACGGTTGACTTCAAGGATTGTGTATTGGTAGTAAGAAATGTCCCGGTAACAGTGTGCTCCCAATGTGGCGAGGAGTGGATTCGTGATGACGTTGCGTCCAAACTTGAAGAGATCTCCAACCTGGCTCGCGGAAAGGGAAGTCAATTCGAAGTCGTTGACTACAGGTTAGCGGCAGCTGCATAGGGTAGTTTTCAAGTCAATGCAAAGCGAAGAACGCTGCCATATCCTTTTGAGCAGGAGCCTGGCTGAAGTGAAATGAGTGCCCCCACCTTGTAGCTGTGTTGCAAAACCGATGGGAAAAACGTGACCCCATGCGAATGAGAAAGTCTCCCGCAAAAGAATCCCTCGAGGACAAGAAGTCTCGCGCCCAGCGTGTTTTCAAGCTCCTCAAGAAGGAATTCCCAAACCCCCGCACCGCACTGCATCATCAGAATGCGTTTCAACTTCTGATTGCCACGATCCTTTCGGCGCAATGCACGGACGAGCGCGTGAACATGGTGACGCCTGCGTTGTTCAAGAAGTACAAAAACGCGAAGGGCTTTGCAGAAGCCAATCCCGCAGAGCTGGAGCAGGACATTCGTTCGACGGGTTTTTTCCGTATGAAGACGAAGAGCATCATCGGTTGCTGCAAGGCGCTGGTCGAGCGCTTTGGGGGCGAGGTGCCGAACGATCTGAACGATTTGGTCACGCTGCCCGGGGTGGGACGCAAGACGGCCAACGTTGTCTTGGGTCAGGCCTTCGGCATCGCGTCGGGCGTTGTCGTGGATACCCACGTTCATCGCCTCGCCCAACGTCTGGGCTTCTCCGAAGCGGACACACCCGAGAAGATTGAGGAAGATTTGATGAAGCTCTTCCCGAAAAAGCAGTGGATCGACCTCGGCTCCATACTGATTCTGCACGGCAGAAAAACATGCCATGCCCGTTCTCCCAAATGCATTGAGTGTGTTGTGCGAGAACATTGTCCCAGCGCGGAGCAGTTCCTTGCGAAAGTCCGATGAGGGCAACTGTTGTTTTCCTCTTCTCGTTGATGTAGGAGAGAGTTCCACAACAGGGAGAAGAGAGAATGGAACAAACCGTATTGCCCCCGCTGCCATCGCGTCGTGAGTTCTGCCTTCAGGCATGTGAGACGGCGGGACTGATTGCGCTCGGCGCTGCGATAGCGCCTTTGCTCAGTGCGTGCAAGGACGATTCGGTTTCGGCCGAGGCACCGGCGTTGCCCACAATACAGGCTGCTGTCTCGGGCAACATTGTTACACTCGCCATCAACTCAAGTTCGCCGCTCGCTGCGGTTGGCAGTGCGGTGTTGGTGCAATACAGCAACGGCGCGCTGCTCGTGGCCCACACCGGTCAGGATTCCTTTACGGCTCTCACGGCAACCTGCACGCATCAGGGCTGCACGATTACGGGGTTCACCGATCAGGTGTATGTTTGTCCCTGCCACGGCTCGCGGTTTCGTACCAATGGACAGGTGGCGCAAGGACCTGCGTCAGCACCCCTGCGGTCATTCCCGACGCAGTTTGCTAACGGGCAGCTCACCATCACTTTGCAGTAGTGATGTGCCGGGCGGCAGAGCGACGATTTGTTCTTCGCAAAATGCCAGGCATGTATCCCGTCAGGTGAATTGAGGGAGTTCAGTTCTTGCGTATCAGCTCGTTGTGCAGTGCGGTGATGCACTCGGGACAAAAGTAGAGAAGCTTGTAGTCGCCCACCTGACGTTCGATGAGTGTTCCTTTGTTGAATTTCCGGCGGCAGAGGGCACACTTTTCGAGATTGAGGTCTTCCGTGGGCTTCGGCGTTTTCGCCCCCACCTTGAAACCGATGAAGGCAATCAAGAGCATGATTGCAAGAAAGATAGAGGCGAGAATGGTGACCGTCATGCGTCTGTGGCTTTGCGATCCATCCTACAGCTTGATGCTGACCGACACGCCGTCTCTCAGCGGAATGATTGTGGAAAACAACTCCGGCATGGAGTAGAGCCGACGGTTGAACGTGAGGATACCCGCGGTGGCTTCGTCCGGCTTGTCGCTGAGCACGCGACCTTTCCACAACACGTTGTCGCTAATGAACAAACCCCCGCGCCGCAGTTTCGGAATGCCGAGTGCGAGCGCTTTGGGGTAGCTGTGTTTGTCGATGTCGTTGAAGATGATGTCGAACTCTCCCTCCGCTGCAGCGAGAACGGCGAGAGCATCGCCCACGTGAAAGGTGATTTTCTCTTCTATGCAGCCCCGCGCAAACCACTCCTGTGCTCGTTGTGCATTGTTCTGTTCCCTGTCCGTGCAGATAATGCGAGCATCCTCGCCCGTTGCTCTGGCAAACCAGTACGCCGAGTATCCAAACCCCGAGCCCAGTTCGAGAATGCGCTTCGCGTGTGTTGATGCAGCAAGAAGGAACAGCAGGCGTCCCACCAACGGCCCGACGATCGGGAAGCCGGTTCGTTGAGCATAGTCTTCCATCTCCGTCAGCACGCTGTCACGATCAGGCGTGATATCTTTCAGATACTGCTCGATGTCGGGTTGAACGATTGTGCGATCGATGGAAGTCATGATGAGCGCGCGCTGGATATGAGGAGATGCTGTTGAACAAATATACATCATCTTGCTCGATTTTCAAATCTGCGAAGAGCATGACGACCGCTTCCCAGAAGTAGGAAGGGAGACGCGCAACAGCACTTATTCCATTCTGTTTCTTGAACCTCCGGATGGCACGCAATCTGACCTTTCTCTCGTGTGATGATGTTGTTTTCATCACCACCTGAAGACAAGAACGATGTTTGTCATCGAATCAGATCGTATTGGAGACATCATCAGCGCGCTGCACCGACGTGCGTACGTTACGGTTGGTCCGACCGTACGTGATGGAGCCATCGTTCTCGATGAGATCCGCACGATGGCCGATCTGCCGGTCGGAGTGCATGACGAGCAAACCCCCGGTCGGTATGCCCTTCACTCCAACGGCACGCCGTCTCTCTTCGGATATGTCGTCGGTCCGCATTCGTGGAAAACGTTTCTCTCGCCCGCGCGGCTGAAGCTGTTCTCCGCCCATCGCGACGGGAAGGGATTCCGCATCGAGCGTGAAGATCAGCACGCGAAAACCCGATTGGCTTTTCTCGGCGTTCGCCCCTGCGAGGTGAACGCGATCAAGGTGTTGGACGAAGTATTCCTGCAGGGACCGTATGTTGATACTGGGTATGAGGTCCGACGGGAGAGCTGCTTTGTTCTCGCAGTGAACTGCACACGCGCCGGAGGGAATTGCTTCTGCACTTCAATGAAAACCGGTCCCCGGGCGACCTCTGCGTTCGATCTCGCACTGACCGAAATTCTCGGAGAGGGCAAGCATCATTTTGTGGTTGAGGTGGGAAGCGAACGAGGGAAAGAACTGCTAAGCGATGTTTCCCATCGCGCAGCGTCGGCAGCGGAAATAGAAGAAGCTCTTGCCGCAACGGCCGAAGCCGCAGAAGCAATGACGAAGCGTGTGGACACGACAGACATTGTTGAAACCTTGAATGCACACTTCGAGCATCCTCGCTGGGATGATGTTGCGAAACGCTGCCTTGCCTGCGGCAATTGCACCCTCGTCTGTCCGACATGCTTCTGCTCGACCGTAGAAGACGTTACGGATTTGACGGGCGACCATGCGGAACGGTGGCGGCTGTGGGATTCGTGCTTCACGGCGGACTTCACAAAAATTGCCGGAGGCAACATCCGCATGTCAACGCGGACGCGCTACCGTCAGTGGCTCATGCACAAGTTCGCCCACTGGCAGGGACAGTTCGGCTCGTTCGGATGTGTGGGATGCGGCCGCTGCATCACGTGGTGTCCGGTGGGCATCGACATTACGCAGGAACTGCACGCTCTTCGTGCATCACCCGTAACTCCCAAAACATCTTGAAGAGGCTCCTATGGAAAAGGAAGATTTGCAAGACATCCTCCGTCAACATCCGTTCCTTCACGGGCTTTCCGCGGAACATATGGAAACCATCGTCGGCTGTGCCTCGAATGTCCGGTTTCCGGAAGGATCGCGCCTGATCAGCGAAGGGGAAATCGCCAACACGTTCTTCCTCATCCGTACAGGGCGTGTGGCGTTGGAAACGGAAATTCCCGGCCGCGGAAGCATTCGCATCCAAACCGTCGGACCCGGAGAAATCCTCGGCTGGTCGTGGCTCATCTCGCCCTACCGCTGGCATTTCAGCGGCATCGCCGTTGCCGACACCCGCGCCATAGCACTCGATGGAGAATGCCTGCGCACGAAGTGTGAGCGGGACAAGGGGTTTGGGTACGAGATGCTCAAACGCCTCGCGGTCGTGATGGAAAACAGACTCGAAGCGACACGCATCCAACTGTTAGATCTCTACGGACTTGCAACGAGTGAAAAAAGCGTATGATTGCCGAAGCCATGTCCGCGCGCGCGCTGGATCCGATGACGACGATCCCGGTTCCGATTCGGAAGATGATGTGGGAAAATGACGATACGTTTACGCTGACTCTTGATGTGAGCGATCTTCAGGACTTTTCGTTCCGTCCCGGACAGTTCAACATGCTGTACGTTTTCGGGATGGGCGAAGCAGCCATCTCGATCAGCTCGAATCCTTCGCAGCACGGCACCGTCGAACACACAATCCATCGCGTCGGGACGATCACGACGGCGCTTTCGCAGAAAAAGCGCGGCGACGTCATCGGCGTGCGTGGACCGTTTGGCTCAAGCTGGCCGTTGGACGTTGCACAGGGAAAGGATGTGTGCATCATCTCCGGCGGCATCGGGCTGGCTCCATTGCGTCCCGTTATCTACTCGCTGCTCGAGAGACGAAACGAGTACGGGCGCATTATCATTCTCTACGGCGGACGGAGTCCGCTGGACCTGCTCTATCGCGTCGAGCTGGAACGGTGGGAGGATGAAAAGGACGTTGAGGTCCTGGTAACCGTCGATCGCGGCGATTCGTCGTGGAAGGGACACATCGGTGTTGTGACGTCGTTGCTGTCGTATATCAAACTCGACGCAGACAACACCGTGGCGTATGTGTGCGGACCGGAGATGATGATGAAGTACACGATCGAGGAGCTTGATCGTCGGGGGCTTAGATCCGAGAACATCTTCCTTTCCATGGAGCGGAACATGAAATGCGCAGTCGGTTTTTGCGGGCATTGCCAATACGGTCCCACTTTTATCTGTAAGGATGGACCGGTGTTTCCGCTTCCTCGAATTCGCTCACTGCTGGAGAGAAAGGAGTTGTAGCGATGGCGACTCGAACGAGAAGACATGCGCGGCCAAAACTCGCAGTGTTCAAGTTTGCCTCGTGCGATGGCTGTCAGCTATCATTGCTGGATGCTGAAGATGAACTGCTTGCCGTTGCAGGCGCGGTAGAAATCGCGAACTTCCCCGAGGCAAGTCGCCGGGTGCTGCGCGGGCCGTACGACCTCGGGCTGGTGGAAGGAAGCATCACAACGCCGCACGACGTCGAGCGCATCAGGCAGATTCGAAAGGAATGCAAGGTGCTTGTTACCATCGGCGCGTGTGCAACCTCGGGCGGCATTCAGGCGCTACGCAACTGGAAAGACGTTCGGGAATTCACGCGGTTTGTGTACGCCTCGCCCGAGTACATCTCAACACTTGATCGCTCCATGCCAATTGGTTCCTATGTGCGTGTTGACTTCGAACTCCGCGGCTGCCCGATCAATAAGCATCAGCTCCTAGAAGTCGTAAATGCCTTCCTTAACCGCAGGAAGCCCAACATTCCAACGTACAGCCTGTGCATGCAGTGCAAAAGACAGGGGAATGTCTGCGTGATGGTGGCCGGAGGCGTGCCGTGCCTGGGGCCTGTGACACACGCCGGATGCGGCGCCCTTTGCCCGTCCTACAACCGCGGCTGCTACGGCTGCTTTGGACCGATGGAGAATCCGAACGCATCGTCGCTCGGTAAGCGTATTTCAGACTTAGGCTTCAGCAGCCAGGATATTCTGCTGATGTTCCGCGGCTTCAATGCATACGCCGAACCGTTCCGGAAAGAGAGTGATGCACATGAAAAACAGAGTCATTAAGGTTGATCAGCTCGCCCGTGTTGAGGGTGAAGGCGCGGTGTTCGTCAAGATTACCGATGGGCATGTTGCCGACGTGAAGCTCAAGATCTATGAGCCGCCTCGCTTTTTTGAGGCGTTCCTCCGTGGGCGCGACTACTCGGAAGCGCCGGACATCACCGCGCGCATCTGCGGCATCTGCCCCGTTGCCTATCAGATGAGCGCTGTGCACGCAATGGAAAGCGCGTTCGGCGTTCGCGTTGATGGACAGTTGCGTGCGCTGCGACGGCTCCTGTACTGCGGCGAGTGGATAGAAAGCCACGTCCTTCATATCTTCATGCTGCATGCACCGGACTTCCTCGGCTACGAGGACGCGCTGCTTCTCGCCAAGGACCAACCCGACCTCGTCCGGAAGGCGTTGGCGATGAAGAAGATCGGCAATGATGTGGTGAGAGTGATTGGCGGGCGAGAGATTCATCCCATCAACGTCAAGGTCGGCGGGTTCTATCGCGTGCCAACGAAGGCAGCGCTGCATGCGTTGCTCGATCCGTTGAAGTGGGCGCGCGACGCGGCGGTCGAGACGGCGAAGCTCGTCAGCACGTTCGAGTTTCCAGATTTTGAATTCGAGTACGAGTTTGTTTCGCTTCGTGCGCCCAACGAGTATCCGCTGAACGAGGGAAGAGTATGCTCGAGCAGCGGACTTGACATTGCCGTGCGAGAATACGAATTTCACTTCGAGGAACGTCATGTCCAGCACTCGAATGCGCTGCATTCGACGCAACGCGGCAAGGGTGCGTACATGGTGGGCCCCCTTGCGCGATTCAATCTGAACTTCGACAAACTCTCGCCTCCGGCACAAGAGCTTGCCGGGGAAATCGGCGTGGTGCCGCCGGTGAAAAATCCGTTCAGGAGTATCATCGTTCGGGCCATCGAGACACTCTATGCGTACGATGAGGCCATTCGGATCATCGAACAATACGAGCCACCCGAACGGGCGGCGGTGGAAGTACCGGTTCGTGCCGGCATCGGCTTTGGCGCAACAGAAGCGCCGCGCGGCCTGCTTTATCATCGCTACAAAATTGCCGACGACGGGACGATCCTCGATGCAAAGATCGTCCC
Source organism: Ignavibacteriales bacterium (assembly GCA_037441705.1). Taxonomy (GTDB): domain Bacteria; phylum Bacteroidota; class Ignavibacteria; order UBA10030; family UBA6906; genus CAADGV01. The sequence continues at coordinate 75,251 of JBBIRR010000005.1, forward strand.
GCCCACTGCGCAGAACCAGCCGACGATCGAGAACGACCTTCGCCAGTTTGTCGCCGCAAACGTGCATTTGCCGCGCGAACAGCTGACGTGGAAGACCGAACAAGCTGTGCGAAACTATGATCCGTGCATTTCGTGCGCGACACATTTTGTGAGGATCGAGAAAACCTGACGCGACACAAACCGGGTTCACCGGCAGGGGGAGAGAGAGGAATCAGATTGCTACCGGCTTTCTCGCGGTACACAGGGGGAACGGCACAACGAATCGTTCACAAAGGAGGAGCGTCATGAGACCGATCGTCATTCTCCTGACTGTCGCCGGCCTCGAGCTTTCGGGACAGTTCATGCATGCCCGGTGCTATCCCGGTGTACTTGAGGAGTTCGTCGCCCAACAGAAACCTGACGCACCCGATAGCGTTGCTGCGGGCGATAAGGCGCTGTACTTCTTTCTCATCAACCAACTCGCCGTAAGTTATCAGTCCTTTGTTTCGGACGCTCGTGCGTGGATTGTTTCTGCAGACATTGCCGGATCCGTTCTGTCCGAAACTCATGCGGCCCGTTTCCTCCGACATCTCGACTACAACAACATGGGAAGCGGGCGTTCTTCTGACCGCTGGACTTGAAGCGAAGGTAAGTGAGATTCTCTCTCTTACAGCAAAGTATGATTTGTCTGGAACGTACGCTACGGGCAAAGAAATACGCGAGTGGAGCAGGGGTGAGTCGGATTACAACATCAAGAGAGGGAAACTCTCGTTGAGTCAGGTTCGCATTGGACTTGTGATCCACTCTTGAGACGCTTGCTGCGGGCACCAAACACTGGATGATTCTCAAGGTCGGAGGTGGCGATGACGTATTCACTGGGGAGAGCCGTCAAGGTAATTCTCCTGGCTTCCGTGGCTGCGATCGTAGTCGGCTGTGCTACGCCATCACAGCGCCGCGATGCTGGTGAGACGATTGTGTTTTCCGAGAACATCAGACAGCAGCTTCGTTCCCTTGAGCGCTCGGTGGTCGGAGTAGGGGCGGCATTCACGTATCGCGTCGAACTTTTGGGAGGGCCTCGAGGAACGGAAGTCGCCGCCGTCTCTGATACAACCATCGAGGCGTTTGGCGCTGGACTGGTTCTTTACCATGACAACGGACGAGTCGCCGTCATCACTACACAGCATCTGTTGCGTTCGGATGATACCATTCTTACCTACCATCGGAGTCCCGAAGGAAAGCAGACACATGTTCCGGCAACCCGATCGGTCAGGACGAAGTCAACCTATTTCATTGACGATCAGACTCCGCAGCTGAAGAAGGCGGAAGTACTTTGTACAGACCTTCGGTCTGATCTGGGGCTTCTCACGGTGGAGATGACCATGCCAAGCGGTCTTGCCTTCGGCCGTTCGGTTGCGTATGGGCGGAAGCTCGACTGGGGAGAGATGGTGTACGTGTTCGGCTTTCCACGACAAACCAAACAACTGACGTTTGGGATGGTGAGTCCCAGTCGCTATCCGGGGAACTTCGTGATCGACGCGGTGACGCGGTTCGGATACTCGGGCGGACCGGTGTTTGCCGTCGGCAAGGATGGCGAATTAGAATTGGCGGGCGTTGTGCGAGCGATGGCCGCTGAGGAGATCGAGTTTCTCGCTCCACCGCCGGATGTAGTGCCGGGCAAGCAGCTCGTACCTGAGGAGCTTGCACGCGTTCGTGCCAATCGCAAACACTTGATCGAGTATGGGATGACCTTCGGTATCGAAGCGGAACGCATCGGACAATTCCTGCTGCAATGTCGTGGTGTGTTGGAAGGACGCGGGATCGTGCTCTCCTCCCGGCTCTTTCCTCAATAGCATCCCATGCATGAAGCAGAGAAAACGGCAGGGCGAACAATGCCAGCGCATTACACACATACACAGGTGGGCTCCCAGATGCTCCTCGTGCTGACCGTCGGCATCTCTGTCGTTACGTTCTGGATGGTGTTCGAGGGATTCAATTGGATTGCGTTTGTCGCGCTTGTGGTGTTGGATGTTGCGTTGATTCTCTTCTCAACTCTCACCGTCGTCATTGCCGACGGAACGCTGGAGGTCATCTTCGGCCCCGGCATGATGCGCAAGCGGTTCGAGTTGAGAGATGTTTGTGAATGCCGGGCGGTGACAAATCCGTTCTGGTGGGGCATTCGCTGGACGCCACAGGGTTGGCTCTACAATGTCTTCGGCAGCCGTGCTGTGGAGCTTTCCATGCGCAACGGGAAGCGCTACCGTATCGGGACGGATGCGCCGGAGGAGCTTGTGGAAGCCATCCATCGGGCGCTCGGTGTTTCCTCTTCACATCCAAACGTTGATCATCCTCATTCGTTCTAAGCAAGGAAACTCGATCATGGCTGAACAATCGGAAGAACGAGAAGAACTCAACCGCGGGCGTTCCCAACACTCGCCCTCGATCGTGGTTATTGGAGTGGGGAATGAATTCAGAAGCGATGACGGCCTGGGCATTTATGCCGTACGCGAGATGCGTCTTCGCATGCAAACCGCAGAACATCGCCTGCCTCAGCCGATCGCGTTTGTGGAAGAAAGCGGCGAAGCGACAGCGTTGATGCAAGCCTGGGAAGGCTACCGGCATGTGTTCATCATCGATGCCGTGCGGTCGGGCAAGGCGCCGGGATACGTGCACGTGATTGATGCTCTCAGTGAAGCCGTCCCTGTTGATTTCTTCTTGTCTTCGAGTCATCACCTTGGCATCGCGGAGGCTGTCGAGATGGCAAGAAAGCTGAACCGGCTGCCCCAGACGCTCAAGCTCTACGGCATCGAAGGGGAAACGATGGAGCCGGGCATCGGACTTTCTGAACCCGTCGTCCGCAGCATGACGGATCTGTTTCACCTCTTGGAGGAAGACATCCGGAATGCCGCAGCGCCAAACGTTCTGGAGCATTTATAGGCGTGCCGGCGTTTCGCATTTCTGGCAAAATTGCGCGTCGTTTTCCTAAGATTTGGGAATCCGACACACACGTCGCATGAGTTTGCCTCGTCTCTCGTCGATGTCTTGAGGCATGAATGTTGAAACCTACAAAGGGTGAAATGCATGCCCATCAAGCAGGCGAACCTACCACCGTACGACCTGCAACAAGGATATGATACGATGAAGCGCACGACTGCAAGGATCGAAGAAATCTTTGTGGAGGGGGGAGTCACGAAAGCGCGAGTTGTTGTAAATGGCAAACGCCTTTCGGCGGCGCTCACCCTCATGCTCGATGCCCGCGTCGGAGATGAAGTGGTCCTCGAATCCGGATTTGCTTTTCCGAGTCCGGCAGCCAGCCGCCAGAGGACAGTCGAGGAGTCGGACGTCGCGGTATGAGTGTCGGTTCTCAGGCGGCGGAGCCTACGGCGTACGCGCTCAGCAATCCTCTTACGGCACTTCTTGATAAGGAACCGCGATGCTTTACCCGCGAGGATCTTCTGAGGGTGGTGGAACGGCGGGGGATCGAGCGCATTACCTTCCACTATACGGCATTGGATGGCAAGCTCAAGGAACTGCGCATTCCCATCAGCAGTAGAGCGCAAGCGGAGCGCATCCTCGCCGACGGCGAACGGGTCGACGGTTCGTCGCTCTTCAAAGGCATTGTTGATACGGCCCTCTCCGATCTCTACGTCGTACCCGTCTACAAAAGCGCGTTCATCAATCCGTTCGATCAGCAGAGTCTCGACTTTCTATGCCGCTACTTCACCAAAGAAGGAGAGCGAGCGCCGTTTGCCCTCGACACGATCCTTCATCGGGCGGCGAAAGTATTTCAGGAACGGACGGGACTGGAGCTGCGCGCCCTGGGCGAGCTGGAGTTTTTTCTGTTGAGCGAGCCGAAGGCGCCGATCTATCACTCCCAAAAACAGAGGGGCTATCACACGTCGGCCCCGTTTATGAAGAGCGGCCCGATACTGAACGAGATGGCGCGGTGCATTGCGCAGTGCACGGGCGCCGTCAAGTACGCGCACAGCGAGGTGGGATATGTCGAGAGTGTTCGCAGCGACCTCGAGGAAATCGCCGGCAAGCAGGCAGAGCAACTGGAGGTGGAGTTTCTGCCGGCGCCGGTGGAAGACGCCGCCGACTTTCTTGTGCTTGCGCGATGGATTATCCGCACGGTTGCGTACAACCATAACTGTGTTGCGACATTCACGCCGAAATTAGAAGAGGGCATTGCGGGCAATGGGATGCACGTGCATCTGGAAGCCCTGCGTAACGGCCGCAACGTCATGACGAACGACGATGGAACGCTCTCCGAATCGGCACGCAGAATAATCGGCGGACTGTGCGCGTATGCGGATTCGTTGACGGCGTTCGGCAATACGGTGTCTGCAGCCTACCTGCGCCTCGTGCCGAATCAGGAAGCGCCGACCCGCATTTGCTGGAGCGACATGAACCGCAGCGCAATGATTCGTGTGCCGCTGGGATGGGGATGCGTGAGCAATCTCGCAGGCAAGGTGAATCCCCAGCAGGAAGTCCTGCCGCTGGAGAAAGAACCGCGACAAACCGTCGAATTACGCAGCCCCGATGGCAGCGCCCTCGTTCACCTGTTGCTCGCGGGAATTACGCTCGCCGCCGAATGGGGACTGACACATGAGGAAAGCTTGAGTTTAGCGGAGCGGTTGTATGTATCGGGAAATGTTTTCGGCGATAACGGCAGAAGAGAATACCTGCCCAGCCTGCCGAAGAGTTGCGTCGAATCCTCGCGGATACTGTTGGAGAAGCGTGACCTGTACGAACGAATGAATGTGTTTCCACCCGGCGTCATCACGTATGTTGCCGGGTTGCTCGCGGCAGAAGACGACGAGACGATGAACCGACGTCTCATCGACCTGCCGGCCGATGACCGACTCCACGAAACACGCAGAATCATGCATCGCGACATCCATCGTCATTAACTGAGAACGATCCAAGCTACCAACACGAAAGGAGTATCCTATGATTCGGAGAACGACTGCTCTCCTTCTTCTTGTCCTGAGCCTGCCCCTGTCTGCTTTCGCCCAAAGTGAAGTGTCCAGGAAGGGGGCCGAGTATTGCTCGGAGAAGAAGATCAATAGTTCATGGAACGTCGAGCCGTCCGCCTTCTCACCTGGAAGCCCGCGGCATTCGTACGACGTGCTCGAGTACAAACTTGATCTCGACATCTACAACTGCTTTCTCAGTCCTTACCCGAAATCCTTCTCGGGGATCGAGATCATTACCTTCCGCGTGGATACTGCCTTGCAGGCGATCCAGCTGAACGCGGTCAACACTTCGTTGGTGATCGATTCGGTGGCGCTTGCCGGCGTTTCGTTCACGCACGCTTCGAATATCCTCACCGTCAACCTCGATCGAACGTATCAGCCCAACGAGGTTGTGCAGGTGAAGATCTACTACCGCCACAACAACGTGACGGACAATGCATTTTATGCCAGCAACGGGATGGTGTTCACCGATTGCGAGCCGGAAGGTGCGCGCAAGTGGTTCCCGTGCTGGGATCGTCCGGCCGACAAGGCGACGCTGAACCTCCGGGCGAAGGTTCCGGCAACAGTGAAGCTCGGCTCCAACGGCAGACTTGCAGATTCGGTGCGCGTTGCAGACACGCTGTGGTACAACTGGATCAGCCGCGATCCCATTACAACGTACCTCATGGTCATCTCTGCGAAAGTCAACTACAATCTCGACATCGTCTTCTGGCGCAATCCGGAAAGTCCCAACGACAGCATCCCGATTCGTTTCTACTGGAACGCCGGTGAGAACACGACGAATCTGAACAACATCAAGCAGAAGATTGTGCCGATGACAACCGAGTTCTCACGGCTCTTCGGCGTCCATCCGTTTGAGAAGAACGGATTTGCAACGCTGAACAGCTCGTTTCCGTGGGGAGGGATGGAGAACCAGACGTTGACCAGCCTGTGCCCGAACTGCTGGAGCGAAAACCTCGTCTCGCACGAGTATGCGCATCAATGGTTCGGCGATATGATTTCGCCCGGCACCTGGGCGGACATCTGGCTGAACGAAGGATTTGCGACGTACGGCGAGGCGCTCTGGTACGAATACACCGGCGGCTACACCGCATACAAGAATGATATCATCGGGGATGCGAACGGCTATTTGAGCGGCAACCCGGGCTGGCCCATCTACAATCCGTCGTGGGCAATCAACACTCCGCCGAACAGTCAACTATTCAACACGGCCATCACCTACTACAAAGGCGCATGCGTGCTGCACATGCTGCGGTATACGCTCGGCGACTCGCTGTTCTTTGCCGTGCTCAAGGCGTACGCAACGGACACCCTGAATTTCAAACACAAAACGGCGGTCACCGCCGACTTCATCACGAAGGTGAACACCGTAACGGGACAGAATCTGAATTGGTTCTTCGATCAATGGGTGTACAACCCTAACCACCCCGTCTATCAGAACGGTTACAGCTTCACGAACCTCGGCGGCGGACTGTGGCGCGTGACGTTCCTCGCGCGGCAAACGCAAACCAACACCGTCTTCTTCCAGATGCCGCTGGAGCTGAAGATCACGTTTGCCTCAGGGCCGGATACAACCGTGCGCGTGTTCAACAACACCAACAACCAGCTCTTTACGTTCACCTTCAACCGCCAACCGACAGGCTTTCAGTTCGATCCCAACAACGACATCGTGCTGAAGCAGGGCACAACCACGGTGCTGGATGTTGCGCAGACGGACGGATTGCCAGCAGCTTTTGCCCTGTATCAGAACTATCCCAATCCGTTCAATCCTGTCACGACCATCAAGTACGACATTCCCCGGCAGGCGCATGTGGTGCTGACCGTTCATGATATCCTGGGCAGAAGGGTAGCCGCGTTGGTGGATGAGACTCTGCCCGGAGGAAGCTATGCCGTGCAATTCGATGGCAGTGGCCTGAGTTCCGGCATGTACTTCTATCGGCTGGAAGCTGCAGATTTTTCGCAGACGCGTGTGCTTGCGCTGATCAAGTAAGCGCCGCTCGTAAAGAAGCTGTCACGGCGCTTCCGTGTCGTGACAGCTTTCCTTTTCCTTTCGACTCTCCCCGAGAGTTTGTATCTTGATCTCCGAGTTTTTCTTATCTCCTCATCACCATTCATGGATTGCCGTGAACCGACAGGATGCACTGAGTCTTTTGTTCGAATACACAAAAACCGACAGTCTGCGCAAACACGCGCTGGCAGTGGAAGCAGCAATGCGCTCGTACGCGCGGAAATTTGGAGAGGATGAGGAAACGTGGGGGATCGTCGGTTTGCTGCACGACTTTGATTACGAGATGCACCCGAACGTCCCCGATCATCCGATGAAAGGCTCGGAGATCTTGAAGCAGCGCGGCTACTCCGAGGAAATCCGCACCACCATCATCAGTCACGTGCCCGACATGAACGTGCCGCGAGAGACGCTGATGGCGAAGACACTGTTTGCATGCGATGAGCTGTGCGGCTTCATTGTCGCGTGTGCGTTGGTTCGGCCCAACAAGCTGGAAGACCTCGCCGCTTCATCCGTCAAGAAGAAGCTCAAGGACAAAGCGTTTGCGCGTACAGTAAGTCGCGAGCATATCACGCGGGGGATCGAGGAGCTCGGCGTGCCCGCGGACGAGCATATTACCTTTGTCATCGGGGCGTTGCGGGAAGTTGCAGGCGAGATCGGGCTGAAGTGATCGGGGAAGATTGGTGACAGTTGTTTACCAGAAATCGAACGCAAAGCCGAGTCCGACGTTCTCTCTTCGAATGTCATAATACTGACTAAAAGGATCGAGGCCGTTGTAATAACTGAGAAAGATTTTCAGTCCCGTTCCACTCCAGCCTCCAAACTTCACACCGCCTTCAAGGTTGTTCGTGCCAATGCCGGCGGGAATGCGCCGGAACGTGAAGTGATCGGCAAGATACAGATTGAACGGACGCCCGAAGACGTCCCCCGTTGTTGCATGCAGCTCGAATCCTCCGTGTAATTCAACCCGCTGAATGTTCGTCGGCCTGATGAGCGTAGCGTAGCTGAAACCGCCGTATACCTGCACGGTTATGTTCGATGGCGGAAATTCGTACAGCGCGAGAAGTTCCCCAAAATCCCGCGTGAACGGAATAGGCGCGCGGTTGTCCTTCCACGTTTGGGTTGCGTTGCTGAAGTGGCCGTCAAGAAAGTGTGCGCTCAAATGAAGAATGCGCAAGCGGAGAACGAGGTGAGAATGATTCTCGAACCGATTGAGGTATGCGACGTGTCCGCCGAAGAATCCGTCGACCGCATCGATTTGAAGCCGTAGCCCTTCCGAGCTGGTGGAGAGGGCATAGGTGAAGAAGTCAATTCCTACTCTGAAACGCTTCGTTGAGTCGGGCCAGGGACGAACCTCCAGCATGTCTACCGACGCGCCGATATCCACTTTCATCTTCGAACTCCCGATTTCTTTTCGCAATCCAACACGCGGCTCCTGATAGGATGCCACGAGGGGCGCAACCGCAAGCCGGCCCGGAAGGAAGATAACCGACGCGTCATCGGGTGGCGACCCTTGGGCAAAAGAACTGAACACACAGACGAAGATGAGAACGAGGGATGCAGCGCGAGTCACGATGGTTCAATGCAATGTGTTTGGGCGAACGCAATATATGCAACGGGCAAAGGACAAGCAACGTTTGAATCTCAGCGCATATTTGACTAATTTTGATGCGCTTTGTTCATGCCCAATTCACAATGGAGGACGACAATGAAACGCGTTCTGTTCACGCTGTGTCTCATGAGTGTGCTTGCAGCAAGCAGTGTTGCGCAGGAGGAGCCGATTCCGCCGAAGCGTTCGAAGGCGGCAAAGATCGGAGGGTTGTTCGGCTACACGCCGGGTTGGCTCTTCGTGGACACCAAACCGATCAATGACTTCATCGTTCCTGCAAAGGGCGCATCACTGAAAGAGGGCGGCGTGTACATGAACGGTATAGGAGGCGGGCTGTACATCATGTTTGTGCCCAATCTGCGCGTAGGCGGACTCGGCATGAGCGGCTCGAGTAGAAGCACGTCGCTTGATGGCTTCGGCGTACGGCGGGATGTGGAGATGGAAGTCAGCTTCGGCGGCGTAACACTCGAATACGTCGTGCCGATCGTCGAACGGCTCGATTTCGCCGTTGGCACAATGCTGGGCTGGGGAGGCATGAGTCTCACCCTGCGTCAGGACAACGGCGGCTCGCTGACGTGGAACGGTGAATGGGGGAACTTCGGCAATCCGGGAAGCGCCGGCCCCGTCTATAACCTCACACGAAAACTCTCCGGCTCTTACTTCGTGTACGTCCCTTCAGTAAACTTCGAGTATGCACTTCTCGGCTGGATTGGTCTGCGGCTCGGCGCGAGCTACGTTGGTATGGCATTGCCCTCTTGGAAGGTTGACGACAAGTACGACCTGCTCGGCGTCCCCTCCAAGGTGAGCGGCAAGGGATTTATGATCAATGCGGGATTGTTTGTGGGGACCTTCTGACCTGCCCTGTTTCGGGTTGACAAGAGCGGCTTATTTCTTCAGTCTTTCCAGCGCTTTGCTGGCGGCAGCCTGCTCGGCTTCCTTCTTGTTCTTACCTACGCCGATCCCCCGCTTCTTGCCGCTGATGCTGACTTCAACGGTGAACGTGCGATCGTGATCGGGGCCTTCTTCCTTCACGATGGTATAGCGCGGCACGCCCAGCCCATGGGCCTGCGCATACTCTAACAGCATGCTCTTGTAGTTTTCGTCGGAGGTGACAACGGTCCGATTCCGCAAAGCCTCCTTGAGCTGGCGTTCGACAAATTGCTTTGCTGCTGCAAAGCCGCCGTCGAGATAGATGGCAGCGATGAGTGCCTCGTACGTATCGGCCACAATCGTTTCCGATCCTTTTCCCATGGATTGCTGCGCGCTCTGGCTCATGAGGATGAACCTGCCCAAATCAATATTCTTCGAGTAGGCGACCAACGCTTTGCGGTTGACCAGCCGCGAGCGGACTTTTGTCAGCTCGCCTTCATCTGCCTCGGGAAAGTTGTGATAGAGGAACTCGCCGACAACCAGATTGAGAATCGAATCGCCGAGGAACTCGAGGCGCTCGTTCGATTGGCCGTGTTGATTCGTCTGCTGAAGGTACGAACGATGGATGAGCGCTTGAACGAAAAGATCGGGATTACGGATGGAATAGCCGATAGCCTGTTCCAGTTGGTCGAGCGACGAGGGGAGCGTGAGAGTCGGCCCCGCCCCCCTGCGGGAAACCGTCGTGTGTGAGAGGCTCGGCTCTCCTCTGCGCTTGAGCACAGAGGAGAGCAGCTCCTTCAACCACCGCATGAATCACCTGCTATGCAGTGAACTTCTTGACAATAAGTGTTGCGTTCTTTCCTCCGAACCCGAACGTGTTGCTCAGCGCGTAGTTGACCGTCCGCTTGACGGCAACATTGGGCGTGTAGTTCAGGTCGCATTGCGGGTCGGGATACTCAAGGTTAATCGTCGGCGGAATCGTATCGGTGTAGCACGCCATGATGGAGGCGATTGCCTCGATGGCGCCGGCCGCGCCCAGCAAATGCCCGGTCATAGATTTGGTGGAGCTGATGTTCAGCTTCCTGGCGTGCTCGCCGAACGTTGTTTTGATGGCGAGGGTTTCGGCAATATCGCCCAGGGGAGTGGAGGTACCGTGCACGTTGATGTAATCGATTGCCTCCGGCGCTATGCCGGCGTCCTTCAGTGCGCGCTTCATGGAGCGCACCGCTCCTTCGCCGCCATCGGGCGGTGCGGTGATGTGATAGGCGTCCGCCGTGTAGCCGATGCCGACAAGTTCGGCATAAATCTTTGCGCCGCGCTTGAGGGCCATCTCCAGCTCTTCCAACACCAAGGTGGCTCCGCCTTCACCCATCACGAAGCCGTCGCGCTGCGCGTCGAAGGGGCGGCTCGCCTTCTCCGGCGCATCGTTGCGTGTGGAGAGCGCCTTCATAGAGTTGAACCCGCCCAGTCCCATGGGCGTGATCGGCGCCTCCGATCCACCACAAATCATCGCATCCGCATCGCCGTACTGGATCAGCCTGCACGCTTCGCCGATAGCGTGATTGGATGTTGCACAGGCAGAGACGGTTGCATAGATAGGCCCCTTCAGGTTGTACTTCATCGAGATATAGCCAGCGGCAATATCGGGAATGAGCATCGGAATGAAGAAAGGACTGATGCGCCTCGGCCCGCCATCCCTATAGTTGATGAACTGCTGATGGTAGGTGATCATGCCGCCGATGCCCGAGCCGTACACCACACCCACGCGATCGGGGTCCAGGTCTCTCAGCGGGATGTTCGAGTCCGCAATCGCCTCATCCGTAGCAACCATTGCATACTGGGCAAACGGGTCCATCCGCTGCGCAGTCTTGCGATCAATGAAGTCGGTGGCTTTGAAGCCCTTCAGCTCGCACGCGAAGTGCGTGTCGTACTGGGACGTATCGAAGTACGTGATGGTTGCCGCGCCGCTTTTGCCCGCGACGAGGTTCGACCAGAACTCCTTCGCGTTCAACCCAATGGGGGTCACGGCACCGATGCCGGTAACGACGACTCTACGTTTTCCATTCATAATGCACCAAGGCTGTCACAGGAAAGAGGTGCCTATTTGAAGAACTGGCACCCGAAGCTCGCACAACGATGTTCAGGCGGCCTTTGCTTTGATATACTTGATGGCATCGCCGACAGTGGCGATCTTCTCCGCATCCTCGTCAGGGATGGTGAGATTGAACGCCTTCTCGAATTCCATCACCAATTCCACAGTATCGAGCGAGTCTGCGCCGAGGTCGTTCGTGAATGACGCTTCGGGTGTAATCTGCGCCTCGTCTACGCCCAGCTTGTTGACAATGATTTCTTTGACTTTTGCTTCGATATCCGCTGCCATGATGTGTCCTCCTGTATAGTGGGTTTGATGAGTGTGATTGTTGAAAAATGTTGATCTGCTTACATCGTCAAGCCGCCGTCCACGCAAAGTACCTGTCCTGTAATGTAGCTTGCGTCGGGGGAAGCGAGAAACCTGACGACGGAAGCGACCTCGTGCGCCTGAGCCGTCCGTTTCAGCGGGATAAGATCGGCGAGCGCTTTCTTCTGTTCGTCGTTCAGCTTCTCGGTCATGTCGGTTTGTACATAGCCGGGGGCCACGGCGTTGACTGCAATATTGCGAGAACCAAGTTCTTTTGCAACAGCTTTGGTGAACCCGATGATGCCGGCTTTCGAAGCGGCGTAGTTTGCCTGTCCCGCGTTCCCGCTGATGCCGACAACCGACGTGATGTTGATGATCCTGCCTGACCGCTGGCTCATCATCGGGCGGCACGCCGCTTTCGTGTAGTTGTACACGCTCTTCAGATTGTTGCTGATGACGGCGTCCCAATCCTCTTCGCTCATGCGCATCAGCAGGCCGTCTCGGGTGATGCCCGCATTGTTGACGAGGATGTCGAGGCGTCCAAATTCCTTCACGATACTGTTCACGACTTCGGCGGCGTTTGCTGTCGAAACCGCGTCGGCCTGGTACGCGCGGGCCGTGTGACCCTTTGCCGTCAGCTCCCTGACCAGTTCCTCTGCTTCCCGGGCGGAGCTTTTGTAGGTAAAGGTAACGGTTGCACCGGCTTCCGCAAGGGCGAGCACGATCGCTCGACCAATGCCGCGTCCGCCGCCGGTAACCAGTGCAACATTCTTGTCCAGGATTCCCATCGTTGTTCGTTTCCGTTAGCCTGTCGTGATTGTCTCATGCTGCGCTTTGGAGCGCGAGACATAGTGTGATTCTATCTGGCGGTAGCCATCCATTCCCAATAAATGGATCAACTCTTCCTTGCACGCAACGAAGAGCGGGACATCGAACGCCGACGTGATGGAGCAGCACATCTGCTTGCCCTGCAGCATCGGATCGAACTCGATGACACCGTCTTCAATCACAATGGGGAAGAGAACACAGAACATCGGCTTCCACGCCCATTTGTGTTCGCCGGCCGCAACGGCCGCACGCTGGATGCTGCATCGCCCGAACTTATCCAGGAAAGCGCACTTATCGTTGATCACCGCCGTGCCGATGCAGCGGCCCGAGGGGAAGTCAGGATCGTTCTCGACCTGCCCGTCAAACCATTGGCGTTCATCCCGCGTCTGCGTTTCGTCCATCTGCTGCTTGATGAGTTCCTTTCGCTCGAGGATCGCTGCGTGCTCACGGACATCCACCCACACGCCGCTTGTGCAGCACCGGGCAGTACAGTTGCACGGTCCGTTGCCCGCCGCGTATCCCTTTTCGAACAACTCGTTCGAGATGAAGTAGTCTTTGACTCTGAGAAGCTGCTCGGTCACGAAATCAATCTCCCTCAGGCAGCGACGAGATCGCTGTATTTGTCGACGCCGGAAACGGCCACGTGGGCGGCGATGCGTTTGACTAATCCTTGCAGCACTTTACCCGGTCCGATTTCGATAAACGAGTCTGCGCCATCACGCACCATGTGAATAATGCTTTCTTCCCAGCGTACAGGATGTGTGAGCTGTCGGTTCAGCATATCCCGAATATCTTCTGCTTTCGTTACCGGCTCAGCCGTGACGTTGGTGTACACGGGAATCACTGCATCGTGCAGCGGCGTCTCATCCAACTTCTTCTTCAGTCCGTCGCGGGCGCTTGCCATGAGCGGAGAGTGAAATGCACCGCTGACGACAAGCTCCTTCACCAGTTTTGCGCCGCGTGCTTTCGCCAGTTCCATCCCTTTGCGCACGCCTTCGACCGACCCGGAAATCACGATCTGTCCGGGCGAGTTGAAATTTGCCGGCTGGACGATTCCTGCGCTGGACGCCTCTGCGCAAATTGCCTCGACAGCATCCGGCAGGAGTCCGACAATAGCCGCCATCGTGCCGCGCTGTTCATCGCCGGCCTTTTGCATCAATTCGCCGCGCAGGCGGACGAGCGTCAGGCCGTCTTCGAATGACAATGCCCCTGCAGCAACAAGGGCGGAGTATTCGCCCAAAGAATGCCCCGCCACCATATCGGGGTTTCTGCCGGTCATCTTCCTCAGCGCAACCATGCTCTGGAGAAAGATTGCCGGTTGGGTGTTGCGGGTCTGGCGCAGTTCCTCTTCCGGGCCGTCGAAGCAGAGCGCGCTCAACCCGAAGCCGAGAATTTCATCCGCGTGATGAAAGAGCGCGCGAGACTCGGGATCGTTCTCAAAGAAATCTTTACCCATCCCCACATACTGAGAACCCTGTCCCGGAAAAATGTAGGCCGTCTTGCCCATCACACCCGTGCGTCCTCTGCCGACCATTTCAGCAGGGCAGCGCCCCATGTGTAGCCCGCCCCAAACGTTGCGATAACAACCGTATGCCCTTTTTTCAACTTGCCCAGTTGCCACCATTCCGAAAGGCAGAGCGGGACTGTTGCGGCGGTGGTGTTGCCGTAGCGATCGATGTTGACCATCACTTTGGATTTGTCGAGGCCCATGCGTTCGGCGGTGGCATCAATGATGCGCAAATTTGCTTGATGCGGCGCCAGCCAATCCACGTCTTTGCCGGTCAGGTTGTTGCGCTGGAGGATTTCGACGGAAACATCCGCCATTCCCATGACGGCAACTTTGAACACACTCTTCCCATCCTGATAGAGGTAGTGCCAACGCTTGTCAATCGTCTCGTGGGTGGGAGGGTAGAGGCTGCCGCCGGCTTTCATGTGCAGATACTTTCCGCCTGAGCCGTCGGCATAAAGAATCGAATCGAGCAAGCCGACCGACATGTCCTCCGTCGGTTCGAGCAACACGGCCGCGGCTGCGTCGCCGAAGAGGATGCAATTGTTGCGGTCGGTGTAGTCGGTAATCGTGCTCATCTTGTCTGCGCCGATGACAAGCACTTTTTTGTAAGCCCCCGTTTCGATGAATTGGGCGCCGGTGACGAGGGCATACAGAAACCCCGAGCATGCTGCCGAGAGATCGAACCCCCAGGCTTTGGTCGCGCCGAGTTTTTCCTGAATGATGCATGCCGTAGCAGGAAAGAACATATCCGGGGTAATGGTAGCGACGACGATGAGGTCGATTTCTTTCGGACTGATACCGCGGTTGTTGAGAAGAGCCCGCGCCGCTTCGACGCCCATGTCCGACGTTGCGCCGTGTTCAAGGATACGGCGCTCGCGTATGCCCGTGCGTGTGCGTATCCATTCGTCCGTCGTATCCACCATCTTCTCCAGATCAAAGTTGGAGAGGATTTTGTCTGGAACATAGTGTCCGACGGCTGTGATCGTTGCTCGAAATTTCTTTTCTGCCATACGTCTCTTGATATGCCGTTATCGTGCTGCGCTCAGGGGTCTTATGCGTAGCGCAGCATTGCTTCCTGAATGCGCGCGTTCACGTTGCGCTGAACCATTTCCTCGGCCCGGAGGATCATATTCTTGATTGCCTTCGGCGTTGAGCCGCCGTGACCGATGATGGAAACGCCTTTGACACCGAGAAGGGGCACCCCGCCGTGTTCCTGGTAGTCCAACTCCTTCATCACCGAACGGAGGCCGCTGCGTGCGATGAGGGCGATCAGCGTGTTGAGAAAGCTTTTCTTCGCGAACGCCGTGAATTTTTCCTTGAAGAAGGACGGCACGCTTTCGCCAAACTTCAAGAGCACGTTGCCGACGAAGCCATCGCACACGACAACATCCACTTTGCCCTGAAGGATGTCCCGTCCTTCGACATTGCCGGCGAAGTTGAGGCCGCTTTTTTTCAACAGGGCGAACGCCTCCAGGGTCACCTCGTTGCCCTTGTTTTCCTCCTCGCCGATACTGAGCAGTCCTACCGAAGGATTCGTTTTCCCGACCATCGCCTCGACATAGACGGCCCCCATGACGGCAAACTCTAAGAGGTGGCGGGGCTTGCAATCAACGTTCGTTCCCGCGTCCACCAGCAGGCACGGCATGGCAGTGGTTGTGGGAACTAACGCGCCGATGGTGGGTCGACCGACCCCCTTCATACGTCCGAGAATCAGCGTACTGGCCGAAAGCATCGCGCCCGTGTGCCCGGCACTGACGAAAGCATCCGCCTTTCCGGCATGCTGCAAGGTCATCCCGACCGCGATGGACGAGTCCTTCTTGGTCTTGACCGCGGCGGTGGGGCTATCGCTAAAATCGATAACCTCCGTGGCGTTAACAATCGTCAATGCCTCAGCAGGGAAGCGTTCTCTCTGACGCTGGTGGAGTTCGCGCTTGATGCTCTCTTCCTTGCCGACGAGGAGGAGAGAGAATCGGCCGTTGGATTCGGTAAGTGCCTCGAGCGCCCCGGCAACAACATTCTGCGGAGCGAAATCTCCTCCCATGGCATCGACCGCAATACGTATGTGCTTATGTTGAAAAGCCAAGAAGCCGAAGAGGGTATGGGGTAAACGCTGTGCGCGATCAGGCCGCCTTTGGCGTCTTGATGAAACGGCCGTTGTAAAAGCCGCAATTGGGGCAGGCGCGATGAGGCAGTTTCATTGAATGGCAATTTGGACATTCTGCCTTCGCCGCCGCCGTTGCCTTGTAATGTGTCCGGCGCTTGCGCCCGCGCGCTTTGGAATGTCGTCGTTTTGGATTTGGCATGCTGAAAAGCTCCTTGATTGCTTCGAATCTTCTTCTTACACGTTGCTCTGCAGCCGACGCAGGATGTCCCACCGCGAGTCGTCTGCCGTCGCCTTGCAGGAGCACGCGCCGTCGTTCAGGTTCTTGCCGCATGTGGGACACAGCCCGCGGCAGCTTTCGCTGCACAACAGTTTCAGTGGTACGGCAAGGAGGAGTGTCTGCCTCACGTCATCGGCTATATCAATCACACTTTGACCGGGCAGCAGTTGCTGAAACTCCACGGGATCGACGTCCGGGCATTCCGCGGCTTCGAGCGCATAAAACATCCGATAGGATGGGCTTAACGTCTCCTCGAAGCTATTCGTGCACCGATCGCAGGCGAACAGTGCGGCCGTACGAATCGTGGACGTGACCAGAATTTGGTTGGGAGACTTATCCAGCGTCGCATCAACTACAACCTCGGATTGGAATTCCTCTCCCAACTCCAACTCTTCGGGAGTGACCGAGAACTGATAGTGGTGAATCCCCTCAGAGAGCCCGCTGATCTGGATTTTCATGGTTCACCCCCGTACGGTTCGCATCGGAATTCAAAAAAACCGAAAAAAATATAGCCAATTGCCGTACGAGAGTCAAGAAAAGCCCATGCAAGCCCTCCGTGGTGCATGGGCTTTGGAGGAAGAACACTTGCAAGAGGAAGGTCAATCAGTCTTGCTTGGCGGGAGCGCTTTCCAGTAACTGCGTCTGCACGTACTGAACAGTTTCCGCCAGCGCGTCGCGGAACTTGTCGAAGTCTTCCTTGTACAAGAAGATTTTGTGCTTCTCGTACTCATCTTCACCGATGCGCTTGCTCTCCGTGACCGTGATGTAGAAATCCTTTTCGGACTTCGTTGACTTCACGTCAAAGAAGTAGGTGCGTTTCCCTGCACGCACTCGCCTCGTGAAGATCTCGTCTTTGTAGCCGTTGTTATCCAAGGTCTACACCCTCCTGATTGATGGTTGTGAATTGATTACGCTGTGCCACCGGACGGCTCGCCCGGCGGCAAGCGCGGTTTGTGTGATGATGAGAATGTTGATGTTATTTTCGAATGACAGCGACCTTGCCCGTTCCGACTTTGTCCTTGTTTGTTTCTGAGTACGCAACGACGATATAGATTCCCGAAGCGACATATCGCCCCGTCTCATCCTTGCCGTCCCAAAAGCCGATGCGACCTCCCGGTGTCGTCATGTCCCGTATTGGACTGCCATCGACGGTCAGGATTTTGATCTTGGAGTTTTCGACAAGACCGTCAATCGTCAAAGGCACAACGTTGGGAATGCGATAGGGGTTGGGAGAGATCGTCAATTGATCGAAACTTGTCTTCGGTTCAGCCGCCGTTGTCGTAAAACTTGCCAGACCGTTGGTCGTTCCGAAATACACCGTGCCGGTTCTGCCGTCAACGGCGATGCTCTTAATCTCATTGCTGATGATTTTTCCGTCCGTGTTCTCGACGGTATACTGCGCGAGCGCCTGCGTGCCGTCACGGGAAAGAAGGACTGCGCCTTCATTGGTGGCGACCCATTTTTGGTTGAGGGGATCGACGGCAATGGCGTTGATCGTAATGCCGTTCAGCGGTTTGTAGCCGGCAACAGCACCCGAACGCGTTGGGTTCGAGGGGTCGAGCACGATTGCAATGCCTCGATCGGTCCCGATCCAGACATCGCCGTCTCGATCCACGACAATCGTCCGGATGACATTGCTGGGCAGTCCGGTATTTGTTGTGAGATGAAAATCCGCGATGCTGTCGGGCGCATTCCCTTTGTTGTTGAGATTCACAGCACCGAGAGGCCCGACCACGGGAATCGCTGCCCACAGGTTGCCAAACGGATCAATGGTCAGCGACCGATCGACAGTGATGTCCGTGAGGTACGTTGCCTTCACGCCGCCTACATACACGGGGAAGGTCGTCCATGTCCCGTTGGGCCTGCGAACGGCTATCGTTCGGTCGTCGTAGGGAAGCAGGAGGGGAACCCAGGTTTTGCCTTGCGCGTCGCAGGTAACCGATCCTGTCACGACGAAAGTTGTGTCCCAGGGGATGCCTCTCATTCCGACATTCGTTCCGAACACATTCTCAGCCAGCACGGTATCGACGCCGGGTGGCATCAGGATAACGCCCCTGCCCCACGTACTGATCCATCGCTCGCCGTTACATCCTATGCTGACGCGGTAGCAATCATTGGTCGGGAGGGCAGGATTATTGTTGACATGGAACGATTTCCACTCCGATCCGTTGAAGCGGTAGAAACCTTTCGCCGTCTGATTTCCTGAGGCGCCCCACACGGTACCATTGTCGTCAACAGCGACGCTCAGGAACTGGTTGGAAAACGGCCCGTTGGGGAAGTGGGAAGTCCATGTGGTTGTGTAGGTTAGCAAGCCGCCTTCCCTCGTAGCAACGATAGGTTTGTTGTCCGTCGAAACAATCACCGCTGCGGGCGAGGAGGGAAGGATATCTCCGTAACGGGAAACCACATTCTGTCCCGACAGCGTGTATACCGTGAACGCATCGTCAACCGTTGCCAGGACGCTTCCCGAGGCGTGAAGGGCAAGCAGGTTCTTGCCTGCAAGAGAGTCGATCGCGTTCCAAGAACTGCCGTCGTAGGCGTACAGGCCTGTAGTTGTTGCGGCATAAAGCCTGTTGTTGAACAAGGTGAGTGTTCGCACTCGTGTTGAGGAGTTTCCCACGACCTGGAGTGTCCATGCTTCCGGGGGCAGGAGATTTGGGTTGGAGAGGTCTGCCCATGCAACGCGACTTGCGGTGCCGGTCGAGACAGCCGCCCAGATCTTTCCGTCGAAGATGACCGCCGAGCTGACTGCGACACGCACGTTGCCAATGAAGGCGCCGAACTTCGTGTACGTATCTCCAAACTGGAAGCGATTCACACGAAACACGCTCAATCCAAAATTGGTGCTTATGAAGACCGTATCGCCAAAGGCGGTAAGCTCGTTGATACGTTTGTCCGTTTGGTTGGCTGTCGAGATGTCGGGCACGTAGCGCCATGTATTCTTTTGAGGAGAGTACACGTGCAGCATACCCGTGGAGCTTCCGCTCCAGATATCGCCGTTGTTGTCCACCCCGATTGCCGTCAGATCAATCGACTTCAAGCCTTCTGCATTGGTGAACCGTGAGAAGGACGCCGAACCTTCCGTCCAGGAAAACATCCCGCCGGTCGTTGCTGCCCAGACCGTGTTGCCACTGCGGGCAACAGCCCGAACATCCTGCATGGACGTGTAGTTTTTCCAGACGCCGACCTGTGCAAGTGCCTGTGCGTACCACAGGACGGCGATGATCACTCCGCTGCCGACTCGTATCTTCATAGTGTTGTCTCCTCTCTCCGTAACGGACTATTACTGGTAAGCAATAGTCCTTATCAACTGTTCGAGCGTTTCTTCCCTTCTGTGAGTTGTGTGAATGTGTTCACCAATTCGATAGCTGAGAGGGCAGCGTCCCAGCCCTTGTTGCCGGCCTTCGCTCCTGCACGTTCCAGCGCCTGCTCGAGGGAGTCGGTGGTAAGCACCCCGAAGGCGACGGGCATGCCTGTCTCTAAAGCAATGCCGGCCAGTCCCTTTGTTACTTCTGCAGCGATATAGTCGAAGTGCGGCGTCTCGCCTCTGATGACGCATCCGAGGCAAACCAGTGCATCCATCTTGCCGGTGCGCGCAAGCCGAGCGGCAACTTGAGGTAACTCGAACGAGCCGGGGCAATAGACGACCGTAATGTCCTTGTCCTGGGCGCCGTGTCGGCGGAGGCAATCGAGCGCACCCTCCAGGAGCTGTCCCGTCACCAGGCTGTTGAACCTGCTCACAACAATCCCAAACGTTTTCCCTTCGGCTGAGAGCGCGCCTTCAATTTTCTGGAACGCCATGTATGTTCAATGTATGGATATGGATGGAGAAGAGAAAATCATAACCGGCGCCGCATCATCTCAACGTCTTCATTGGAGATCACATATTTGCCGAACACGTCTGCGTCGTTTCGCCTTCCGCCGTGAAAATCCGATCCGCCGCTGGTCAGCAGAAAATACTCCTGGGCAATGCCTCGGTAAAAGGCCGTCCGTTCGGGCGAATGCGACGGGTGCACCACTTCGATACCGTCTACTCCTTGCTTGATGACCTCAAGGAGAACCTTCTCCTCGAGCGAATTCCCCGGATGGGCGATGAACGAAATCCCCCCGGCCGAGGCGATCAACGCGATTGCTTCCCGCGGCGACACCTGAAACTTCTGTTCGTACGCCGGCTTTCCAAACCCGATGTACTTGAAAAATGCTTCGTGATACGTTTCGGTCAGGCCCTCCTCCAGCAACGCGTTGGCGATGTGGGGTCTGCCCACGGAGCCTGTTCCCGCCTGTTCCAACACAGCCTCGAGTGTGATTGGAATGTTCAGGTCGTTCAGTTTTTCCACCATGCGCTCGGCGCGCTTCAGGCGTTCGTGCCTGTAGAGCTGGAGGTACGCCTGAAGTTCGTCGTTCGTGTGGTCGAAAAAGTAGCCGAGAATGTGGATGTCGTAATTGCCGTAGGACGCGCTCAGTTCCGTTCCTGCAATCACCTCAACGCCGAACTCGCTGCTCATCGTCAGGGCCTCGGGGATCGCTGCGGTATTGTCGTGGTCGGTGATGCTGATCGTCGTCAGCCCGACCGCGCGTGCTCGCTGCATAAGCTCACGCGTCGTCAGCGTACCATCGGAGTGGATGGTATGCATGTGAAGGTCAACTCTGCCGGCCATGCACTACTGCGAGGCTCTCTGAACACAATGCAAAGAACGGCTACAGGTACCGAGCCTTGAACTTCTCATAATCGTTGATGATGAGTTTTCCCCGCTCCAGCTCCAGGTAGCCTTCACGAATATAGGCATGAATCATCCGGGAGATGGTTTCGCGAGAGGTGCCCGCCATGTTGGCGAGGTCTTGCTGAAGCGGCAGCTCATCGATTTCTACGCGGCCTTTGCGGATCTTGCCGATGTCGTCGGCAAGCTGGAGAATAACGTTGGCGACTCTGCCGGCCGCATCCTTCAGCGAGAGACTCTTGATCTGCGCATCCGCTTTGCGCAGGCGCATCGTCAGCTCTTTCAACAACGCGATAGCAACGGAAGGGAAGTCGTGAAGAAGTTTGAGGAAATCTCGCCGATGGATCATGAACAACTCGGATTTTTGAATCGCCACGACGCTTGCCGAGCGGGCCAGTCCGTCGAGAATGGCCATCTCCCCAAAGAAATCGCTTTCGCCGAGAATCGAGAGAATCACCTCGCGCCCGTCGTCGTCCATGCGAACGACTTTCACCTTTCCCGAAATGATCACAAACAGCGCCGCCCCTGCTTCCTCTTCCAACAAGATGATACTGCCTTTCTTATACTTCTTTCGAACCCCGACGCGTGCAATCGTATCGAGATCCATCAAGTCCAGGTCGCACAAAATCGGGACGTTCTTGAGGAACTCCAGTTCATCTTTCATTGTGGGATTCAGGGTGACCTCTCAGAATGAGTTGTTTGTGCGGCGGCAAAGTCGTTCAAAATATAGCCGCTTACGGTTTCAAAGTCAAGAAAGCGCTTGGAGGGGCGGGGCATTTTGACCTACTCCGTGAGGATGAAGTACGTGAAAAGGCCGAGACTCAGTTGTGTAGCCGCCAGGGCAATGCCGGCAGCGGTGTCTAAACGGTTCACTTCCGCAAGGTCGTTCGGATTGCCCGTTCTGACATACTTGCTGTAGATGTTATCGGCCTTCACCTTGAAGTAGGCAGATGCGGCGCCGGCAAGTACTGTTGTGGCTCCCGTAATGTAGAGGCGAAGAGAAGAGCCGTTACCCTCCGAGTCTTTGAAAATTGATTCTTCCGGCGTGCTCGTCCATATCTTCTTCAGGCCGGTTGCGAGAATTCCCCGTGCAGCCTGTGAGATGTCGAGCGTCGTGTCCGCGTATCCCATCTTCTGTAATCGCAATGGGCCGGAGATGCCGCGCACCACCAACGGCGTTGTGCCGATCAGGGAATCGCCGAAAAATACCGCGGCGTCCGAGGGTGTTGAGACAATCAACAGCTTGGGTGAGAACGCGTAGCGCTTGGTCTGCGCAGCGCCCGCGGCGATATCGATCGTGTCGAGAAGTGGGTCCACCAGCCAGTTCGATGCCTCGCGAGGTACAAGGCGAAGGTGTCGTCTTCCGACATACGACGAGGGGACCGTGCACGGTGTGACTCCCACGCTATCGCCGTCGAGGAAAACAACGGCGCCCGGCATGTCCGCTTCGATCGTGAGAGAGGCGAGTGAGTTGGTTTGGACCGCACTCGTATCGTGTGGCCCTTGTGCCGCGGCAGACGTGCACGCGATGAGTAAAACCGCCAGTATCCGCATGATGTCCCTCATCCTCCTGATCTCACGGGCTGGAATGCGAGTACCATTCTGTCGTCAGTTGCGACGAACAAACGCCCGCGCGCCACGGCGGGTGACGTCTTGATTCTTCCATTCAGCGTTTGCTTCCAGACGTTGGAGCCGTCTTGCATCCGAAGCGCGCACAGTTCCTTCTTCAGCGTTCCGACGTATGCGATGTCTCCGGAAATGACGGCGGATGAATTGATGACGCTGTTGAACTCCACGCTCCATTTCATCGAGCCGTCGGCAGCATTCAATGCCAGCAGTTTTCCTCCCGTCGTTCCGATCACAACGACATTGTCCGAGAATGATGCGGCAGCATAGATTGCCGCTCCGGTGGAAACCTGCCACCGTTTCGTTCCCGTCTGAGCATCCAGCGCGAGGAACTCGCCCGCTACGTTGCCGACGAAGACCACACCATGGTTGATTGCGGTCGGAGCAAAAACGGGTGCGCCGGTGTCGTAGCTCCATTGTTCTCGGCCGGTTGTAGCGTCGAGCGCGTAGATGCTTCCATCCTCGGCGCCAAAGATGATGAGGTTCTCGAACGCCGCTGCCGAGGAACGAATGCCTTTGCGTTTGCGGTTGTCGGGGAGGCGAAAACTCCACTCACGATCGCCTTCGTGTCGCTCGACGCAATGGAAGACGCCTGCCGTTGTCCCAAAGTAGAGCTTGTCGTTGAGCAGGAGGGGCGATACTTCAATATCACCGTAGTCGCGCTTCCAGCGTATTTTTCCCTCCGAAACGTCGAATGCAATAAGCGACTCGCGCGAGTTTGCACAGGCGACATACACCACGCTGCCGGAAACGGCGGGGGAGCCGTGAATGCCGTCGCCGAGCGAAACCCATCCCAAGCGCTTGCCGGTGAATGCATTGAGCACATACAATTCGCCGCGCAGATTGGTGACGACAACATTCGAGTCGATAACGATGGGCGAGCCGTAGCCCATGCCGCTGGAAATATCCTGTTCCCACACGAGCGACAGCGGTGGCTCGACCCGCTCGTCCGTTGCGTTGATGCGTGCGGGCGTTCGTCCAAACATGGGCCAGTCCCGATCACCCGGTCTCAACGGTTGGTCGAGTTTCAGGCCCGCGCAGCCGATCAGCAGGGCGAGCGTCAGGAGCGGAATTGGTGTTGGTAAAACTCTCATTTCTAAAAATCCCACCCAAAAAAGAATTGATGGAACAGTCCCTGCTGAAATCTTGTGAAGTTGTTTTCGATGCGCTTGCCGATGTCGTAGCGCAGAACAAGGACGCCGCCGAAGTTCATGCGGATGCCGCCGCCGACGCTGCCGAGAGTTTCGCGATACTTATCGTCCCACGCGCTGCCGGCGTCGAAGAAGAGCGCGCCGCGCAGCGATGAGAACACGATGCCGCCGAACGGAAACTGCAGCGCTAACGCATCGAGGAACGGGAAGCGCAGCTCATGACTGGTGAGCCACAGCTTTTCGCCGCGGATGCTCCATCGCGGCCAGCCGCGCAAGTCCCAGCTTCCGCCCATCACGAAGCGTCGCGCCTCTCGTCCGCCGTTGTACCACAGCCAGTAGCGCATGGCATACGCACTGCGCTGCGACAGCCGCAGGTAATCCCGATAGTCGAAAATGATCGAGTAGTAGTTGGCGTTCGAGTACTGAATATCCGAAGTGTATGCGAGAGTGATGCTGAAGCGGCTTCCATCGAGCGGTCCGCTCGGTCCCCACAGCGAGTTGTCGTGGACGAACGCCAGCGAGTTGGAAAGGAACAGCGCCTTCCGATCTTCGATTCTCAGGTCGGCATCTTTGTTCGAGTTGCTGAGGCTGACTGAAGCCTCGATCCGCTGGAATTTTGTGAGCGGATAGCTGAGGGCAAAGTATCCGCCGAAGACGCGCTCGTAGAAAAACTCGTCGCGGTCGGTGAGATCATATCGCCTGCCCGTGAAGCGGTAGATGCCGTACGCGTAGCTGGTCCGCTGGGCGAGAGAGATGCGCGACACGGCGACATTGAAACTGGACAGCAGCTCGTCCTGTGTTTGCGCCGTGTTGTAGAGCAGGAAATAGTACTGATCATTGCCCAGAAGGTCGCTGAGCGCTATTGCCGCACCGCCCGATGTACCGAAGACCGGATCGGTCGAGATGGCGCTTTGCGCGATGTCCAGACTGTACTCGCCCTCGTATTTGTAGCGCTTGATTTCT
>JBBIRR010000006.1:0-98881 GCA_037441705.1 Ignavibacteriales bacterium
AGGATCGTCTGCCCGGACCGGGGGCGCAGCCATTATGACCAGTCCCACAAGCAGCAGCTGTAGGGGTTTCATAATGACCTCCAGTGATTGGATTATGAGGACGCCTGTAAGTACGGGAAGCGAGGCGAAGAGTTACAGCTTGACCTTCGCCCGGTGTGAGCATTGCCGGCGCTCTGATGCATGCACGCCAGAGCGTTTGCTTCTCCGCTGACAATTCGTATCTTCTCTTGCAAAGGCTACCCGCTCTTTAATTAAGGACGAACCTTTCAGGCAGATCGCCGCCATGCACATTTCTCCCCGCGTTGCATTCCTCCATTTGTCCGTCCTTCTCTCATGCGTCGTGCCGGCAAGAACGCAAACCTTTCTCTTTGATCACTACAACATTAGCCGCGGGCTTCCTTCCAACTGGATCACCACAATCCATCAGGACTCGCGAGGTTTATTGTGGGTTGGGGGTGATGGCGGGATGGCCGTGTACGACGGCGTGTCGTTCAAGGAAGTCGGCGCTGGCACACTCCCTCTGGTGTGGCACATTATGGAAAGCACCAAGTTCCCGGGCACAGTTTTCGTCGGGACTCATCTTCAAGGATTGAGCATCATCCGCGACGGACAGATCACCCCCGTGCGGCTTGGAGACAGTCCGAGGACAAACACGATCGTGCGTTTGTTGGAGGATCAAGAGGGAACGCTTTGGTGCGGAACAAGCTGGGGGATTTTCAGGATACAGGGTGATTCGGCGGTTCTCTTCCAGACGGGCATCGATACGGGGTGGACCGGCATACTGCATCAAACGCGTGCGGGCGCAATATTGATCGGATTGGAGAGCGGCTTCTTCGAGTACGCTTCCGGCTCCCTGTCCCAGCCTCCATACTACTCGCCCGATCATCAGTTCATCTCGGTCTTCGAAGACGAAGATGGCACGCTCTGGTTTGGTTCCCGCCAGGGCGTCATTGTCAAAGTTGTGAACAGAAAGATTGTCGCGCAGCTTCAAACCGGATTGGGTGAACTTCCTTCCATTGCGGGCGATCGTGAGGGAAACCTTTGGGTTGCAACCAATAAAGGTGTGCTGCGGGTTTCCAAAAACGGTTTCCCGGACGGCGAAACCTTGCTGCTCACAACCGACAACGGATTGCAGGAGAATGGCGTCATCGTCTGTTTTATGGATCGTGAAGACAATCTGTGGGTGGGCGGAAAGAACAAAGGGCTTTCCAAACTTGCCTATCGCAATATCGTCCGATTCAAGGTGGGGAATCTCATTCCCGATATTGTCAACAGAACGGTGGCGGTTGATGAGCGCGGCCATATCTTTCTTGCCGCGCCGAATCAGGTGTGGGAATTCTGGAAGCCGAAGGGTGGCCTCTGGCGACACCACGTGCACGCTATACAGCCCGTGGGCGGATCGCGCGAGGGAAAGGGAATTCGCGGATCGTTTTCCGTTGCCCTTGCACCCGACGGGCTTCTGTGGTACGCTTTTGAACGCGGCGGCTTGCGAGCGTATCGTGTAATCCACCGACCGGAAACTTTTTCACTGCTCGCCCCGGTAAAATCCATGACGCCCGGCAAGGACCTTCCAGTCGGCTCGCCGCTCGGTATTTTCATCACAAGCAACAATCAACTCTGGTATAACAAACGCTCAGGTCCGCTCGTGCAGATTGATCTTCCGTCCGGGAAAGTTCTCGCGATGCACGAAATCGGCGGCGAAGTCCACGGCGGCACGGTTCAATCTCTGTGCGAGTTGCCGAATGGTGATCTGTGGATCGGAAGGTTCAACGGTGGGATTTCCGTTCTTATGCGCAGCGGCACACAGTACACTCTGTCTCGTATCTTGACGACGCACGACGGCCTTGTTCATGATCGCGTGCGGTCCATTGCAAGACGGAGGAATGGGGATCTCTGGGTAGGGACACGGTTCAACGGTATCTCCCTCTACCGCAACGGTACCTTCCACACTATCGGCGCGGGTGACGGACTTATGAACAACGCCGTGTGGCGTATGGTTGAGGATGAAGATGGGCGGCTGTGGATCGGCACATCCATTGGCGTGCAATATACCGATCCGGACGGCAATACGCTTTTCCATCATCCGCGACTTTCGGGCGATCAGGTTGAATCTATCGGGTTCGTTCCCGGCAAGCGGACCATCTGGACGTTGACGTCTGGAGATCTCACGTTGTTTGAATACGGAGCCGAGCGCGGGACCATAATCCCGCCGCTGGTGTCAGTTGCCGGGCTTCGCATCAACGGCACTGATCGGTCGCTCAACCAAGGGCAGACATTCTCGCATGATGAGAATTTCTGCGTGATTCGGTTTGTCGGCATCAGCTTCAAAGATCCGGAAGGGCTACAATTCCGCTACCGGCTTCTCGGCCTTGACACCGCCTGGCACGAGCCGACTCGGCAGCGCTCGGTCACGTTCGGTTCGCTGCCGTCGGGTGACTACACATTTGAACTTGAGGCGGTGACCGCTGATGGAACCACAAGCGATGGTCCGGCGACCCTCTCCTTCACCATTCTGCCGCCCTGGTATCGTTCCCCGTGGAGCATCGGGCTGTATCTGGTGTTTGGATCGCTGTCCGTGTTTCTCTCCATCAAGATGCGGACGAGAAAACTCGAACGCCGCAGTCGTGAGCTGGAAGCGCTGGTGACTGCACGTACAGCCGAAGTCGTGAAGCAAACCAACCTGCTGCACCAACAGACCGAACGCCTGCGCGAACTGGATGCCATGAAGTCGCACTTCTTCACCAACATCTCACATGAATTCCGTACGCCGCTGACGGTCATTCTCGGCCACCTCGAACGCCTGATGCGGCGCGGTGGGAAGCTGAACGAATACGACGTGATGGATCGAAATGCACGGCGATTACTCCAGCTCATCAATCAACTTCTCGACCTCTCGAAGCTCGAGGCAGGGGCAATGACCCTGCGTGCGGCAAAAGCGGACATCGTTGCCTTTGCGAAACGCGTCACGGCATCGCTTTCATCGTACGCCGAACACAAAGGAATCACGCTTACCATGAACGGCGCGCGTCTCTCCGACAGCACCGGCGTGCCCGCTGTCTTCGTCTTCTTCGATCACGACAAGATGGAGAAGGTGCTGTATAATCTTCTCTCCAATGCGCTGAAGTTCACGCCGCATGGCGGTACGGTGGATGTCGCGGTCTCAGCCGACACCGAAGGTGACGGGCAGCAGTTTGTGGAGATTGCCGTCTCCGATACGGGGTCGGGCATTCCTTCTTCCAAGCTGCCGTATGTGTTCGATCGTTTCTATCAGGTCGAAGGGACCGTGCATACCGGCATCGAGGGAACGGGTGTGGGGCTCGCGTTGGTAAAGGAACTTGTCGAGCTGCATCACGGCTCCGTGCGCGTAGCGAGTGAATTGGGAAAAGGCTCGACCTTTACCGTTCGCCTGCCGCTTGGTTCGTCTCATCTGGATGAGGGCGAGATCGCCGAATGGGACGAGGATATGACGCTTCGCGAGATAGCAGCACCGCCGGACGTTGAAACACCTATCGCCGCGGTGGATGAAGCCTCGCTTCCGCCGGACGGTGAGCGCGTGCTTATCGTTGAAGACAATGCCGATCTCCGGGATTTTTTGCGCCAACAACTCCGCACCGACTACGTCGTGATCGAAAGCGGCAACGGCGCCGACGGCCTGCGAAAAGCCGAGCAGTTCGTTCCCGACCTCATCATCAGCGACATCATGATGCCGGAGATGGACGGCTATCAGTTGTGCAGTGCCATCAAGCGCAACGAAAAGACCAACCACATTCCCGTTATTCTGCTGACCGCGAAGGCGACGACAGAAAACAAATTGGAGGGATTGGAAACCGGAGCGGACGACTATCTGACCAAACCCTTCAACGCTCAGGAACTGAACCTTCGTGTCCGCAATCTCATCCAGCTTCGAAAGCAACTCCGGGAGAAGTTTAGCAGCGAGATGTTGCTGAAGCCGTCCGACGTGAGCGTCCCTTCGCAGCAGAGACTCTTTCTCGAGCGCGTCACGGCCGTCATTGAGAAGCATCTCTCGGAAGAGGACTTCAGCGTTGAATTGCTTGCCGCCGAAATCGGCATGAGCCGCTCCCAACTTCATCGCAAACTCAAAGCCCTCACCAACAAAGGTCCGAACGAGTTGATCCGTTCATTCCGCCTCCAGCGTGCTGCCGAGCTTATCCGTCAGGATGCCGCTTCGCTTGCCGAGATTGCCTATCAGGTGGGGTTCGGGAGTCAGGCATACTTCACGCGCAGCTTCGGCGAGGAGTTTGGATTGAGTCCGTCGGAGTATCGCAAGACATCGTCACCGAGGTAGTTCCACCTCGGTCGCGTTGGCTATCGCACAAGCAACATCTTTCTTGTGGCCACAAATTCCCCCGGCTGCCCGTTCTCTCGTCGTGTTGATGGCACAACGGTCAGCCGATAGAAATACACCCCGCTCGCCAACCCCGTCGCATCAAACGTCACCTCATAACTTCCTGCATGCAGATTCTCGTTCACTAACGTTCGAACTTCACGACCCAACACATCGTAGACTTTCAGCGTCACCTGACCTGAACCTTGAACCCTGAACCTAATGGTTGTTACAGGGTTGAAGGGATTCGGATAATTTTGCATGAGGGCGAATCCTTCGGGCACCGCATCGGGATTGCTCTCAACATCCAGGGGGGAGGCGAAAGCCCTGTCATAAAAGACCTTGCGCGTTGCTCCGTCCAAACCGACCCAAATTGTGCCGATGTCCCCGTTCGGGTATTCGATGATGCTCGGGAGGTAGCCGCGCGTCGACCAGACGGGCGGATGGTTGCTGATTCGACGCCGCCCCTGCACAACGGTGGGACTTGCTTTTTCCATAGACAGATACATCAACCTATCGTTGGAAGTGCCGGCGCTGTCCGCATAGTAAATGAAGTCAACTCCATCAGAATAATGTGCGGCGTCGAACCAATATTCATGAATGGATGTGCCGGCAATGGTGGAGGGATTGGTAAATGTTGCGCCCATGTTGGTACTCACGCGAACGCGAATATGCGAGTCGCTTCCCGAAGGGTTTTCACGAGTATTGAAAAACCATACCACATTGTCTACCCGAACGGGTTGATGCTCGTTCCGATTGTACGTTGTGTCGTCGTCAATAACCCGCTGGTCTATTACTTCAAGCAGATTGTTGTTTTCCCGCCATCGGGAAAACATGAGCAGCGACCTGGCCGTGTCGGGGTTGATGGCACTGTAGTAACTCACAAAGACTGTATCCCGCCGCCCGAAAATCGTGTTGATGTACGCGCGAGGATGTGCCCCGTTTTGTGTAAAGATTTGCGCGCCCCAGGTGGCCCCATAGTTGGTGCTGCGAAAAGTGAATATCTGGTTTGTCTCCCCAATATCAATCAATGCGTAGATATTGCCGTTGGCG
Source organism: Ignavibacteriales bacterium (assembly GCA_037441705.1). Lineage (GTDB taxonomy): Bacteria > Bacteroidota > Ignavibacteria > UBA10030 > UBA6906 > CAADGV01. The sequence continues at coordinate 5,399 of JBBIRR010000006.1, forward strand.
GATGCAACAACATCGAAATCGCGCACCGGAGGATAGCTACCCGTGAGATTTGTCAACAGTGTCGCTTCCACGTTCCAACAATAGAGATCTCCATTGGTCAAAAAGAAGAGATACAACGAGTCGTTGCGGGCGCGTACCATCTTTGTTTTGGGGATGATGAGAGAAGGAGAAATGGACCATGCAGCTGTCCAGGTGTCGCCGTAGTTTGTCGTCCGGTATTTGACGAGGCCGCGGTTCGGCACCAGACCCGTGTCGGGGACCGCGACGAACGCAACGCCGTTCGCTCGTGCCGCTCCCGACGGGCGTCCGAGGGGCTCGCGGTTGGTAATGGCCATGTCGCCACCCCACTGCGGACTCATCACGGGCGGAAACTCTTGCGCCACCGGAACGACTCTGATGTCCATCGAGGTCTCCTGCGCTGTTGCATACGATGCAAGGAACATCAACACAAGCGTAGTGATTATGGGAACGTTCATGGACCATCTCCTCATTGTCTAACTCCTGTATCCTATCTGACAAGCGCAAGTTTCTTCGCTGCTGTGAAATTCCCGGATTGCAACGTATAGACGTACACACCGCTGGCAAGGGAGGAGGCGTCGAACGGGACCGCGTATTTTCCGGCACGCAAATTTTCGGAGACAAGCGTCCGTACTTCCCTGCCGAGCAGGTCGTAGACCTTCAGTGAAACAAATCCGCTGATGGGTATGGAGAACTCGATTGTGGTTACCGGATTGAAGGGGTTGGGATAGTTTTGATGCAGAACAAACTGCGACGGTAGATCCCCCGCGAGTTCATTGACAGACGTAATCTGTGCAATCGGACGCCTCCATGCACCGTTCGCATACGTCCCTGCGAAAAGATCGGTGCCGACGATGGCGAGAGATGCGATGCGCAGGTTCGCAAGTCCCGTGTTGGCAGGTCTCCACTCGAAGCCGCTGTTCGTTGAAAAGAAGATTCCTGAGTTCCGTGTACCAGCAAAAACATTCGAGCCGGTGGCTGCAAGCGCCCTAATACTCAAATCCGTCAAGCCGGAGTTGGACGGCAACCAGTCGGCACCGGCGTTGAAGGACCGATAGAAACCGGAATCAGTCGCTGCAAAGATCGTGGTACTCGATTGGAAAACTATGTCGTGAACCCAGAGATTACCAAGACCATTGTTCCTTTCGACCCAACTCAACCCGTTGTTGGTTGATCGGAATATGCCGCCACCATACGTCCCGACAAAAATCTGGTCGCCCGAAACAGCAAGTACCCAAGCCCGGCGGTTGGTTAGCCCCGTGTTGACCTCTGTCCAGCTCTGTCCGTTGTTGGTGGAACGCAAGACCCCGCGCAAGAAGGATGCTGCAAAGATGTTACTCCCGCTGAAGGCAATACTCCAGATGCTTTCATTCTCGATACCGCCGTTAGCAGGGAACCATGTGACTCCCGCGTTGGTCGTCCGATAGACTCCAAAGCCGTCGGTTCCTGCGTAGACTGTGGACCCGCTTGCAGCGATCGCCCAAATGTGCTGGCCCGCCTGATTGGATAAGTCGTTGCTCCTGGTCCATGTTTCCCCTTGGTTGGTGCTGCGAAATGCACCGCTGCCATATGTGCTTGCAAACAGGTTTGTACCGGATTGAGCAAACGCGCGGACATACGTGGCTGCCAATCCCGTATTCGTGGTCGTCCACGCGGCTCCGTTGTTGACCGATCGAACCACACCGACACCTCTCAGTCCGGCAAAAACGCTTGTACCATTGACACCCAATGCGAGGACGGGCAGGTTGGGCCAGCCGATGTTCAACAGTGTCCAACTGCCACCGCTGTTCGTAGAAAGAAACACGCCGCCATTTCCGGCAAGTGTTCCTGCAAAGAGATTCGTTCCGCTAACGGCAAGTGTCTGGATGAACATGTTCGTCAGTCCGGTGTTGACCTGCACCCATGTGTTGCCGTTGTTGGTTGTGCGGAACACACCTCCGTTGGAAGTCCCTGCGAAGATACTCGTGCCCATGACAGCAAGAGAATTGATCCAGGTAGATGTCAACCCGCTATTGACTTCGAACCAGGCGGTACTGTTCAGAGGCGACATGAACACTCCGCCAGTTGTTCCGGCATACAATGTTGTTCCGCTGACCACAAGAGAAAAAACAGTCGTGCTCGTCAAGAATGTGTTGTATGTCGTCCAGGTGTCCCCATTGTTTGTGGATAGGAATACTCCCTGGCCTTGTGTGCCTGCATAGAGATGTGTCTGTCGGGCCACAAGAGAACGCACAGTCACATTTTGTTGCAACCCATTGCTCACCCGCACCCATGACGCTCCGTTGTTGCTGGAGCGGAACACACCGTCAGAAGTTCCTGCAAAGAGATAGCCTGAGAGAGAGGCTAGCGACCAAATAGTCTTATTGGTTAATCCCGTACTGACCAGCTCCCAGGTGGTTCCATCGTTGCTTGTCCGGAAGACTCCGCCATCCTCCGTGCCGGCAAAGAAGTATCCGCCGCTCGAGGCAAAGGTATAGACGGTGCCGCCGTAGGGTCCATGGCTCTGAACCCATTGGGCGAGCGAATCATCTACTGCGGCCATCAAGCAAATTGTCGCAGCAACGAAAGTCGTCGCTGAAGAAATCCGTCGGCACAGGGCTTTCATTGTGTACTCCTTTTACTATTTGTTATTGAGATTGGTCTGAAGCGCGGGACCTTTGGCCGCGGCGCAAAGTTCTTGCGCTGAGCAGTAGCGAAACCGCGAAGGTCGGATGGAATGTGTATGTGGGGACATGAAAGAACAGAACGTATCTACCCTAACAAGATAGGTTCAGCGGGGCATCGGGACAATTACGCAAATGCGTGTATTCTGAGAGAGGAATGGAAGAGAAATGCTAACATGATGATTGAAAAAGGGAAAAGATCGCCCCACGAAGGACACGAAGTTGCACGAAGGTGGCCTCCATATGATCAAGAAATGGCCCTTCGTGTCCCTTAGTGAACTTCGTGGATTGCAAAACTAGAGCAGGTTTTCCTTCAAGGCTTTAGCCACGGCGCCGCTGCGGGAATGTACCTGGAGCTTCGTGTAGATGCCCCGCATGTGCATGTCGATAGTGTGGAAACTGAGGAACAGCTTATCGGCAATTTGCTTCTTGGCGAGTCCGTCAACGAGGCATTGGAGGATTTCGCGCTCTCGAGAGGTGAGACCGTAGTTGCCCTTGGGGGCAGCCAAGCGGGAAAACATATTCAACACCTTGGCGGCAATTTGCGCGTTCATGGGAGCGCCGCCGTTCAGTACCTCTTGCAACGCAGAGACAATCTTTTCGGTGGATTCACTCTTGAGCAGATACCCCGATGCGCCGGCGCAGATTGCCTGAAAGATCATATCATTCTCATCAAAAACAGTCAGCATAACAACGCGAGTCTCCGGCGAGATTGCTTTCACTCTCCGCACTCCCTCGATGCCGTTCATTCCCGGCAGTCCAATATCCATTAGAATGACATCGGGAAAATCGGAATTCTCCAGCTCCTTGAGGGCTTCCTCGCAACTGGAAAATGCATGCTCAAAACGGAGTGCCGGCGTCTGTCGGATGAGATCGGCGATGGTTGCGCGGAACGCGGCGTTGTCCTCCACGATCCACACAGAGAGGGCTGAAGTCTCGAAAGGTGGCTCCATCATTTCACCAACATACAAGGAATGGGTCAACGCTGCAATTACGCATTTACGTTATTCGTGCTGTAAGTCTAATGGTCGTGCCGCCGCGATCGCCCGGTCCAATCCTGAGATCGCCCTTCAACAGTTCTACTCGTTCCCGCATATTTCTCAGACCGTTTCCGCCGGCTGTCGAGGCGCCGTCGAAGCCCTTCCCATTATCCTGAATGATTAGCGTGAGGCGTTCATTCTCGACCCGAGCTGTTATGCGTACCTCGTTCGCCGCGGCGTGTTTCGCGATATTCGTTAGCGCCTCTTTGTAAATCAGGTACACATGCTGTCGCCAGTCAAGGTTCACTTTCCTGCCGACCGGTGATTTTGGGAAATCGAGAACGGTGTGGCAACCACCCAACAGCGCAGCGGCAGTATCTTTCATTCGGAGGAACAACTCATCCAACGAATCGTTTCCCGGCTTGATGAGCCAGACGATGTCCTTCATGTCCTTTACGGTACTGAGCGCGACCGATGAGATTTCGGTCAGCTTTCTGCGTTCCTCATTGCCGAACTCACGGCGGCCTTTCAGCAGGTCGCTTGCCATCGCGATGCTGCTGAGGTTGCTACCGATCTCGTCATGCAGGTCGCGTGCGATGCGCGTGCGCAGACGTTCCAGTTCGAGAAGTCTGCGGATGCGCACGCGGACCCCCGCCGTTATCACCCCGCCCACGACAAGGGCCACAAGCAGGACGAACCACCATCTTGTCCAGAACGGCGGAATGATGACGAAGCTCAATCGTGCGGGCGCAGAGCTCCTGATTCCATTGGCGTTGAAGGCATGGACTTCGAACGTGTACTCACCGGGCGGCAGCGATGCGTACGTTACGCGACGCTGTCCCGTTACAGGATGCCACGCATCCTCCAACCCGACAAGCCTGTGTTGATACGTCACTTCCTCCGGTCTCCGAAACGTGATGCCGACAAATTCGAATGTCAGATGGTTTTGATGATGGTGGAATTCCAGGGCATACTGTATCGGGGTTGGTCTGGCATCTACCTCAAGCCGTGTGATGTGAATGCGCGGCGGGGTCATGTATGCGGTGTCGGACGGATACTCGTAGATTCCTACTTCGTCGTTGGTCATGTACCACATGAACCGGCCGTCGGCAACACCGAGTGCGGTCACCGCCTTTCCGAGGGGTAAGCTGTTGCTGCGTTGTGGCTTCAGAGTGTGTGCATCAACCACTTCGACCCCTCGCGCGGTTCCGATCCAGACAACATTGCGGCTGGAGTCTGGCGCAAGTGCCCACACGACTGCGCTGGCAAGGCCTTGCTCCACGGACAAGGGTACAAACGATCCGAACGTGCCGACGGTCAGTCCTCGCCGGCGCGTACCGATCCACATGTTTCCAACCCGATCCTGCACGATGGCGCGTATCAAGTCCTCAGAGAGTCCGTCGCTCATGGTATATCGCTCACGGACGGAATCCCCGTCGGGCGAGATCACCGCAATACCTTCCGCCACCGACCCCATCCAGATGTTTCCGGCTCGATCCTCATATAGTGCACGAATGTCGTTCGATGGCAAGCCTGTTTGTGTAGAGAACAGCCGGGGCCGACTTGCCGCAGTTGAGACTGATACGCGGTACACTCCCACGCCCACAACGCTTATCCAGATGCGCTCTTTGGAGTCAACAATGAAAAAGAAGCGCGGGTCGTGCGAAAGCTGTTGCCCCGGCGCGAGTACACGGACTGCCTTCAACGACGACGAGCCATCTTCGCGCGGATGAATCTCGTAGCAGACAATGCGCTTTCTGGTATCAATCCAGATGCGACCTTGTGAGTCGCACGCGATTGTTGGGGCAGAATTTCCCTCACGTTCAAGGAGTCCATGGCGGCGCGTTCTGCACTGATTGTCTCCGTCCTTCCACTTTTCTTGTACACCCTGTTCGGTCACGATCCAGAGATGGCCGCGACGGTCGAGCACGGCCTTGCAGTTGTTGTAGGTGTCGGGAATTGCCGCAAGAGGAAACACAACATGATGCCGATTGGTCAAGCTCGAAAGGCCCGTTCTCCCGAACCAGAGGTTGTCTTCGTAATCGACGAGACATACGTCAACGCGGTTCGAAAGAAGCCCGTTCGCTTCTCCGTATCGGATGAACGGGGCGGACACTGCACGCTCCTTTGCTACACGAACCAATCCGCTGGTGGTTGCAAGCCACAGCGTATGTTGTGCATCGTCGGTGATGGATTGCACGATGCCGAAGGATATCTTGCGGCGAAGAAATACATGTCGCTCGGTAATGCCGATGAGCATCGAGTCGCGTGTCCCGATCCAGAGAGAGCCGTTCCGATCCTCATGTATTGCGGAAATGTCGGAAGATGCGTGCAGCGCGATGCTGTCAAGAACATCACCCGAACCCGGCGAACAGAGATAGATGCGTGCTTTGCCGGCGATCCAAATCCTGCCATCACGGGCAAGCAGAATTCTATCCGCCTGCGGCATGTTGTCGCGACGAACGAACGTTCCCTGCTTCCCCACGAATAATCCTGCATACGTCAGACACCAGAGCGTGCCTTGGGCATCCTCCCAAACATTCACGATCGTCTTTGCCGGAGCGGTCGAATCAGGAAGGAGTGTACTCAGCTGGCCGTCAACCCATGCGCTGACGCCACCTCCCCATGTTCCGATCAGCATCCTGGCCGGGGTGCGGCGACTTTCGGAAATGTGACTGACATGATTGAGCGCAAGCCCTTCGGTGATGGTAATGTTGTGAAACTGTATCCCGTCGAAGATGCTGACGCCTTCGCCGGTCCCTACCCAGAGGTAGCCCCTGGTATCCTGGCAGAGTGAAGTGATGTCGTTGGACACGAGGCCCTTCTCGTACGTATAGTGCTTGAGCGGAAGAATCTGCGCGGGCGCATTGGACGCTGCAACCGCCATCGCTGCGACAAATGCAAAAAATCGAACCGGCGACGTTCGGACTCTTGAACAGAACGACATGAACACCTCCGGAACAAGATAGAAAACGGGACGTGGAGGAACAAGTATCGAAGTGTTCAACGAGTGGACGAAGGTCGAAAAAGGGCGGGCTCCGTTCGGTGCGTCTGCCACCGTGCGACGTTTGTACAAGTTCACGCGACAGGACGACAAGAAACCCGCCGAATCTGCCCCATTTCGACCCTCTTGGCATCGCCGCACGCTTTTCCCGCGACATCAATCTAACAGATCGCTACAGGTCTGAAAGACTTCGCCCTGCTTGCCATGCTATATTTGCACCGTCATTGACGACGAGGTGTCGTCAACACATCAATCACCAATAACATAGGAGGTACAACCATGGCAAAGCGCATCGCAGTCTTTCTGTATGGCGTGATGGCGTATGCCGTTTTCTTCGGGACGTTCCTGTATGCCATCGGCTTCATCGGGAATCTCTATGTTCCGAAGACAATTGACTCGGGGCCCGAGATCCCGTTCGGGACGGCGCTGCTGGTCAATGCCGGCCTTCTCGGACTCTTCGCGCTGCAGCACAGTATTATGGCGCGCAAGGGATTCAAGAACTGGATTACCCGGTTCATTCCGCGTCCTGCCGAACGCAGCACATACACGCTGCTGTCGTCTCTCTGCCTGATTCTGCTCTTCACGCAATGGCAGCCGATGGGCGGAACCATCTGGAATGTGCAGGACCCGGTCGGGCGCATCGTGCTCTATTCACTCTTCGGGTTCGGGTGGGTGTTAGTTCTGGTCGCAACGTTCTTGATCAATCACTTCGATCTCTTCGGGCTGCGTCAGGTGTGGCTCTACCTTCGGGGCAAGGAGTACACGCCGCTGAAGTTCCGCACGCCGGGGCCGTACAAGCTCGTTCGACATCCGCTCTATGTCGGCTGGCTGCTTGCGTTCTGGGCAACGCCAACCATGACGGCCGCACATCTTGTGTTCGCGATTGCCACAACAGCCTACATCCTCATTGCCATCCAGCTTGAGGAGCGCGATCTCGTGGCTGAGCACGGCAGCACGTATGAACGGTATCGCCGCACCGTGCCGATGATTGTGCCGTCGTTCAAAGCAAAGGAGTTGCAGCAAGCAGTCAACTAACAATCATGAGACGTAGGAGACCATCGTGAAAACCCTGACATTCATCGGCAGCGCAGCCCGGAAGAATATACTGTTCCGCCTCTACAAGTTCTACATCATCGACAGCGTTCTGATCGTCAAGCGGAACGGATTCAGGGAACTGATCAGGCAGCGGGGATGGAAAATTTTCTGGGTTGTCGGTGGGTACTATCTCGTTAGGGATACGCTGGTGTATGTGGTTCTTCCGTACTTGGTTGCTCGCGGCGTCTTTTAGATGTGGTTCATCCACACAACCAACAATCAATCATTCATACACACACATAAGGAGACATATCATGACAACACGCATCGCAACCCTTACGCTTGGCTTGCTGTTGATGGCTTCGTCAGCGCATGCCGATCGTACAGCGTCCGCATCGGCTGTGCCTGCGGTGAAATCTGCTGCGGTCGTTAAAGCCTCGAAGCCGGAATATCCGGCAATGGCGCGCGTCTTCCGGCTGGAGGGCGAAGTGATCGTCAATGTTGAGGTTGATCATCGTGGCGTTCCGATAGGTGCCGGCATTGTGAAAAGCTCGAGTCCGGTGTTCAGCGCGACCGTGCTGACCACGGTGAGGGCGTGGCGCTTCTCGCCTGCGGCGAAAGAAGGCGGTGTCCGCGTTGTGCAGATCCCCTTCACGTTCAAAATGAAGTAAGCTGCGGCGGTCGGGGGGTCGTGCCTGCAATACGGGCGCGACTCCCCCGCTATGTTGCCGACTGATCGAAGGTGAATCATAGACGTTTCAGACAAGGAGAAACAAGCAGATGCCAACAGAAGGTTGTTTTCCTCGCACCGCCCGCAGACCCGTGCGCAGCTCGGCCGTGTACCTCGTTATTGCCGACATCAGCGGGTACACGCAGTTCCTGCAGGAGCATCAGAATAATATCGCCCACGCCGAACGCATCGTGGCGGAGCTTCTGGAAAGTGTTATCGGCGTTGTGCGTCCGCCGCTGACGGTGCATGAACTGATGGGTGACGCGGTGTCGTTCTATGCCCTTGCCGATGAGGACACGAAAACCCCCGCCGACATCCTTGAGCAGGTGTATGCCGTCTTTCGAGCATTCAACGAAAAGATGAAAGAAATAATCCGCTGCCGCGCGGTGATGGAATGCCCCGCGTGCCTCAATGTGCAGGAGCTTAAACTGAAAATCATCGTGCACGTCGGCGATGCCGTGCTGACGGAAGTCGGCGGATTCAGGAAGATTGCCGGCCCGGCTATGATCCTTGCGCACCGGTTGTTGAAGAATTCCGTGCAGGAGGAAGAATACCTGCTGGTAACGTCCGACTTCTATAACCGATGCGAGGAGAGATTGTGGGAGCGAGCTTTGTGGAAGAGCGAGTACTGCAAGGACTTCGGCGATGTGCTGATCTTGGTGCAATTTCCCATGAGCGTGATTCCGCGTCTTTCCTCGGCGAACGCCCCTCATGCATCGGATCGAACATCGAAGCTGCGGCAGATCGAGATGCGAAAGCGGCGTCGAAAAACGAAAGCTGTCCTCACGTAGTGTTTGCACACTTACTGCCCACGGATTCTAACACCGATGCGGCAGAAGCATTCCATCGAGCGTGTTGAGCGCGGAGCAGCAAACAAAGGGCTACGCGCATAGGGGCACCGGTCCGATCGTTTGCTAATCTCCCCTTCATTTCCTATCCTACGGCACGACCGAATCTCTTTCCCATCTCGAACCGATAGAGACAACGCATGTCCTTTCTCCCGCAGCACGCAAAGAACTCCTGACGACGAACAACCCATCCCCTAACCACACACGGAGGTACGCATGTTCGAGATTATTGATAGTATGATTGCCACGGTGACGGTGGTGTTGGTGCTGAGCCTGATCGTGCAGGCTCTTCAGCAAATCATCAAACAACTCTTCAACATGAAGTCGAAGTACATGGAGCGGGAGTTGTTTACGATGTTTACGCGCGTGGAATACAAGCCGAGCATCATGCCCGCGAAGATGCAGTACGAGAAGTATGTCAAAGAACATCCCGAGGTGAAGGCGCTTGTGTCGGAGATTTCCCGGCGCCTGAGCAGCATCGGCCACGAGAACCTCTCGGTGCTCGAATCCATGAGCAAGGAGGACTTCCTCAGCATGGCAGGCGATCTGCTCGACACGGGTGAGTTGGAAACGGCGGATGTGTCGAAGCTGTCGGGCGAGGAGCGAGCAGCATTATCCAGGCGCATCTCCTTCCTTCAGCAGGCTCGCCTCGATGTCGAGCGGTGGTATGATACCACGATGAAGACGTTTCAGGACCATTACGAACGTCGGATGAAAATGTGGGCGTACATCCTGAGCGGACTTGTCGTCCTCTGGCTCAATGCAAATCTGTTTGAGATTTACAGGGAGTTTTCGACGAATAAAGTGCTGCGACAGCTTGCAGTAACGCTCGGCGAGCGTCTGGCCTCGACGCCGCGCGATTCGCTGGTCGTGGTTGCGTCACCGGAAGGAACGCAGGTTGCCCAACAGGTCTCCGACTCCGTGGCGTTAGCCGCCATCCAGGCCAACATCAGGCGGATTGACGCACTGGTGAATGCGCAGTCGTTCAGCATGATGCGGTGGAATACGCCGAGCGGCACGCCTCTGCCGACATCTGTTGCAACGCTCTGGGATGCGCTCACGCGCAACTTCTTCGGGTGGACGGGGATGACGTTGCTGGTCGGACTCGGTGCGCCGTTCTGGTACGATGTATTGCGAACGCTTGTCGGGGTGAAGGAGCGGCTCCGGACACGATCGGGTGGCGGATCAACCGAAGAACCGACACGCACCGTTCAACCGGCTGCGGTCGTCGTTCCGCCGAGCCAACTTCCTCCGGCCGTAGGCTAAACGAAGGAGGCGGCTATGGCATTCAAGCAGAAGTATGAAATCATCCCGCGATACCTCACGCCCGGAACAAAGCGTCGGTCGGGGCGCCTGATAGCTCCGGGAGTGAAGTTCATCGTTGCGCATGATACCGGCAACCCGAATTCTACTGCCAACGGCAACGTCCGATATTACCAGAACTCCGTCAACGAGATGAGCGCCTCGGCGCATCTGTTTGTGGACGATCGCGACATCATCGAATGCATTCCGGCACTCACCGGCACTCCGGAGAAAGCATGGCACGTTCTGTACGGCGCCGTTGCCGACAACAACCTGTACGGGTACGACGCGAACGATACCGCCATCGGTGTGGAGTATTGCTTCGGCACCAACATCAACGCCGACGAGGCGTACAACCGGTACGTGTGGGTCATGGCGTTCATCTGCTCCAAATTCCATCTCGATCCGCGCAAAGCCATCGTTGGGCATTTCTTTCTCGATCCGCTGCGCAAGACAGATCCGGTGACGGGATTGGCGCGTAGCCGCCGAACGTACGAACAACTGCTGCGCGATGTGGTCACGGAATTCACTGCGTGCGGCGGCGTGCTGCGCGGTACCCCGCCGCCTCCCAAGAAAGGGACGCTGACGGTGATCTCGCGGCTGAACATTCGCAGCAACGCGCCCAGCACACGCTCGCCTCTCGTACGCACGGTTCTTGCAGGAACGAAACTCGACTACGTTGCCCGCATCAACGACGGCGAGCCGGTCAACGGTAATGCCGTGTGGTTCAAACTTAGCGACGGGAATTTCTGCTGGAGTGGGGGAGTGACGGTAGCGTGACCGGCTCGTAGAGAAATGCCATGGGTTTTTCGTTTGCGGTTTGGAACATCGAACGATTCAACTACGTACCGCAGCGCGTCATCGCTGTCGGAAACCTGCTGAAGCGACACAACCCGGACGTGTTCGGCATCCTCGAGTTCCTGGCGAAAGATGCGGCCCGGCGACTCGTGCAGAGCAAGCAGTTTCGGGGGTACGACTTCGCCTTTACCGACTCCGCCCAGGGCATCGAAATCCTCGTCGGCTGGAAGCGCAACCGATTCCGACAGGTTCTGTTCACGCAGCGGAGAGAATTGCAGGTCGGCAACACGCGTCTGCGGCCCGGCGGCCTGCTGAGTGTTCTGGAGAAGAAGGCCGACATATTCACGAACCTTCTCTTTCTGCATACCGACAGCGGTACCGACGCCGCGGCGTATGCGAATCGGCAGAAGATGTTCACGAAGGTCTGGAGCTTGAAGCGCGCCCTCGAACGGCTTCCCGAACAACAAGGGCAGGCACGCCTCATCGTGATGGGAGATCTGAATACGATGGGAAAGAAGAATGGACCGAGCGGCGCCGATGAGATTGCCTCGCTGCAGCATCAGGCAGCCCAGCATAACATGCGCATGCTGCAGAAGTCGCACGAGTTTACCTGGTCAGGCGGCTCGACGAAAAGCAATCTGGACCATGTGCTTGCGAGCAATGATCTGCAGTTCCAGATGCAGCGGCCTGTTCCTGCCGAGGTGTTGGTTGACGGGTGGGTCAATCGAACCGGAACAGCACGAACCAATTTCGTGAAGAACATTTCCGATCATTGCCTGCTGTATGCGGAGGTCGCGTAGGCGTGCGCGCGGCCCGGTTTCGGTTAACGCATCAGCAGAAGTTTCCGCGCAGCGATGAACGAGCCTGTCCGCAACTGCGCGATGTACACGCCGCTCGGCAAGCTGCTTCCGTCAAACCGAACAGCATGTGTTCCGGCTTCCCGCGTGTCGTTGACTAACGTCGCAACTTCCTGTCCGAGAATGGTGTACACCTTCAGTGACACAACGCCCGTCTGCGGGACCTCAAAGCGAACGTGCGTCACAGGGTTAAACGGATTGGGATAGTTGGGATAAAGCGCAAACTGCCGCGGAGGGTGTTCTTTGACGGTTGTTGCGCCCGGCCGCAAGAACCATCCTCGTGTCGTAGAATCTGATTTGAAGAATCGAAGAAGCATCTGTGCGACTTTCAACCGACCGGAGGCAGAGGGGTGTGTGCGATCCGACGGCACGAAGTCATCGCAGAGCCAGATCAAACTGTCGCTGCGGGGGACGAGACCATCGGCCCAGAGGTAGGGACCCCATGCAAGCCATGGGGCGCGCGGTTGAGGCTCGGTGTAGCTGAGGGCGGAGTCTCCGTTGATCTGCCGCGTGATCGTCCACTTCACTGCAAAGCCGGATTCGTATGCGTACGGTTCGGGGTTGAGTGTTGTGGTTGCATAGCCGCCGTAGGTTCTGCTCGACCAGTAGGCAAGTTTGATGTTGGGGTAGAATTGTTTCAGGATGCGGGCAATGAGGACGAACTGGCTATCGAGAATCTGCGCGTGGCGCGGAAAGGGGTCTTGCGGATTGGCGTTCGCCTCCTTCACCCATGCCGCCTGAACCTGCGCACGCCGCACGCCGGCGGCCGCAAGACGCTGATCAATCACCGTCCAGAACTGCGCGTTCGGATTCGAGATGATCGCGGCGGTTTGGCCACCCTGTGCGCCATCCACGATCGTGAGCCGCGGGTTCTTCATCGAGTCTGCATCCGCAAGCTGCTTGAACACGGAATACTCTTGCGTCGCATTCGACATACCGATGGAGAGAAGAACGATTCTGCCGTTGACGAGGTCAATGTTGCCCGCTGTATCGCGCGGGACGACCTGCGCTGCAAGCGCCCGCCCTGCCGAATCATGAGGCGCGGGCCGAACGTTGAATCCGCCCGGGTACAGTCCGCCCTGATAGCCTTGATAGTATCCCGTTCCCAGATCGTTGATGGGAATGCGCCCAACGGAAGTAGTGGTGCATGAACCAGCAGTCGCGTAGAGTTGCAGACCGAGCGCAGTGGTACGGGAGAGCGCACACAACAGCATCAGGAGTGACAGCAGCACGCATCGGATGGCTGGCATTGTAACCTCCTCGAATGTCGGCATGAGTCCGGAGGAAGTGTACGAAAAGTTCGGCAGGGAAGCAGCTGTCGCGGACGAATCGCTCGCCGCTCAGAGCAGACTGCGCGCTCGAGCCATTTTCTTGATTTTCCCTCTCAAAAGCTCTACTTTTTGTGTGAAAATCCAAACCCCAATGGTACATGCACTTCACGCGGCGTTTCTGTTTCCACCTCCTGGTATTCTGTCTGGTTGTACCGCTTCACGCACTGTCGCAATCAAAACTCACACTGCGGCCGCAGGTAGCAGACCGCGCCTCCGGGCATCGGAACCACATTTATCCCTTTGTTGAGGAAAAGCGCCCGCGCGTCGGTCTCGTCTTGAGCGGCGGCGGCGCTCGCGGTGCCGCGCAAATCGGCGTTCTCAAAGCTCTCGAAAAGTACAGGATTCCCATTGACTTCATCGCGGCGACGAGCATGGGCGCAATCGTCGGCGGGTTGTATGCGTCCGGCTATAGCACCGCCGAGATCGAGAGTCTTGCACTCAATACGAATTGGGACGAAGTGCTTTCGTTCTCCGATGAAGCCCAGCGGATTGATCTTGCCATCGATCAGAAACTCGCCGAAGATTGGAGTTTCCTCGTCGTGCGCTTCGAAGGTTTGCAGCCCGTGATTCCACACGCCGTTTCCAGCGGGCAACGACTGACCAATCTGCTGAACGAGCAGACCCTGCAGGCACTGTATCATCCCGACCCGTTGTTCGACGATTTGAAGATTCCGTTCCGCGCAGTCACAACCGACCTGATTTCCGGGAAGCGCGTTGTGCTTGACCGCGGTTCGCTTGCACAGGCCTTGCGCGCCAGCGCCACCGTGCCGCTCTTGTTCAACCCCATCGAGCAGGACTCGATGCAGTTAGTTGATGGAGGTCTCGTGACAAACATCCCGGTGGATGTTGCGCGGGATGCAGGATGCGACATCGTCATCGCCGTCAACAGCACGAGCGGCTTGCGCACGGCCGACGAAATGAAAGCCCCGTGGCAAACCGCCGATCAAATCATGGGCATCATGATGCAGCTTTCCAATCAGGAACAGCTCAAACTTGCCGACGTCACGATCACACCCGACATCGGGCGGCATCTTTCGTCCGACTTTACAGGACTCGACACGCTCATCGAGCTGGGATTCGTGTCGGCGGAAGCCCAGATCGACTCGATCACGTCTCTCTACCGGCGCGCACAGGCGCGGCTGGATAGCATCGCCCACGGCGGTGCCGACGAGACGTTCGACGACGTGCACGTGGAAATCATCGGCGGCGACCCTGCCGATACGGTTTTCCTCTCCATCAAGAACGACGCCTTCGGCGGCCGACTCACGACACGGCAAATCCGAGAACACCTGCGGCGCCTTCTGGCCACCGGCCGCGTGGATGATGCCTGGGTTGATGTTTTTCCGGGCGAGCGACCGGTGCGGGTGGAATATCATGTGCAGTACTATCCGGTGCTGCGGCGCGTGGAGTTTCTCGGCAACAGGCTGATTGATGCCGAGCAACTGCGGGAAATATTCCGCCCGCTGATCGGGCGAGTCCTGCACCACGAGCGATGTGATGAGGCGGTGGAGAACTTACTACGGTTGTATCGCTCGCACGGCTACTCACTTGCGCGCATGGAACGTGCCTGGTTCGATGAGTCCAGCGGCGTCCTGACCATTACCGTCAATGAAGGTGTGATCGAGAAGATTCAGGTGCGCGGCGGAGAGCGGACGGAGGATTCGTTCGTGCTGCGGGAGTTTGCCCTTGCCGAGGGGGAGATGTTTCAGATTGATCGTGCCAAGCGCGGGCTGACAAACCTCAACAGTACGAAGATCTTCGAGTACGTCTATCTGGAAATCACCTACAACCAACAAAAACCCGTCCTCACTCTCCGGATCTCTGAACTTCCCTCACAACTGATTCGCCTTGGACTGCGGGCTGACAATGAGCGGGAGCTGCAGGGTCGGATAGATATCCGTGACGAAAACTTTCGCGGCATCGGAACCGAGTTGGGCCTGACCCTTTCCGGCGGATCGCGCAACGGCTTTGCCAATGTCGAGTTCAAAACCAATCGTCTCTTCAGTCCTGTCTTCACGTTCAACCTTGCAGCCTTTGCCAGCGTGTTCAACAGTTATCTCTACGCCGATGATCCGAACGAGCGGCGAGAAAATCGCTGGGCACGCATTCGCGTGGGCGAGTATTCCGAGGTCCGGTACGGCGGGCGGCTCATTGTCGGCGGGCGTCTGGAGCGCCTTGGCGGTTTCACCATCGAGTGGTCGCTGCAAGATGTGAGGATGAAGAATGTGCAAGGTCTGCCGCACATTGCCGATCAGTATCGGCTCTCGCTGTTCAAAATCGGGACGGTGGTGGATAGCCGCAACAGTTTTCCCTTCCCGACTTCGGGCGTGAACCTTTCCTTCTCGTATGAGTTTGCCACGAAGAATTTTTTGAGCGACGTGGGATACAACGCTCTCCGCATCATGTACGAGGGATACTCATCGCTCAGTGCACGCAGCACGTTGCACCCGCGCTTGCGCTTTGGCTACGGCGATGAGACGATGCCCCTGGCGCAGCAGTTCCGCTTGGGCGGACGCGAGTCCATGTACGGAACGCGCGAAGACGACCGGCGCGGCAGACAACTGCTGGCCCTCAGCCTTGAATATCGCTACAAACTTCCCATGCGGCTGATGTTCGAGACCTACCTGCGCGTGCGGTACGATCTCGCGACGATTTCAGAGATTCCCGAGCAGATCAAGATCAGCGCCTTCCGTCACGGCATCGGAGCAGAACTTGCGCTCGATACGCCGCTCGGCCAGGCGGCGTTCGGTGCGGGGAAGAGTTTCTTTCCTGCACGCGACCTGCCGAAGAATCCGATACAGGAAGGCCCTCTGCTCTGGTATTTTGTGTTAGGATATGAGATGTAATGGTTCAATCGTTCCTGTGTGTCATTTCTTCTGTGGATTGGCTATATTTCCCCAGCTTCACATCATCACATCAATCACGTATTGGCTATGACGACAAAAGCTCCCTCGCCCGTAAAGCCCGCTGCGGCCGACGCATTAGAACGCATCGCGTACGCAGCCGTTGCGTCCATCCCGACCGTTGAACCGCACGACCAGGATCGGCTCGGCTACAACGTGTGGCGGTTCTTGAAGGAGCGGCGCGATTCGCTCGAACAATCGGTGCGCAGCGCCGGCGCCCGCTTACTGCTGAGCGAAGAAGAAGCGGTGGCGAGAATTCGGGCGCGTCTCAAAGAGCAGGGCATTGACGTGTAACCGTCAGGTGATGGAAACGTTCTTTCTTGCATTCATTCCTCTGTTCGTTGCCATTGATGTCTTTGGTGTGCTGCCGCTGTTTGTTGCCCTGACCGGCGGGCTTGAAGAACGCCGCCGCCGGCTGCTGACGCTCGAAGCGACAGCCACTGCGCTTGCAGTTTCGCTCGTCTTCCTGGCGGCGGGCAAGCTGTTGTTCTCCTTTCTCGGGATTACCGAAAGCGACTTTCGCGTGGGTGGAGGAATCGTGTTGCTTGTTCTGGCCGTGAACGACCTCCTCTTTTCAAAAGAGCGCAAGCGCGAACCGGATACAACCATCGGCGTTGTGCCCATCGGTATTCCCTTGATTATGGGACCCGCCGCCCTCACCACCATCATCATTTCCGTAAACTCGTACGGGTACGGGTGGACTATCGCTTCGCTGGTCGCAAACATGGCCATTGTGTTTCTCGTCTTCGCTCAGGCGCACCGCATAGCCCGCGTCATGGGCGATGCAGGCTCGCGCGCCGTGGCGAAAGTGTTTGCGCTGTTTCTTGCAGGCATAGCCGTGATGATGATTCGCAGCGGCATAACGCAGATGATGCAGGGATTGCAATGACGGAGACGGTTATCAGCTTGATTGATGGCGAGCCGCCCAGCCGGTATCGCTTCGATTACACGGGCAAGCATCGGTACTTCATCACGCTGCCGGTGTTCGGACACAAAGAGGTGTTTGTGGACCAGCAGCGAGTGGTAGCCGTTCTGAACGCCCTGCGCGATAGCGCTCTGGAGCATCGCTTCGATGTGTACGCCTACTGCTTGCTTCCTCTGGAAATGCTGTTGATTGTCCGCGGCAAGGACAGGAAAGCAAACATGAAGGAGTTTCTGCACGACTTCCGGGCTCGATCGTCTCACGCACTCGAGCAAGAGCTTGGCCATCCCCTCTGGAAGAAAAAGTACTTCGAGCGTGTTCTCCGCAAAAGCGAAGACACAAAGGCGCTTGTTACCTCGGTGTTCCAGCGCCCCGTCAAAGCAGGACTCGTCCAGAAGCCTTCAGACTATCCGTTTCAAGGATCGTTCGTCCTCGTCCCGAGAAAAGAACGCCTCACCTGATATCATCTCCTCAACCGCGAGGTGTTCGTTGCCTTTCTCAACGGGATTGCTTACCTTTTTTGCAGTCAATTCGTCGTACCTCAAAAAGGACTGTCAACTCGCCCGATTGCTACAAATTGAAGTTCACGCTTGTGCTGCTGCCCTTCCACGTTTATCTGAGTGTTGAGTTGCTACCGTTGAAGAATCTTTGTACTGCCCGGAGAGAGAACAAGGGCGGTATGGATGGATGATGGAGAAGTAGATGTTCAAAACTGGAGTGATCGAAGGCGTCATCGTGAAAGACCTCGTGAAGTTTCTCGATGAACGAGGCTGGCTTGTCGAAATCTTTCGTCAGGATGCGTTGGAGGAGAAATACTATCCGGTCATGGGCTACATCTCGATGACGGCTCCGGGGATTGCTCGCGGGCCGCATGAGCATCTCGAGCAAGCGGACTTCTTTGCTTTCATCGGGCCATCGAATTTCAAAATTCTCTTGTGGGACAATCGGAAATCTTCCCCCACCTACATGATGAAACAGGTGGTATATGCGGGCGAGGACGGGCCGAAGTCCATCCTCATTCCGCCGGGCATTGTGCACGCGTACAAGAACGTCGGCGGCAAACCCGGGATGGTGGTGAACGTTCCCAACAAGCTGTTTGCCGGTTGGGGAAGGAAAGAGCCGGTGGACGAAATCCGCCACGAACTTGACCCCAACAGCATCTTCAGAATAGAGTAGCCCAATGAAGAACGTCTTGATCACAGGCGGAGCAGGGTTCATCGGCAGCAACTTCGTCCGGTACTTTCTTGCACACCATCCCGGTGTCGGCGTCGTCAACTTCGACAAGCTGACCTACGCGGGCAATCTCGAAAACCTTGAGGACGTTGAAGACAATCCGCACTATCATTTCGTCAAGGGCGATATCTGCGATCGTCCGTTGGTCGAAGCAACGATCAAGCGATACAACGTTGATACGATCGTGCATCTGGCGGCCGAATCTCACGTGGACCGAAGCATTCTGGGCTCTGCGGAGTTCATTCAGACCAACGTCGTCGGCACACACGTGTTGTTGGATGTTGCAAAAGATATGGGCATCGAACGGTTCTTGCATGTTTCGACCGATGAGGTGTACGGCTCGCTTGGACCGACCGGTAAGTTCACCGAGGAGACGCCGCTCCATCCGAACAGCCCCTACTCGGCAAGCAAGGCCGCTTCGGATTTGCTTGCCCTCGCGTATCAGCACACGCATGGCGTGCCCGTGATCGTGACGCGGTGCTCGAACAATTACGGGCCGTATCAGTTTCCCGAAAAGCTGATTCCGCTGATGATCATCAATGCGCTGAGCGACAAGCCGCTTCCGGTCTACGGTGACGGATTGAACGTGCGGGACTGGCTTCACGTGGAAGATCACTGTGCTGCGCTCGATCTGGTGTTGCAGAAAGGAGAGGTCGGCGAGGTCTATAATATCGGCGGCAACAACGAGTGGAAGAATATCGACATCGTTCGATTGCTGCTGCAACTGTTGAACAAGCCCGATACCCTGATCCGTTTTGTGAAAGACCGTCCGGGCCATGACCGACGCTACGCGATCGATGCCGGTAAGATACAACGGCAGCTAGGCTGGTTCCCCCGGCGAACTTTCGAGGAGGGTTTGAAAGAAACCGTACAATGGTACCTCACGCATGAATCGTGGTGGAGACGCGTGATGACAGGTCAATACATGGAGTATTACAAGAAGCAATATCATGAAGCATGATATGCGCGGACATTATTCGAGACTGTTGATCGTGGGGATCTATCTGGGTGCGATGCTTGGCCAGCCACTTTCGGCGTGGGCACAATTGTCCGGTTCGATCTCGATCCCCGACCTGCTGAAGATGCGCCCCGAGACGCGTCCCGACGTTGCGCAGTATACAGGCAAAACATTTCCTCTTGATGCGCCGGTGAATCCCGCCGAATACTACGTCGGTCCGGGGGATGTGTTAGGGCTGAACATCTGGTCGAGCATGCCGGTGGAACACCAGCTTACGATCACACCCGAAGCGACGCTGCTCATTCCCAATGTCGGGGTTGTTGACGTGCGGAATGAGACGCTCGAAGCCGTCAAGAAAAAAGTCGGTGCGCTCGTCTCCCGCCGCTACCCGAACGCCGAGGTGTCCCTCACGCTTCTGGCCCCGCGCAGAGTGATCGTGCAAATCACGGGCGATGTGCTGAACGAAACGAAGTTCGAAATGAACTCCCTCCAGCGCGTGGATAACCTCATCGCCACCGCGAATGCTTTGCCATCTGCCATCACCGACCTGCAAGCGTACAAGAACGAGCTGGCGTATGCGCGCTCGTCGCCATCGCTGCGGAATATCGTGGTCCAGCGTCGGGAGGGGCAGCGCCTACGTGTTGACCTCGTGAAATATCAGGCGACAGGCGAGGGCAAGTATAATCCATATCTGCGCGAGGGGGATCAGGTGTTCGTCCCTCTGAGAAGAGACATGACCCTCGGCATCGGCGTCTCGGGCGGCGTACGCCGGACGGGAAGTTTTGAATTTGTGCCGGGCGATAGCCTCACCGACTTGATAGCGATGGGCTTTGGATTCAACGCAAGAGCCGATTCACAGCACGCAGTGCTCACGCGCCTCACGCCCGATGCACAAGGCAAAGAGACGTTGCAGGTCAACCCCG
This sequence comes from Ignavibacteriales bacterium, assembly GCA_037441705.1. Lineage (GTDB taxonomy): Bacteria > Bacteroidota > Ignavibacteria > UBA10030 > UBA6906 > CAADGV01. Next base: position 25,904 of record JBBIRR010000006.1, read on the forward strand.
CCGCGATTCTCGCGGGCAAGGAGCCGAACATTGCCTTGCGGCCCGGTGACAGGCTGTTTGTCCATGAGATTCGTGAACGTCGTCAAGCCTTCATCGTGGCAGTGGATGGGGCCGTGCAGCAGCCCGGCCACTACCCCGTCACACTGAATACCACAAGACTTTCGGAGGTGATCCGAGCGGCCGGAGGGTTCACGCGTGATGCAAACATCAAAGCGGCAACGCTGATAAGAGCGCGGGTCTCTCCCGAAACCGCTCCTGAAGAAATCGCCCGAGAACAGTTGCTGAGTTCGCGAAGCACGCTCGGCGTTCAGGATACCTCCTACTATCTCACGGAAACCGCCTTGCGGCTGCGAGAGGAATTGGTTGCCGTTGACTTCTACAAACTCTTTGTGCTGGGCGACAGCACACAGGATGTCACCTTGAGAAACTATGATCGGATTTACGTCCCGGCGTTGAAACGAACAATTTATGTCTTTGGCCAGGTGCTTTCCCCGGGCCACGTGGAGTATGTCCAAGGGCAGGACTATCGCTATTACATTGCCAAGGCCGGCGGATTTGCAGCTAAAGCCAGTGAAGGCGACGTGAAGATCATCAAGGGCAGCACGCGCATCTGGTTCGATCCCGACGAAACGACCATTGAAGATGGCGACTTCATCTGGGTGCCGAAGTATCGGGAATATCCGTTTGCCTATCACTTGAACATCTGGGCGCAGGTTGCGGGCATCATCGGCACCGCTGCAACGGTCGCCCTGTTGATCAACAATTTGACGAAGTGATGGAAGAAAGCGCAACACCCAAAACCGAAACGCCGGCCTCGACGATCATCGAATTCCTTTCGATCATTACGAAGTACCGGAAGTTCATTTCGAGATTTGTCCTATCGGTTACAGTGGCGACGACCGTCGTCGTCTTTCTCTCTCCGAAATGGTACAAGTCCACAGCCTCCGTGTTTCCCGCGGAGAAGACGGAGCTGTTGAGTGCATTCAGTGGGATTTCGTCCATAGCGCGAAGTCTCTCGCCCGCCCGCGCTCTGTCGGCTCTAGGGTCAAATCCCGAGGCAGACCGGTACCTGGCAATCCTGAAAAGCGGAACCGTGTTGGGAGCCGTCATCGAGAAGTTCAAGCTTGACAGTGTGTATGACATCAGCAGCTACAAAATGGAGAAGACGACGAAGGAACTGCTGAGCAACACCGAGTTTACTCTTGAGCCGGAAGGGAACATCACCATTACAGTGTACGACAAAGATCCCCAGCGTGCGGCCGATATGGCAAATTATTTTGTAGAGTTACTGAACAGAACGAATTCCGAGTTACAGGTGCAGAATGCACGCGGCAATCGCGAATTCATCGAACAACGGTACAATCAGAACCTTGCCGATCTTGCTGCTGCAGAAGAATCCTTACGCGTTTTCCAGAAACGGTATGGCATCATCGCCATGCCCGAACAAACCGAGGCTTCGATCAAAGCGGCAGCAGAGATCGCTGCGCAGCTTGCGATGAAGGAAGTGCAGCTCGGAGTTCTTCGCCGCACCCAATCTTCCGACAATCCTGCGGTCGTTGCCGGGCAGATCGAAATTGACGAGCTGCGGAACAAACTGATGCGAATGGGCTCCGACGGCGCAACAGTCGGGCGGGACATGCATATCTTCGTCCCCTTCAGCAAGGCTCCCGATTTAGGCATGGAGTACGTGCGGCGGTATCGTGATGTGGAGATTCAGTACAAGATTCTGCAAATCATCGCGCCCTTGTATGAACAAGCAAAAGTGGAAGAACGCCGTCAAACTCCCTCGGTGATAGTGTTAGACAAAGCCGCGCCCGCCGAACGGAAGGCGAAGCCGAAGGTGAGCTTGTATGCACTGATGGCGCTGGTGATTTCTTTGCTCATGGCTTGCATTGTGGTCCTTATCGGTGAGGGTCTTTTTCGCTTGAGGCAAGCGTTTCCCGAACGCTATGCGAGCATTGTGTCATCACTACGCACAGACTGGTTTGGGCTTCGTTTCTGGAAGCGTAAGGGTGTTTGGTGATACTTGACCGATGAACGTCCTCTCCACCCCAGCTTGACAACGGAGAATGGATGAGTTTGATCTCTCTGGTGTGTTTTGCGGTATGTGTTCTGGCTATGCTCACATGGCTGAGGCGAGGGTCAGACATACTCTCCCCTGGTCGGATACTTATCTTCGTGTGGTGTTTTGCCATCGCTCTTGCAGAACTCAAGCTGAGCCGTTATCAACATGAGTGGAGTTCTCAGAGCTGGATCTTGCTAGGTATTGGTGTTCTCTCCTTTTTGGTTGGTGTGTTCATTGTTTTCGTCATCCACCTTTCGTCACCAATGACACCCATACCATTGATGCGGCGGGTGTTGTCTCGTGAGCAAGTTCGAGAGGGTAGGCTTTTCTGGTTCATTTGTGCCTCCGTGGCAGTCTATGCAATCTCTTACCTGATTATTTATCTCGTCAAAGGATTTCTCCCAGTCTTTGTCGTTGGAGGCAAATTATCGCGAGTAGATTTCTATGTTTTTGGTTTCGGAGTTCTCATCAACTCGACAGCCTTTATCATTTTTTTTACCCTGTTGTACTTTCTCTTAGTACATGGCCACACCCGACGGAAGGTATTTCTCTTGTGGATATCTTCTCTTGCTGTAGGTTCCTATTTTCTTCTGCTGCAACGGTTCCAGATCGTGATGGCGGCAGTCTTATGCTTCACCCTTTTGTATTATGCAACGAACCTTCTTCGAGCCAGAACTGCTTTCTTTTTCTCCCTTGCCGTAGCAGGTTTCTTCTACTGGATTTCTTCGTTGCGACTCCGCCATCTCTTTGCGACGTGGCTTTACTTTACCTCCAAGATGCGACTCCCAACCGAGCTCGCCTTTCTCACAGAGCCGTACATGTATATTGTCATGAATCTGGAGAACTTTGCACGTGGTGTCGCTCAACTAGATCATTTTACGTTTGGTTATTTCACGTTAGACTTTCTAGTATCCCTTACTGGCCTTGAGAAATTGCTGGCGGAATACTTTGCGATCAATCGGACACCATACCTTGTGAGCGGATATAACACTTACACTGCGTTTTGGACGTTCTACAGAGACTTTGGGGTTTTCGGGTTACTCCTTATTCCCCTTGTCCTTGGGTTGATCAGCGGTACTCTCTACTATCGGATGCGGAGGGCGCCAACAATCGAGAATGTGGCAGCCTACGGGGTAATGGTTTTTGTGATGCTAATATCGTTTTTCAATTTTCCGCTTGCGATGCTTTGGTTTCTTTACAATGTGCTCGCGTTATACGTCGGATTGCGATGGATCATTACATCACGCAAGAATACATCTTATGCAGGAGTAGTACCTGCAATAACTTCGACGAGTTGAAGAGCTATGGAACATCGTACTCATTTGATGGTGAAACAAAGCACCCGACATTGCCTCTCTTGCTATTCTGACTCAACGAATTCCACAGGCGAACGCGACGTCGCGCAGGTTTTGATTCCTATTGACACTGTGGTGTGTGATTGTATCAACAACGTGTGGTAAGAAACTTTCTGTACCTCCTAGGGTCAAACGTTTTCGGGCAGGTACTCACCCTTTGGGGATTTGTTCATATCGCAAGAATCCTCGGACCGGATAGTTTCGGCCAGTTCGTTTTTGCACAGACAGTCTCTCTGTACTTTCTTTACCTTGCCGATTTTGGATTGCAAACGCATGGGACGCGAGAGGTAGCTCGTGTTGCTGAGAATCGATCGGAGGTTAGCCGACATGTCCTTCAAATCTCCCTGCTCCGCATCGGAAGTGCATTGGTGGCGTTCCTTGTCCTATGGATAGCCGTTATGTTTCTACCCAAATCGGCAGATGTGCAACACCTGATCCTCATTTTTGGACTCAGCCTGTTTCCATCTGCACTGCTCCTGGAATGGGTCTTCCAAGGCTTGGAGCGTATGGAACCGATAGCAGCTGGTCGTGTCGCACGTGGATGCCTCTTTGCTGGCCTTGTTTTTTTCTTGGTCAAGACCCATGATGATCTTGATATGGCGGCGCTGTATTATACTGCCGGGATCCTGGGTTCCACCCTGCTGCTCATGATCTACTACCTGAGAACAATACCGTCCCGGAATCTGGTGACTCACATGCGGTTTGCTGAGGTGACCGAAACCTTGGCAAAAGCCTTCCCGTTTGCCATCGGGGCTTTCATCACGCAGGTGAACTACAATTTTGGAACCTTTGCGCTTGGTTTGTACCTCACACACAAGGAAGTGGGCGTATTTTCTGCTTCGTACAAGATCATCCTGTTCATGTGGGCTTTCGTCGTCGTCGCAGCTTCCAACGCCATCCTGCCCTTACTTGTGAAGACTTATCGCGAGGATAAAGCACGCTTTCTCGTTGCGACACGAAAGATCGCTCAACGATTTCTGTTGGTCGGAATAGGAATTGGAGCCGGTGGGACTGCTGTTGGTGACCGTGTAATCCAGTTTTTGTATTCTTCGACATACGAGGAATCATCGGTGGTCCTTCAGCTCGGGATGTGGATTGTCACTGTTGTAATGCTTCGCGTGGTTTTTGAGAATGCGCTTATCGCAAGCGGGGCGGAATCCGTATATTCGAAGGGCTTTCTTCTGGCTGGTGCCCTAACGCTTATAGGTAACCTCGCACTGGTTAGCGTCGCCGGGATACTTTCTCCGATTCTTGTCTCGCTTATTGTGGAGACATTCTTGCTCATTTTCTTCTTGGTTCGTAGCCAGGTTCTTTCCGCGTCATCATTGGTCAACATGAGCATAAGGCCGGTACTTGCTGCAGTCATTATGGCTCTGACAATTACCGCGTTGCCGTTTCATATTCTTCTGCTCATACCGGCAGGAGCACTGATCTATTTCGCGCTTCTCCTTACGTTTCGCTGCATCAGCATTCAAGAAGTTGGTCGCATTGTAGGTTCATTAATTCATTGAAGATTTAGAGGAAACAACAGGAGAGATTCTGTGTCGACGTCGTCAGGCTCTTTCTTCATGCAGCATTCACTGTGGCACACATGAAGCGAGTTCATCAGACAAAGCCACGTGTTTGGGTACTCTCAGAACTCTATTATCCAGAGCAATCTGCCACGGGTTACTATGTTACCGGCGTAGCGGAAGCTCTGGCTCTTGAGTTCGACGTGTGTGTCCTCTGTGCGCAGCCGACGTATGCATCGAGAGGCATACGAGCCCCTCGGCGCGAATATCGGCGTGGAGTGACGATCTATCGCTGCCTGGCGACAACGTTTAACAAGGATCGGTTGGCGTTCAGATTTATCAATCTGTTGACGATCAGCCTTTCGATCCTGCTCAACGGTCTCTTTCGGATTCGCTCCGGTGATGTTGTGTTCGTCGTGACAAACCCACCGACCTTGCCCTTCGTCGGCTCTCTTATCTGCAAGGCCCGCAAGAATGCATTAGTACTTCGGATCGAAGATGTGTATCCCGAGGCGATGATTGCGGCGGGCATCACGCGTCCAAGATCATTCATCGTACGGATAATCGATCGGGTTCACAAATGGCTGTACCAACACGCGGCAGCTATCGTTGTCTTGGGCTATGACATGAAGGCACTTGTTGAACGAAAGACAGTTGCCTCGATGAACAATATCTCCGTTATTCCGAATTGGGCTGACGTCCAGCAGATACGACCTCTCCCCCGAGGGAGTAATCCGCTGCTGCAGCAGCTTGGATTGGAGGACAAGTTTGTGCTACAGTATTCCGGGAATATGGGGCGAACGCACGATCTGGAGATTCTTCTCGAAGTTGCTACACAACTCCGCCCGGTCGAAAACGTCCACTTCCTTTTTATCGGGTCGGGTGCGAAGGCTCCCTACGTAAGGCGAATCCAAGCTTTGCGAAAACTGATCAACGTTACCGTTCTACCTCCTCTTGAGCGCGAACAGTTGGCCGTTTCGCTGAATGCCTGCGATATTGCGGTCATATCGTTTGTTTCAGGTATGGCCGGCGTATCGGTTCCGAGCAGAATGTACAACATTCTGGCGGCAGGGAAGCCGATTCTTGCCATTGCAGATAAAGAATCGGAACTCAGTCGCGTCATCGAAGAATCAAAACTCGGTTGGGTTGTTCCGCCAGGAGACCGGTTCACACTACACAAAACGATCATGGAAGTTTATGAGAATCGTACCCTGCTCCCCGGGTACGCAGCCAAAGCACGCGCCCTTGTCGAACGAGAGTACACGTATGAGTCGGTCACCGATCGATACAAACATTTGATCAACGAGATTTCCAATAATCACTGTCCGACTAAATGATGCGCATCGGACTTAATTTGCTTTACTTAATTCCCGATACGGTTGGAGGGACGGAGACGTATGCACGGGGACTTCTCTATGGACTTCGTAATGTCGAATCGAAGTATGAATTCATCCTCTTCTTGAATCAAGAGGCGTCCGCGATGTTCAAGACGGAAATCTTTCCGTTTGACACAGTCGTTTGTCCCGTGAATGCTGTGCACAGGCATGAGCGTTATTTCTACGAACAATTTGTTCTTCCGAAACTGGCAAAGCGAAGCGGAGTTTCGTTGATGCACTCACTTGGGTATACCACACCTTTGCGTCTACACTGTCCCAGTGTCGTAACAGTGCATGATCTTAATTATCGCGCCTTCGGTGACCAAATGCCTCTCACTCGACGACTCGCCCTGGAGTTTTTCGTGGGCATGGGGATACGCTATGCTCAGAAGATCATTACCGTTTCGGACTTTTCAAAACATGAAATCATTAGGGCTTATGCTATTGATGAACGGCGAGTTGCTGTAACTCACGAGGCCCCGCTCGTGCATTACTCGCAGGATGAGGCTGTAGCAGAAGGAGAAGTCAAGGACAAGAACTCGACGGTAATGCCTGCGCCGTACTTTGTTGCTTTCTCGAGTTCCTCTCCTCACAAGAATATTTCGCGACTCATCGAGGCGTATGCTTCACTCCGAAGAAGTAAGAGTATCAAACACAGTCTTGTGCTCATTGGACACACTCCTCGAGACCTTAGCATTACAGCTGAAGTCTATTCAACGGGATATCTAACTCGGGGGAAAATGCTCAAGGTGCTCCGTGGGGCAGATTTTCTTGTGTTCCCTTCATATTACGAAGGCTTCGGACTCCCCATTCTTGAAGGTATGGCCTGTGGAGTCCCCGTGGCATGTTCGCGAGCGGCCTCATTGCCGGAAGTTGCGGGGGACGCGGCGATCTATTTTGATCCATTCTCGAAAGAAGATATTGCTGAAGCAATCGAGCAGCTGTCAAGGGACAGCGATCTCCGATCTGCCCTGAAAAAAAAGGGATACTGCAATGTCCAACGATTTTCGTGGGGCGAAACTGCAAAGAAAACTTTGGCAGTGTATGATGAGATCCTTGAAAGCTTGGGTGACTGACTCATTGAATGTTGAACGGATGTGTTGCCGTGAATAAGCAGCTCGAACGAACAGTCTTGCTTGTTAGTGACTTGGTTACCATTTGTCTGTCCTGGCTTCTGTACTATTACGTGCGCGTCCGCAGCGGATGGATTGATGTGACGGTGGTGCCGGAGTTGTGGCTGCCGATGGTGTTCGTGTGCCTGTACTGGCTCCTGGTGTTCTGGATCGTGGGTTTGTACCGGCCGTGGTATGCGAAGTCACGGCTCGATGAAATTACGCTCGTCTTCAAGACGACCGTTGGCGGGTGCCTGTTTCTGTTCTTTGCGGTTTTTGTGGATGACCAAGGTTCGAACGTTCAGGTAAGTTCCCGCTTGCTGATCGCCATCTACTGGGGGATTCTGTTTTCCTTCGTTGCCATCGGCAGACTGACGATCCGCAGCGTGCAACGACGCATGCTGATTGCAGGTATTGGCGTTCACAACACCCTGATCGTTGGCAGCGAAGCAAAATCGCACGACCTGTACGACGAGCTGATCCGCTACCCTGCACTCGGATACAAGGTGATCGGGTTTGCAAGCGTCGACGAGAAAGGAGGCAATCCCTATCGAGATGTTCCTGTGCTCGGATCTATCAAGAATCTGCATGAAGTCATTCCTCGCCATAACATACGTGAGGTTCTGATAGCGCTCGACTCTTCAGATCACGAGCAATTGTTGGAGATTATCCGCAACTGCAACTCCCATCGGGTCGGGTTGAAAATCATGCCCGATCTGTATGACATCATCAGCGGACAAGCACGAACGAATCAGATCTACGGCTTTCCACTTATTGAAATTAGTCCGCAGCTCATGCCTGCGTGGGAGGAGGCAATGAAACGCGTCCTCGATGTGGGGTTTGCGTTTGTGGTACTCGCGCTCGGTATGCCGTTGTGGTTGTTGATTGCGCTGTTGATCAAACTGGATTCACCCGGACCTGTGCTGTACAAGCAGGAACGCGTGGGGAGAGAGGGGAAGCTGTTCAAGATTCTCAAGTTCCGTTCCATGTATCAGGATGCAGAGAAGCAAGGACCTCAATGGGCGAATCGGAAGGATCCCAGAGTCACGCGTGTCGGCAAGATCCTCCGAAAACTCCATCTCGATGAAATCCCACAAATGTGGAATGTGCTGAAGGGAGACATGAGCCTGGTTGGGCCGAGGCCCGAGCGTCCGATGTTTGTTGAAGAGCTGTGCCGCCAGATCCCTCTCTACCCGCGTCGATTGCGTGTACGTCCGGGCATCACCGGCTGGGCACAAGTGAAACACAAGTACGACGAATCGGTCGAAGACGTCAAGAAGAAGGTTCAGTACGACTTGTTCTATATCGAGAACATGTCGTTGAGAATGGATTTCAAAATCATTCTCAGCACTATAGCCCACATGCTTCTCGGCAAGGGCCACACGTGATGTCCTGTCCAACACCCGAAGAAACAAGGAAGAAACAATGACTCCTCTTCACATGGTCGACGTGGTCGGCCAGTACAGAAAAATCAAATCGGAAATTGATACGGCGGTGCACGCCGTGCTGGACTCCGGCCAGTTCATTCTCGGCAAAGAGGTGGGCGAGTTCGAGTGTCAGATCGCGGGCTACCTCGGCGTGAAGTACGCCGTCGGGTGTGCCTCGGGGACCGATGCGCTGCAGGTGGCGATGATGGCGCTCGGCATTCGTCCGGGCGACGAGGTGATTACGACGCCGTTCACGTTCGTGGCAACTACCGAGACCATTGTCCTCCTGGGCGCCAAGCCGGTGTATGTGGATATTGACCCGAGGACGTTCAACATCAATCCTTCTCTCATCGAGCAAGCCATTACGCCGCGCACGAAGGCGATCATTCCCGTTCACCTGTACGGTCAGGCGGCGGAGATGGAACCGATCATGGCCATTGCGCGCACACACTCGCTGCGCGTGATTGAAGATGCGGCGCAAGCATTGGGCGCTTCGTACAAAGGCAAGAAGGTGTGTACGTTCGGCGACATCGGATGCATCAGCTATTTCCCGAGCAAGAATCTCGGCGCCTTCGGCGATGCCGGCATGGTGGTGACGAACGATCCCGAGCTTGCCGAACGCATGCGCATGATTATCGTGCACGGCTCGAAGACGCGGTACTACCACGACATCCTCGGGGTCAACAGCAGGCTCGATACGCTGCAGGCGGCGATTCTCTCGGTCAAGCTGAAGTACCTTGATGCGTGGAACGCAACGCGCCGCCGCGCTGCAACGCGCTATAATGAGTTGCTGCACGATACGCCTGTCACCGTCCCGTACGTCTCCCCGGACGCCGAGCACATCTTCCATCAATACACTCTTCGTGCGCCGCGACGAAACGAGCTTGCAGAGCATCTCAAGAAGAAAGGCATTCCGCACGCCATCTACTATCCGGTGCCGCTGCACATGCAGAAGGCGTTTGCCGTCGCGGGAAAGGGGAAAGGCGACTTCCCGATCACCGAGCAAGCGGCGGATGAGGTCCTTTCCCTCCCGATGCACACGGAACTGACGGAAGAACACATGGTCTCCATCACGGGTGCCATCAAGGAATTCTATCAGACGCGCTGACGTGGAAACACAACTCCCGAAGATCCTTGTTGTTATCCCGACGTACAACGAGGCCGAGAACATACCGAAGCTGATTCCCGCCGTTCTGCGGCAGGCCCCCAACATTGATGTGCTGGTGGTTGACGACAACTCGCCCGACGGAACCGGCAAGATCGTGAAAGAGATCATGGCGACGAATCCGCATGTACATCTCATCGAGCGCGAGGGGAAGCAGGGGTTGGGTACGGCGTACGTGCGGGGATTCAAGTACGCCATTGCCAACGGCTATGACCTTGTGTTCGAGATGGATGCGGATTTTTCGCATAACCCGAACGACATCCCGATGTTTCTCGCGAAAATCAAGGACTACGACCTTGTGATCGGCTCGCGCTACATCAACGGCGTCCGCATCCTGAACTGGCCGATGAGTCGCCTCCTGCTCAGCTACTCGGCGAACGTCTATACGCAAATCATCACGGGACTTCCTGTGCGTGACGCAACCGGCGGCTTCAAGTGCTATCGGATCGAAGCGCTCAAAGCCATTGACCTCGACAGAATTCGATCGAACGGGTACGCCTTCCAAATTGAAATGAGTTTCAAAGTGTGGAAGAAAGGCTTTCGTCTGGTGGAAATTCCAATCGTGTTTGCCGACCGTCGGGAAGGGCACTCCAAGATGTCCCGGCACATCGTGTACGAGGCAATGTTCATGCTGCTGAAACTCCGTCTGCGCAGCATCTTCCATCGCCTGTAGAGCGCGAGGCGTCATCCATGGACCTCTCGGTCATCATTGTCAGTTACAACGTCCGGCAGTTTCTGGAGAATGCTCTCGCTTCCATCTATCGCGCGTTGGAGGGAATCAACGCCGAAGTGTTTGTGGTGGACAACGCCTCCGATGACGGAAGCGTGGAGATGGTGAAGGCGAAGTTTTCTCGTGTCTGCCTGATCGAAAACAGCGCGAACGTCGGCTTTGCGCGCGCAAACAACATGGCGCTCAAACTAACCACGGGGCGCTATCTCCTCCTCATCAATCCCGATACGGTGGTGCAGGAGGACACGCTGAAGGTGATGATGCAGTTTCTCGACGCGCATCCCGATGCGGGACTTGCCGGATGCAAGATCCTCAATCCCGACGGTTCGTTCCAGCTTCCGTGTCGCCGCAGCTTCCCGACGCCGTGGGTGGCCTTTACCAAGACGTTCGGTCTCAGCACGCTCTTCCCGAAGTCGCGTCTCTTCGGCAAATACAATCTCACCTACCTCAGCCCGGATGAAACATACCCGGTGGATGCCGTAAGCGGTTCCTTCATGATGCTGCGGCGTGAGGTATATGAGAAGGTCGGAGGACTTGACGAAGCCTTCTTCATGTACGGTGAGGATCTCGACTGGTGCTACCGCATTCGTCAGGCGGGGTACAACGTGTACTATGTTCATGCAACCACAATCATTCATTTCAAAGGCGAGAGCACACGGCGCAGCGACATTGACGAGGTCCGGACGTTCTATCAGGCCATGCAGTTGTTTGTGGAGAAGCACTTCAGCCGCTCGCTGTTCGTCGAAGTCTTTCTCACGGTGGGCATCACGCTGCGCGCAGCTCTGGCGATGGTGAGCAAGATGAGCCAGCCCCTCCTCATCGCTCTCGTGGATTTCGTCCTGGTTGATCTCGTGCTCGTCGCAAGCGAGTACCTGTACTTTGGACGCGTCTTCCGATTTCCGGATTACGCCTATCCCATCGTCTGGACTGTGCCCCCGGCCATCGTCGTCGGTTCGATGTATTTTTCGGGCGTCTACACGACGTCCCGGCACTCGGTTTCCCGTTCGGCGCTTGCGGTTATCATCAGCTACACGCTGGTATCGGCAACGATCTTCTTTGCGAAAGACTTCGCCTTCAGTCGCGCTGTTGTGTTGATTGCCGGTGCCATTACATTTGTGCTGCTGCCCGGATGGCGCCTGCTGTTGCAACTGGTGACCGGGAGGCGGCGAAGCGCACGGGGCACGCTGTTCGGTCGCCCCGCGGTGATTGTCGGAACAGGCCCCTCGGCGCAGGAGGTGCTGCGCAAGCTGCGCGCCCGCGTTGATAATGGATACGACGTCGTCGGTTTCATTGATACGCATCGGCGGAATATCGGCGAGAAGGTTGCCGGCGTGGAAATCATCGGCAGCATCGACAACGTGGGCAAGGTGATCGACGAACGGCGCGTGCGCGAGGTGATCTTCTCGACGGATGGCATATCGTACAAGGACATCCTCACCGTCATCGCCCGTAGCACCAATCGCGGCGTTACCTTCCGACTCGTGCCCAACAGTCTCGAGGCGATTATCGGCAAGCCCAGCATCGACGAGCTGGATACGTTCCCGTTGGTGGAGATTGACTACAACATCCACAAACTTGGCCATCGGGTGATCAAGCGTGCATTCGACCTCATCGTGGCCACACTCGTGCTGCCGATATACCCCTTTGTCCGGTTGGTTCGAAACCCGGCAAACGCTTCCGGCATTGCACAGTTCGTCCTCTTGCTTCCGCAGGTGTTTTTGGGTAGAATAAGTTTGGTCGGGCGCCCTCTCGACGAGCCTGATGCGCCCGCCGTCTCACCGGCAGGTCAACACGTGCGTTCATATCTCGGTCCAAAAGGCATCACGGGTCTGGTGCAAATCAACCGGCGGGACGATCTCGCGGACGAGGAAATCGAACGCTACAAGCTCTACTATGCTCGCAACCAATCGTTGATGCTGGATGTCGAAATCATCTTGAAGTCACTGTTGCGTTCAGCTCGCCAATAGAAGTATGCCGAAAGTTACGTTAGATTTTGAAAAGCCGATCTACGATCTCGAGCAGAAGTTAGAAGAGATGCGCAAGTACGCCGATAACCCGGCGATTGCGCAGGAGATCGAGAAGATCGAAAAACGCGTCAGCCAGCTGCAGCGGAGCGTCTTCAGCGGCCTCACACGCTGGCAGAAAGTGCAGCTTGCCCGCCATCCCGATCGGCCCTACACGCTCGATTACATCAGTCTCATGACCACCGACTTTATCGAACTGCATGGCGATCGGTGCTTTCGCGACGATAAGGCAATCGTTGGTGGATTCGCAAAGCTCGACAGCTACAGCGTCATGATCATCGGCCACCAAAAAGGGCGCGATACCAAGACGAATCTCTACCGCAACTTCGGCATGCCGAATCCTGAAGGCTACCGCAAGGCCCTGCGCCTGATGAAGCTTGCAGAGAAATTCGGCAAACCCGTCATCACGCTGTTGGATACGCCCGGTGCCTATCCCGGCTTAGAAGCGGAGGAACGAGGTCAGGCTGAAGCCATTGCGCGCAACCTGTTCGAGATGTCGAGACTGAGAGTGCCGATCGTCGTGGTGATCATTGGCGAGGGAGCCTCGGGTGGAGCGCTCGGTATCGGTGTGGGCGATCGGATTCTGATGTTGGAGAATGCCTGGTATTCCGTCATCTCGCCGGAATCCTGCTCGAGTATTTTGTGGCGGAGCTGGGACTTCAAAGAGCAGGCGGCGGAAGCCCTTCAGCTTACGGCGCCCGACCTGAAGAAGCAGGGAATCATTGACGAGATTGTCCCCGAACCATTAGGCGGCGCGCATCGCGATCACGCCAAGGCTGCCGACATCCTGAAAGGCCAACTTCTCAGCGAGCTGAAAACGCTCACTAAAGTGAAGATTGACAGGCTGATCGAAAAGCGCATCGAGAAGTTTTCGAAGATGGGAGAGTACGCGGGATGAGGGGATGGGTTCGACTGTAGCAATGTTCGCTCCATGAAATGATCAAACACACCACTGACATACGCGTTCGTTACGCCGACACCGACCAGATGAAGTTCGTGTACTATGCGAAGTACTTCGAGTACTTTGAGCAGGGGCGATCCGACCTGCTGCGTGATATCGGGCTGCCGTATCCGCAGATCGAGGCGATGGGATTGTTTCTGCCGGTGATCGAAGCCCACGCGAAATACAAGAAGGCAGCTCGCTATGACGATCTGCTTCACGTGGTGACGTACTTTCGCGAGATTCCCGTTGCTCGCATTCGTCTGGAGTATGAGGTGTTCAGAGACGGTGAAGCGGAAGCCATCGTTGAAGGATATACCGTCCACACATTTCTCAACGCGGCAACAGGCAAGCCCACGCGTGCCCCCGCTCAGTTCGTGGAAGCCATCGAGAAGGAGATGCGCTCATGACGCTCAGCAAGGAGCTGTTAGAGATTCTGTGCTGCCCGTTCTGCAAAGGCAAGGTTGCATTCGACCCTGTCGGTAACAGCCTCACCTGTCAAGCCTGCCAGCTTCTCTTTCCGGTCCGGGATGGCATTCCGATGATGCGCCCCGAAGACGCGGTGCCGCTGAGGAAAGACGATGCCCGCTAACCTCCTGCATGACAGCCGTATCAGTCGCCTGGTGGAACTCGCGCTGATGGAAGACGTGGGGATGGGAGATGTGACGAGCGAAGCGACCGTTGGGGACGAGTTGCTCGGCGAAGCCGAGTTCGTGTGCAAGGAAGAGGGCGTCATTGCCGGGTTAGAGCTTGTGGGTCTGGTCTTTCAGTTGTGCGACCAGAGCATCACCGTGACGCCGTACCTTCGAGATGGGCAACGGGTTACCAACGGCACTGCCATCGGCGCCGTACAGGGTTCGGCCAGAAGCATCCTCAAGGGCGAGCGGACAGCACTCAATTTTCTCCAACGCATGAGTGGAATTGCCACGCTTACGCGACGCTACGTCGAGGCAGTTGCTGGTACTGCCGCTCGCATCACCGATACGCGCAAGACGGCGCCGGGCCTTCGTGCGCTGGACAAGCTTGCGGTGCGGATTGGCGGCGGCGTCAATCACCGGTTCGGTCTCGATGATATGGTTTTGATTAAGGATAACCACATCGTTGCCGCCGGAGGGATTGCAGGGGCCATTGAGCGCTGCAAACGCTATCTTACGGAACGTGAACTGAACATCGCCATCGAGGTTGAAACGAAGAACCTCGACGAAGTACGCGAGGCACTGCGCTTCGATGGCGTGCATCGTCTCATGCTGGATAACTTTCCGCTTGATGAGATGCGCAAGGCGGTGGAGCTTATTGCGCATCGGGTCGAAGTGGAAGCGTCCGGCGGCATCACGCTCGACAACGTTCGCGCCGTAGCCGAGACCGGCGTGGATTTCATCTCCATCGGCGCTCTGACGCATTCCGTGAAGGCGCTCGATATCTCGCTCGAACTCCGGCATGTTCGATAAGCTCAAGCGGCTCGGCACCGATACCGCCATCTACGGCATCAGCACGGTGGTTGGCCGCTTTCTCACGTTTCTCCTCACGCCGTTCTACACCAATGTTCTACCGCCCGCCGACCTGGGCATCGTCGCCACCGTCTATGCGTACATTGCGTTCCTGAACATCATCTACGGGTACGGCATGGAGACGGCGTTCATGCGCTACGCCGCGTCGCAGGAATTCGGCGACAAGAAGCAGGCCTTCAGCGTTGCGTGGCTTTCCGTCGGTTCAACGTCCGTAGTCTTCTCGCTGATCATCTGGCTGTTGCGCGATGTGTTGATGCTCGCCGGCGGCATTCCCGCCGATCACTCGGCGATCGTGACGTACGCAGGCTGGATACTTCTGCTCGACGCGCTTGCGCTCATTCCCTTTGCTCACCTCCGTATGGAGGGGAAGGCGAAGCACTTCGCCGCACTCAAGCTCTTCAATATCGTGCTGACGGTCGTTCTCAATCTCGTTCTTCTCCTTGAGTTTCGAATGGGGATCGAAGGGATCTTTCTCAGCAACCTTGCGGCCTCCGCAGTGACGGTTCTGCTTCTTCTTCAGGTTGTCTTTCGCAACATGGCACTCCGCTGGAACTCGTTGCTGCATAAGGCGTTACTGCGCTTCGCCCTGCCGTCCGTTCCGTCGTATCTGGCCTCCATGATGATTCAGGTGATTGATCGTCCGATACTCGAAGCACTCACAGACAAAGCAACGGTGGGCATCTATCAGGCGA
The DNA here is from genome assembly GCA_037441705.1 of Ignavibacteriales bacterium. GTDB lineage: Bacteria > Bacteroidota > Ignavibacteria > UBA10030 > UBA6906 > CAADGV01. Next base: position 41,809 of record JBBIRR010000006.1, read on the forward strand.
ACTATCGGTTGGGCATCTTCATGATGTTGATTGTTTCGACATTCGATTTCGCGTGGAGGCCGTTTTTCCTGAGCAATGCCTCGGAGCCGAATGCGAAGCGCCTCTTTGCCCGCGTGCTGACGTATTTCTTTTTGTTGATGACCGGATGCTTTCTTCTCATCAGCTTCTTCATCAATGATGTCGTCACTTTTCCCATCTATCACGGCAAGTCCATCATTGCGCCGGAGTACTGGAGCGGACTTCCGATCGTGCCGATTGTGTTAGCGGCATATATCTTTCTCGGCGTTGCCAATACGATGGTCGCGGGCATCTACATCGAAAAGCAGACGAAGAAACTTCCTCTCATAACATTCGTCGGTGCGGCGGTGAATGTGATTGCCAATCTCCTTCTTATCCCTTCCTTCGGCATCACAGGCGCAGCCGTGGCAACCCTGCTGAGCTACGCAGCAATGGCTGCCGTTCTCTACGTCATTGTACAGAAGGTCTATCCAATGGAATATGAGTTTGGGAAAATGATAAAGATTGTCCTTGCTGCAGCGCTCGTCTTCCTTCTCTTCCAGAGTGTGCACCTCGCATCGGCTCAGGCGCTGTGGAAGTTCGGCCTCTTGCTGCTGTTCAGTGTGTTCGTGTATGCGATGAAGGTGTTCGGTGCGGACGAACTCCTGCGCCTCAAGCGGATGTTCACGAGAAGTGCCACAGCGCCGCCGGTTGAGCCGTAGAGGTGACGAGGTAATGGCTCTGCACATCCACCTTCAACCCATCTTCGCATAGGCGAGCCGGCATTCGGCTTGCCTGTTCCTGCCTGACCTCTTGACAGCGCGGGTCGTGCTCACTCCACGACTCTGTTGAATCTTTCTGCGTCGGGGTTGCAGTATTCAACATCGCATCGCATCTCTCCTGAAGAAAATTTTGCATTTGGTCAATTACTGACGCGGGCATCATACTTGCAGTGGGGAAAGTGTTGCCGTTGAGCCAACGATGGACATGCACCACTTTTCCGGCGGTGAGCTTTTTGCCCTGACTCTTTTCTGCCACAAGTTGCAGAACGCGCTTTCGTCGGCGTGCGGTCTCTCCGTCCATGAGTTTCATTGCCTGATGCTGCTGTATCTGGAGAAGCCTTGCTGTGTGGGAAAGCTGAGTGAAATGCTGGGAACCGGCGGCCCTTCGACTTCGAAACTTCTGCGTTCACTTGATCGCCGGGGATACATAACACGCAGCCTGGATCCCGAAGATCGAAGGAGAGAAACCGTTGCGCTTACGCCCGCCGGCCTCGACGCGGCACGGGAGGGGCTTGCTCGCGCAGAAACATTGGTCCGAGAGATGATGGAACGCCGTTGGCTTCAGCACAATGGAGACCTTGTCCGGTGGCTCGAGTTTCTCTCTGGTTCGATGAAGCAACTGCAAGATCGGGATTGACCATTCATCTCACCAACACACAACAAGGAGGACACGATGCAGAACAATCTTACACGAAAGGAGTTCTTGAAGAACTCGACGAAGTATGCTGCGGGTGTTGCGTTGGGGGCGGGGGCGCTCAACCTGCTGACGCGCAACCCGATTGGGGCAAACCCTGTCGTTACCGACTGGCCCTGGCCGTATCAAGCGCTTGATACCGAACAGGTGAGGATTCTGGGACATGACACGTATTGGGAGGGGAAGGGCTGCTCGTACGGCGCGTTTCATGCGATTGTGACGAAGCTGCGCCAGGTGCTGCCGACGCCATGGAATCAGCTGCCGACCGAGATGATGATCTACGGGCACGGCGGTGGGGCAGGTTGGGGCGCCACCTGCGGAGCGATCAATGGTCCGGCGGCGCTCATTTCGCTGGTGCTGCTGAAGCCGCGTTCGGATGTGCTGGTCAGCGAGTTGTTTGGCTGGTACACGCAGACACTTTTCCCCACCGATATCAGCAACCAGTACGCCGTGAACCACGTGTTCAACGATAACCGATGCGACATTTTGCTGCCGCAGAATGCCGCCGGCTCGCCGCTGTGCCATCCGTCGGTCACGGAATGGTGCATTCACGCAAACTACGCGGCGGATGCTCTTGAGCGGAAGGAGCGATGCGCTCGCATTACGGGCGATGTTGCGGCGTACGCCGTGCAGATTCTCAATGAGGAGTTGCAGGGCAACTTTGTGCCGCGGTACGTTCCACCGGCAACCATTGCGGCATGCATGAGCTGCCATGGAACGGGATCGCTGAACAGGGTTGTGGCAAAGATGGAGTGCACGCAATGTCACGGCACGAATCCGCATACATCGCCCGTTGAGCCTGTGTCATCCTCTGCAAAGGAGTACCAGCTACATCCGAACTTTCCCAATCCGTTCAACCCTTCGACCAGTCTCCAGTTTTCACTGCCGAAGAGAGAGGCGGTGACGCTTGCCGTGTACGATGTTCACGGCCGCCTCATCCGGAATCTCATTGCCAATGAGACGTACGAGCAGGGGACGTACAAGATTGGCTGGGATGGGACGAACGATGCGGGTATGCGGGTTGCGAGCGGTACGTACTTCGCGCGGCTGCAGGCCGGCTCGTTCAGTTCCACGCAGAAGATGAGTTTGGTGAAATGAGAGTGCTTCTCGTGTGAGCGTGCTGAGAGGGCGAGTCGCAAGGCTCGCCTTCGCTGTTACGGTGGAGAGTTTGTCATTCTGATCGAAGCGAAGAATCCAGAACCGAGCCATTTACTGGATTCTTCACTCCGCTTCGCTCCGTTCAGAATGACAATGGTTTCTTTTTGTACAGCCTCTGCTGGAAGCATACACACCGCGCATCGTCAATGCCAGCATGCAGCATTCCTCACACGAGGACACGGCGGAGCCGTGTCCCTACACAAAGGGCGTGGTGTGATGATACGCGTGCTTTTGCGTTAGGCGGCCGGAGGGTGCCCCCGAAGGGGGCAGTGCTGAGCGCTGTTCAGCGAAGCACCGAAGCGTTAGCGAAGCCCGAAGGACGCCGACGGCGCTGCGCAGCGCTTAGCGCCGGAACGCCCAACATACATCGGAGAATCGAGCAAAGCCGCCGCGCCTCAAGCAACTCACTTCCGTTTTTCGTAATATGGTGCACACAAGAAACGGAGAGTGAGTGAATAACGAACGAGAAGCGTTGAAACCGATGGCCGTCGGCGGCCAGGCGGTGTTGGAGGGCGTGATGATGCGTGCCCCGGGCATGGTGGCAACGGCGGTGCGGCGAGCGAACGGTGAAATCGTGGTGAAGAAGGAGCCGCAGGTTTCGCTTGGCGATAAGTATCCTGTGTTCAAGCTGCCGATTCTGCGTGGTGCGGTGGGCTTGATCGAGATGATGGTGATCGGGATACGGACGCTGAACTTCTCTGCCGAAGTGGCAATGGAGGAGTCGGACCCGGCGCGGAGTGTCGCCGGCAGCGACGGGCAGAAGCTCTCGAGTTCGATGAAGGAGAATCTGCGGTTCGGGGCGACGGTTGCCTTTTCGCTTGCGGTTGGGGTGGCTGTTTTTTTCGTGACGCCTCTTGCGGTCACGACGTTCTTCTTTGATGTTGAACAGGAGCCGCTGTGGTTCAACCTCATCGCGGGCGGCGTGCGCATTGCGTTGCTGCTCGGCTATCTCGCTGCCATCTCTCTGTTGAAAGACATTCACCGGTTGTTCGAGTATCATGGTGCCGAGCACAAGGCGGTCTTTGCGTTCGAGAAGGGGGAGCCGCTTACCGTTGAGGCTGCTGCGCGGCAATCTCGCTTTCATCCGCGCTGCGGGACGAGCTTCCTGCTCATCGTCATGTTTGTGGCCATCGCCCTCTTCAGCGTGCTGGATGTTGCGGTGATGCATTGGCTGGGGGGTTTGAATGTGGCGATCAGAATTGCCACGCACCTTCCGCTCATCCCGTTGGTCGGCGGTGCGTCGTACGAGTTTATTCGGATCTCGGCGCGGTACAGCGAGTCGCTTATCGGCAGGTGGGTTGTTGCCCCGGGACTGTGGTTGCAGAGGATTACAACGCGTGAGCCTGATGCTTCGCAGTTGGAAGTGGCTCTTGTTGCGCTTCGCAGCGCGCTGGGGACAGACGCTGCGCGTGCACCGCTTCAGTCACGACAGCCGGCGGCGATCGGGATCGTTGGGGTGAATTGAGATGCTGGATCGGTTGGAAAAAGTTCGCGAGCGCTATGAAGAGATCGGCCGGCTGCTGAGCGACCCGGAGGTGGCATCGCATCCCGAACGCTTGCGTGAGCTGAGCAAGGAGCACAGCGATCTGAAGCCTCTCATTCAGGTCTATGAGCGCTATCGCAAGCTGAAGAAGGACATCGAGGGCCTGAAGGAAATCACCGAAAGCTCTGCCGATCCCGAGATGAAGCAGCTTGCCTACGATGAGCTGGACGAGGCGAAGAAGAATCTTGCCGCGTTAGAAGAAGAGATCAAGCTCCTGCTCATTCCGAAAGACCCCAATGACAGCCGCAACGTGATGGTGGAGATTCGCGCCGGAACGGGAGGGGAGGAGGCCGCGTTGTTCGCAGCCGACCTGCTGCGCATGTACACCCGCTACGCCGAACGGAAAGGATGGAAGGCGGAGGTGCTGGACATCAACGAAACGGGATTGGGCGGCATCAAGGAGGTGTCGTTCAGCCTGAGCGGCAGCGACGTGTTCGGTACGATGAAGTATGAGAGCGGCGTCCATCGCGTGCAGCGCGTTCCGGAGACCGAGGCGCAGGGCCGCGTCCACACTTCGGCGGCGACCGTCGCCGTGCTGCCCGAAGTCGAGCCGGTGGATGTTCAGATCAATCCTGCCGACATCGAGATGGATACGTTCCGTTCGGGCGGCAAAGGGGGCCAGAACGTGAACAAAGTTGAAACCGCCGTGCGGCTCACGCACAAGCCCTCGGGAATTGTGGTTGTGTGCCGGCAGGAACGCTCGCAGTTGCAGAACCGCGAGCGGGCGATGAAGATGCTGCGGGCCAAACTGTACGAGAACATGATGCTGTCGCAGGTGGGCGACCGTGTTGCACAGCGCCGAGCGCAGGTCAAAAGCGGCGACCGCAGCGAGAAGATTCGTACCTACAATTTCCCGCAGAATCGAGTGACCGACCACCGCATCGGTCTGACGCTGTACAATCTGAGCGAGATTATCGATGGGAAGCTGGACGAGTTGATCGAGGCGCTCAAGATTGCCGACCGTGCAGAGAAGCTGAAAGCCGAGTCCGCCTCCTGAGCCTCTACAAAGTACGACGCCGCGGCTTCGGCATGTCGTCCGTTCTCACCTTCGCGAAGAAATCCTTCAGGATTGCGCTGCATTTATCCTCGAGCACTCCCTTCACCAATTCGACCCGGTGATTCAACCGTTTATCCTGCACGATGTTGAACAGCGTGCCGCAGGCTCCCGCCTTGGGATCGGACGCGGCGAACACCAGCGTGGGGATGCGCGCCTGCACGATTGCGCCGGCACACATCGGGCAGGGCTCGAGCGTTACATACAGCGTGCAGTTCTCGAGTCGGTGATTGTCCAGCTGACTGGCAGCGGCGGTGATGGCGATGATCTCGGCGTGGGCTGTCGGGTCGCGCAGCGCTTCGGTTTGATTGTACCCGCGCCCGATGATGCGGTTTTCGAAGATAATGACCGCGCCGATGGGAACCTCCTTGCGCTTGTACGCCTGCTCCGCTTCTTTGAAAGCGAACTCCATCCAGCGCTCGTGGTCGGTCATGGGGAGAAGCTCCTGATGTTGGACGTGGGAGCGTTGTGACCGCTCATGTGCGCCCGGAGGGAGTCGAACCCCCAACCCTCAGATCCGAAGTCTGATGCTCTATCCAGTTGAGCTACGGGCGCAAACGGCGATTCAAAATAATAAAATGGCTCTGCAATTCCAATCCCGTTGAGTGCCTGAACTCCGCACACTTTCAAGCATGCAAGAAATGAAAGTGATATATTTGAACGATTCCGAAATTTGTTTGGAGCTTGAAGCTTGAGATTTGTTTGGAATTTGGAGTTTGAAAACTGGAGCTTGAATTAGTACACCGAAGACAACACCCATGAAACTCCAACGCATCGGCATCCTGACCGGCGGCGGCGATTGCCCGGGACTGAACGCTGTCATTCGCAGCATTGCGAAGCCGGCCATGGCCCACTTCCGTGCGACCGTCATCGGTATTCTCGACGGCTACGAGGGCCTCGTGGAAGGCCGCTTTCGTGAACTCACGCCGCTCGATGTCACCGGCATCATCAATCTGGGCGGCACCATTCTCGGCACGTCCAACAAGGGCGATCCCTTTCATTATCCGATGGGCGCGGGAAAGAATATCCGCATCGTCGACGCCTCGCAGCAGGTGGTAGAAACCTATCGCAACCTGAAGCTCGATGCGCTCATTACCATCGGCGGCGACGGCACGCAGATCATCGCCCACAAGCTGACCAAGATGGGCCTCAACATCATCGGCGTGCCGAAAACCATCGACAACGATTTGGATGCAACCGACATTACGTTCGGTCACGATTCTGCACGCGCTGTCGCCACCGAAGCCATCGACCGGCTGCAAACGACGGCCTCGGCGCATCACAGAGTGATTGTGGTCGAGACGATGGGCCGCTACGCCGGATGGATTGCGCTCGGTGCCGGTGTCGCCGGCGGCGCAGAAATCATTCTCATTCCAGAGATCCCGTTTCGTTGGGACAAGCTGTTTGACGTTGTGCTGAAGCGCAGCAAGGGTGCGCGGTTCAGCATCGTGTGTGTGGCCGAGGGTGCCCGACCCGAGGGCGAAGAGCTGACCATCAAGGAGTTTGATGCGAAGCGAACCGACCCCGTGCGTCTGGGCGGCATCGGCGAGCGCATCGCCAAGCGAATTGAAGAAGAGACGGGATTGGAGACTCGTGTCACGGTGTTGGGTCACGTGCAGCGGGGCGGGAGTCCGACGGCGTTCGATAGGATTCTCGCAACGCGGTTCGGGGCGGTAGCGTTGGAGGCAGCCTCGCGCGGTGAGTTCGGCGTGTTGACAAGTCTGCAGACGAACAACGTCGTAACCGTTCCCCTCGAACGTGCCGTGGGTAGACAGCGTCTCGTTCCTCCGGATTCGCAGCTCGTGTTTGCCGCACGGGCGGTGGGCACGACCTTCGGCGATTAGCGCCCTCAGGGCTTTCGGCCCGAGTACGCAGTCACGATCCCCAACGTCATGCGTTCCTCCGTGAGATTCGTGAAGCCGACCTCTTGCAGGATGTTGAGGAAGTCCCTTCCTTCTGGAAACTTCATGACCGTATCGGGCAGGTACGTATAGGCCTCGCGGTGTCGCGAAATGAGCTTCCCGACCATAGGAAGAATGAAGCGGAAGTAGAAGAAGTACAGATGTTTGAACGGGAACGCTCGAGGGTGGGAAAATTCCAGCACAAGAATCTTACCGCCGGAACGCAGCACGCGATGCATTTCTCGTAGCCCCTGCTCGAGGTTCTCGAAGTTTCGGGCGCCAAAGGCAACAATGGCGGCATCAAAGCTGCCGGATGCAAACGGCAGCTGCTCGGCTTCGCCCGTTTCAAGAGTGATCACATCTTCGACCCGTCGGCGTGCGATCTTCGCGCGTCCGAGCTTCAACATCTCTTCCGCGATGTCCACGCCAAGAATGCGCTCAGGTTCCAACCGTAGTGCAGCCAGCGCAAAGTCCGCCGTCCCGGTGGCGACGTCGAGTATTTTCTTCGGCCGTATATCCTGCAGGTGTTGAATCGCCTTCCGCCGCCAGTAAAAATCCATACCGCCGCTCAGCAGGTGATTGAGCAGGTCGTATCGGTAGGCGATGGAATCGAACAGCGAACGGACGTACTGTTTTTCTGCGCGTCGTGTCATGATTCAGAAAAAGATACGGAAGTTTGACAAGGCTTCCAATCTGACAGCGACGACGTCGTCGAATCTCCTCAGTTTGTATTTTCCTCTCCGTTGGATATATTGAGAAGGACTTTGTATGAAAAAGATCGTTACCGTCGCCGTGGGGGAAGAAGTTGATCGGGCGTATCGAATCGTCATTGAACCCGGGATTCTCGCTCGCGTGCCTCGCCTTGTCCGTGAAAGCTGGCACGGCAGGCGGGTGTTCATCATCACCGACACAAACGTTGAGCGGCTCTACGGCCATTCGCTGCTGCGCCGTTTCTTCGAGTCCGGCAGCGACGCAGCGCTTTTGAGTTTTGACGCAGGTGAGCAAGCCAAACAGGCGCGCACGGTGCAGTCGCTCTACACGCATCTGCTGTCGCTCGGCATTCGGCGGGACAGTCTGATCGTTGCCCTCGGCGGTGGGGTGGTGGGTGATGTGGCAGGATTTGTGGCAGCGACAATTCTTCGCGGCGTGCCGTATGTGCAGGTCCCCACAACACTCCTTGCTCAGGTTGACAGCAGTGTCGGCGGAAAGGTGGGCATCAATCATCCGCTCGGCAAGAATCTGATCGGAGCGTTTCACCAGCCGGCAGCCGTGTGGGTTGATCCGGCCGTGCTGAAGACGCTGCCGCGCGCAGAGTACCGGAACGGGCTTGCGGAGGTCGTGAAGATCGCGGCAGCACTGGACCGGACGTTCTTCGGCTTTCTCACAAGGCATGCACGCGCCGTTGCCGCCGGCGATCGGCGTGTGCTTCCCCGTGTGATTGCCCGTGCAGTGGAACTGAAGGCCGCCGTTGTCGCACGCGACGAGCGGGAAGCAGGCGTGCGAAAGACTCTGAACGTGGGCCACACCATCGGTCATGCGATTGAAGCCGCCACCGGCTACGCAATCAGACACGGCGAAGCAGTATCGCTCGGCATGGCCGCCGAGTCTGCCATCGCAGTGCACATGGGGTTGCTGCAACGGAAGGACTTCATGCGTCTCGTCGCGTTGCAGCGGGCACTTCGACTGCCCGTACGCTTCCCGTCAGTCAAGAACCGCCGGCGGTTTCGTTCTGCCCTTGCACTCGACAAGAAAGGCGACGGGCAGGGCGCACGATTCGTCCTGCTCACCGGCATCGGGAAAGTGATGATCGGCGTTGATGTGCCGAGTGTGTTTATCGAACATCTGCTTGCCGAGCCTTCGCTGCTCGGAAAGAGGTATCGTTGAAATGATCGGAGGAGTCTGTATGAAACATGCGTTGATGTTTGCAGCGTCCGTTCTTGTGGTGCTGCTTGTTGTTTCTTCCTGCAAAAAGGAGGATGATCTCGCGGGAAGCGAACCGCCGCGAGAGTTTCAGGTGCGGATGGACAGTGTGAAGCTCGCGAAGAATGTGGCACGCACGGATACGCTGAAGGCGTTTCTCTGGGGCACGATCGGTAACACGACGTGTTATCAATTTGCGCGCTATGAGTCGACGCGCGACTCCTTTGAGGTCCGCATCAAAGTGTTCGGTCGGTACACCCCGTCCAGCACGTGCAGCCCGACGGCTGTCCAGCTCCGTCAGGCGATCTTTCGCATCTATCCGGTGTATCCGGGCAAGTTCACGGTTTATCTGCTTCAGCCCGATGGGTCGATGCTGCGGGATACGTCGCTGGTGTTATGATTGTTGTCTCCATCACGGGGCCTTCCCTTGCGCAAGCGCTGCGGCAGATGGCACACTCCGCACCGTACGCGGACATGTTCGAACTGCGCCTGGACCTTCTGGGCGGGCCGCGAGCTCTGGACTTGATCCGCACACGACGCAAGCCGGTGATCGCTACATGTCGGCGAAAGGCCGAGGGCGGAAAATTCAGCGGAAACCGCGCCGAGCTGTTGGCGGTGCTCTCGCAGGCTGCTGAGCAGGGCGCCGCATTCGTTGACATTGACCTGAACGCCGCTGCAATCATTCCGGCGTTCCGAAACGCCCATCCCGGATCGAGCATTATTCTTTCATACCATCACCTTGGAAGAGGCGCGCCCAATGTGTCCGGCCTCTACAAAAGAATGAGCCTGGTGGATGCCGACATCCTCAAGTTTGCCTACACCGCCCGCGATGCGGCCGATCTGCAGTTTGCCGAAGAGTTCATCGCACGGGCAAGCGCGGGAAGGCGGAAAGCCGTTGCCGTGGCAATGGGGGAGTTCGGTGAAGCCTCGCGGGTCCTGTATGCAAAGCTCGGGAGTTGGGCCACGTACGCCGCGCCCATGGATGGCGCCGCAGCCGCTCCAGGCCAGATTCCGGCGAAGCTCCTCGATCGCCTGTACCGCGCACGTTCTGTGAATTCTGCAACCAAAATCTTTGGCGTCATAGGAAATCCGCTCAAGCAAAGCAAGGGCATCTTCCTCCATAATCCACTGTTCCGATTCTATGCTGTCAACGCGGTGTACTGCCGCTTTCCGGTAGCGGATGTGGCGGCGTTCATGCAGCGGTGTGCGCCTCTCCTGCACGGATTCAGCGTAACCATTCCCCACAAACAAACGATCATGAACTTCCTCGATGTGCTGGACGAAACGGCACAGGCAATTGGAGCAGTCAACACGGTGGTTCGCAAGCGCGGAAAGTGGTACGGAACGAACACCGATGCTGCCGGCGCGCTTGATGCAATTGAAACGACGCAGCGCGTCAGAGGAAAGCGCGTGCTTGTGCTCGGTGCCGGGGGCGCCGCGCGAGCAATAGCGTATGAGGCAAAACGGCGCGGCGCCGACGTGTTCATCGCCAACCGAACCGAACAGAAGGCAAAGCGACTCGCTCGGGAATTTAGCCTCACCTTCGTTGCGCTGGAGAACCTGTCCGAATTGCCGTTCGACATTCTTGCCAACGCGACGTCCGTCGGGATGGTCCCGCATGTCAACGAATCTCCGGTTCCGACATCGCTCCTGCGAAACAAAGTCGTGTTCGATGCGGTGTACAATCCACCGCTGACGAAGCTGCTGCGCGATGCGCAACGCGTCGGTGCGAAGATTGTGCCCGGAACGGAGATGTATCTCAATCAAGCGGCGCTGCAGTTCGAGCTGTACACCGGCGTGAAACCGGCGATGAGCGTCATGCGCCGAATTCTTGCCCGTTCATGGCAGACTCGTTCCTGAGAGGAGCCGACCTCATGTTCAAGCACATCGTGATGTGGAAGTTTAAGGATGAAGCCGAGGGCGCGACCCGCGAAAGCAATCTTCGCACAGCGAAACATCTGCTCGACGCGCTTCCGTCCGTCATTCCCGAGATCGAAATGTTTGAGGTGGGTATCGACTGCTCGCAGACACCTTCATCCTTCGATTTGGTGCTAAACTCGGCGTTTGCGAACCGTGCGGCGTTGGAGGCGTATCAGAATCACCCCGAGCACCGCAAGGTCGTTGAGTTTCTTCGCAAGGCGCAGTCGGCCAAAGTGGTGGTGGATTACGAGCTATGAAACGCGCGATCGAGCCGTGCCTGCACCCGATTCACGCGACGCTGCACTTGCCCGGCTCAAAGAGCATCACCAACCGCGCGCTCATCTGCGCGGCGCTTGCACGAGGCGAGTCGGTTCTGCGCTGCGCGTCGGACAGCGATGATACGGCGTTGCTGTGCAACGGCCTGAATCAGCTCGGCGTTCTCGTCCGGCGACACGGCAGCGATCTGATTGTGAGCGGAACCGGAGGACAACTCTACGCTCCGAAGTTCCCGATTCCGGTGGGCAACGCGGGCACAACGTTTCGTTTTCTTCTTTCGCTGGCTGCTCTTGCTCACGGAACGACACTGTTCGAAACACACGAACGCATGGCTGAGCGACCGATTGCCGACTTGCTTGGCGCGCTCACATCGTTGGGTGTGAGAGTTGAAGAAAAGGGCATCGGTCGGTACGCAGTTCAGGGCGGCGGCCTGTCCGGCGGCACCGTTGGAGTGCAGGCATCGAAAAGTTCGCAGTTCCTCTCTTCGCTTCTGATGGTTGCCCCGTTTGCAACGGGCAGTCTTCAGATCGAGGTGGAAGGTCGGCTCGCCTCAGCCTCGTACGTCGATCTCACACTGCACGTGATGCAACACTTCGGTGTGAAGGTCGAGAGAGACGATAATGTCCGGTTTGTCGTTCACGCGGGGCACAGCTACCGGCCTGCGCAGCTCGATGTGGAAGCGGATGCGTCGAGCGCCGGGTACTTCTTTGCGGCAGCGGCGCTCTGCGGCGGCGAGGTGGTGGTGAACGATCTGTCCTTGCACTCGCTTCAGCCCGATGCACGGTTTCTTCTTGTGTTGGAGGAGATGGGATGTTCGGTGGATGAGGACGATAGAGGGATTCGCGTGAACGGTGATGGCTGTCCGCGCGGCATCGCCGTGGACATGAACGCCATGCCCGACGCGGTGCCGACGCTCGCGGTTCTCGCAGCGTTTGCCTCGGAGCCGACACGCATGTCCAACATTGCGCACCTCCGGCACAAAGAGTCGGATCGGATTGCAGCCATAGAAACGGAGTTGCGAAAGCTCGGCGCGAGCGTTCGCTCCTCCGACGATGCGCTGGAGGTTCATCCCGCACCGCTGCGCGGCGGGTTGATCGAGACCTACAACGATCATCGGATCGCCATGAGCTTTGCACTTGCCGGACTCAAAATTCCCGGCGTTGAGATCGAGAATCCCGGGTGTGTAAGAAAATCATTCCCCGGATTCTGGAATGAGTTTGAAAAGTTGTATGGGCGATAGCATGAGAGCGGATTATGGCAGGTAACACATTCGGCAGCCGGTTTAGGATTATGACATTCGGCGAGAGCCACGGGCCTGCAATCGGCGTGGTGATTGATGGCGTGCGGCCGGGCATGCCGATTGACACGGAGTTCATTCAGAAAGAACTCGATCGGCGCAGACCGGGGCAAAGCAAGCTCACAACACCGCGCAGCGAGGCGGACCGCGTGGAAATCCTCAGCGGCGTCTTCGACGGCAAAACCACCGGAACGCCGATCTGCATGATCATCTGGAACAAAGATCAAAGGCCCGAAGCTTACGAACGCATCAAAGACCTCTTCCGGCCGGGACATGCCGGCTATACCTATCTCGCGAAGTACGGCGTGAGCGACTATCGCGGCGGCGGTCGCTCATCGGGACGAGAGACCGCTGCGCGTGTCGCGGCCGGAGCGGTTGCCAAGTCGTATCTCGCCACGCGCGGGATCGCTATTTATGCCTACACGAAAGAAGTGGCCGGCATCCGCGCACAACGCATTGACCTTGCAGAAATCGAAAACAATCCGCTTCGCTGTCCCGACCCCGACGCGGCCAGGAAGATGGAACGAAAGATCCTGCGGGTGAAAAAGGAAGGAGACTCCGTCGGCGGCATTGTTGAAGTGGTCGTGAAGAACCCGCCTGCTGGTCTCGGCGAGCCGGTGTTTGACAAGCTGGAAGCCGATCTCGCCAAAGCGCTTATGTCCATCGGGGCAATCAAGGGCTTTGAAGTGGGCAACGGGTTCGCAGCGGCGCGCCTCAAGGGAAGTGAAAACAACGACGCGATGTACTTCGACACGAAAGCGAAGCGCATCCGGACGCGGACGAACAACGCAGGAGGAATAGCCGGCGGGATTTCGAATGGCGAGGACATCATCGTGCGCATCGCGGTAAAGCCTCCCTCCTCGATCGCGAAGGTGCAGGAGACGGTCACCGTCAACGGCAGGCCTGCAACGATCACCGTCGAAGGACGACACGATCCGTGCATCTGCCCGCGCGTGGTGCCCGTTGCCGAAGCGATGGTGGCGTTGACACTGCTGGATCATCTCACCCGACAGCAACTCTTGAAGAAGAAAACGAAGCTGCAGGCCCTTCGTGACGACATTGACCTGATCGATCGTAATATCCTTCTTCTCGTTGCCGAACGGCAGGCACTCGTGGAGCAGGTTGGAGTGCTGAAGAAGAGGAGAGGAGAAAACATCTATGACCCGCGGCGAGAAAAAGAAATCCTCTCGCGACAGCTTGCAACAGCGGCAGAGCTTGGCATCGATCCCCGGTTTGTCAGACAGATCTGCCGCGCAATCTTTGACCTTGCCCGCACGACCCAGCGCAAGCTGAATGAAGGGACACTCGGATGACCATCGGTCTGATCGGGTACGGCAGGTTCGGTGCGTTTGCCGCCGCGCATCTTGCCCGCAAAGCCAACCTTCTCGTCTTTGATACCAAACGACGCCGCGGACCATTTCCGTCACCGCGCATAAAGACGGCCTCGCTGAGGGCGGCTGCTTCCTGCGAAGTCGTCGTGCTTGCCGTGCCCATTTCCGCATTGCAGCGTGTTCTGCGTGCGATCGTTCCCTTCGTTCGCCCCTCCGCACTTGTCGTTGATGTGTGTTCGGTGAAGATGTATCCTGTTCGATGGATGCGCGCAATTCTTCCTTCCTCCGTCCACATTCTTGCTACGCATCCGCTGTTCGGGCCGGATAGCGCATCCGATACCGTCCGCAGTCACCATATCGTGCTGTGTCCCGTCCGCCTTCCCAGGATACGCCTGCGGAGGGCGGTGACGCTTCTGCGGCGAGCGGGACTTCAGTGCGCGATGATGACGCCGCGGGCGCACGACAAGTTCATGGCCGAGACGCTCTTGCTCGCGCAATTCGTCGGGCGGGTGGTTGCCCGAACGCGAACGCAGCGCTACCCGTTCGGCACGCGCTCGTATTCTTCGCTGATGAATCTCGCCCGAACTGCCGATAACGATACAAGAGAACTCTTTCATGATATGGTACGGTTCAATCCGTATGCGGTTCGGGTATTGCGGAAACTGCTCAGGGCACAATCGGGGATTCTGCACGAGCTGCGCATGCAACGTCATCTATGATCGAAATCCAACATCTCACAAAACGCTTTGGCTCCTTCACGGCCGTTGATGACATCAGTCTGAAGATCGAGGCGGGCACGTTCTTCGGCTTTCTCGGTCCCAACGGTGCCGGCAAGACGACGACAATCAGAACACTGACCGGGCTCTACGAGCCGACGTCGGGTCATTGTATCATCAACGGGTATGATGTTCATTGGACGCCGCTGGAAGCAAAGCGAAGTTTCGGCTATGTGCCGGACCAACCGTTCCTCTATGACAAGCTCACCGGGCGCGAGTTCCTGCATTTCGTCGGCGGGTTGTTCGGCATGCGTGTGCCGGAGGTGAAGGACAGGATCGCTGAGATCCAGAACCTGTTCGAAATTGCTTCGTTCATGGACAAGCGTGCCGAGGAATACTCACAGGGCATGCGCCAGCGGATTGTTCTCACGGCTGCGCTGTTGCACAATCCCCAAGTGCTGATCATTGACGAGCCGATCGTCGGGCTCGATCCGCGCAGCGCACGCCTTGTGAAGGATACCCTCAAGAAGAAGACGCGCGAGGGACTGACCGTCTTCATGTCAACGCATCTGCTGGAAATTGTCGAAGAGCTGTGCGATCGCATCGCCATCATCAAGAGCGGCAGAATCATCTATGACAGCCCGACCGTGGAACACAACGGCCGCCTGGAACGCATGTTCCTCGAGCTGACGAAATAACCATGCGCGAGCTGCTGATCGTCCTCAATACGCGGGCGCAGAGTTTCCTCAAGCGGGCATTCGAGCCGCGATGGCAGGTCTTGGTGCAGAATCTTGCATCGCTGCTTATCTTCGGCGGCTTTGCCGTGGCGATGTTCTTTCTCGCACGCATGGTCACGGACTATCTTCTCGCCCAGGCCCACATCGGCCTCTTCCTCTTCCACCGGATGCTCTCGATGCTGCTGTACGTGTTCTTCGTAACGGTTCACATCGGCAATATGATCGTCTCCTTCGGGACGCTGTACCGCTCGCAGGAGGTAACCTTCCTGATGAGTCTGCCCATCTCGCACGCGAAGATTTTTCTGATCAAGTTCGTCGACAACTTCTTCTACAGTTCGACGACCCTCACGATCTTAGGCCTGGCGATGCTGCTCGGCTACGGATCGTTCTTTCACCTGCCGTGGCATTTTTATTTTGTGGTGATGTTTTTTGTGATGCTGCCGTTCATGCTCATCGCCGGCATTCTTGCAACGACGGCGCTGATGGTTCTGATCAAAATCGGCGGCAGGATCGGGTTCCGGTGGCTGTTGGTTATGCTGGTGGGTGTGTACGGCGGACTTGTGTACGGCTACTTTCGTCTTACCAATCCGATGATGTTGGTAGATGAAGTGACCAAGCTGTGGCCGGATGTGAACGAGTACCTGGGTTATCTCGACCCACCGCTCGTGAAAGTGCTGCCGAACCACTGGGTTGCGAACTTCCTCTACTGGACAATCCAGGGCGAATATTCCCGCGCCCTGCCGTACCTGTCGCTTCTTCTGCTGACGATGCTCGGTCTGATCGCGCTCGCGGGGCTTATTGCCCGCAAGATGTACTATCAGAGCTGGCTGGCGGTTGTGAACCTTCAGGCGGGGCGCAAGCGTGAAAACGAGCGACAGGGTTTTCTGCAGTTGGGGACGGGCCAGTGGATCGCTTCGCCGTTCGAGACGTTGTTTCGGCGCGATCTTTCTCTGTTTCTTCGCGAGCCGAGCCAATGGTTGCATCTCTTGCTCATGTTTCTTCTCCTTGCCGTCTTCCTCGTTTCAATCGGAACGATGAACCTGCGCTTCATGCATCCGACGATGCAAACGAATGCGTTCCTCGTCGTCTTCCTGTTCAACGGATTCCTTATTGCGTCCATTGCCCTGCGCTTTGTATTTCCTCTCATCAGTCTCGAAGGCGAAACGTTCTGGAGCGTGAGAGTCTCGCCTGTCTCGCTGCGGCGCGTGTATTGGTACAAAGTTGCCGTCTCGCTGGTCGCGGTGCTGGCCATTGCCGAACTCCTTGCCGTCGGTTCGGTGTATCTGTTCTCGCGGGATTGGGGGCTTGTGACGCTTGCAGCGGTCGTGACGCTCTTCGTCGTTGCGACGCTGACGAGCACCAACATCGGCGCGGGCGGATACTTTGCGCTCTACAAAGAGAAGAACCCCATCCGCATCGCCTCGTCTCAGGGCGCGTCGCTGACATTTCTCGGCAGCATGCTCTATCTAACGTTTGTCGCGATCATGCTCGTGGCTCCGGTGTACGGCTACTTCGACGCTTCGGCACCGTCGAGGAGTTGGTTTGGCCTTCCGCTGGTTCTTATTGCCGGTATCTCCGTCGTTCTCTTTGTCGCGTTCACACACGTCGGTCTGCGCGCTATCGCGCGGGACTACACGTAGCCGCCCACCTGCCTGTGAGGAATCACCGACCCGCAGCGATTGAAACACACGGTTTTTTTGCGTTACTTTTTCTCGTGAACGAGCTTCAGATACAAACGCTGGTGGAGCAGGCGGCACAATTCCGCGACGACGATAAGCCCCTCCACGCGATCCAGTTGCTGCAGCAGGTGATTCGCGCCAATCCGAAGTGCGAGCGGGCATTTATGCTGCTGGCGCAGATCTATTGCGACTCGAGTCGGTGGGACGCCGCAGAAAAGGTGCTGCTGCAAGGACTGCAGGCGAACCCGCGAAGCACGGAGTTCTATATTCAACTGGGCAGTTTCCATCTTCGCCAGTTCAACTATGAACGCGCGCTGGAATACTTCCTCAGCGTCCGCCATTTGCATTATCCGCTCGTGCACATGAGCCTGGGTCTTGCGTATATGGGTTTGGGTAAGATGGCCGAAGCCGAACGCGAGTTCAAGCTGGCTGCACAGGTCGATCCCAAGTTGCCGAAAGTATTCGAACTGTGGGGCGAGGTGCTTCTGCGTTTGAAACGAACGAACGAAGCCATCAGTGTCCTGAAGCACGCTGCGCGGCTTGATCGGTACAGCGGATCGGCCCATCGTTTGCTGGGCGACGCCCTCGCTTCGATCGAGCAGTGGCAATCGGCCTACGACGAGTACGTCCTCGCCGTTGATATGAATCCGGACGACGAGGAGGCGTGGTTAGCCATCGCCACAGCGCTCATGCATCTCAACCGGATGGCGGAAGCAAAGCGGTACCTCGAACGTTTCCTCAATTTGAAGCCCAGCGATGCACAGGCCGAAAAGGCGTACCGTTCCGTGTGCGAGGTCCTCGGCAACACGCCGAACGCGACCACGCCAAAACCGCGGCGACCACGAACACGGCGCGATCAGAATTGATTTACGTCCATCATCAGTCAGACGTTCTTCATGTCCTTCCTTTCCATCTTGACCAGATCTCGAGTTCTTGCAATCGTAGCGTGCATCGTTGGTGTCGGTGCCTTTACCGTCGGTGCGGGTCAGACCGGGATTCGCTATCAGGCCGGTGCCGAGAAAATGTTCACGGATGCGCTCGCTCTGTACACGCGTGCGGAATATAAGGAAGCGGCGCGTGTGCTGAACGAGCTGTTGGTGATGTTTCCCCGCAGCCATCGCGAGACTGCGGCGAGAGTGATGAAGGGGAAGGCATTGCTGCGCGCGGGTGCCTATGCAGAAGCAGAGGAGACGCTCGCGCAGTTCCTCACGCAATTTCCCGGCAGTGCCTACCGTGCCGATGCCGAATACACACTGGGGCTTGTCTTTCTCTACCGGCACATGCCCGAGCGCGCGGTGGAATCGTTCCTTCGCGGACTTCGAGGGGTTGCCCCTATCAATACTCCGCTGCGAGAGCGGCTCATTGCAGCACTCGATTCTACGGTGGAGTCAAAGATTTCCATCCCGCCGTTGCAGCGACTTATTGCGGAACAACCTGACGGCGACGGCAAGGAGTTGCTCCTATTGAAGCTGGGAGAGAAGCAGATTGCGGCGGGAGATATCGCGGGTGCCGCCGCCACGCTCGACTCGTTGAAGAAGAACTATCCTCGCTCGATCTTTGTCGAACGCCACTGGACTCTTCAGAAGAAGCTGCTTGAACCGCGCGACGTGAAGATCGGTCTCCTTCTGCCGCTGATGAAACGTGCCGATCGATCCGCCGTCAAAGAGCGCGAGGTAGGGGCGGGATTATACGAAGGCATTCAGCTTGCGTTTGAAGAATTCGTCCAGCGAGGCAACGTCGGCAGGCGCGTGAGTCTGGAAGTGAAAGACATCGGCCGCGAAGCGCCGGTTGCCGCGGCAGCGGTCAAAGAGCTGTGCGCCGATCCTGCCGTCATCGGCATCATCGGTCCTCCGTTTTCGCAGTCGGCCTTTGCCGTTGCCTATCACGTCAATACCAATGGGGTTCCGTTGGTAACGCCGACGGCGAACGCAAACGGCATCGCGGCGACGGGACCGTACGTGTTTCAGGCAAACCCCGACTTTCGCGCGCGGGCGCAGGCCATGGCACAGTACGCCGTGCGCACGCTGGGGCTGCACCGTCTGGCGATTCTCTCGCCGAACGCGCCGGACAACAGGGCGATGGCCGAGACCTTTGCCGCCGAAGTGCAGCGTCTGGGCGGCACGGTGGTGACCACGGAGTTCTACGAACCCGGGGCCACGAATTTGATGAACCAGTTGGTGGCGCTGCGGAAAAAAGGAAATGAAGCCGGCGGGCAGCCGTTTCTGTCCTTCGGCACGTTGGTGAATAAACGCGAGACGGCGCGCCTTGCGCGCCTGGGCGTTTCGGCCAAGCTTCTCGATTCGTTGTTAGAAGCAAAAGCCGTTGTGAATGCAACGTGGCTGCTCGGCGAGCAGGCGCGCGCGTTGCTTGAAGCCGAAGGCATTCCGCATCGGGTTGGCGACCCGCGCGTGGACAGCCTCGAGCGTCCTGTCACCGCCATTCAAGGGTTGTACTGTCCGATCGCCTCGCCCGAAGAAATCGGGATCGTCTCGTCGCAGGTGGCCTTCTCCAATCTCCAAACCAAACTTCTCGGCTCCGGCGAGTGGAACAATGAACGGGAGTTGAATGCGCATCGTCGGTATTGTGACGGTGTGGTGTTCGAAGCGGACAGCTACATCGACGCGGCGGACACGGCGTACGCGACGTTTGCCCGCCGGTTGCTGGCCCGGTTTGGAAAGCGGCCCAATCGCGATGTGGTGTTTGGGTATGATGTCGGGAGGGTCATCGTTTCGCTGCTCGAGCAAGGCGCGCTCAGCCGCGAGCAGCTTCGTGAGGCACTAACATCCCTTCCCACCGTGCAGATGATTCATGCGAAACTCTCGTTTGGCACGCGACGCGTCAATCCGTGGCTTCATATCCTCCAGTTTTCTGGCGGCTCTCTCCGACGTGTCGCCGAGGTGATGGCCGAACAACCATGAGCGTGTGATGAACAGCGATTCCGACAAGCTCCGCGAGCCTTCCTTCCGCCATACGAAAATCAAGGACTGGCCCGCCGACGAACGGCCACGGGAGAAGCTCTTGAAGCGCGGCGCACAGGCACTCAGCGATGCGGAATTACTTGCCATTCTCATTCGTACCGGTACCGGAAAAATGACGGCGCTTGACCTCGCACGAACAATCATCACGCACGAGAAAAGCCTTTTGCGCATAGCAAAGAAGACCGGGCAGGAGCTCATGCGGCTGAAAGGCATCGGGCAAGCGAAGGCGGTGGAGCTGCTCGCGGCGTTTGAGATCGGACGGCGCGTGCAGGGCGCAAGCCCGGAGGCGACGGCCATCATCCGGTCGCCCGAAGATGCCGCGCAGCGCGTGGTGCCGCTGCTGCGCGACAAACCGCACGAGGTGTTTGTCGTTCTGCTGCTCGACGCGAAAAACGGGGTGAAGCATGAACAGGAATTAACCGTCGGGACGCTGAACGCAAGTCTCGTTCATCCGCGTGAGGTCTTCAAGCTTGCTATTGACCATCGTGCTGCCTCGGTGATTGTCGCCCATAACCATCCGAGCGGCAATCCGGAGCCGAGCGCCGAGGACATCGCCGTGACGCGGCAGCTGGCTGATGCGGGCAAAGTGGTCGGTATTCCCCTACACGATCACCTGATTGTTGCGGGTGAATCGTTCACCAGCCTTGCAGAACGAGGACTTGTGTAAGCTCCGGCTGTGTATGGCGTTGGTTTGACATCGCCCACGATTTTTCTTATACTTGATGTGCCTCTTGTGGCGCCAAGATGTTGAGATGTTTCTCCCCACATATCAAAAGGAGGGTCATGCAATGAACAAACGACAGGTACGCGTTGGGATGGTTTCCTTCGTCATCGCTGCCTCGTTCCTCCTCGCCGGTTGCTCGTCAAGCCCGAGCGAAGAGCAGATGCGACAGCTTGATGAGTTGAAACAAGAGCATGCTGCACTGCAGCGCGAAGTTTCTCAGAAAGAGGAACAGAAAGCTGCACTCGAGCGCGAAGTCGCAGCAAAGAATGCAAAGCTCAAGAAGTGCAACGACGATAAGCAAGTCGTCCAGTCGCGTCTGAGCAAGTAACCGATACTGTAAAGAACGTTCCCCATAAGGAGAAAGAAGATGAAAACGCAACGTATGGTAGTTCTGGTCATCGCGATCTCATCGCTCCTCTTTGCAGTCGGTTCGGCACAGGAGAAGATGACGAAAGATGACTGGCAGCGAGAAGTCGATCGCTACACACAGATGAAAACGGACCTGCAGGCAAAGGTCGCCGAGCTGAATCGGCAGATCGAATCGCTGCAGAATGAATCCACCAAACTGGATGCAGACTATACGCGATGCAAGGATGAGCTGTATGCGATGGTCGGCTCCAATGCCCAAGAGGCTGCTGCATTCGCAGCGGAAATTGAAGCCGCGGAAAACAAAGCCAACGAATTGCTGCGCCTGTCCGATGCCGAGTTGATGCAGCGAAGCTCGGAAGTGACCGACCTCGCGGCGAAAGCGAAAGGATTCCGGAGCAACAAGCTTTCACTCCTGCCCGAGTTCTCGGACCGACTCGATGCACTCGATCAAAAAGTAGAGAGCCTGCAGCGCGCTCTGGCCGGTGCGGAGAAAACCTACACGGTGGGAACATGGGCGCGGGATCGAGACTGCCTCTGGAACATTGCGAAGAAGAAAGACATCTACAACAACGCCTGGCTGTGGCCGAAGATCTGGATGGGCAACAAGGATAAAATTCGCAATCCCGATCTCATCTATCCCGGACAGAAGCTGCGGGTGCCCTCGGGCAACGCCTTAACTGCCGAAGAGAAGGCCGCCGCACGGCGTCACTACATGAAGAATTGACCCGGAGCAGATTTCCATTAGCAAGCGTGTGGATACGCATCAGCCCTCTTCCCGACGTGAGCGCGGGGAAGGGGGCTTTGCATTTTGTTGAACCCTTTCCTCTAACTTTTGCCGAAGCAATAAGACACGAGTGGTAGAAAAGAAGATTCGTCTGGATGGTGTTGACACATTCGGCCTGCTGGGGCTGAATGATGCGAATCTGCAAATTCTGGAAAACCGATTCGACGCCAACATTTTTGTACGCGGCGGCTCGCTCACTCTGCGCGGCACTCAGACCGAGGTGGAGCACATCGAGCGGGTGATCAAGGAACTGATTTTCCTCCTCAACAAAAACGGAACCCTCACCACGAACGACGTCGAGACCGTCATTGATCTGGTGACAGCCAACGGCGACCCGGCACTTCCGAAGGCCGTGACGGCATCGCTCTCGCGCGAGGAACTTGACGCCGTCATCCTCTACACGAAGAATCAAATCATTCGTGCCAAAACGCCGGGCCAGCGAGAATATCTGAAGGCGATGCGGAAGAACGACATTGTCTTTGCCGTCGGGCCTGCGGGTACGGGCAAGACGTACATGGCAGTGGCGCTGGCCGTGGCGAGTTTGAAGAACAACGAGATCACCAAAATCGTCCTGACGCGACCCGCGGTCGAAGCGGGCGAGAGTTTGGGCTTTCTGCCCGGCGATCTGAAAGAGAAGATCGATCCGTATCTTCGTCCGCTCTACGACGCGCTGGATGACATGATTCCGGCCGAAAAGCTGCGAACGTATCTGGAGAAGCGTGTGATTGAGATTGCGCCCCTTGCGTACATGCGCGGCCGAACGCTCAACAATGCGTTCGTGATTCTCGATGAGGCGCAAAACGCATCGGCCATGCAGATGAAGATGTTCCTCACGCGGCTCGGACCGAACTCACGCGCCATCGTCACCGGCGACGTGACGCAGATTGATCTGCCGACAAAATCCGCGTCCGGGCTCGTTCAGATTCAGGAAGTGTTGAAGGGGGTGGAGGGGATTGCTTTTGTGTACTTCGATCGGAACGATGTTGTTCGCCACCGCCTGGTGAAGGATATTATTGATGCGTACGACAAGTACCAGAATGGGAAAACGACGTAGCGAATACGTTCGCGCTTAGCGCATCTTCTTTTTTCGCTTCGCTTTGTTCCAGAGGGCGTCCATTTCTTCGAGGGAAGAGTCGTGGACGCCCTTCCCTTTTTTTGCAAGCTCCTGCTCGATGTAGCGAAATCGTTTGGTAAACTTCTCAACGGTCCGCCGCAGGGCAGTTTCCGGCTCCACGCCGACGAAGCGGGCGTAGTTCACCAGAGCAAAGAGATAATCACCCAACTCCTCTTCCTTCGTGTCGTGCCGTCTGCGAAGCAGGGCGCGACGGAGTTCTTCGCCTTCCTCGCGCACTTTGTTCCACACCTCCCGCTCATGCTTCCAATCGAACCCGACGCGAGAAGCGCGTTCCTGCACACGCAGCGCACGCTGCAGGGCAGGCAGGTGTTTGGGGATGCCGTCCAGCAGCGAGGCCCGCCCCTCGCGCATCTTCAACTGCTCCCAGTGCTGCTTGACGTCGTGTGCGGTGTGTGCTCTGCGCGTTCCGAACACATGCGGATGCCGTCGTATCAGCTTGTCGGTGATGTCGTTGATGACGTCCTTCAGGGTGAATTCTTTCTCCTGCTCGGCGATCGTTGCGTGCATGGCGATGTGCAGCAGGAGATCGCCCAACTCCCGTCGCAGCTCCTCGAGGTTGTGTGTATCGAGCGCTTCGATCACCTCGTATGCTTCTTCGATCAGGCTGTGGCGGATGGATTGGTGCGTTTGTTCGCGGTCCCACGGACACTCGCGGCGCAGCCGTCGTACAATCTGCACGAAGCGCCTGAACTCTTTGAGCGGAATAGTGGGATAGGGGAACTTCTTCACGACTGCTCCTTCGGAATTTGGCTCACAACTTAGAGAATTCACCTATGAGTTGCAACGCAGGGGGGCAATCTCTATATTGCTGGCAGTTCGCTGCTGGTGTTCTGCGGCTCTCAACTGGAAAGCAGGAATCTCCGATCATCTCATGAAAGCAAAAATCCTTGTTCCGATTCTCGTCACACTTGTTCTGCTTGCGGCCTTTCTCATGTACAATCGCCCGCGCGCTCGTCACGCACACATGCTGTTGATCAACGGCGTGGTCTACACCATGAACGATGCGCAGCCGCTGGCGCAGGCGATTGCCATTGACGGCAGTACCATCGTCGGCGTCGGCACGAACGATGACATCCGGCGTTCGTTTACCGCGGATCGCATTCTTGACCTGAAGGGCAAGCCTGTCTATCCGGGTTTTACCGACGCGCATGCGCACATGGAAGGACTGGGTGCGTTTCTCGTCAACCTGAATCTCATGGAGACGCGTTCGGTGGAAGAGATTCAGCGCCTGGTGGCCGAGCGTGCAGCGGTGGTGCCAGCAGGCACATGGATACGCGGGCGAGCGTGGGATCAGAACAAATGGCCCCGCAAGGAGTGGCCGACACATCAGATGCTCGATGCGGTGACGATCGCCCATCCCGTGTATCTCAAGCGTGTGGATGGCCATGCGGCGTGGGTCAACAAAGAAGCTCTGGACATTGCGCGCATCACCAGGGATACGCCCGATCCCGAGGGCGGCAAGATCGTTCGTGATGCCCACGGCGAGCCTACCGGCGTACTGATTGATAATGCGGTCGATCTTATCGAAGCGGTCATGCCCGCCCCCACCGAATCGGAGATGCGGGAGGCGATCGAGAAGGCTGCGCGCGAATGCGTGAAGGTGGGCCTCACCGAGGTCCACGATATGGGCGTTGAGTTGGAGATTCTCTCGATCTATAAGACTCTTCTTGCCGAGAACAAGCTTCCGCTGCGTGTGTATGCAGTGCTTGCCGGTGTTGGCCCTGCATGGCACCGATACGCAGCGCAAGGTCCTGAGGTTGCAGCGAACAACGGCAAGCTCACCATCCGTGCGTTGAAGCTGTATGCCGATGGCGCGCTCGGTTCGCGCGGCGCTGCACTGATCGAGCCGTACACGGACGACCCGACGAATCGGGGTCTGACGCTCATCAGTGCAGATTCTCTTCGAAAGATCGCCGAGACTGCTCTCGCGAAAGGATTTCAGGTGTGCGTCCATGCCATCGGTGATCGCGCCAATCACATTGTGCTGAACGTCTTCGAGGATCTCTTCGGCAAAGATCCTGCAAAAATGAAGCAGGCGCGGTTCCGCATCGAACATGCTCAGGTGCTGGATGCAGCGGATATTCCCCGCTTCGGCAGGATCGGTGTTATCGCGGCGATGCAGCCCACACACTGCACGTCGGATATGCCCTGGGTGGAGGATCGCTTGGGACCGGAACGAGCAAAAGGCGCCTACGTCTGGCGATCGTTACTCGAGTCGGGCGCGATGATAGCGGGCGGATCGGATTTTCCCGTCGAAAGTCCCAACCCGCTCTACGGGTTCTACGCGGCAATCACGCGGCAGGATCATGACGGCATGCCTCCGGGCGGCTGGCATCCCGAGCAGCGCATGGAGAGATTCGAGGCTCTCAAAGCCTTCACCGTCTGGGCTGCGTATGCCGGATTCGAGGAGAACCTTCGCGGATCGATTGAAGACGGGAAGCTCGCCGACATCGTCGTTCTTTCTAACGACATCATGAAGTGCGAGCCGAAGGCCATCCTCTCCACGAGCGTCGAGTACACGATCGTGGGTGGGGAGATTGTGTACGCTGCAAGCGGTGCCCTTCCGTAATCCCTGCATCCTGATGGCGGACGAGAAAGCGATCGAGCGCAGAAACTTCGTGCTGAATCTCCTTGAGGGAGCCTTCTACACGTCCTCGGGTCCGCTCATCTCGGCGCAGACGGTATTGCCGGCGCTCGTCGTCAAGCTGGGCGGCAGCAATGTCGCCGTCGGGGCTGTCAGCGTTGTCATGTGGGTTGGATTGTTCCTTCCGCAGGTGTTTTCCGCGCGGTACGTGGAGACGCTGCCGTGGAAGAAACCGTGGGCGATCCGATTCGGTGCCGCGCAGCGTGTGATGGTCCTGCTTCTCTGCCTTTCGCTGTTCGCATTTGGCGAGAACCATCCCGCAACCGCGCTGCTGCTGTTCTTTATCTTCTACACCCTCAATCAGATTCTCCTGGGCGTAACGACGCCGGGGTGGTTCGACATGTTTGCGAAGATGACGCCAACGCGCAAGCGGGGCCGGCTTGTGGGGATTCGAAGTTCACTCGGCGGCGCGGGCGCGTTTTGTTGCGGTCTCATTCTCACCTGGCTGCTGGCACACGTGGCTTTTCCGTACAACGTTGCCATCGCCGCAGCGCTTGCCTTTGTGCTTCAGGGTTTGTCGTTGCTTGTGCAGACATTCCTGATCGAGACTGAGCCAAGCCCGGTGGTAGACAGGCGTCTGCTCTTCGCGTACCTGCGTGAGCTGCCCCATGTGCTGAGAACGAACAAGGCGTTTGCCACGTTTCTCGTGGCAGCGATCTTTCAGGTGCTTGCTGCGACGCCGGCCGGGTTCTATACGGTGTATGCGCTGAGTGAATTTCAAGCGGATGAGATCGTTGTCGGGACGTTTACCCTGGCAATGGTTCTGGCGCAGGTTACTGCATCCTTCGGCATCGGTTTTCTTGCCGATAGATATGGAAACAAGCTCGCGTTAGTGATTGCTTCAGCAGCGCTGCTGTGCGCAAATGTCTGGTCGCTCCTGGCGCCTTCCGTCGGTTGGTTTCTGGCAGTGTATCTCTTTCTTGGCGTCAATCTCGGTACCGAAATCCTATCACGCTACAACCTTGCGGTCGAGTATGCGCCGCCGGCGCAGCGGTCAACCTATGTGGGCTTGATGAATACGCTGATTGCGCCGTTTTACCTCGCCGGCTTGATCGCCGGGGAAGTCAGTGACCACATCGGATACAGACCCGTGCTCGGGCTTGGAGTCCTTGCGTCACTCGTAGGGTTTTGGTTGATGACGCAACGCGTGCGGGATCCGCGTGCGCAGGAATTCACGATGCAGGCAGCATGAAGCGCTACCCGCAAATGCAGCGTGAATTTAGTCACCGCGCGTCGCCTGTGGCTAACAACACACCGCATGATCCTTCTGCTCCGTACTTGTTACGCACACATGATGGGGGACATGTATGCACGAAAAGATCAAGTCTGTCCAGGTTCGCTTTGCGACCTCCCAGAGCACACTCGAAACGTCTGCGGGTCACAGGGTTCGGACGATCACCGAACGAACGATCTGCGAATGGCTCGCCGCAAGAGGCATCGGCCACCGACATGCGAGCGATGTCTTCATCGTCAAAGGACCCGCGAGCGGTTCACCATCGCTTTTTGTTCCCGATATCATTCTCTCGGGGGCGGCCACCAAAGACGGAAAGGCAATCATCATCGAGACGGTGCACAGCTTTTCTCCGAAACGAGGAGGGCTACGAGTCTTCTCGGCGTTTTGCAAGCAGTATCGCGATCAGTTCTATACCATTCTCGTCGCGCGTAAAGCGAGCCTGACATCCGTCCCCCGCAGCACGTGTGATGCGCGGGTCGCATTGGAAGACCTCGACGCCCTTGAGAAAAAACTTTCCAAGCTGATCTAACCATCTGCTTCCGAAAATCCGTCGCGTTCTTGCAGGAACCCGCGCGGCGCCGGCGTTTTTCTCTCTGCAAGCGATTGCATTTGACTCACCTCCGGCATATATTGAAGCCGCTATGCAACCGTCTGCTGCAACCCATTCCCTGCTCCGGCAGCGGTGGACAACGCTCTCACTTCTGCAATGGGCAGCGCGCTCTCTCGCCGATCGCGGTTTCGACGAGGCGCGCCTGCACGCGGAGCTGCTTCTCGCGTCCGTCCTTTCGTGCTCTCGCCTTCAGCTCTACACCCACTTCGACCGACCGATAACGGCGGACGAACTTGCCCGGTTCAAGACCCTGTTCAAGCGCAGGCTCGCACACGAACCGCTGCAGTACATTCTCGGCGAAACGGAATTCATGGGGTTGCGCCTTGCCGTTGATCGGCGCGTCCTCATTCCCCGTCCGGAAACCGAACTCCTTGTGGAGCAAGCGTTGTTGAGGATGAGGGCGATGGACAAGCCGCACCTTCAGGTGCTCGATATCGGCACGGGATCGGGAAACATCGCGATCGCTGTGGCGACGTTCGAGCCGCGGGCACACGTTACTGCCCTCGATGTGAGTGCCGAGGCGTTACAGCTTGCCGAATCCAATGCTCGCAGCAACGGCATCACTGCAATCGAATTCTGTCGCGCAAGTATTCTTGATGACGTGCTTCCGGGCCGGACGTTTGATTTCATCATTTCCAATCCACCCTATATCTCACGCGAGGAATTTTCGCTTCTGCAACCCGAAGTACGCGACTACGAACCCCGGATCGCCACAACGGACGATGCCGACGGGCTGACGATCATTCGCCGTGTCGCCCAGCTTGCTGCGCGGAGCCTTCATGCCGGCGGCTTTCTGTTTCTCGAAATCGCCTACAATCAATCCACCGAAGCAAGAGAAGTGGTCGAGCGTGCGGGCTTGCACGACGTCCAGGTTGCGGCAGATTTTGCCGGGCATCCGCGAATCCTTTCTGCACGGAAGTGAATGAGGGCAGTCGTTCAACGTGTCAGTGAGGCGAGCGTAACAATCAACGGTGCCCCACACGCGCAGATCGGTCGGGGCTATGTGATCCTCCTCGGCATCAGAGCCGGCGACACTCCTGAAGCGGCTGTGTTTCTCGCCGAGAAGTGTGCTTCGCTGCGCGTGTTTGAGGATGAGGAAGGAAAAATGAACCTGAGCTTGAACGACGTCAACGGGCAGGTTCTTGTTGTCTCGCAGTTCACGCTGTACGGCAATGCACAGAAGGGCAATCGCCCGAGCTTCAGCGATGCGGCTCGCCCCGAAGAGGCGGAACCGCTTTACGATCTCTTCGTGCAGCGTATGAAGTCTCTGCTCGGTCCCGATCGTGTCGCGACGGGAATGTTCCGCGCCATGATGCAGGTGAAGCTCGTAAACGATGGTCCGGTGACGATTCTCATCGAGAGCAAATCATGAAGGTGCTGATGCTGTTTCTGGACGGGGTGGGGATCGGTCCGGATGACCCCGGCGTCAATCCCTTTTTGCGTGCCAGACTGCCGGCACTCCGCTCGCTGTTCGATGGAGATGTGCCGACCTTGACGCGCCCGCAGCTCGGCAACGGAACGGCATCGCTTGTGCCTCTGGATGCGACGCTCGGCGTGGAGGGCCTTCCTCAGAGCGGAACGGGACAGACGGCGCTTTTTACCGGCGTGAATGCTTCGCAGTTGATCGGAAAACATTTCGGCCCCTATCCCTATTCGTCTCTCCGTCCCATCATTCAGGAAAAAAACCTCCTCCGTCTGTTGATGAACGATGGTTTTTCGGTCTATTTCGCGAACGCCTACCCGCAAAAGTTCTTCGATTATTTTCGCGAACGAAAAACCCGACTGACCGTCACGACATTGTCATGCCACTATGTGGAGTTTCCTCTCCGGAGGTTCGAAGACCTGCAGAGCGGTCGCGCCGTCTCCGCCGACATCACCAATGCCGGTTGGCCGCGCATGGGTTACGCCATCGAGCCGATTCCGCCGGAGGAGGCGGGCAGAAGATTGGTCCGCCTGACGCACGAGTTTGACTTCGTTCTGTTCGAGTACTGGCGCACGGACAAAGCCGGTCACTCGGCGGATATGGCCGAAGCCATCGAGGCGCTCGAACTGTTCGATGGTATGCTGCGCGGCGTGTTGGAATCGTTGCACGCCGATGATGCTCTTTTGCTTATCACGAGCGACCATGGCAACATCGAAGACCTGTCCGGCAAAATTCATACGCGGAACCCGGTACCGGCTATTCTCTACGGTCGCCATCACCGAGCCGTTGCTGAAGCGCTCACTCGGGTACCCAATCTCACATCAGTAACGCCGACACTGCGGCACGTCCTGAGCGAACCCATCACTGCGTCGGGCTGATCCTGCCGCGCATTGCTCTACAACGAGATGAGGCGATTGTCACTTCACACCGTTCCGGCGTTGGTGACAGGGGCACTCTTCGCCTGTGGCATCATCGGGGGCAAGCTTGCTGAGGATGCACCCGCTCTCCTCCTGGCGGCGAGCCTCGTTGTGCTCGCAGCAGGTTTCATCTCACTTACGAACCCTCACAAGCGCGCCGCGCGGTTTCAGCCGTTTCTTTTCGTCGGCCTCCCCCTCGTTCTCGGTGCTCTCAAAGTCACCTTCGACTATTCGAACGTTCCGCGCGTGCCGGATGCGTTCATCAAGCGTCCCGTTACCGTCGTCGGCACTGTTCTCGATCTCTCCTTGCCAAGAGGGAACCGACGGCAGTTTGTGTTTCGATCGGACTCGCTGTTCTCAGCAGAGGGGCGCGTGGTTCCGATGCGAAGCTCGCTGTTGGTCACGCTAACGCAACAGCGGCGTGATAGCGCGGCGCTTCCGCTGCGCTATGGGCAGCGCGTTGCTTTGCACGGACAAATGTATCGGCCATCGGAAGAAAGAAATCCGGGCGAGTTCAATGCACGCGCATACTACGACGCACAGGGCATAACGTACCTGATGCGTGTTCGCGGGCAGTCCCATGTCGTTTTGCTCGACTCGAGTGTCCGAGGTGGGATGGGCGATTGGGTGATGCGCGAGATTGTCCTGTCGCTGCGGTTCTTCGTTGGTTCTGTGATCGATCGGACGATTGGAGGGGAGGAGGGGGAATTGTTGAAGGGAATCCTGATTGGTGAACGGGGCGGCATTCCGTACGCCACGCGTACGGCATTCGTGAACTCGGGGATTGCACATATTCTTGCGGTGTCGGGTTCGAACGTCGCCGTC
The DNA here is from genome assembly GCA_037441705.1 of Ignavibacteriales bacterium. Lineage (GTDB taxonomy): Bacteria > Bacteroidota > Ignavibacteria > UBA10030 > UBA6906 > CAADGV01. Next base: position 72,457 of record JBBIRR010000006.1, read on the forward strand.
GTCTATCTGTTCTTCACAACCCTTTTCGGATTGCTGCGCATCCCACGCACGAGGGCGATACTCCTGAACGCGCTCATGCTCATCCTCTACATGCTGCTGACCGGCAGCCAGCCGCCGATTGTGCGCGCTACGGTGATGGCGCTTGTTCTTCTGTCGGGCAAGCTGTATGGAGGAAAAGCAAACTCCCTGAACGCCGTCGGCGTGGCGGCGCTTATCATCCTCGCGTACGACGCCAGGCAGATGTTCGATGTCGGTTTCCAGCTTTCCTTTGCTGCCGTTGTGTCCATCGTGTACTTCTATCCTTCGCTCAACGCGCTGATTCTTACGCAGCGCGGCCCGGCATTGTGGCGGCGCGCTCTCGTTCCCAGCCTGCAGATTTGTGCGATGACATTGGTGGCTACGCTCGGCACACTTCCGCTTACCGCCATCTACTTCGGCAAAGTTTCGGTTGTCGGCGTGTTCACCAACGTGGTTGTCCTTCCTCTCGTTGCCGCCTCCGTTACACTGGGGTTTGTGATGGTGTTGGTGGGATGGGCAGCACCGCTTGCGGAATCCTTTGGCGCTGCAAACGCCGTGCTCTTGCGTGCAATTCTGGGGATAGCCGACTTCAACGGCAGTCTCTCGTGGTCGTTTGTGGAAACGCTGCGCTTCAAGCCTGTGCATGCCGTGCCGCTGTATTTCGCGCTGCTGTGGCTCTTCCATTTTCGAGCACGAAAACTCTCACGCGTGTTCGTCGTTCTGCTCTTCTGCAGCCTGATCGCGGTTCTCGTGATGCCGGAAGCGAGGCTGGATGTGCTGCCCGCTGATCGGCTGCGGGTCAGTTTCATTGATGTCGGGCAGGGAGACGCGGCCCTCATCGAATTCCCCGGCGGCCGCAGTATGCTGATTGATGCAGGTGCGTGGAGCGAGGAGTACGATGCGGGTGAGCAGATCGTCGTGCCCTTTCTGAAACGGCGCGGCATCGCCACGCTCGACTGGTTTGTTGCCTCTCATCCTCATGCCGATCACATCGGCGGCGCGGCGAGCGTGTTTGAATCGCTTGACGTACGTTCCGTGCTTGAAGGAGGGCCGGCAGTTCAGGACCCGGTGTACGTTCGCTACCGTCAGGCGATCGAAACGGAACGGTCCGCTGTGCTGAATGTGAGGCATGCCGACACCGCGCTGGCGGTGAACGGAGCGAAAGTGTATCTGCTCTACCCGCAGGTAAACAACCCGACGGGAGACTCGTCAGCGCCGTATGCCAACCTCAATAACATGTCGGTGGTGATGAAACTGGTTTTCGGCGAAACGTCGTTTTTGTTTGTGGGTGATTTGGAACGCGAGGGCGAGGCAGAACTCATCCGCAAGTTCGAGCCATTTCTTGCTTCGGATGTTCTGAAAGTCGGCCACCACGGAAGCAATACGAGTTCAACACCGGACTTGCTGGAACGTATCCGGCCGCGATACGCCATCATTTCCGTCGGTCGCAATAACAAATTCGGTCATCCGTCGGAAGAAGTGATTGACCGCTTCCAGACGATCGGAGCAGAAGTGTTGCGAACCGACGAGGAAGGGGCGATCGTATTTGAGTCGGATGGGAAAACGCTGGAGCGAATCATGTGGAGGTGATGACGCGTACAGAGTTCGTCCCGTTGGCGTTAGCGCTTGCTTCTGGCGGGAGTGTTGGTTATCATCTTCACAGATTGTCTCACAGTCTTCGTTAGGGATATGGCCGTCACGTACGAAGAGGAAAAAACGCGATGGGAGCGCGCACTGGTGCTGCCGACACTCGAGCGCTTCGCCGAGCGCAAGCACCGCTTCGAAACGGATTCGGGCATCTGTATCGAACGACTATATGGCCCTACCGAACGTTCGTTCGAGACCATCGGCTTCCCGGGAGAGTACCCCTTCACGCGCGGCGTGTACCCGACGATGTATCGCGGAAAGTTCTGGACGATGCGTCAGTACGCCGGCTTCGGGACGGCCGAAGAATCGAACGCGCGATATCGTTTTCTGCTGAGTCAGGGCACGACCGGCCTTTCGGTTGCCTTTGACCTCCCGACGCAAATCGGATACGATTCCGATCATCCGCTCGCAGAAGGAGAAGTGGGGAAAGTCGGCGTTGCAATTGATACGCTTGCCGATATGGAGATTGCGTTTGACGGCATTCCGCTGGAGAAGGTGACCACCTCGATGACGATCAACGCGACCGCGGCCATTCTGCTATGCATGTACGTTGCGGTCGCGAAAAAACAGGGCGCCGACCTCAAACGCATTTCCGGTACCATTCAGAACGACATTCTGAAGGAATACATTTCGCGCGGCACCTACATCTACCCGCCCGCCCCGTCCATGCGTCTGGTGACCGACACCTTCCGATGGTGTGCATCGGAACTGCCGCGCTGGAACACGATCTCCATCAGCGGCTACCACATCCGAGAAGCGGGTGCCAACGCCGTGCAGGAGGTTGCCTTCACGATCGCTAACGGCATTGCTTACGTGCAGGCTGCTCTCGATGCGGGACTTGACGTTGATGCGTTCGGATCGCAACTGTCGTTCTTCTTTAACTCACACAATAATTTCTTTGAAGAGATAGCCAAGTTTCGCGCCGCGCGGCGCATCTGGGCGAAGGTGATGAAAGAGCGCTTTCATGCGCGCAATCCCGAAACCATGAAGCTCCGCTTTCACGCGCAGACGGGTGGCGCCACACTGACGGCCCAGCAAATCGACAATAATGTGGTGCGCGTAACGCTGCAGGCGCTCGCTGCCGTCCTGGGAGGCTGCCAGTCTCTCCACACCAACGGGCGCGACGAAGCCCTTGCCTTGCCCACCGAAGAGTCCGCGCGGCTCGCGCTCCGCACACAACAGATTATCGCCCATGAATCCGGCGTTGCGGACACGGTTGACCCCCTCGGCGGTTCGTACTTTGTGGAAGCTCTCACCGATGCCATCGAAGCGAAGGCGTGGGAGCTGATCGGTAAGATTGACGAAATGGGCGGAGCGGTTCGTGCCATCGAACAAAAATTCATTCAAGACCAGATCAGCGAAAGCGCCTACCGCTACCAACTTGAGATTGAGAAAAAGGAGAAGATTATTGTCGGAGTCAACCAATTTACTCTCGATGAGGATGCCGGCGTTGAGATCCTTCGCGTCAACGATGCGATTGCGCAAAAGCAGATCGAGCGATTGAATGCCGTCCGCGCCGCGCGCGATGCCCGTGCAGTGCAGCATGCCCTGGATAATCTGCGCTCCCGCGCGGTCGGCTCCGAGAATCTCCTGCCGCATATCCTGCAATGCGTTGAAGCATACGCGTCGGTGGGCGAAATCTCGGACGTGTTACGCGCGGTATGGGGAGAGTATCGTGAATAACTGATTCCATGCAAGGGGGCCGTATGACGCTTCCACGATCGAAAATAAAAGAACTCAAACAGCTTCTCCAGAAAAAGTATCGGGACGAACAGAAGAAATTCCTTGTCGAAGGCCTGCGCCTTGTTGCGGAGGCGGCACGGTCCGATTTCTCCATCCTCGAAGCGTTCTACACGGAAGAGGTGGAACGAGAACCTCAAGCAGGCTCCGTGATCGAAACGCTCAAGAAGAAAACACACAACATCTGGAAAGTCAGTGCCCGCGATCTCGATGCGATCACCGACACGGTGACGCCGCAGGGGATTGTCGCTGTTCTGCGGCAGCGTGTGTACACGGCGGATGTCGTTCTCCGCTGCGCAGACGGACAGTGCATCCTTGTTGCGTTCGACGGCATTTCCGATCCGGGTAACGTGGGCTCGATGGTCAGAACCTGTGATTGGTTTGGTGTCAACGGCATTCTCATCGGTCGGAACTCGGTGGAGCTGTACAATCCCAAAGTGCTGCGCGGAACGATGGGCGGCGTCTTCCATCTGCCTATTGCCGATGGCGTTGATCTGCCTGCTGCCATTTCGCATGCAAAGGATCTCGGCTACAAGGTGTATGTGACCGACCCGCACGGCGAGACGCATTTCGATCACGTAACGTATGAAGCCAAGTCGCTCATCATCTTCGGCAACGAAGCCTGGGGCGTGTCCGATCAGGTGAAGCGTCTTGCGGACGTGCGTCTGGTGATTCGACGGTATGGCGCGGGTGAGTCGCTCAATGTCGGTGTTGCCTGCGGGATCGTGCTTTCAGCCGTTCACCGACTGTACGACTAACGATTGAACGGCGGCGGCAAGGGGTTCCGATCCTCGTCAGGGTCGGATTTTTTTTGCACGAGGTGAGTTCTATGCCGAGTCGAAGCCGAAAAGGGAAACATCAAATATCGCTGGCAAGGGCGCTTTCTAAACTTGGCGTGGCCTCGCGCTCGCAGGCCGTTGACTTGATCAGAGCCGGCCGCGTGAAGGTGAACGGCGTGCCCGTTCGATCGCCCCACATCTGGCTTGATCCGAAAACAGATTCCGTGACCGTGAATGGGACTGCAGTGCGTCCCCAGCGACCGCTGTATTTTGCATTTCATAAACCCGTCGGCGTGGTTACGACGCGCTCCGACGAGCTGGGAAGGAAAACGGTGTACGATTTTCTTCCGAAGAACCTGCCGTGGCTCTTTCCTGTCGGGCGATTGGATCGAGATTCATCGGGCTTGCTCCTTCTGACCAATGATACACGCTTCGGCGAACGAATCACGAACCCGACGGATGAGATTCCCAAGACCTATGAACTGACGCTGGATCGGCTTGTGAGCGAGAGAGACCTCCGCCTTCTTCAATCGCCGATGCGTCTTGGGGATGGCACGCACCTGAAGCCTGCCGCGATACAGCTTCGCGCCGCAGCGGAAACGATGTACGAAGTGACGATCACTGAAGGAAAGAACCGACAAATCCGCAGAATGTTTCAACAGCTCGGCTACCGCGTGCTTTCGCTCAAGCGCGTCCGCATCGGGATGATCGAGTTGACAGGATTGAAAGAAGGGGAACTTCGTCCGCTGACGCCGCACGAGCGCAGCTTGTTTTCAGTATGAATGATTCACGCACCGGGTGTTTCATGATTGGTTGCTAATATAGCGAGCTTTCCGTACCTTTTTGTGGTTTTCTGATCTGCCGCAATTTCCTATTGAGGAGAATTCCTTGAGCGTTCTTGTTGTTGGGTCGGTTGCCCTCGATTCGGTCGAAACGCCGTTCGGCTCGGTGAAGAATGCCCTGGGCGGCTCGGCGACGTACATCTCAGCCGCGGCAAGCTACTTTACTGCGCCCATTCGCCTCGTGGGAGTTGTCGGAGGAGATTTCTCGAAATCCAATATCCATTTTCTCGAGCAACGGGGAATCGATCTCGAGGGCCTGGAGATCATCGAGGACGGCAAAACGTTCCATTGGGCGGGGAAATACCATTACGACCTGAACAGCCGCGATACGCTGACGACGGAACTGAATGTGTTCGAGACATTCAATCCCAAGATTCCCGAACGGTATCGCAAAAGCAAGTTCGTCTGTCTTGGCAACATTGACCCCGTATTGCAGCGGCGAGTGCTGGAGCAGATTGAGCGTCCGCGTCTGGTCATTTGCGATACGATGAACTTCTGGATCGAACGGAAGAATGCCGATCTCCGCGAAACGCTGAAGTTTATTGATGTGATCGTTCTGAACGATTCGGAAGCGCGCCTGCTTGCGAGGGAACCCAATCTGATCAAAGCCGCTCGCGTCATCCGTAACCTCGGACCGAAGATTGTCATCATCAAGAAGGGCGAGCACGGCGCGATGCTTATCACCGAGCAGACGATTTTTTCCGCTCCGGCGTATCCCATGGAGGACATTTTCGATCCTACGGGCGCCGGGGATTCCTTCGCCGGCGGATTTGTCGGTTGGTTAGGAAGAACCGACGATCTCTCCGAGGAAAACCTGAAGAAGGCGGTGATCTACGGCAGCGCAATGGCTTCCTTCTGTGTTGAGAAGTTCAGCGTGGAAGGCCTGCGCGATCTGACGTATCTGCAGATTCAAGATCGATATCGGGCGTTCCGCGAATTGTCCCGCTTCGACGGCGACTGATTCCGCAACGCACAGACGGCTACGAATATGGTTTCACTTGAATGGCGCAATACTTCTCTTCGGTACATCGATCAGACCAAACTGCCCCATGAGGAGGTCTACGTGGAAACCTCCGACTATCGTGTGGTGGCCGAGGCGATTCGGAGACTGCAAATTCGTGGGGCACCGGCTATCGGCGTTGCCGCGGCGTACGCCGTTGTCCTTGCCGTCGCCAACGCGCAGGTCGCGTCTGTGCGCGAGTTGAGTGATGAAGTGTATGCCGCGATCAATCACCTCTCGCAAACTCGCCCCACGGCGGTGAATCTGTTCACAGCTCTGGGCCGCATGCGTCGCGTCTTTGAACAGAGCAGTCGAGCAGACCTGAAAACCATCCAGCGCCATTTGCTGATGGAGGCGAAGCAGATTCATGCGGAAGATGTGGAGGCGTGCAGGAGGATCGGAGAGTTCGGCGCGGCGATTCTGCCGAACGGTGTCAGCATTCTTACCCATTGCAACACCGGCGCTCTGGCGACCACCGGAACGGGTACCGCGCAGAGCGTGATCACCACTGCTGCGAAGCAAGGGAAAGTGACACGGGTTTTTGCCGATGAAACACGGCCGCTCTTTCAGGGCGCGCGGCTGACCACCTGGGAATTGATGCAGGCCGGCGTGGATGTGACCTTGATTACCGATAGCACCGCAGGGTTTCTGATGCACAACCGCGAAGTGGATGTGGTCATTGTCGGCGCGGACCGGATTGCCGCAAACGGCGATACCGCGAACAAAGTCGGAACGTACACGCTTGCCGTGCTGGCGGAGCGGCATGGCATTCCGTTTTATGTTGCCGCGCCGACCACAACATTCGACCTCCAGGCGCGAAGCGGGCGCAACATTCCCATCGAAGAACGCGACCCATCCGACGTGACCGATGTGAACGGCATGCGCATCGCTCCGGAGGGGGTGAAGGTGCTTGCACCGGCGTTCGACGTGACCCCCGGCGAGTTGATTCACGCCATCATCACGGACCGCGGCGTGCTCAAACCGCCGTTCACGCAATCGATAGCGGCGATGCAAAGGGGGGAGCGTCTGCAGCCGGGCGCGGCACGAGACTTGGGGCAGCAGCTACGATGATCGTCAAGACTGAGGCCATAGTGCTCTCGACGATGAAGTTTCGGGAGACGAGCAAGATTGCTCGGCTGTACACGCGCGAGTTCGGCAGGGTGTCCGTTCTTGCCAAGGGGGCTCGTGCTGCGAAAAGCCCGTTCCGGTCTGCGCTCGAACCGATGAACCACGTCGCGGCTGTCATCTACAAAAAAGACAACCGCGAGTTGCAGCTCCTCTCGCAGTGCGACGTTCTGACGTCGTTCAAGCATCTTTCCGAAGAGATGGAAAAGCTGCAGACCGCGCTGGCGGCGCTTGAGTTGGTAAACGTGGTGACTCACGAAGAAGAGCGGAACGAGGAGTTGTTTGAGCTTCTCCTTTCATTCCTCACGGCGGTGAATGATGCAACAAAAAATCTCAAAGTTGCGTTATACTACTTTGAAATGAGGTTAACGGGTCTGCTGGGATTTCAAGCGGAGCTGGATGTGTGTTCGCAGTGCGGCAGAAGTGCAGAAGAATTGAATGGAGATGCGTATAAGTTCGGACAGAGCGGGATTCTCTGCCGGAGGTGCGGTGTGAACGCCACCACTACACTGTTTCCATCATCGCTTTCGTTCCTGCGTGCCTTGCGCAGGTTTTCGACAGTCCAGGCCGCCATGAATCTTCACCCCGCTCCTTCCGTGCAGGAACAGGTGGGACGCATCCTTCGCCGTCATCTGCAAACACACATCGAGGGATTTCACGGACTGCGATCCGAGGAGGTATTCGCTGCGATCACGTAGGAACCGAAAAGAGAAACGAACTGTTCATTGCATCAGTAAGTACTATTGGTGGGAGTCGTAACCATGTCAAAGAAATCCATTTTTGTTGCGTTATTTCTGATCACGATCGGTATCGTGCTTGGCGCGCTCATCGTATCGAACGTGCCGCAGGGGGTCGGCTTGGGCCTCGCCGGCGGTCGGGATAACATCAAGCTGGGTGCTTCCGCGCCGCCCATCTCGGGCGGCGATCTGAAGCTGGCGCCCAACACATTCGTTCAGGTTGCAAAAGCGGTAACCCCGACGGTCGTTTCCATCACCGTCACGTCGTCCAGCAAGAAGGGGGATCGCAACTTTCCTGACTTCTTCCATTTCTTCGGACCGGAGTTTCAACCGCGCCAGCCGGAAAAATCTCAGGGGGCCGGCTCGGGGGTGATCGTCACGCCCAACGGATACATCGTCACCAACAATCATGTGGTGGAAGGAGCCGATGAAGACGGCATCGAGGTCCGCATGGAGAATCAGAAGCTGCGCTACAAGGCCAAGCTCATCGGCACGGATCCAACGACCGACCTTGCCGTCATCAAGATCGATCAGGATAATCTTCCGGTTGCCGCGCTTGGCAACTCCGATGACGTGCAAGTCGGCGAGTGGGTGCTCGCCATCGGAAATCCGCTCGGGCTTACTTCGACCGTGACTGCGGGCATCATCAGTGCCATCGGCCGGAACATCAACATTATCAGCGACCGGTACGGCATCGAGAACTTTATTCAGACCGACGCGGCTATCAACCCCGGCAACAGCGGCGGCCCGCTCGTGAACATGAAGGGCGAGGTCATCGGCATCAACACGGCAATCGCCACGACGAATATGCGCTATCAGGGCTATGGTTTCGCCGTCCCGATCAACATCGTCAAGACGGTGGCGATGGACCTGATCGAGAATGGAAGGGTCCGCCGCGGCTACATCGGCGTTACGATCCGCAGCATTGACCAAACCATGGCCAAAGCGATTGGGCTTGATAAACCCCAGGGAGTTCTCGTCAACGAGCTGATGAAAGGCGGTGCCGGAGAGGCAGCCGGTCTGAAAGCAGGCGACGTGATCCTCTCGATTGATGGCAAAGAAGTCAACGAGCCGAATGAGCTGCAAAGCTATATCGCAACCAAACACGCGGGCGACGTTGTTAACCTCAAGATCTTCCGCAACGGAAGTACGTTCGAGAAGAAAGTGACGCTGCGTCCGCGCGAAGAAGATGCAGCAACTGTTAAGGCGGCTGAAAAGAAAGAAAGCGAGCGTGAACGGGAGCCGTCGCCGTCTCTGGTGAAATTCGACAATCTCGGGATGGCGGTTCGCTCACTGCGACCGGAGGAAAAGAAAGCCGATGAAGTGGAGAACGGCGTCGTCGTCACCGAGCTGACGCCCTACAGCGAGGCGTTCAATCAGGGCATCAGCGAGAACGATGTGATTCTTGAGGCCGATCGAAAGCCCGTGAACAGTCCGGCCGACCTGAAGCGCCTTGTTGACTCCAAGAAACCCGGCGATGCGCTGCTGCTGCGTGTGAAGAAGCCGCAGGGCGCGATTATCTACGTCGCCGTGCAGGTGCCCAAATCCTGAACGCAAGCATTCCCTGGAAAGCCCCGGCCCATGTCGGGGCTTTTGCGTTTTCTCCGAACTCCCACCCGTCGGCTCGCTGTGCGTCTCCACTTCATGTATCTTGACAATCCTTCCCTTTAGTGATATATTTTTTCGAGCATAATTCACGGCGATCCATCAACCAATGCTGACAGCAAGGAGGTAAGAAACTTCAGCGCGTATGCTGTACACCGTTCGGCTCCGGGGAAGATGAATGCCAAGGTGCTGATTCTGAATCAAAACTACGAGCCGATGAGTGTGATAAATGTGAAGAAGGCGATCATTCTGCTTTACCTTGGCAAGGCGGAATTGATTGAAGCGTACGACGGCAGAGTCGTTCGGTCGGTTTCGACCACGATGCCGTTTCCGAGCATCGTGAAGCTTTCGATGTATGTGAAGGTTCCGTACAAGCGGATCATCCTCTCGCGCAAGAACATTCTGCGCCGTGACGGTCACCGTTGCCAGTATTGCGGTCGCGGTGATCTGACGCTGACGATCGACCACGTGGTGCCCGTCTCGCGGGGCGGAGAAGACACGTGGGAGAATCTCGTCTGCGCATGCGTTCGGTGCAACAACAGGAAGGGCGACCGTACGCCGGAGGAAGCGGGCATGCCGCTGCTGCGCAGGCCGATGCGACCAAATCACGTCTCGTTCATCAGCCACTTTGTCGGACGGATGGACGAGCGATGGAAGCCGTACCTGTTTCTCCATTAAGCAACCCGTCCCATAGCGACGGGTTCTTTGTTCGCAGGCGGATAGCCTCCCCGGCGTCCATCGGCGAACAGCGACAGAGTGAGATTGAAGAAAGGTTTTCTTTGACAGCACAAAAAAGGATTCTGAGCGGCATGCGACCGACGGGCAAACTCCATCTCGGTCATCTCGTCGGCGCGTTGGAAAACTGGGTTGCCCTCCAACACGAATTCCAAAACTACCATCTCATTGCAGACTATCATGCCCTGACAACCAATCCCGATTCACGGGAATTGTATCGGAACTCGATCGAGATGCTGATTGATTGGTTGGCGGCAGGGCTTGATCCGGCACGAAGTCCCATGTTCCGTCAGTCGCAAATCAAGGAACATGCCGAGCTTCATCTGATTTTCTCGATGCTGATTACCCAGGCGAGGTTGGAACGCAACCCCGCCGTGAAAGAGCAAGTGCGCGACCTGAACATCGAAAGCATCAGCTACGGACACCTGGGCTATCCCGTCTTGCAGGCGGCGGATATTCTTTTATACAAAGGTGACTATGTGCCGGTCGGTGAGGATCAGGTTCCGCATGTCGAGATTACGCGTGAGATCGCGCGGCGTTTCAACACCCAATACGGGAAGGTGTTTCCCGAGCCTGAGCCGAAGCTGACAAAATTCGCGCGGCTGCCGGGCCTCGACGGCATCGACAGGAAGATGAGCAAGTCCGCAGGCAATACGATCCTTCTGTCCGATCCGCCCGAGGAGATTCAGCGAAAGATGCGCACTGCCGTCACCGACCCGCTGAAAGTACGGAAGAACGATCCCGGGCGTCCGGAGATTTGCCTGGTGTACACTTACCATCAGAAGTTTAATCCGTTGGAGGCGCCGCAGATTGCCGCCGACTGCCGGAGCGGCGCGCTGGGATGCGTGGAGTGCAAGAATCGCGTGGCCGCCCGGATCGCCGACGCCCTTGCCCCGATGCGAGAACGGCGAGCATACTATGAAGCGCATCCCGACAAGGTCAAAGCAATTCTCGCCGATGGCGAATCGAAGGCACGCGCTGTGGCGCAAGCAACCATGGCGGAAGTCAGGACGGCAATGAACCTTGGCTAACCCGCCTGTGCAGGACAAGGCATGAGCACCTATCGCGTCAAACTTCAGGACTTTGAAGGCCCGCTCGATCTTCTTCTCTTCTTCATCAAACGGGATGAGTTAGATATCTACGATATTCCCATCTCCAAAATCACAAACGATTTTCTCGAATACCTGCATCTGATGGCGACGCTGGACCTTGACGTGGCGGGAGAGTTCATCGTGATGGCGGCAACGCTGATGCAGATCAAGGTGCGCATGCTGCTGCCGCGTGAGATCGGGCCGGACGGTGAGGAGGAAGACCCGCGTGCCGAGCTGGTCCGCCGTCTGATCGAGTACAAACGCTACAAGGAAATGTCACAGGAATTTTCCCGGCTGGAGGAGGAGCAGCGCAAGGTGTACTATCGCGGCTTCTTTTCTGCCGATCCTGTTCGCGTAGACGAAGAGCAGGAAGATGTGCTGAAGGACGTCACGCTGTTCAATCTGATCGCCGCGTTCAAGAGGGCGATGGACAACCTCCCGAAGAAGGTGGTGCATGAAGTCCAGCTGTACAACGTGACGATCGAAGAGCAAATGAGTTTTACGCTGGATTATCTGCGTCTCCACAAGCAAGCCTCGTTGCTTGATCTCGTCGGACATATGACGGAGAAGACGCGGATCATCGTTACCGTAATTGCGTTGCTGGAGATGACAAAGAACAAGGTCATTACACTCCTTCCGGCCGAAGAACGGGACGACGTGATCATTCGTCCGGTTGCACCGCTGCACGACGCAACACTGGAGCCGGCATGACGGGCGGCGGAGAGCATACGGTCACGATCCGGCAGATCATCGAAGCGCTGCTCTTTGCTACGGATGAGCCGCTGTCGGTGAAACAGATGCTGGAGATCTTCGGCGAGTTCGAGGCAGGCGAGCTTCCGCAGAAGCGGGTGAATGAACAGGCCATCCTTTCCGCTATCGAACAGCTCAACAAGGAATACGAAGCGAGCGGTCGCGCCATGCACATTGTGAGGGTTGCAGGCGGCTATCAGTTCGCGACGCTGCCGCGCTTTGCCGAATGGCTGGGGCGAATGGTGAAGGAGAAGTCGCGCCGCAAACTTTCCGCCTCCGCACTCGAGAGCCTTGCCGTGATTGCCTACAAGCAGCCGGTTACCAAACCCGAGATCGAGGCAATCCGCGGCGTCAATGCCGACTACGTTCTTCGCACGCTGCTGGAGCGCAACCTCATCACCATTGTCGGCAGGGCCGCGTCTCCCGGGCGCCCGCTGCTGTACGGAACCACGAAGGAATTTCTCAAGCATTTTGGATTGAACGATCTCTCGGAATTGCCCAAGCCGCGCGAGATTGATGAGTTGATGGCCGAGGCCGAGTTCGAAGTGGAAAAGCGCCTGCTCCAGGAACAGGAGGCGAAGGCACGAGGCGAGCTTGCCATAGAAGATGACGCGGACGACGATACGCGCATCGTGGTGGGCGAGGACGGAACTTTGCGTAAGGTCGAACCGGATGACCTTCCCGGGTCCGATGACGACGTGAGCGGTGTGGAAGCGTGAGATGAAGAAAACGAGCAAGCCGGAACCGGCTGCACCCATTCGCATCAATCGGTATTTGAGCATGTGCGGCGTTGCTTCGCGCCGCAAAGCCGATGAGTTAGTGCTGCGCGGAAAGGTCGAGGTGAACGGCAGGGTGCTGACCGACCTCGGAGCGAAGATCAATCCTGCACGCGACAAAGTGTTTGTGGATGGCAAACAGGTGACACGCGTGCACGACTATGTATATCTGGTGATGAATAAACCGAAGGACACCATCACGACACTCCACGATGAGCGTGGCAGGCCAACCGTGATGAGCTTCGTGAAGACGAAGCAGCGCGTCTTTCCCGTCGGGCGATTGGATCGCAACACCACCGGAGTCTTGCTTCTCACAAACGACGGCGAGTTTGCGCACCGACTCATGCATCCGAGGTACGAGATTCCCAAATCGTATCACGTGACGTTGACTGAGCCGCTGAAACCCGAAGACGCCGAGCGACTGCAACGGGGGCTGCGCCTGGACGATGGAACAACCACACCGGCGCACGTTTTCATCCTGCCCGGAGGCAAGCGGAAAGAAATCGGCATCACGATTCATGAAGGAAGAAATCGTCAGGTGCGACGCATGTTTGAGGCGCTCGGCTACGAGGTGAAGAAACTCGACCGCGTTGCCTACGGACCGATCACGAAGCAAGGATTACGCCGCGGCGAGATGCGAGCTCTTACTGCTTCTGAAATACGGAAGTTGCGAGAGATGGCGGGAATATCGGCTGAGGCGCAGGTGCATCCGACATGAAACGGCATGCACGAGCTTTCTTTGAGAACAACCGAATTTCTCGTAGATTGCGAAGGAGCAGAATGAGAGAAGAGCCGATGATCGCCCGTGATGGGCAGACGGGCGCATTCGAACTGCTTCCAGCATGCTGACGTAGACATTGGAGTACATCATTTGACGCAACACGCAGGATCTCAACCCTCAAGTTCCGAAGCTCTGGCTGCCGATGTTAACGAACTGATGCGTCGCCGGCGCGAGGAGTTAGAGGAACTTCGCAAGCTCGGCATCGAGCCGTATCCGTATTCTTTTCCACGAAACGCCTTCTCGAAAGAAATCCTCGAGTCGTTTCAGGACGACGCTCCGCCCCGCACGGTGGCTATCGCCGGCCGCATCATGTCCAAGCGGAAGATGGGCAAAGCGACGTTCTGCCACATTCAGGACTCGCAAGGCAAGATTCAGATTTACCTCAAGAAGGATGATCTCGGATCGCTGTACGATGCGTTCCGGCTGTTCGACATCGGCGACATCATCGGCGTGGAAGGCTTCGTCTTCCGCACAAGGATGGGCGAGATCAGCGTCCATGTGCAGAAGCTTCAGTTGCTTGCCAAGTCGCTGCGGCCTCTCCCCATTCCGAAAGAAACGAAGGACGAACACGGCAACATCATCGTCCACGACCCGTTCTCGGACAAGGAGCTTCGATATCGCCAGCGATATGTTGACCTGGTTGTCAATCCGCATGTCAAGGAAGTATTCATCAAGAGAGCCAGGATTATTTCGACGATGAGGGCGTTCTTCGAAGAGCAAGGCTATCTTGAGGTCGAGACGCCGATTCTTCAACCGCAGTATGGCGGGGCATTTGCGCGGCCCTTCATCACGCATCATAACACGCTGGACATTGACATGTACCTGCGCGTGGCCAACGAGCTGTACCTGAAACGGCTGATCGTCGGAGGGTTTGACGGCGTCTTTGAGTTTGCGAAGGACTTCCGCAACGAGGGGATGGACCGCACACACAATCCCGAGTTCACGATGCTCGAAGTGTACGTCGCCTACAAGGACTATCTCTGGATGATGGAGATGGTGGAACAGATGATCAGCAAGGTGGCAATGGCGGTGAACGGTTCGATGAAAGTGATGCTCGGGGGAAACGAGATTGATTTCACGCCGCCGTGGAAACGCATGACGATGTTTGAGGCAATCGAGCGATTCACGGGCCGGGCACTGCGCGGGAAGAATGAGGAGGAACTGCGATCGGTCGCGAAGGACATGCATCTGGAGATTCCTCCGGGCGAGGGCGCAGGCGCCATCATTGATGAAATCTTCAGCGAGAAGGTGGAGCCGCATCTCATTCAACCCACATTCATCATGGACTATCCGGTGGAGATGTCTCCGCTGGCGAAGCGGCACCGCTCGGAGCCGGGGCTGGTGGAACGCTTCGAGGCGATTGTGAACGGGCAGGAAATCTGCAATGCGTTCAGTGAGTTGAATGACCCCATTGACCAGCGGGCGCGCTTCGAGGAACAAATGAAAGCCCGCGCACGCGGACAGATGGAAGTCCAGCCGCTCGACGAGGATTTCTTGCGCGCGCTGGAGTACGGCATGCCTCCCACGGCGGGACTCGGCGTCGGCATTGACCGACTCACCATGTTGCTGACGGGACAGGAATCCATCCGGGATGTCATTTTCTTCCCGCAGATGAAACCCGAGAAATAAGCCGGCGCGCTCGGAAGCTGCCCGTACCCATTTCTGACTCACTCTTCATGTCCAGAAAAAGACACTCGAATGAGGAGAATTCTTCATAGCCTGATCCCTTCTCTGCTTCTGACAACGGCCGCGATGGCAGGCACCAACGGCATTCTTGAAGGAACGGTGCGCGATAAAAACACGAACGAGAAGATTCCCGGCGTAGCCGTTCTGGTCGTCGGGACACGGCAAGGCTCGGCCAGCAACGCGGAAGGATATTTCCAGGTGCAAAACATCCGCGCCGGAACATACGACGTCCACTTCAGTCACGTCGGCTATCAAACCCTCATCATCAAAAACATCACCATCAATCCCGACCTGCGAACGAAGCTGAATGTGCAGATGGAGCCGGCGGATGTTCAGATGCAGGAGATTATCGTGATTCAGGAGAAGCCGCCCATTCAGCGGGATGTCACAGGCACGACGTTTTCGTTCGGGAGCGAAGAGATGAAACTTCTTCCGCTCACGAAACTTACCGATGTGGTGACGCTGAAGGCGGGCGTCACCGCCGAAGGAAACATCCGCGGCGGCAAGACGACCGAAGTGCTGTATCTTGTGGATGGCCTTCCCGTGCAGGATGTTCTTTCAGGTGGATTCAAGACCGACCTGCCGAACAGTTCCATCTCCGGCTTGAGCTTGTACACCGGCGGCTTCGAGCCCGAGTATGGCAATGCGCTCTCCGGCGTCGTCAACATTGTGACCAAGACCGGAACCGACGAACACAAATTCTCCGCGCGAGGAGCCAAGGATAATCTCTTTGGCGGCACACAGGTGAGCAAGACGAACGAGGTCGAGATCGCCGCTTCGGGGCCGCTTGTGGAGGACGAACTGTACTACTTCGCTTCCGGCAGCGGATTCTTCACCGACACGCGATGGTGGCAGGACTTTCAATATTTCTTCAAAGGGCCTTACGACAGGACGTATACGGGATTTGGAAAGATTGATTACATCATCTCACCGAACCTGCGGCTCGGCGCGCAGCTTCTCATTGCCGACCGCGATTGGCGAGATTACGAATTCAACTGGCGGTTCAATCTGGACGGCCTGCCTCCCGAGCATCGAACCTCGTATCGCGTCGCGGCCATCCTCTCGCACACGGTGAGCGATGATTTTTTCTACACCGCCAGCCTCAGCAGATTCTCGTTGCGCGCACGCATCGGCGAGGGATCGAAAGAACGTATTCCGGCCAACGATCCGTATCAGTACGATTTCTTTCTTCAGTATGTGATTGACGGGCAGCGCGCATGGTGGAGCCGGACGACGCAGGACAATTACACGGCAAAGTTCGACGCAACCTACAGAGCCGGGAAGGAACATCTGTTGAAGATGGGCGGGGAAATCAATTTCTACGACGTTCATTCGGACATCGTGAAGTACGAGCCGCGCAAGACATTCTTCGGCAAGCCGTTGGTGAATGAGCCGCAACTCAACTTCAGTTCGTCGTATCGCTTCAGGCCCAAAACGGGGGCGCTTTACATCCAGGATAAGTATGACGTGCCCGAAAGCGGCATCCTCATCAACTTCGGCGTGCGCTACGATTTCCTCGATCCGACCGCCAGCCGGCCGGCCATTGAAGCGATTCCGACAAGCGATACGACCTATAGCTTCGAAGTGAAACGCTATGTGCCCGCACGATGGAAGCAGCAGTTCAGTCCGCGGCTGGGTGCTGCAACGCAGCTCGCAGAGAACGGCTATCTCTTTCTGAACATCGGCTGGTACTTTCAGTATCCGCTCTTCGATTATCTGTACAGCGGACTCGATCAGGCCTCTCTCGCGCGCGGCCTCAGCGCCGTCACCGGCAATCCCGATCTCGAACCCGAGCGCACCAAGTCCTACGAGCTGAGCATCAAGTACAGCTTCGACTACAACATCGTCGGTTCGATTACCTACTTCAAGAAGGAGACGACGAATCTCATCGATACCAAAACGTTTGTTCCGGGGGACAGCAAGGTGGTCGGAACGTACGGCTTTGCGGAATACGTCAACACGCCGTATGCAGATGCCTCAGGGTTCGAGATCATCATCAGTCGCGAGCGAGGGGAGTGGATTACGGGAGAGCTGTCGTACACGTTTATGACGGCGGAGGGTGTGAGCGGCAGTGCCGACGATGGATTCTACATCGCGCAGTTCGGGCTGCCTCCGGCCACGCGGGTCTATCCGCTGAGCTGGGATCAGCGGCACACGATCAAAGCGACGACAACGTTCAGCCTCCCCTGGGATCTTACGCTGAACTCATACATCGAGTATCATTCGGGCCGTCCGTTTACGAAGTACCCGACAGCGACGGGCTTCGATCCTGTTGATAAGAAAGCCTTCCAGCAAAACAATGCGCGCATGCCAAGATACTTCAACTGGGATCTGCGTGCGACACAACGCTTCCGGTTCGATTGGTGGCCCAACTCGGTGATCAGCCTCTACCTGGATGTTCGCAATGTGTTCAACGAGAAGAATGTGAAGTGGATTGATTCGAACGGCCGTATCGGCGGTGAGCTGAGCGACCCGGGCGGGTACTTCATCGGACGGCGAACGACTCTCGGACTCCAAATTGATTTTTGATCGGCGATGAAAACCTCTCGTATGTGTCGGCTCGTCCACGTTCTTCTGGTGGCGGGATGCTGCTTTGCTGTTCACGGATGCGACGAGAGCCTTCCTCCGCGCAATGAGCCTGAACGCTTTCTGAAGGCTTCGCTCTTTGTTCAGCCCAACAGCGTTGTCAACGTGTTCATTGATTCTGCGATGACAGGCTTTCCCATAACCATCAACGGCACGGCGGGAAGCATCAACGTGTCGCTGAAGAGTTTCTACAACGAAGTGCTTGAGGCGCGTCCCGCGGTCAACGGGAAAGTGGATGTGTGGCTGACAAGCGAACCGACGATCCGGACGTCGGTTCTGTTCGGCGAGGCCGATGTTGATCACCCCTACATCGAGCCGAACGGTTTCCTCACGTTGCTTCCCGGCGATTCGGTTTCCATGACGAAACAATGGCACCACATTGCCGATGTGGGGCGGGGCTTCTGGAACTACGTTCAGCTTCGCGGGCGAGTTGACGGCACACAGCGCTTCTACTACGAGTCGGCGCCTGTGCGCTACACCGCCGTTGCCACCGTCCAGGTTTTCGACAACGTTCCGGCTGAGCGCACCGAGCCGTACGAGTTTGAGCTGGTGTATCACGTCTACGTGCGGTTTCCGCCGTAAACGTTACAAGCGGAGGGAAGTTGCTCAAGAACCTCGATTCTCATCCCTTCAAAATCCGTCCACTCTCTCCTGTCCTTGAATGATGATGAGCTTCAGCACCTTCGTTGCGCCGATGTCCGGCAGCTCGATGTGGGCGATGTAGAGACCGCTGCCGATCGGCAAATCAAATTCATTCCGCAAGTTCCAATCAAGAAACTGAGAATTCGGATCGTCCTTGATGAGCGTGCGGACGTGGATGCCGCCCAGACTGAAGATGCGAATGTACGCGCGCGCGGGCAGGTGGGTGAACATCACGCGATGCCGCACAATGCCGGTGGGTGAGACGGCATCGCCGTAGTAAGGATTGGGCACGACGTTGATAGCCGAAACATCTGCGCGCGCTTGCCGGATATCGAACGTGGGCGCGGCGGGCTGGACCTCTACCACATCGCCGTGTTGGAGTTCATGAAACTTCACAAACCTGATCACCGTCCCGACGGGCGGAGGGAGGCCATCGCGATCCTTATCCGCGATCTGAATTCCCCAGATGGCGTTGGCCTGATCCTCCGGTCCCTGCGAAGCGCGGAACACCTCGGTTCGCCGCTGATAGACGCCGAGCGAATCGTTGCCGCCCGTCGGATAGGGGATGTTCGTGATGTGAATCGGCTCGAAGATGGTGAACAATGTGTCGCCGTAGAAGACGCCGTTGGGTGTCAGGTTCCAGCGGGTTGCATCACCCGAGTCTCGGAACGAAGCAATCACCTGAACGGGTGTGTCGCCCGGCCCTCGTCCAACATCCCACACGGAGAAGGGAACTTTGACTGCTTCGGATTGGACATTGAGGATGATCAGGCGGATGGCGTAGCTTCCCTGTCCGTCAAATCGAAGCTCATAGTCACGTTGAACAGGACCGATGCCGTTCATGGCGCGCAGAGTCCCGCGTTGACTCAGCACCGTATAGTGCGGGCTGGGATTTGTCGTGCCGAACACGTCGTTGCCGTTTTGGTCGATCACCTGTCGCAGCCCGACGGGCGGCGCGCTCACCGTCAGCTCAAGTCCGGCATCGGCAATCCGGAACGGCGTACGGCCGCTCAGGTCGGTAATGTCCGCAAGAACGACGCGTCCCGTTGCAGCATTCGTAACCGACCATTTGAACGAGCGGCTCGATGTGGTTGTATCGAAGCGGATGTGGTACGGGGCACCCGTTGGTGCACGTGGGTTGTATATCACCGGAACGACCACGGCGTCGCTATTGCCGACGACCCGACGCACCGTAATCGTGTCGCCCACAGCATAGGGCATGATGATGCCCGGTCTGCGCGGTTCGGGAACGGCGAGGAGAATCTCCGGCGCGCTCTCAACGCTGCGCACGGTTGTGTTCGGATCCGGCGTGTAGCTGTAGGCGGTGACGGCGAAATAGTAGCGCTGACCGTTCACGAGCGGACGATTCCAAATCTTATCCTCCGTAATCAGCAAACTCCGCTTGATGCCGCTGTCGGTGCCGTATTGCACAGGACGCAGATAGACTTCTCCGGCTTGCGCGTCGAATTCCTCCTGCGAGATCGTTCGGATGTTGTTGACGAGATCGAACGTCGCGAGCTTTCGTGCGTCGCTCAAGTCCGTAGCCCCATCGGGCACCTGATACACGTTGTAGCCTTCGAAGCGGTAGTTGCCGAACTGTACGGTGTTCTCCGTTAGCGCTACAGCGGCCGAATCGTGCCCCCACTCGAGGAGAATCTGTTTGTCCAGCGCAACGACGTTGACGTGAGGAGGAGGGGGAGCTTTCGGTAGGCTGAAGCCGTTGTTGTACGCGGCTTGCGTAACCTTATCGTTATACTTCAGCACTTTGATGCTGGAGAGATAGTCGGTTCCCAATCCGCCGATCAGTGCAAAGACCACCTCCTGTGTGTCACCCACGGCCATGGAGAACGGGCCTGAAGCGATGACGATTTCTCGATCGCCGGGAAAGATCGGATCGCCGTCCAGCCAGCCGTAGTGCAGCACTGGATCGCCGCTTGCCCAAAACTTGTCCGGCGCACGAGTGATGGGGTTGATGAGCGGGGCGGGATCGGGCGGGCCGATGGGACTGGGCGGCAAGCCGCGCAGCACCTGATACCAGCCGATGGCGCCGAAGTTGCCCCCGAACGGCGCCTGATAGCGCGAGCCGTAGCGTGCGTGACGGTCGAAGTATATGAACGACGTCATCGGCAGATTGATGAAGCCGGGACCCACGACCTTCAAATTCAGGATCGCAAAGTCTGCCGCGTCGTCAATGCCATTGCGGTTGCGGTCCTCGCCTGCCATACCACGTACAACCGGACCCTGAATCAGATCGAACCCGACGGCAGGCGGAGGAAGGTTGAAATTGCTGAACAGCCGATCGGCAGCGGTGGCGTTGTACACGTAGCCGAGGTTCAGGAGCGTATCGCAGCCCGCGTAGTCGTCCGTTGCATCGCCGAGGTCCGGGTCGGAAACTTGCGCGATGAACATGCTGTCGATGTATGCGGCCGATGATGTCGAGGCCGTTCCTTTGTAGATGAGGCGAAAGCGTTTGTAGATGACGTTGGCGAGGGCGTCGGTACGATTGTATGCCCAGATCGTTCCTTGCAATTCCATCCCCACCGGCTGTGACGAGAAGGGCCGCGCGGCAACGATATCATTGCAGACATACCAGAGCACCATGTCTGCGTCCGCATAGCCGGGAGTTTCGCCGTCGAGCTTCCCGTTGCGATTGACATCCTCACCCGGGTCGAGATACGCGTTGCGGTTGATGTCTTCTCCCCAATCCAGCACCCGATTGCGTGCACCGACGAGTTGTCCTGTACGGTCGAGGTAGCCGGTGTCGTAAAACGGCGCGCCAAGTTCCCACGGCCATTCACGCCAATCTTTTGTGTATGCCGCGAGGAGCCTCGACAGATCGGCGCTCGTCACATCGGTGAGGCTCTTGCGATAGGTATCGGCGGCATCTTGCCGCAGATCTGCTGTGCGGAAGTTGCGGCGAATCTTGTACAGCCGCACCGTGCTATCGTTGGGATTTTGTACCGTGTTCGTCCTGAAGCCGAGGATGGCCCCCTGGCGCATGCCGCTGCTGTAGTATTGACCGTTCACGTGCAGGCGCGTTGTAGTGCCGTCGTGCACGCGCCCGCCCCACAGAATGCCTGAGGCGTACACGCCCAGAGCCGTTGCTCGCGGGTAGGTCATGCCTCCACCGCTGAACAGCGGCGAAGGGTACTCCTGATTTCCGTTGGAATTGTACCACGCAAGGATTCTGTTGATGTTCATCGGCAGAACCGTTGGTGTGCCGAGAATGATTTCGGGACTTGCCGGCTCATGGGGTTTGGTTTGTGCGTGAAGCGGGAATGCAAGAACACACAGCGTGACGGCGACGAAGCAGAACGTGAAGTGATTCCTCATGCTGGATGAATACGGTTGGTGATGAATGGCGCATTCCAATGTACAGAGCAAGAGTGAGAGTTGCAACGCAGTTCTCTCTTGTGGTGTTGCATCTCTGAAGATTGTTTTGTTGCTTTAGTCGTGTTCTTTCACCTTGCCGCGGCATGCCAATCGTTGTGATGATACTTTCCTGCCTGATGATGTTTCTCCTCTCGACGTGCGAGGAATCGCTGCCGCCTCGCAATCCGCCACAGGACTATCTCGAAGCAACCCTCACCGCGTCGTCGTCGGCTGTTGAGGTGCGTGATTCGGCCGTCACCGGACTCGGGGGCGCAATCGTTGTGAGCCTCAGAAACATCTACGTCGAAGTCCTGCAGGATTCGGAGTTTGCTCGTGTTGATGTTGATGTGTGGATGCGTGACATGCCTGAGCAGCGCGTGCACGTCGTCGCGACGCGACGAGAGTTGACAAATTCCGGTCTCATTTCGCGAGGCCTGCTGACCTTGCGCCCGAATGAAACGGCCGTATTCCTCAAGCAATGGAGTCACCGCACGGTACAGGGCAGATGGTTCTGGGAATTCGTTCCCCTGACACTCAAGCAGCCGCCGGTGGGTCCTCCGTATCTTGAGTCCGACACCGTGCACCTTGTGGCCGAAGGGCAAGCACAACTCTTCAAAGGAAGGGCACCGGAACGTCTTGCGCGCATTAGCTTCTCGACATTCTACAGAATCTACGAGTGAGCATGCAAGTTGATCTATCATTTTCTATATTGCCCTTCGATGATTGTCCACAACAAATACGAGCAGAGAGTTCCTCACGAGGTTTCTACGTCTCGCTCCCGTCATGGCGATGGAACCGGCGCTTCGGAGAGAGAGAAGAAGCTGCACGATGTCGCGTTCACACTCAGCGTCTTTACAATTGTCTACAACATCGTCGAAGGGGGAGTGGCCACCTATTTCGGCTATGAAGACGAAACCTTTGCGTTGTTCGGCTTCGGGCTGGACAGCTTTATCGAAACCATGTCGGGCATCGGCATCGCCCACATGATTTACCGGATTCGGCAGAACAACAACATGTCGCACGATGACTTCGAACGCACGGCGCTGCGCGTCACCGGTTTCGCTTTTTACGGGCTGACGATCGTGTTACTTGCCACTGCAATCAACAACGCGTGGAGCCAGCACAGGCCGCAGACGACCTTCTGGGGCGTTATCATCTCCCTCATTTCGATTGCCGTCATGCTCGCCCTGGTCCAGGGCAAGCGTAAGGTGGGGCGTGCGCTTGACTCCGAAGCAATCCTCGCCGATGCGAATTGCACGAAGGTATGCATCTACATGTCGCTCGTCCTGCTGGCCGCCAGCGGCATCTACGAGCTGACGCAATTCGCCTACGCCGATGCCATCGGTACGGCCGGACTTGCGTACTTCTCCGCAACGGAAGGGAAGGAGTGCTTTCAGAAGGCGCGGACAGGCGCGGCGTGTGCATGCGGGCATGACTGAAGCGCGGAATCGGTGGTAGCCCAATGTCTGCGTCCCCCTCGATGAGCATCATCATTCCCGCCCTCAACGAAGAGAAACTCCTCGGCGGCATGCTGCAGCAATTCACGCCCGACATCGTTCGCCGGCATAACCTCGAACTCATCGTCAGCGATGGGGGCAGTACCGACCGCACCCTCGAGATCGCCCGTCTGTACGCGCAGACTGTTGTGGAGAACACCACGGGGACGAAACAAACCATCTCGCTCGGCAGAAACGAAGGGGCGCGGCATGCCCGCGGAAACATTTTTGTGTTTCTCAATGCAGACACGCTGATCAAAGACATCGACTATTTCTTCCGACGCATCACCGAGGAGATTGACGAAGACGGCCTCGCGGCGATTACCTGCAGCGTCGAAATTTATCCGCATGAACGAAAGCCCATCGATCGCTTCTATCACGGCTTCTACAATTGGTTCTTCTTCATGATGAATCAGGTGGGGATGGGAATGGGGCGCGGAGAGTGCCACATCATGAAGCGCGAGGTCTTCGAGCGCGTGAACGGCTACGCCTCGCACATTGCCGCCGGCGAAGATTACGATATGTTTCGACGGCTGAAACGCGTCGGCCGTATCAAATTTCTCAAAGATGTTGTCGTGTACGAGTCACCCCGTCGGTATCGGAAGTACGGCTACGCGTACGTTACCGCCTCGTGGTTCATGAACTTTCTCGCCGTGCAGTTTCTCCGCCGTTCCATACTCGATGAATGGAAGCCGGTGAGGTAGTTGGTTGCTTCTCCCTCCCCATTTGGATATATTTTTTTGAGTTTCATACGAAAGCGCATGCTGAAAACACATATCGCGTCGGCAACGACGTCCATCTCGTCGGAACATTCGCTCTATCGAAAGACGGTGCTCGAGAACGGCATCCGCGTCGTCACCGAGCAGATTCCGTACGTGCGTTCGGTTTCCCTCGGCGTGTGGGCCAATGTCGGCTCGCGCGATGAAGATGCCGCGACCAACGGCATCAGCCACTTCGTTGAACACATGGTGTTCAAGGGGACGAAGAAACGAAGCGTGCGCGAGATTGCCCAGAGTCTCGAATCCCTCGGCGGCTACCTGAATGCCTTCACCACAAAGGAGCAAACCTGCTTCTATGCGCGCGTGCTGGATCGCCACCTCGCCGATGCGATGGATGTTCTGGCCGACCTTGTGCAGAATGCGACGTTCAAGAAGGACGAGGTAGAACGCGAAAAGTTGGTGGTGATTGAGGAGCTGAAGAACGCCGAAGACGATCCCGAAGACATCATCCACGATCACTTCGAAAAGGCACTCTTTCCCAAACACTCACTGGGCTACCCGATCATCGGAACGAAGGAGAACGTATTACGCTTCCAGCGGGATGATCTTCTGGCCCATGTTCGACGATACTATGTTCCGTCGCGGTTGGTTGTGGCGGCCGCCGGCAACGTCAACCACGAGCATCTCGTGCGTTTGGTGGAGCGGTACTTCCGCGCGCTGCCCGACGGTGTTGACGGGGTACAACGACGACAGGCACCTCCCCGGCTGAATCACAACACGTTTGCCGAGTATCCTCGTCCCATCAATCAGGCGCATGTGTGCTTAGGGACAGTCGCCTACAGCATCAAGCATCGGGATCGGTATCCGTTGACCGTGATGAATGCGTTGCTGGGTGAGGGGATGAGTTCCCGGCTCTACCAGAACATCCGAGAACGGTACGGACTGGCCTACAGCGTTTACTCGTACACGACGCTCTTGAGCGATGCCGGCGTGTTCGGCGTGTACGCGGGCACGGACAAGAAGAACATCGAAAACTCGATCGAGTTGATTCACAAGGAGCTCACGCGTCTGAAAACTCGCTCCGTCCCGAAGGCGGAGTTAGAGCGGACAAAGTCGCAGATCAAAGGGGTGATCATGCTGGGCCTGGAAAACATGTCGGGACGGATGATGCGACTCGGCAGCAGCGAATTGTATTTCGAAACGTTTACCTCGCTCGACACCATCTTGAAAAAGATCGACGCGGTAACGCCCGAAGCCATCCAGCTTGTGGCGAATGATCTGTTCGATGAAGAAAAGTTTTCCACGGTGATCATTCGGCCCTCCTGATTGTATGATTACACTGAACGACCTCAATCCTCGACTGTTGAAAGCGGAGTATGCCGTCCGCGGGCCGATTGTCATCCGCGCACAGCAGCTGGAGGCACAGGGGCGAAAGATTATCTACTGCAACATCGGCAACCCGCAGGAGCTGAAGCAAAAGCCGCTCTCGTATCTGCGGCAGACGTTGAGCCTGTTGGAGTATCCCGAATTGCTTCACCGGCCCGAAGTGCTGAAGCTGTATCCGCGCGATATTGTGGAGCGGGTGCGGATGATTCTGCAGAAGCATCCGCCGGGGACGGGGGCCTATTCGCAGAGTGCAGGCATCCCGTTCATTCGCAAAGCCGTGGCCGAGTTCATCACCCGCCGCGACGGCATTCCCGCCAGCAGCGATCATATTGTGCTTACCGACGGCGCAAGCAAGGGCGTGCAGGCTGCCATTCTCGCCCTGCTGAAACACCCGAACGACGGGTTCATGATTCCCATCCCCCAATACCCCCTCTATAGCGCAACCATCGCGCTATACGGAGGAAGGCAGATTCCCTACTATCTCGACGAAGCGAATAAGTGGCAGTTGAACGAAGCGGCGCTCGAAGACGCCATCACCGATGCGAAGAGGGAGGGAATCCATCCGGTTGCGATTGCGGTCATCAACCCGGGCAACCCGACCGGGAGCGTGCTGACGTACGAGAACATTCAGATGGTCATTCGCTTCGCGAAGCGGCACAATCTCTCGATCATGGCCGATGAGGTGTATCAGGAAAACGTGTACGACCCGAACAGCAAGTTCTACTCGTTTGCCAAGGTCATGCACGATATGAACGAGCGAGAGGTAACGCTGTTCAGCTTTCACTCCGTCTCCAAAGGATTTCTGGGCGAATGCGGTCACCGCGGCGGGTACGTGGAGTTCCGCAACGTTCCGGACGACGTTCGGGCGCAGCTCATCAAGCAGCAAAGCATCAGTCTGTGCGCAAATCTGAG
>JBBIRR010000007.1:0-88186 GCA_037441705.1 Ignavibacteriales bacterium
AAGAATTTCCTGCAATGAGGGGCCGGTTGTCTCCGTTTGCAATCCTGTGTTGCTGCTTTCTTCTGTCATATCACATCGTTCAAGCAGACCATAACATGGTGTCACTGATTATTGGTACTGCGTGGACAGTGCCTATTCAATAGGTTGGTGTATTACCT
This sequence comes from Ignavibacteriales bacterium, assembly GCA_037441705.1. Taxonomy (GTDB): domain Bacteria; phylum Bacteroidota; class Ignavibacteria; order UBA10030; family UBA6906; genus CAADGV01. Next base: position 159 of record JBBIRR010000007.1, read on the forward strand.
GCCGGGCTCTTTCGACAACACCACGTCCAATATTTTCAGCCGCTTCATGGCCTTTTCAAGATAGCTGCGCGCAAGCAAGGAGGTTGTCACAGTGTAATCTCCTCTCCTGGGACGTAAGGGTCCTTCAGAACCCAATACCATGAATCACCTCGAAACACGCGGTGCGCCCCCTGCGCACGAAGTCTTGCTCGGAAGTCCATCAGATACTTCTCGAAAAAACCATCTGTGTCGAAGAGAATCCTGCCATCTTCAACCATATCGAGAAATAACGGGCTGCCGATGCGTACTTCGTCGGGTGTTTTGAGTACCGGGGAAAGCTCAACAAAGATTCCCCTGTGCCGCGCCTCGGCGAGCTTCCCTTTCAGTGCTCGTTCGACCGCCATAAACTCCGCAACCCTTCGCACACGGCCCACCGGCAGCGGGTGCACAACGAGAAGAAAATCAATGTCCGAGTGCGGACCCATCGTCTCTCGAGCCGTAGAGCCAAACAAACAGAAGCTGATGAGCCGAGAACCGTAGTACTTCCGACATTCCTCCAGCAGCTGTTCGATCAGGTCTTTGTATGTTTCGTGAAGCATCTGCTACGCGAGTTTATCCAAATCCTGCTGGCTTCGAGACTGGCTTGTGATTTCGTTCTGCAAATGAGCTGCTTCGGTTCATCACGCATCTACTTCGTAATCTGTACGGTAGCGACGGTAATGGCCGCGAGGCTCGCAATGATCGTCACGAGGTCTCTCACCAAAGGCAACGTTTTATCCTCTTTCTCGACGCGCTTGGGCACGGTGATGGAACTGCCCGGCGGAAGTTCCGGATCGGCAATGAAGAACCACCCCCGCTCCCATTTTTTCCCGTTGGGTAGAAACGCGACGATCCGCTCCTCATCTGCATCCTGTGTCAGTCCGCCGGCCTGGCGGATGTAGTAGTCCATACTCTCGCCGCCCTTGAACAAAATAGCCGAGGGTGCGAGGACTTCTCCTTTCACGTACACGACATCATCGAAGAAGGCGATGTGGATGGAATCGCCTTCATTGAGCAAGATGTTATCGCGCGAGTACGGGTCAGTAAGGGCCTGGTTGAAGTCAATCGGAATCGTGCCTGTCCTGTTTGCTTTGCGCGTCAGACGCGAGGCTGCGAGGTACGCTCCCGGCCGCAATCCGCCGGCACGCTTGATCACTTCGGCGAGCCGCTCTCCCTCATACCGAATGGCATAGACGCCGGGATTCATCACGTAGCCCGTGACCTTCACCAATTTGTTGGACGTAAAGCGCGGGTCGCTCGGCACAAAAACGAAATCAAAATCCTGCAGCTCAAATGCCTGCCCGTTCGCCGACGTCCAGTAATCCTCCGTCACGTCGATAAGGTGTACCGTGCTGTAGTTCCCGAGGTGTGTCGTGTCGATGCGAGAGACTTCCCATCCCTTGCGTGATGCGCCTTCCGTCAATCCTCCCGCAAGCACTACAAGGTCGGCGACGGTCATCTTCTCGCTGCGCGGATAAACGCCAGGATTGCGCACAGCTCCATCAATCGAGACAGAGTGTTGGGGAAAGAACCTGCTTTCTTCGTAGATAACGAGACTGTCCTCATTTTCCAACAAGAGATTATGCTGCGGATCTCCTTCGAGGGCAAGGCGCGGGTTGAACGCATGAATGGCGCGTCGGAGATTAGGAAGCAATCGGAAGAGCGTTCCGCGTTCGGCAAACGTGTTGCGCTCCAGACTGTCCGCTTCCAGGATGAGGTCACGCACACGCATCCCTGCGCGCAGAGCAAATCGTCCCGGCTTGTTGACGTTGCCGGTGATGCTGACGCGGTTCTGCACAAAGTCGGAAATGCGAAAGATGGTGACGACGTCGCCGTCTTCAAGGCGTTCTCTGCTGTTGCGCAGTTCCTCCAGCGAGGTGAACCGCAGATCGAGTTCGAGCACGTCTTTGTTCTGTTTGGATCGTTGTTCGAAGGGAATGACCCGCTCGATATGTACGCGGTCGAAGTACGCGTCGAAGCGCAATCCGCCTGCAAGATTGATGAGGTCGCCGAGCGTTTCGGACACGTTCAACTCGTAGATGGCGGGGCGCACAACACTTCCGGCCAACGCAACACGGCGTCCGGCGGGCTTCACGAATACGATGTCGCCATCCTGCAGACGAACGTCCTTCGAATTGTCCCCGCGAATCACGTAGTCGTACACGTCAATCGGAGGAAGGTTTGCCCCTTTGCGCACAACCTGCACGCTGCGCAGAGTGCCATCCACCGTCGGTCCGCCTGCGAGATACAACGCGTGGAAGGCGGTCGAGAACGACGAGATCGCATACCCGCCCGGCTTCGCTACTTCGCCCAGGACGAATACCTGCAAGGTTCGCAACTTGCCGAGAGAAACATCAAGGAACGTGTTGGGCTGCCCGAACCGACTGTCCAACCCGGAGTAGATCGCCGCCATGCGCCGCAGCAGACGTTTCTTGAACTCTTCGATCGTCGACCCGCTGGCGCTGACCGGGCCGACATCCGGAACAATCACATTGCCTTCCCGGTTGATCTGCAGCTGATAGTTGAGCTTGGTCTCTCCCCATACGGTCACAACAAGCTCATCGCCCGGACCGAGGACGTACGAGGGCGGACTGGCAAGATTCAGGACAGGCTCGAAGGCCGAGGCGGGAAGCTGAAACAAACTGTAGCCGAACGGCTGAAGTGACTCGGCGCCGTGGCGATCCGAAAGACCGGGAATCACGAGAGGTTTTGGCGGAGCCGCAGTGGTGCGCTCACTTGGCGGTGGCTGCACTGTTGAGAGCGCAGACGCAGCCGCACCCGCCTGAGGTTCCGATTCTGGCGCAGGAACACGAGTAAGGTAATCTTCAAGCGAGATATTCAACTCCTGTGCTCGTCTTACCGCCTCCTCACGCGTGATGCCGAACTCTTTCAGCTTCTGTTCGATCTCTTCCGGGGTCATCGTCTTCAGTCGTGCCTCTGCCTGCTGCCGCAGCTGCGCGCGGGTTTGCCCGGCGACGGAAGATGCTGCAAGAATCAGAACGACGATGAAGATACCCTTGACCAGTGATGCGAGGTGTACTTGGAATCTTTGCAAGAAAGACCTACTGTGACGTGTGAGAGATGAAACATGCTTCCCCTAAACACGTGTCAAAATGTGAAAAAAAGCGAGGAGAAACAAGAACGGGGATGGGTGATTTGCGCTGCGTCAAAGTCGGCTCGGCTTCGAGGCTCGGGTTTCGGATGCTGGATACAGGATGCTGGATTCAAGATGCAAGATGACAATACGTCCCTTCGTCATGCTGAGCGCTGCTTTCAAAGCGCGAAGCCTCCAGAACCACCCTTCGACTCCGTCCCGCCTGAAAAGCGGCGGGACTGCGCTCAGGGTGACACCACCATTCGAGGTTTGGGGTTTGAGGTTGGGGGTTGGAGATTCGGGGTTCAAGGTTCAAGCTTCGAAGTTCAGGGTTCATGGTTTCGTTCGGACGTCACGGCTTATGAGCCACCCACCCGCGCCGTGACGGAAGGGCGGGAACGTGAGCCAGCGGAGCCGCGGGTCTGTTCGAGGTTTGAGATTCGAGGTTCGATGCCGGTGGTTCTAGTTCCCGGGGTCAATGTCGTTCGTGTTCCCAGATTCTTCAGAATGACGAAACGAGTACGAGACACCATGGCGTTAACGGACAAACCGCTGGAGCAATTCGACAAGAAACCTGCGACCGGCGCGCGATTTTAGCCACCGCTCACGCTGCATTGCCTCTGCTCGCGTCTGATACTGTTCGGCATGAATCAGCTGCCAGGGGCGATACGCCTTCGTCGAGCGAACAAGTCCCTTGTTGTGCTTCTGAACCCGCTCGGCAACATTCTCCGTCTGCCCGACGTAGGTCCGATCGGCAACCTCAGATGCAAGGACGTACACAGAGAACATGTGTGCTTCGGTCATCTCTCAAAAAACAAAAGGCAGATCGTTGATATCTGCCTTTTGCGGAGAGGGAGAGATTCGAACTCTCGGTACGGCTTTTCAACCGTACGGCGGTTTAGCAAACCGCTGGTTTAGGCCACTCACCCACCTCTCCAGAAAAACTTTTTGTGTAGCGGCGGTTTAGTCCGTCACGCTCTGCGTGACGGGATCTCGTCCGTCGTCGCTCTGCGACGACCGGACGGACAAACCGCTGGTTTAGGCCACTCCTGGATTTTTGTACACGCTGAAGTTAGGAAAATATCTCGAGCGATGCAATACGCGTCATCGGATCAAATCCGTTGTCAGCCGGAAGCGCAACACCTCTCCTTTTTCTCCATCCAGCACATACAACACGCGCTCAAAGAAGGCAAGACCCGTCGGGCGCAGCATTGCACCGCCGGTTTTGTGGAGACCAAAGGATTCCGCCTTGAACGTTCCCCTGCTGTTGAATTTGAACACGCTATCCAGGGCCGCATCTGCGATGAAAATGTCGCGACGAGTACGGTCGATGGCAACGCCTTCGGGCCGGACAAAGCGCGCGCGGATGAAATCAATACCTCGGTCCTGTGTTCGGGCGGGGTCGAACCGCGGGAGCCATCCTTCAAACTCCGGTGTGCTCTGATACACCATCCAGAGCGCTCCATAGGACACCTGTTCAAGAGTCTGCGTCAACACAAAGTCCCGCGACCCTTGAAACGCTGTGATCGCCGTCGGCCGGAAAATGTCGGTAATGCCGCTGCCGCCGCCTCGCGTGGTGAGGGATGCAACCGGCGAAATGAACCGATCATTTCTATCAAATTCCAACACACGGGCATCGGGATCGACAACACTCGAATTGTCCGGCCCGTCACGCACAACGAGATACCGGTTGTCACCGAAGACGGTGATGCCCGGAAAGCGTCGCGCGGGTCTGGCAAGCTCGCGCCAGATAGTATCGATGCGTGCGTTCTCCAAGCGATGTTCCGCCGGTACAAGATGAATGCGAAAGACAGCCCCGACGCTGTCACCGTTCGGCGCGACAATCTGTCCGCCGACGAGAAGATCAAGACGGCTGTCCTGAGCAATCGAAATCGGGCGCAGCATTCTCCTGGCGCTCAGCACCTGTCCCGCGCGGTTCATCATCACGATGCGGCCGGTACCTTCGCCGTAGGTATCCGCGACGTACAGCAGCTGATCGTTCCCGATGATGACGTCCTCCGGCTTCGTAAAACCGCCGAACGGTGGCGTGATCTGCACATAGGCCGTATCGAAAAGCGTCTCCTCCACAGCCAGGGGCAGCGGCGGTTTCTGCTGGCAACTGAAGAACAGAAGAATCGCTACCGCCGAGAAAGCGCTCTGTTTGATCCTCTCCATATCTCAATACGTGAAGGCAACTGAAAATCGGTGAATCGAGCCAAGCTCGCCGAAGCGAGCAAATGCGTAATCGGCGCTGACTCGACTGAGGTTCGACAGATCAACGGCAAAGCCTGCGCCGAGCGTGAAATCTTCCGGTGAGGTTTCGTCTCTGCCAAAAAGCTTCTGTCCGATCGTTCTCTTCACTCCCGCTCGAACGAAGAACGTGTTCTGGAATGCATACTCTGCCCCAAGCCGAAAGTGTTCCGAGTTGTCGTTCGGGTGGTTGAGCTGCAGCGACGTGGTAAGCCGTGAGGTTTCATTCTCGATCGCTTCCATCGCTATGCCGAGCTTGAAGGTTGTGGGTAAGGAGAAGGATTGGAAGTCATCCACCCTGCCGCCGTTGGCAAGCGTTACGCTTCCTTTCGGTTTGGCATCGGCACCGAAGTTGGAGATCGTCACGGCAAAGCGCGTCGAACCGAGGCCGGTCCAGTACAGCGTGCCGAGATCAATCATCACCGAACGCATCTTGAGCACATCCAGTGTCTCTTCAGCATAACGGATGGTTGCACCGAAACTGAATTGCTCCGTCATCTTGTTCGCGTACGTTACTCCGATAGCGATGTCGCCAAAGGAAAAGAATCGTCCCGTCCCAAACGGCTGCGTCTCCGTCGTGATCTCCATATCGTCCATGTGCAGCGAGGCAAACGAAAGCCCGACCGCCTGACTCTCGCCGAGCTTGTACGTGATGCCGAAAAATTCGTGACTGATATCGACGACATACGCCGTGTGCGATGCCATCACCTGATTGGACGGCATCTCGACGAGGCCTGCCGGATTCCAGAAAAGCGCCGATGCATCGTTGGCAACAGCGATGAACGACTCGCCCATCGCAACAGCGCGAGCGCCCACGCCAATCTTCAGGAACTGGAACGCCGAAATGCCCGCCCGCTGGCCGCCTAAGTTGGGCACAAGTTGCGCATGGCTCCATCGAGGAAGCAGCAACAGAACGCTCGCTATGATGACAACTCGTTTCATCTAAAACCTGAACGCCAAACTGAACCGAACCGTGCGCGGCTCCTTATACCGCGCCGGGTCATACGGATACGGAGAAACATTACCGGTTAATTGCGGATACAGAGGATCGTTGTAGAACGACGGCGTTGGATCGCCGTACTCGTACGCCCTTCCGGTGACCGGATTGATGATTTGTGAGTTCCTGATGTCGAACAGGTTTTGCACTTCAATTGCCGCAATCAGTTTCCCGAAGCCGAGGTCGAAGTACTTCTCAAAGTTCAGATCAACAAAGAACCAATCATCACCTGTCCTTTCGTTGATTTGATTGAGATCCTGGTAGTAGATCGGCCGGCCGGTGATCGGGTCGCGTTCCTGCTGTCCCGTGATCGGATCAATGAGCGGCACATGCGGCGTGTACCGCTTTCCGGTTTGGAAAAAGAACCGGATGTACAAATTGTAGTCATCCAGAATCCCGGGGGCAAAGCCGAAGAGCGGCTCATCTTTCGGCACGGAGAAATTCAGACTTGCCGAAAGTTGAACCGGGCGATCCCAAATCAGGAAGCGTTCCTTGATATTCTCCGGTTCTCCTTCTTGCAAACGCACAGTATTCTCGCTCGGCGATGAACTCTTGCCCGTGGCAATCGAGTACGAACCGGCAAACGAACCGCGGAACCAGTTGCCGATCCGCTTCTTGTACTCTACCTCGATGCCCTTGATGCGGGCATAGTCGGCATTGAGATTGGTGTTGTAGAACAGCGAACCGCTCAAGCCCGAGGTTCGTCGTACGGTCTTCTCGGTGATGTAATCGAAGATGTCTTTGTAGTAGGCCGTCACCGTCAGCACGTCGTTGCCGGAGAGCTGATTGCGCACACCGAGCTCGTACGCGACAGTCGTTTCGGGATTGAGATCGGGATTGCCGACGGCGGCGGTGTTCGAACGGACGCTCGTGCGGTTCAGCTTCGAATACACGTATTGGGGACGAGGGAATTTGGAGAAGTGGCCGTACGAAAAGAACAACGTCTGATTGTCGGTGATGGGATGGGAGATGCCCAACCGCGGACTGATCCGCGCTTTCACCCGTCTGCCGAACAGGCTGAAGGTGTTATCCAAGTACTGCTTCCGCAGACCCGGCGCGACAATGAGCGAGAGGGACGTATCCTTCGCAATGTCGTCAACGAACTTGCCCGGGAGCCAGTAATCCAACCGCAGGCCGAAGTTGAGAATCATGCCCTTCAGCGTGATGTTATCCTGCGCGTAGATTGCACCGAGGGCGGGATTGACGTTGTAGATGTCGTTATCGAAGCCCTGCGGCGCTTTGGGATTCCCACTTGTCCGTATCCACGGGCGGAAGATATCCACCATCTGCAAGTCCTGAATCCGCACCTCGACGCCGGTCTTGAACTTGTTCCTTTCGGAAAAGTAATGCGTCAGATCGAACTTGAAGGTGTACTCGGAGGCAAACTGATCCCGATACGAACTGGGCGCGCCGAGGTCGTAGAAGCCGTCCCCCGGAATGACGCCTACGGTGTCGGTGTTCTGGTTGAAGTAACGAATCGGGTAGGTGACGATGTCCTGCGGCTCGATGTACTGATCGAAGCTTTTTCCATTGGCGTCGCCGCGAATGCGCGCCGTGTAGGCACCCAGCCGGAGTTCATAGAACGTCTCCTTGCTGAGGGTATGCGTCCAGGTGAGTGAGTGCTGGATATTCCTCTGCGTGAACGTGTTTGCGCTGTCGGGAATGAATTGAAACAGGTACTGATAGCCGGGGTTCGGTTCTACACGTTCCAGCGTCGCCTGAATCGTTTGCGTGTTCTGATTGATGGCAACCGACTGGCTGAACGTGTAGGAAAGCTTGATGGTCCCCGCCGGCTTGTAGGTCAACTTCGCCACCATCGAATAGTCGTTGTTGCGGCGCGGCGAAAACGAACTGCCGCCTCCCGAAGGAAAGATAGAAGAATACAATCCGTGCGGCGCCTGCACAACGTAGCCTGCCGGTCTGCCTTGACCGTCATACACTTCGACCCACCGCGTGTAATCGTCGGTGCGGCGCGCGAACACCGTCCCGAAGAAACTCATCTGTCCCGGAATCTCGATCCCGAGAGACGGAAAAATATACGTTGTCAGCGGCTCGGGTCCGCTCAAGCTGAGGTCGAAATTGTCCGTATTCCAGTTCGAACGGCTATTGTTGTTGAATCCGAAATGATCGAGCTTGTAAGAGACTGAACCGCTATACCGGTCGGACCCTTCCCGCGTCGTTATGTTGACGATGCCCGAGGTTGCCTGGCCGTACTCGGCGTTGTAGCCGCCGGTAATGACCTCCACATCCTGAATCGAGGACGGGCTGACTTGCAATCCGAAGCCGGTACCCGCGAGAGGGTCTTGGATTGAAATGCCGTCGAGCAACACGGCCGCTTCGTGCGTGCGCCCGCCGCGAATGTGAATCTCGTTGTCCGAAAATACGACGCCGGGCTGGAGCGCGACAATGTTTTCGACTTTCGTGAGCGCGGCAGCCTGAATGTCCTGCTGCCCCACCGAACGACGACTCGCCGTCTCCTCGATGTCGAACAGCGGCTTCTCCCCTACCACCACAACTTCCTTGTCAATTGCGAGCACCGTCTCTTCCAACTTCGCGGTGAAGCGTGTGGTCTCGCCCGCCTCCACTTTCATGTTCGTAAACTGAACAACCTTATATCCGAGCAGCGACACTTCGATGACGTACGTTCCCGGATTGACGTTCTCGATCTTCACAACGCCATCAATATTGGTGGAACCGCCGTAATAGGTTCCCTTGAGGATGACATTCGCGCCGGGAAGCTCTTCGTTCGTTTTCGCATCGACAACTTTTCCCTCAATCCTTCCTTTCCCAGTTGTCTGACCGAATGCCGTGAACGCCGCCAGCGCAGCAAGGCAACACAGGCTGTATGTAACGCGACTCATCATCAGAATCGTCTTCGATCCACCCGCTGCGAGGGGCGGAATGTCTGTGTGAACATTTTAGTGAAAAGCGGTCCGAGACCCTGGTTGCCGCCGCTCGTATTGTTCAAGAGGTGAAGCGGCAGGCCGAAGAGTACGATCGTTCGCTGGCCATCAACAATTGCCACCTTCGGTCGCAACGTATCTCCTCTACCATCCGGATCAACCGCTTTGTACCTGCCGCGTGTATCCGGCTGGAGGCGATAGATAACGCGTGCATCGGTACGGCGATACATATCCCGCATAAAGACAATGTGAGGATCGGGCGTTGGATTGAAGGCGAGCCGCGGATAAATGTTCGTCGAAACAGTGCTGTCGGGAAGCAGCGCAAATCCCGCGGGAATGCGTGTGTCGCCCGGAATCGGAAGCGTCACGGGAGGGCATCCCGCGCCAAGACACACGCTGCTCACGCTGTCGATCGGCGCGAAGTCTCTGAGCACGGCATTCGCGTTGAACAGCGAAAAGTTTCCGGAGAAGATAATCGAGAGAACCATCTTTCCCCCATTTTGCAGATAGAGGAAAGGCGCCGATTGCAGCACGGCCAGACTCGGCGACTCGTCCGTATAGAGGAACACGAAATCGTACAACAAGAAGGTGTGAATCAGCGTCGGGTCAACGTAGGGCGGAACCATACGGCTCAAGCGGCCCGCTTGCTTATCAACGACCGTCACGCCGAGGGCAAGATTCAGTGTGTCAATGACCGTGAACTGAGGATCGGGAACTTGATGCAGCGCTGCAAGATATGTTGCCACAGCCGTCGGCGCATCGTTGCGTGTGTAGTCACCCACAAGCAACACTCGTCCTCTCGGTCGTTTGACAAACCACGCCGGCTGCGTTGCCGTGGGAAGGTGAATCGCAGGACTGAACTCGCCCGCAACATCCTTTGCCTGAACGAACACAACGTTCGTTGTATCCAACCGCAGGTTCGGTAACTGTCCTACAAACTGTCGCCCGAGAAATTGGCCTGAATAGACGTCGGCAACGACGGGCGTGCCGGGGACATTGGGGGCAGCATCGCTCCGCGTCCGCGGCACAACGAGCGTCACAATCGTATCGCGCAGCCGAAGCGTGAGCCAGTTGGCCGGATCACTTGTATCGTTGAGGGCAATGCGATAGCTGGCCAGCGTGTTTTCTCCATCCGCATCGAACCCTTTGAAACCGATGGTGACGCAGGTGTAGGTGTAGTCCGGCAGGCGCAGAACCGACGTCGGATCGTTGGGGTTGGCCGCAAAGGCGATCGTGGGCGGCGTGTTGCGCACAGGAAGCACCAGCATGGCGCCGGCCGGATCCATTGCGCCGACAAGCGACGGCAACGCGACATCACCGCCATCGAACACACCATTATCGTTTTGATCGTGAAAAGCATTCGGCGTCAAACGAACGACACTCTTCTCCGGCAGACCTGGAAACGTGTTGTCCACCGCCCGCACAAACACGGTGTAGTACCGGAAGAGCGTATCGTGCGGAAACTGAATGATGGTGTCGTTCTTCGTCGTCCACGTGTAGCGAACCGTATCCGGCGAAGGCCGCGCCGTCGCGCGATACTTCACGAACCCGAACAGATAGCCGCGTATCACGCCGTCGGGATCCTCTCCCCACCAGTGCAAGTGCTGCCGGCTCACCCCGACGCCGACGGTCGTATCGGGATACAGCCAGACGAACGACGCCGGAGTCCGGTTCGCCCTCGGATTATCGGCGATCTTCTCGTTGCAGCTCAAGAGGAACGTAGCTGCAACGACAAATCCGATATGGAGGTAAGCCCGTCGCAAACGATGCTTTCTCAATCAAAAATTCAAATTCAATTAGTGCACCACCCATCACTCCATCACCCCATTCATCCACCACTCCATCACTCCACCACTCCACCACCCCATCTCTCCAATCACCGCGCTCACTCCCGCGCAATCCTCACCTGACCAGAATCATCTTCCGCGTCTGCGCAAACTGTCCTGCTTGCAGGCGATAGAAGTACACACCCGAAGGCAGGTTCGACGCGTCGAACCGCAGCGTGTACGTGCCGGCGGGCTGGAGGTCATTGACCAGCGTCTCCACTTTTTGGCCTAAGAGATTGTACACATCCACCGTCACGTATTCCGACTTCGGCAGACTGAACTCGATGGTTGTTGTCGGATTGAACGGGTTGGGATAGTTCTGTCCTAACGCATACGTCGTGGGAACCAGGTCATGACGTTCGAGTTCGGAGACTGACGAGATCGTTCCGAAATCGCTGTCGCCGCGCGGAACAATCTTGTACACATTTCCCGAATAGTACACGATGCCGCGCAGGTACGAGATACGTTGTCCTAACCGAATGAGAACTCGCCCGGCCGAATCCTGCGTCGTCGTTGTGTAGCGATGCTTGCCGTCGCGGCGAATGAGGACCTGACCCGAGCCATCGCTCACGCCGAACTCATAGATTTCCTGAAACGTCGGGAACGTATCCGTAACGGTCACATTGTTGAACTGCACGAGCATGCCTTCCCACTGTTCGGCACTCGGCGTTCCGTTGCCGACACCGGCGCCAAACGTATTCGTCGGCACGACGATGGGTGACGGCTCAGGATTGTTGTTCGTGTGCACGGTGGGCAGGCCCGGGAACTGCAGCCGTGTCACATCAAAGTTCTCCGAGACGGTTCCCTGAATGCTGATACTGTCGCCGTTGCGCAAAGCAAGAAGACCGGTCGAAAGCGAATCCGCATGGACCCAGATGCCCGACCACGGCTGATTGGTTGTTTGCATGTACCAGACATTCGTACCGCGGAAACGCGTCGGGGGGAGGACAAGACTTGCCGTATCCGCTGTGACGATACCCGAAAGCGTGACGGTTGCCCCGATGTAGGCACTGCGACCGTTGGTGTAGGGCGTGTATTGAATGTCGCGGATGGTCACCGGGCGATCGAGCACGTTGTAGAAGAAGAATCCGCGCAGTGTATCCGACTGGCTGCCGTCGGTGGCTGAGCTGGCAAGCTTCACAGTGTTGCCGAACGAATCCGTCACGCTGATGTAGTAGCGTACAAATGTGTTCGCTGCCTGCTGCGGAATCGCTGCCCGGTACGTTGTATCCGACGCGTTGAAGGTCATGTTCACGTTCGTGAATGCGCCGTTGTTGAGGCTGTAGCGCAGCTGCACCGTTTGAATTCCGACACTCCCACGCGTCACGCGGCAGCTCACCACGGGCGAGGAATCCGGCGGAACAATGACGGGATTGCGCCGATGCGTTCCGACAAGCGGCAGCACGACGGAGCCGTACACGATATCGCCCGGAAGGAGTGGAGCGATGCGATACCCGCGCGGCGCCTCCTGTCCGCTGTTGGTCATCACGTACCCTCGAATCGTGTCAACAATAGCACCAATCGGCGGCAACTGGTATGTTGATGCCGGGTCACGGTGTCCGCGTGTCGTAAACCACTTCGATGCATCCATCGTCGAAATCTGATTTCCGAACTGGTCGGTCATGTTGAACGTGCCGTTCGTCTGGTTGACGTAGGCAACAACCGTCAGGTTCGTCAGCACAACTCGCATGAACTCCATCGGCTCGCCGGTGGAGAATTGGATGCCGTTGGGCCCGGTGCTTGGGAATTGTCCCCGATAGAAATCGGTAACGACCTTCGGCACGTGAGGCGGAACGGGCGCCGTGCCGAGAATTGTCAGTGGGAAAGCCGGCAGCGGAACGATTTGTGTCTGACTTACCGGATCGCCCGCCGGAAACTCATCAATGTATCCGGTGAATTCGATGTAGTCGCCTACTTCGATGCTGGTAATGCCCCACTGAATGTAAATGGTCGAATCTGGCGATCCCGTACTCAGGGGCGGCCGCACGAACAACCCTCCCCATTGCGTCCGGTCGGCAGTATCGGCAATGAGCAGGTTGAACCCGCTTGCCGTAAAGTTGATGACTTTTGCCGGCACGACACACACACCACGCACGCGCACGGTGTCTCCAAAGTACGGCGAGCGCTGGGCAGTCCAGCGCGCGAGCTGCGTCCGCTGCAGCGTGTCCAGCATCCGCAGCGAATCGAGCGACACTTCTTGAATCTGCCGAATTGTTCTCAGAGGATACTGGGCGAGGACAGTCCCCGCCACAAGCATTGCCATCACCACAACCCCTACCATCCGTTTCATGATTGCCTCCCTCATTTGATTTTTGGTGCGCGAATCGTTGATCCGCTTGCGATTTATTTGATCACTAAGAATTTTCCCGTCTTCACTTCGCCCGTATCGGAGTTCTTCACAGTAAACAAATACAACCCCGACGCGATTGCCTGATCGAATTTCGTAATCAAATCCCACGCGTGCTCGCCGCCGGAGAACTGTGCAGGAGCCTGCGATGTGCCGTAGGTGCGAAACCACTCAATGGACGTTCCGTCGTAGTTCGCTGCATCGTGGTGCAGGTCTGCAACCACGTCGCCCGCAAGCGTATAGATTTTGATCTCGCAACGTGCGGGGAGGTTGTAGAAATAAATCTTCCGTGTGCGTTCCGTTCCTCCGTCCCAGTACGCGCGGGCGTAGTACGGATTCGGGTAGACCCCAACGTTTGCATTCGCGGCCGCGGCTGTGTCGGTTCCGGGGATCACGCGGACAATTACCGTTCTGCTCTGCAGCGAGGGAAGCGCCGTTGCCGAATCGCCCGTGTTGTAGGCAGCGACGCCGTACACATACTGCCAGCCGTTCAGGTGAGGAATCTCCTCGCCGTCCGGCGGGAAACGATACCAATAGTCCACCGTGTCGCCGGGGAAACGCTTCGGCTGAGCAAGCAGGATGCGTGAGAACCCGGTGTTGTATCCGAGATTGTTGCCGGGCCGATCAAACTCACCCACCAGAGAAAGATTGAGCAGAAAGTTCTCCGGGTCGGTGAAGTCGGCCCCCGGATTCGATCGGTAAATACGATAGCCTTCAAAATCCTGCTGGCGGGTTATCGGATTGACCGAAAGCTCCGACGTGGACTTGTCCCAGTAGATGCTGACTCTTTGATTCTCAACGACGGCGCGAACTTTTGGCGGGCGAGGAGGTTGAGGAAGAATGAAATGATCGAGCCTGCCGTTGCCGTTGATATCCTCGCCGGGGTCGAGCCGGTTATTGCCGTTGATGTCTTCGCCGTCGTACGCCTGCTGCGCGAAGCCGGCGTTGGTGTACAACGTCTTCCGCTGCTCTCGGGTGTCGAGATTGGCGGGATCGGGTCCGAATTTTCTTGCACATACTACCGCGTACACCACCTGAAGGGAGTCGCCAGGAAGCAAGGAACGAAACGGCCCGGTGGAGAGCAGAGTCGTCATATTCTGCGGCTGCAGCGTGCGCAGAGGAGCAATCTTATCGGGCGGCAGCGACGCCGCCATCCGTTCGTAGCGGCTCCGTTCACCTTGAATGCTGCCGAAGTCCTGGCGCGGCGACCAGTAGGCCTGATCGCCTGTGGCCGTCGTGGCGAACGTCCAGGCATTGTAGTACGTCTTGCGCGTTAGATCGCCCAGCGAATCCACGCCGATCGGAAAGGGACTTGAACCGAGAAGCTTGATGCCAACGTAGCTTCCTGCAGCCGGCGGAGTGGGAATGCCGCTGTAATCGAATGTGTACTTCATACGCAGCGAATCGGAGTACCCGTTGGCGCCACGCTCGAAGTATCCGGCCGTGCCGGGGCGAACGTTGTTCGTGTTGCGCACGACGGCATTGTCCCACAACCCAACGTACACGGAATCGAGCGTGTCGGTGCCCGTATTGTATATCGTGTAGTTGATAAGAACAAAAGCATCGGCGAAGGGGAAGTTCCATGCGTACGACTCCTGCCGCACCGTAATGCCGAGCGGGACGGGCCTGTCCGGCTCCGAGCTGTCGCGCGGGGTGGTGTCGGTATACCACCCGATGAAGTCTTGATGGCTTACCGCCAGCGTGTCGAAGTAACGCGACTCGGAAAGCGACGAGCGTTGGATGACCGTTGTGCCCGGAATAGACACGAACTCGAAGCCCTTTCCCGTCGTCGTGGAGACGACGTTGGACGAGCCTGTGCTCACCGCAAAGATTCCATCCCGTAGAGGATTAGCTGAGCGGATTTGCGCCCCCACCCACAGTCCCGCCTGATAGATATGCTCAATGCGTGAACCGATAGGATACTCACACGAAGGCTGGCCCTCACTCCAGTAAAAGTTGCGCGTGCCCAGTGTCCCGAAGTTCGTCACCGTCAGCCCAATTTTCCCGACGGTCGTGTAATTGCGGTCGGTGTCGTCGGCGAGCTTGCGCAAGCCGTCGTCCCCCGGTGCAGCAAATAGAAAGCTGAACGAGCAAACAACGATGGTGGTGAGTTTCAGATGGAAGCCAAAGTGCATGAACCGGGGAATGAGAATCGAGTTGAGAGATTTTTCTGTGAGAATATATTCCTAATCGCTTCTAAAGTCAAGGTAACGATCGGAAGAGAACGTGGGGCATCGGCGGGTCAGATGCTTCGCTTCACTCGAAGTGGGATTCGCAGCTACTGCGCCTCTTTGCGGATGATCAGCTCTTGACCCGCGTAGATTCTATTGGTGTGTTCGAGCGAGTTCCACTTCCGCAGGTCAGGCTCGGATACATTGTGCGCGTTGGCGATGCGTGAGATCGTGTCGCCCTTCCGTACAACATAGATGATCTCTCTCCCTTTCGCGGTGGCGCGCGGCGCCGACGACGCTGCGGTCCGTTCCTTCACCAGAGGATAGAGTACCAACTTTTCGCCGGGATAGATCATGGAGGAGGCGAGATTGTTCCAGCGCTGGATTTGTCGGATGGAGACGCCGTGCATCTCGGCAATCTTCTCGAGCGTGTCGCCCTTCTTGACGACGTACGTCGTTCCTTCGTCACCGTTGATTTCCTCCGGCGTTGCCGTGTATCGCTTTGCGAGCAAGGCGCTCTTTTGTTCGAAGGTCATCTGATCAATCTTGCGGTACTTCTCTGCATCCTTCTTATCTACCCACACAATCAGCGTTCGTCCGGCGATAATCTTCCGACCGTAGGGAATATTGTTCCACGTTCGGATGTCCGTTGCCCGCACGTTGAACCACTCGGCAATATGGCCGATCGTGTCGCCGCTCTTGATGGTGTATTCGATTCGGGTCTGGTCGCCGCGCGCAGGGACAAAGGTGGAACGAATACTGCGCGCCTGCGATCGCACCGCACGCGGACGCTCTGACTCGATCTGCCGCACCTCCCACGATGCGAGAGAGGCCATACCGGTACCATCCTTGGCGATCGGCACCGTCAGTCGCGTACCCCGGCGCAGCACCGCCCGCGGACTGATATTGTTGGCCGAGGCAATCACCTCCGGTGAGACGCCGTAGTGGCGTGCAATTTTCGGTACGGTGTCACCCCGTTTCGCCACGTGTGTGAGCAGGAACCCCTTTTTGCTTTCGGGAAGGGCTGCGTACTTTGCCCGGAACGCTTCTTTATCGGTTGTCCGCGGCACACGCAACTGGAAGCCCTCGGTCGGAGGCGTACAGCGATGGATCAGCTGCGGGTTCAACTCCTGCAGCGTTTCCACGTCCGTGCCGGCGCACTCGGCCAGCACGGCAAGGTCAATGCATTCATCCACCGTAACATAGTCATAGCTGAGCGAATCGGCAGGCTGAACGTCAAAGCCATGCTCTTTCGGGTTCATCGCAATGATTGCTGCCGCGATGTAGGACGGGACATAACTGCGGGTCTCGCGTGGAAGGTAGCGCCGCAGCTGCCAGAAATCCGCCGAACCGCTCCGCCGCATCGCGCGATACACTTTGCCGGCGCCGGAGTTGTAGGCCGCCATCACCAGATACCAATCCTCAAAATCCTCGTACAGGTCTTTGAGATGGCGCGCAGCGGCGCGTGTCGCCTTCTCAAAATCTCGTCTGTCATCATACCAGAAATTGCCACGCAGACCGTAGAGCGCCCCCGTGCCCCGCATGAATTGCCAGATGCCGACGGCTCGTGCCCACGAACGCGCCACAGGATTCAATCCGCTCTCCACCATCGCAAGATAGGCGAGATCTTCTGGAACGCCTTCCTCGCGCAAGATACGACGCATCAGCGGAAAGTACTTGCCGGAACGTTCTAACCATCGCTCCATGTGCGGCCGCCCCCGCGTTCGAAAGAAGTTGATGTGCTGCTCTACGAGATTGTTCACCACCAACGGAATCGGCGTTCCGGTGATCACCAGCTTGGGCGGCTCAACGCTTGTGGTGTCGAGCTGCTCGGAGAGCTGATTCAACTTCTCGCGCAGCGCAAAAATCGAACTCGTTGAATCAATCAGACCGCTATCTTGAATATACTTCTCGTAATCCTCCACCACCGTCCGGCTCAGATCATTGAAGTCAAGGTTCCCTTCAATGTCGGGGTAGTAGCTCAGGTCGTTGAGAATCTGGAGGGCGAGTTCGAACTGCGTACTGGCACGCACCGAGTCGCCGTTCGACTGCGCCGCCACAGCCGAGAGGTAATGCTGCCGCGCCTGCTCAAGCTGGAGCGCGATCAAGGAGTCGTTATTGACAAGAACAACTTCGGACGGAGGTTGGACTTCCGGGAGTGGGGCTGCTTCGTGCTGCGGGGGAGGGGCAAGAACGACAACGGAAGAGTCAGCGCCGGGTTGCTTCGTAGCGCGCTCTTCGGTCGAACATCCGCTGACAGACCAGGCGATCATCGCCAGCGCGATGAGCGACAACACGACCGTAATTCCCCCCGTACGGATTCTTTGCATTCCTCCTCTTAACCCTTGTGTCCATGGATATGACGCAATGAAGTGCTCACAAGATACGCGATGGCGCTGGAACAATCAAGATACTTCTCCTGAACTGCCCTGCCCGCCGGGGTAACAGCCGCAGCATTCGCCATCACAGGGGGATATTGCCGTGTTTCTTCTTCGGATTCGCATCAACTTTGTTTTCCAACAGGCGCAACGCTGCGATCAGACGCGGCCGCGTTTCGCTGGGCACGATTACCGCATCGATGTAGCCGCGACTTGCCGCAAGATACGGATTAGCAAATTTTTCCCTGTACTCACGCTCTTTTTCTGCGAGGGCTTTTTCTTTGTCATCGGCAGATTCGATCTCTTTCTTGAAGATAATCTCCGCTGCGCCCTTCGGTCCCATCACGGCGATTTCCGCCGAGGGCCACGCAACGTTGTAGTCGCCGCGGATATGTTTCGAGTTCATGACGTCGTACGCGCCGCCGTAGGCTTTGCGCGTGATGACTGTGACCTTCGGAACGGTTGCCTCGCAGAAGGCATACAGCAGCTTCGCCCCGTTGCTGATGATCCCCCGCCACTCCTGGTCCGTGCCCGGAAGAAATCCGGGGACGTCTTCGAAAACCACGAGCGGAATATTGAACGCGTCGCAGAAGCGGACGAACCGCGCCCCTTTGCGCGATGAGTCGATATCCAGAACACCGGCAAGCACGCTGGGCTGGTTGGCGACAATGCCGACCGACATGCCTCCCATCCGCGCAAACCCAACGATAATGTTCTCGGCATACAACTCGTGCACTTCGAAAAAATCACCGTCATCCACAACAGCGCGGATGACCTGTTTCATGTCGTACGGCTTGTTGGGATTTTCCGGGATGATCGTATCGAGCAGCGCTTCCTTTCGATTGACATCATCTCTGCAGACGGCGCGCGGCGGGTCGTCCATGTTGTTGGATGGGATGAAGCTGAGCAGCTTGCGAATGTACTGGAGACATGCCACCTCGCTTTCACACGCGAAATGGGCAACGCCGCTCTTGGTGGCGTGTGTAAGCGCCCCACCCAGTTCGTCCGATGTGACCTCCTCATGCGTTACCGTCTTCACAACGTTGGGGCCGGTGACAAACATGTAACTTGTGCCTTTCACCATCAGCGTAAAGTCCGTGATGGCCGGCGAGTACACCGCGCCGCCTGCACACGGTCCCATAATTGCCGAGATTTGCGGAATGACGCCGGAAGCAAGCGTGTTGCGCAGGAAAATGTCTGCGTACGCGCCAAGACTCACCACGCCTTCTTGAATGCGCGCCCCGCCCGAATCATTCAATCCGATAACCGGACACCCAATCTTCATCGCGAGATCCATAATCTTGCAAATCTTCTGTCCGTGTGCTTCGGAGAGCGAGCCGCCGAAGACTGTGAAGTCCTGACTGAACACGCAGACCGTCCGACCATCAATCGTTCCCGTCCCGGTCACGACGCCGTCGCCGAGATATTTCTGTTTATCCAGCCCGAAATCTGTCGAGCGATGTTCCACCAACATGTCCAGCTCGTTGAAGCTTCCCTCATCCAACAAAATGTTGATGCGCTCCCGGGCCGTCAGCTTGCCTTTGGCGTGCTGATCGTCAATGCGCTTCTGCCCGCCGCCCAACACGGCACGCGCTTCAAGCTCTCTCAAATACTCAACGGTGTTCTTTGACATGGTGTTCGTTTGGTGAGATTCAAAAATGTGCAAAGGGCTTGGCGGGAAAATATACTAAACCAGCGCAGGGGAATCAAACGGACGATCGGAAAATCAAAATGGACTCCACTCCCCATACTGTTGAGGAGGTGGAGTCCATTGTTCTCACCGCAAGTTATCGGCTCATGCGATACGCGTCGTCACCTCATCAGCATCATCTTTCTCGTCTGCACACTGGCGCCTGCACGCATCGTGTACAGATACACGCCCGAGGGAACATCCAGCCCCGCATGATCTCTTCCATCCCACACCGTGGTGTATGCATCCTGACATTTGCCGACGGCGCGCAGCGAGTGTTTGATGTCCGGCCGTATCTTGACAAAGGCATATTCGTCGAGTTGAAAGACATCAACTACTTCCGCCAAGTCCGGGTTGCATTCAATACTGTTCAATGGCCGCACGAACAGGACTTTGCTCCCGAGACTCTCTACCTCGAATCGAAAGAACTTGTGAGCGCACGGTAGGGACGTTCTCCAACGGAGCGCCTTCGGGACAATTGAACGCCCCTACGCACGCTCTCTCTGGTACTATTTCGTCAGCATCATCTTTCTCGTCTGCACACTGGCGCCTGCACGCATCGTGTACAGATACACACCCGACGGAACATCCAGCCCCGCATGATCTTTTCCATCCCACACCGTGGTGTATGTGCCGGCATCACGTTCGTGTGCAACAAGCGTTCTCACTTCCTGACCGAGGACGTCATACACGACAATCGTCACGAAGACACGCTCGCGCACATCGTAGGCGATCGTTGTACGCGGATTGAACGGATTGGGATAGTTCTGCCTCAGCGCAAACCTCTCAGGAAGAGATGTCGTCGGAGCAACGTCGGTCACGACTTCCGCTACCTTGTAGACCGCCCCTGTGGTTGCAATCGCATAGCCGTATGCCGTGTTGCCGATTCGAGCAAACTCCATGTGCCACACCCCGTTGATGGTAGGCGTCATGGTTGTCCACGTTGCGCCGCCATCGGTGCTTTTCTTGAACCCACCTGTCTGCCCGGAAAGATAGCAGATGTTCGTTCCGGGAATCCATTTCATCGTGCAGTATCCTGTCACGCCTGTGCCGATGCTGACGGTGGACCAGGTGACGCCCCCGTTGGTCGTTCGTGCAATCGTTGGCAGCGATGTGTTGGTGCAGGCGATTCCATTTTGCTTGTCGTCGCTGAAAGCAAACCCGGAGACGAACGAGCCGGTCAGGCCAAGACTTTGGATGTTCCAGGTTGTTCCTCCATCGGAGGTAACGTAGACGCGGGATGCCCCGGCATTCAAACCAAACCCATAGAACATCTCGTCAACGACAACAATAGAGTTTTGCGCGGACGCCGCACCGGAAATGCCGGGTGGGGTCGTGACGGTCCAGGTGCTTCCTCCATCGGTCGTGACACTCACGAAATAGGGTTGGCCGGCCCCGTTGGGGGGATCGCTCTGAGCAATACCGAAGCGCGGGGAGGTTTTCGAGAAGACAATGCCGTTAAAGAAACCCACCGTTCCGCCTGTGGAGCCGATGAGCGACCATGCAGCACCCCCATTCGTCGTTCTGAAGTACTGCGCATTTCCGCCGGCGCCGCCCGCGCTGCCCCCATTGCCCACGAAGGCTGTGGACGAATCGATCGCCCACACGCAATACATTTCCAGCGAAAGCCCGGACGTCCCCACTGCAGTCCACGTTGTGCCGCCGTTGGTCGTACGATAAACCACAGGCACGCCATTAGGGCCGCCTGCAATCCAGGCCGTGTTAGCGTCCACGACGGAAATGCTCGGGAACGTTCCGATGTTTGAGACCGTGCCGGCACTTACCCATTGAGCGTGAAGCACGTCTCCGAATGCAACGGGCATAAGCGCCAGCAACGCACCGCTGAACCTTGCCAGTCGGTTCATGGGTTACCCTCCTTTCAAATGATTGTTTGTGATGGGCTGATGCCTGCTCCTCCGAGAGAAGAGGCCCGATGGTTCGAAGAAGAGAGCGTAACACGATTCCAATGGCCGATCCTCCTGTGATTGTGAGCCGACCAAAGAGATGACGTGCTGCAGAGTTGAGAAGCGGAGCAAAAGCAGCGAAGCGGAGGTGTTGCCCCCGCTTCGCGTTTGTTGTTAATGTTGGCTCCTTACGCCGGAGCCGATCGCCGTTACTTCACGAGCAACATCTTCCGCATGCTGGTAAAGGCCGCGCTACCGTCAACGGGGCGCGCTTCCATCTGATAGAAGTACACGCCGCTGGCAACGGTGTGGCCCTGAGCATTCTTGCCGTTCCATACAACATCGTGCGTGCCGGCAGTCTGCATCTCGTCCTTCAACACCGCCACCTGCTGACCGAGCATATCGTACACGCGCAGGACAACGCGTGAAGCTCTCGGTAACGCGTACTTGATCGTGGTCGTCGGGTTAAAGGGATTGGGATAGTTTTGCTCGAGCGCAAACTCCGACGGCAGAGCGTTCGGATCTCCGACGCTTGTTGGAAGCTGCCTCACAGTGCAGCGGATGATGACGTCCTGAAGGTCCTGCGACCGATAGGGCGCCCAACCGCCTGTGTACTCCCAGCTTCGATACGCAATTGGCGCAGTCGTCTCGTAGGAGAACGCCATCTGTCCCCGACCGCCAACAAACCAACGACCGGAGTTGATGACGATGTTTCGGCCGGTCACATTCCAAGCATTGAGGCCGACGACCGCCGTGAGATTGGTGTCGGCAAGCACCGTCCCCGGGGCACCCGTAGAACCGTCGAGAATCTGCACCAGCATTGGATTTGCCGTGATCGCAGAGACCTGCACGAACACGGACTCGATGCGCACCGGATAGACCGGCGAGTCGAACATCACGCCCATGCCGCCGCCGCCGATCCAGTTGATGGACCCACCGACCGTTCCTCCTTCAAACTGCAGTCGCGTCGTCTGATTCACAGCGAACGGCGCGACATAAATCTCCGCGATCTTGGTGTTGTTGCCCGGGCCCACGTCGCCGTTCACAAAAGCATCGAAGCGCGCTGAGAACGAGCCGGCATTGCTCGGGTTGAACAGACGCGGGAAGACCACCGTTACCTCTTGGGAAGGAGTCATCGAAGGAAGAAAGACGGTGTCGCGATATGCCTCGAGCCCACGCGTAAGTTGATAGGTAATCCGCACGTTTGAGAGCGTTGCCGTACCGAAATTCTTTGCAACGCATTTGACCGTATCAGGCACTCCAAGCTTTATTACTTTGCCGATGTTGGCTGCGTTCAGTCCACCAACAATACCCGCATCAGTCACCTGCAAACCCGTGTTGACGGTGCGCTTGAACTTGATCGCAATCCCGCTATCGGGCAGCAACGCATGCGGGGGCGTCGTTGAGTAGGTATAGTTCAAGCCAATCTGGCCTGTCGCATTCTCCATCCCAATGCATAGACGAGTATTGTTTGTGGAGTTGAAGCGTCCTTCCTGTCGTCCGTACTGGAACAAGATCGTGCTGTCATTTTTTGTCAGAACGACTTGGAATGTATGACGCGTATTCGGATTGATCGTCTGTTCCCACTCTGTCACATTGATGAAACTGACAACGAGGGAATCGACACCGTTCGTCCAGTAATAGCACTGACCACCTGCACCTGCTTGTCCGCTGAATACCAAGTCGCCAACGAGGATTGCCAGCATGTCGTTGGGCGCGGCCGTGTTCGGCAGCTGTGCAAACGGAGGCGCAAAGTTACCGGGCGACGAGAAATTGATATACCCATTCGACCCGACATAGAAACGATCTACGGTGTACCAATAGTACGGGAATTGAAACTGCATCGGGAACGGACCAACAAAGTTGTCATCCCCCAATCCCGTCACCAACGTTCCGCGCGTTGTGATATCCACCCAGTTGAAGGTGGGTCCCCCCGGTTCGTTGCTTCGCACCCAGGTGTAGCCCCAGGCATCGGGTGAGCTGGTATCGGGACGCACCAGCAGGGGATCCTGGACGCTCTTCCCGTTTACCGCTCCGAAACCCAGCGCGGTAACCGCGCTCAGGAGAACAAGCAGAACAGTACATGTACGCAACATAGCTCCTCCTAATGTTTGTGTTGTGTTGGATGTGGATTGGTTTGTTGCCTCTTTGATTCAAACTCATACGAGCAGGCTCAAAGCGTGCGGACGGACTCTCCCGCTGGACCTCTCATCACAACGAGGAGAGTCCATCCTGCCAGAACCTTCGCTCGGGATGACGACTAAGGCGTCGTCACTTCATCAACATCATCTTCTTCGTCTGAACGAAATTCCCCGCACGCATGGTGTAGAGATACATGCCCGAGGGGACATCAATCCCTGCCCGAGCCTTTCCATCCCACGCCACATTGTAGATGCCCGCGGCTTTTTCCTCGGCAACCAGGGTCTTCACCTCCTGGCCCAGCAGGTTGTGAACCGTTATCGTCACAAATGCCTTCTCGCTCAGGGCATAATCAATGGTGGTGGATGGGTTGAACGGATTGGGATAGTTCTGCGAGAGCGCGAACGTCGTCGGCATGCCGTTGACCGGATCACCAACTCCCGTCGGGATGTCGGGCACTTCGATGAACTCAACCTGCTGCACTTTCCGGTCGGTATTGTTCTGAACGAACACGATCACCCGGCAGTTATTTGCTACCCACCCGGAGTTGAGCGTGATGGTTCGAGGGATGTTGACGGTTTGCCCCTGCGAGATGGAGATGGTCGAACCGTTGGCATCAGGATACATGTACCGCATCGCATGGTCGTGGATGAAAGGTACGTACGTGCTTCCGTTGAACTGCGGTGCACTGATGCCTGATTCGACGACAACCCAATGCACGCGCCAGTTGCTGGAAGTAACCGCCTGCTCGGCGTAGATTGCAGCATTGAGGTTCAGCGTGTTCCCACCCCGAGTGCCGGTGATCGTAATGGTAATGGGACTCGGATCGAGGAAACGACTTTCGATTGCACCGGGCCAGGTGTTGTACGCACTGGTTCCATCAATGAAACCATCAATGTATGCACGCGGCGCATAGGTCGACCCACCGCCGGAGTAGTAGTTGACCCGTGTTTGCACGTGCGACGTATTGGCAAGGTACATCGGGTCGTTTCCGGGCGAGGGCCACCAGACGTGGTAGGCTACCGTCGCAATCGACGAAGCCCCGCCGTAATTCGGCAGCCAGTTCTGGAAGTAGAACACATCGGCCGGATAACAAGGGCCACACGTTGTGCTTGTCTGAATCTCCACAAGAATCTTGCGCGGTGCAGCGCTGGAGACTCCATGAAGAGCTACTATCACCGTGGCCAGAAGTAGAAAGCTGAACAGCTTGTTCATTGCGACCTCCTTTGGGTTATGGGCACTGTAAGAAAGCTACAGATAGCTTACAACACTCGCACGAACTCCAAGAAACGGATTGACAATGCGGCACACGCCGTTCGTGCAGATTTGTCCCCCGCGATCGCCGCCGACAGTCAGGGTGATCGTGTGATTGCCACTAAGCCGATACGACGCATCAAGCGCCGTCCAATCTTTCCTCTCGTCTATCGTGCCACGATCTGACGTAAACTCGTAGCGAAGCGTCACCGAGAAGGACGGTGATTTCGTAACGCTGAAGGAGAGAAAATGATTGTAAAATTTCTTCTGCGCCTTGTTTCCGTCGTCGTACACCCATTGGCGCTCGGAGACAAACTTTACCGACCAATCCTCCGAGATGCTGTACTGTACGGCGATCGGTACGGCGGAAAGCCGTCGCGACTCGATGTAGCCCTGAGGATTGGAGGGCGTTCTCAGCTCGTCGACAATGTCTTCCGATCTCCTGTTCAGTGCTACCAGCACATAGTCGGTTCCTCCTGGTTCGAGGTAGTACTGGAACTCCGCGTACATCTCCCAGAACGGCGAGTACTTCCGGTCGAAACTCGGCAGCCACGAAGTGGTTCTCGGCTTCGAACCGTACACGGGTAGAAACAGAATCGTATCCCCCGTCGGTGCAAAACTGTAATGTCTGCTTGCAGCCGCAAAATTCACATTGCCCGTCAACTGTTCGAAGAGCGTGTAGAACACATCCACCTGAAATCCTACTTCATCGTTGAAATCAATGATATGCGGATAGCGGGAGAGCAGCGTGAACGTATGTTCTTTATGAACGATCGGAGCGTTTTGGAATGCAAGCGCCTTGGTGGCTCGGTTGCGATTGTTTCGCCCGTACGGGTCTGCGATGCCGAAGCGATAATCCTTATACTCCACGGACACGCCGAAGGATTCCGCCGTATATGAGACGGAGCCGTAGAATCCCGTGCCTCGATGCGTTGCGGCCGTATCGTTGTACACCTTCGTGCGCTTCTCGGCGTAAGCAATCGAGACATCGAACCCGGCGACGCTTGCCTTTGCGAAGTATTCCGGCATGTTGAATTGTGCGTGCATGTCGGGAAATGTCGGCGGCGGAAACTTGGATTTCCCGGAGACAAATGTAAACCCCAGCGTTAGCTCGGCAAGGGCCTTCACTTCAAGGGAACCTGCGCGAAGGCGATACTCTTCCGTTCGATTGAGATCGAGAATATCATGGTAGAGAATGTCGCCCGCGGTGATGCCGAGTTTCAGTCTGTCCGTCGTGTATTCCATCTTGACACCATCGAGACCGGTATCGAATCCTAATGGTCGGCTCTCGAACAGATTCAGCGCGAGGCCACGGCCGTAGAGTGTGTATAAATCCCCTGCCCGAATGTACAGATCATCTTTTCTGAACTCGAGATATCGCTTCCGCAAGCCTGTGAATTCCACGCCGAACTCCGGTGGCCCATCATGCAGCAGGCGGAAGCCCACCAGAAAGTCGGAGAATGCGATGCGGGCATCGGTCAGGTTTTCAAAATAGTCCCGACGCTGAGAAAAAGTCGCCACTCGCTCATTTCCTGTTCCATAGCGGAGATAATTGCTGAGCGAGTACTGAACGTTGTTTTGTGCCAGAAGGGAAGTCGGAAGTACGAGAAGCAGTAACCAAATGCGCAATAGTGACTCCCCTATTCGTTCGGAATTAGTTTGAGAATCTCCTCGCCAATTTCCTTTTCGTCGCCCGGCAGGTACCCTGTGCGTGTCGAAACAACCCTGCCGTTGTTGTCAATCAGCACCGAGAACGGGAGATTCTGTCCGTTGAATGCTTGAAACACCTGCATGTTTGGATCGAGAATAACAGGAAAGGGATAGCTTTGAGATTTTACGTACGCTTTGACTTTCGCTAAGCTTTTGGGACTGTCCTGATTGACGGCGAGAATGGTAAAGGGCTTGCCCTCATGCTCTTTGACGAATGACTTCAGCGAGCGAAGCTCCAACTTGCACGGCTCGCACCACAGCGCCCAGAAGGTGACGTAGACGGGACCCTTGCGCACATACTCGCCGAGTTTTGTGCTGGTACCGTCCAGACGTTCGAGCGTCAGATTGCCAATGGAACTTCCTTGTGCAGGTGCGGAGGCGTGTGCACTGAGGAACAGGGCACACACAAGGATCGCACGGGATGCTGTGTGTACGACAGGGCTTTGCATGTGATGGGGATTGTTAGTGGACCGGGATCGCCGCTCACGAAATTCCTTCATCCCTGCGTGATCGCACTGCCAATATACACAAGGCGTCGGGGAATGTCAACATAACGCGCGCGTTCAGCGGAGTAATAGCATCTTGCGCGTTTCCGCAAACCTGTTTGCCACTGCAGTGTAGAAATATACACCACTCGGAAGCGCTTCGCCCCGCTCGTTCGTTCCATCCCAAACGAATTCGTGCACGCCGGCAGGGAGTCCCCCCGAAACAAGCACGCGCACGGGCTTGCCGAGGATATCGTAGATGGTGAGTGAAGCCCAGGAGTCGTAAGGAACTGCAAACGTAATCTTCGTACCCGGATTGAACGGGTTGGGGAAATTTTGGCTGAGAGCGAAGTCGCTCGGCACATTGCCGCCCGGCCCGCCGGAGCCGCGGACAACAACCCGAACAGTATATGATTGCGAGCCGACACTGTTTGCCAATGTGAGAGTGAACGAGGTCGTCTGCCGAACGGTGACGACGCGTGTCCCGCTGGGCGGAACAGCGCCAATGCCCTGATCAATGGATGCCGTCGTGGCATTGACCGACGTCCACGAGAGCGTCACCTCGCCTCCTTCTGCCGGCAGCGTATCAGGAGACGCGGTGAACGTGCCCAACGGCGCGGCAGGCCCCAACGCGCGGCGCACGGCGCGCAGCAGCGGATGGCGCTGACCTTGTGGCTGGAGCGGGTCATATCCGCTGTTCATATCGAAAATCATCACCCCGCCGTAGCTTGTTGCCTTTACGTAATTGACTTTGAACGTCAACGAGACGGAGTCATCGTAATTGATAAACTTCCTCGGATTGGTTGTGGTAACGGAGAGGAACGGCTGATGCGCGAGCGTGTCGTAGCGCCGCGTCCCAATTCCCGGCAGCAAGTAGTCGTTGACAATCTGGTAGTGGCGCATGTAGCTGAAATTGCTGCCCTGCTGTCCCGGCTGCGTGCAATTATCGTAGCTGTATCCGTAGAAGGCAAGCCCGATGCCGATGAGTTCTGGACGCAAGCCGTGCTGAACCCACGTGGGGGCTTTGTCGTGGATGTTCAGCGCGCCGGATTCGGGCGGATAGTTGGGCCAGTTCGGCGAGGGATTGTACAAAGGCGCGTGAAACCCCGTTGCCGTACTCCACCAGCCGTTGCAGTCGTAGCTCATCAGGTTGAACTGATCCACCGTTGCGTTGATCGTGGGAACATCGAACGCCGGGTCGTACTCACGCGGTGCGGCAATGCACAGTGTCCCTCTCGGATTCCATGCATCCAGCCCTCGCCGCAGGATGCGAAGAAGCATCGCGAACTGATTTCGTTCCTGGAGCTGCGGCGTTTCCCAATCAACATCAACACCGTCATAGCCTTTGCGGCGGGCATAGGCCAGCATACTATCCACAGCAACCTGACAGCGTGCAGAATCCTGCGTCAACCATTGCCAGGCAGCAACGCCCGGTCCACCGACACCTCCGAGGCACAGAATGGCTTTCACGCCATGAGCATGAGCCGAGTCAATTAAGCGTCGCTGATACCCATACGGCGGATTGCATCCCCCCCAACACCCTTCTTCAAAAATATCCTGGCCATGGGGAAACACATACCACGGCGGTTGTGTGTGCGGGTCAATGTTGAAGTGGACAATGTGCGTGAGGCCGCCCCACTCGATCTCTTCGACACGCATGCGTTGCGAGTCCCAATCGGTCACGTAAGCTACCACCCAGCGAAGCGGCGCGGCATCGGCAGCAGGAAGGAGATGTAATGACAGCAAGGAAAAACCAAGACCGAGGATCACCCTCTGTAACATGATTTCACCCCCCAATGTAGTCAAGTCATCAAACGAGGGCACAACCGGCAGAAGCAATATAGCAAGCAGCAGGCTAAAATCAAAGCAGAAGTTCTCTCATCACCCGCTCAGACTTCGTCGAGCATCACCCACCGCCTTAGCTTGCCCGCCTCCTTGAGTCGGTGGCGCTCCCAGTATGCCTGCCCCGCAATCCCCCCTACGATAAAAACAATACTGGAGTAGTAAACCCAGATCATCAGCACGAGAATGAATGCATACGGACCGTAGATTCTGTCAATCGAAGAGAAGCGCGAGAGATACCAGGCAAACAGCTTGCCCGACACCACCCATAGGCCTGTCGTCGTGATCGTCGAGATGATCCCGGCCAGACGAGGCGGTTTGGTGTCCGGGATGTACCGATACACGATATAGAACATCACCGCCGTGAGCAGAACGACGAGAACCGTCGGGATGGACCTTCCCACGGCAAAAATTCTCGCGTCAGCCAGTTGGGGGACGTCCGACGTGAGGCGCTCTGCTAACGCAAACACCCACAAGAAAAGGTTCGAGAAGATGAAGAGACCGAACACCAGAAAAACAAACACCACATCATGCAGGATGGTTATGAAGAGATTGCGCGTGCGTTGGAGATGGTAGATACGATGCAGCACACTCCGCAGCGCATCGAACAGCGACGTCGCCGTCCAGATCAGAATCAAGGCACCGAAGAGTCCGATGGAACGCCTGTACGCGATGATGTCGGAGATCATCCTCAGGATGGATTCTTTGATACTTGTGGCAAAGGGCTGGGGCGGGAACAGGGCGTTGAGAATGTCATTGAGCTGGCCGATCGCTGCGCTCGACGAATTGAGAATCATGCCGAGAGCTGAGGCCGCAAGAAGCAGCAGCGGGATCATCGTGAGGATGCCGTTGAACGCCAATCCCGATGCAAGAAACAGAATGTCCTCCTCCACCATCTTCTTGCTGATGCGGCGCGTGTAGAACCACACCGTCTCAAGATAGCGAAGAAAGAATTTGACCACCTTTATGACGGACTCAACCATGATGATATCGGGATTGGCTGCCACGAATCTCCGCGCACGAACGGCTGCTGCCGAGGGAAAAACTGCATCGAAGAGTCTCTGGTGAAGTGTGATTCAAGCTGATGCTCGAGCAGATTCTACGCCACCCGCATCATCGGGTTGTGCCCTCACCCCATGCGCAGGTTCGCGAACTTCAGCATCAGGTTTTTTCGGCCGACCGTTTCGAAGTCCACAACGGCGCGGGCATTCTCGCCCTTCCCATCAACGGCAATCACCCGACCCGTGCCGAAGGTATCATGGATGACCCGCGATCCCACGCGGTAGGTAACCGGTGCCTGCGATTCATTCTCGTAGTCCGGCAGGGAGTCGCTGAAGTAGTGTTCTTCGTTCTTGCGCATGCGCGAAGCGGCGCGAGGCTTCGGCGCCGCGGGTGACCCGGCCGTCATGCCGCGTACAGCCGCAAGGCGCGTGTTGCCTTCGATCACGAGCAGAGACTCATCCACCTCATCAAGGAAGCGAGACCTCACCGAGTAGCCAAACTCGCCAAACCGATACCGCGTCAGGGCATAAAGCAGGTACAGCTTCTTCATTGCCCGCGTCACGCCAACATAAAACAGGCGGCGTTCCTCCTCCAATTCCTTCGGCTCCAACAGCGCATTCGACAGCGGGAAAAGCCCTTCCTCCAGCCCTGCGATGAAGACGACGGGAAACTCCAGTCCTTTTGCCGCATGCAGCGTCATCAGCGTGACAGCATTTCTGCCAAACTCTGCCTCGTCCACATCCGAGACCAGCGAGACTTCCTCGAGAAAGCCATCCAGACCCGCCTCCGGGTTCAAGTCACTGAACTCCGTCAGCGCAGAAAGAAGTTCCATCACATTCTCGCGTCGCGCAAGCGATTCGACGGTGTTCTCTTCTTTGAAGATTTTCAGCATGCCGATCTCATCCACGAGCGTGCGCGCCAGCTCGCCGACGCTCAGTTCATCTTTCAGTCTGATGTATTTCTGCATCATCGCGCCGAACTCACGGATGGGTTTCCAGGCCCGTTCCGGCAGAACGTCCTGCACGCGCGCATCCGTCAAGGCATCGAAAAGCGTAAGAGCATGCGACTTTGCAAACGCCCGCAGCCGTTCTACCGTCATCTCACCGATGCCACGCGTCGGGTAGTTGATGACGCGCAGAATGCTTTCTTCGTCCTTCGGGTTGGCCACGATGCGAAGATAGGCGAGGACGTCCTTGATCTCTTTCCGCTTGTAGAACGCAACACCACCGACGATGATGTAGGGAATGCCGTGGCGTCGGAGCGCATCCTCGATCGAGCGCGACTGCGCATTCGTCCGATACAGCACGGCGAAATCCTTCAGATCGAGTTTATGTCGGTGCGACATCTCCTCAATCTTCGAGACGATCTTGTAGCCTTCTTCTCGATCATCCTCGCAGATCACGAGCGTCACCGGCTCGCCCGTCGGATTGTCGGTCCACAGCGTCTTCGGAATCTGATGCTTGTTGTTCTTGATGACGGAATCTGCAGCCGCAAGGATGGTTTTGGTGGAACGATAGTTTTGTTCGAGGCGAAACACCTTCGCTTCGGGGTAATCTTTCTCAAAATCCAGGATGTTACGGATGTCGGCGCCGCGAAACGCGTAAATGCTCTGTGCATCATCTCCCACAACACAAATGTTGCGCGTGAGGCTTGCCAGTTCTTTGATAAGTTTGTACTGAACACGATTGGTGTCCTGATACTCATCCACCAGAATGTAACGGAAGCGCCACTGATAGCGCTCGAGCACATCCTTATGTTTTTGAAACAGCTCCAGGGGCTTGAGCAGCAGGTCGTCGAAATCCATCGCATTGTTTGCCTTCAGACGCTTCTCGTATTCCTCATACACCAGTGCCGCCTTTTCCAGAAACGGGTCATTGGCCGCAGCGTGAAACGCCTTGGGCGATACCATCTGATTCTTCGCTGCGCTGATGCGCGAACGAATACCGGCAGGAGGATACTGCTGCTGAGAGATGTTGAGGGATTTCATGATGCTCTTCACCATCGCCTGCGAGTCTTCGGTGTCATAAATGGTGAAGTGGCGTTCGTAGCCGAGACGTTCGCACTCCATGCGGAGGATGCGAGCGAATATCGAGTGGAAGGTCCCCATCCAGATTGCCCGACTCTCATGCCCGACGAGCCGGATGATGCGTTCCTTCATCTCCTGTGCGGCTTTGTTCGTGAATGTGAGCGCAAGAATGGAAGCAGGATTCTTCCCCTGCGAGATGAGGTACGCCGTCCGATACGTCAGGACGCGGGTCTTTCCGCTGCCCGCGCCCGCGACAATCATCACGGGCCCGTCAATCGTTGTTACCGCTTCGCGCTGAACCGGATTGAGCTGATCGAGAAATGAGGACATCGTTGGATGAAATGAAACTTCCTTTTGCACCCGCCATAATAATCAAAAGGAAGCGGCGAATCAATGAACGCACCTGTTCCTGCTCGCGCAGAAAAAAATTTTTCTTGACAAAAAACTTCGAACAACCTCACCGCACAGCAATCCGTACCGGCGCCGACTCGACGACACGCACTCCTTTCTTGCCTTTCACCACAAGCGTGAGAGAACCCTTGTTGAGCGCTGCGAGCGGAAGACGATAGCGATAGGGCGGCACGAGCGACGCAACCTCCTTTCCGTTGATACACAACATCACATCACGAACATCCTGCGCGACGACGGACTCGACGGTGATCGTCTGATACTGAGGTCGAAGAATCGGATCGACCGTAAATACTTCGCCGTTGGACGGAATGCTGATGGCAAGCGGCGCGCGTGCTCGCTGTGGTTGCGGAATGTTGTCGCTTCTACCTTGCAGCGCGTCCGGCGGACGAGGCATCCCCTGCTTTTCCATCCAACGTTCAAACTCCGGCCGGAATATCTCAAACACCTGCTCCGCCACAAACGCGTGCGGTGTCTCGCTCGATGCAAGTGCGCCCGTCCTCGTGTCGATGCGCAGCAGACGATGGACGCTGCACCGTTGCTTCGGCTCGCTGCCGGCAAGAAACACCTCCTCCACCTCGCCCGGACAGTGCTTGCCCGGCTTCATGCCCGAACGGGGACAGATGCGCTGCGTCGTTATCCCGGCAGGCCGCGCGAAGGCAAGTTCGGGATCATCCGCCCGATGAAGGTACAGCATGAGATCGCGAAACAACGGTGCCGCGCCCGTAATGCCCGAGACAAGCTTCATCGGCTCCGCCGTAAAGTTGCCGACCCACACACCAACGGTGAAGCGTTTCGTGTAGCCGACGGTCCAGTTGTCACGATAATCCTTCGACGTGCCGGTTTTTGCGGCACAGGGGAATGGGAGATTCAGCGAGCTGTGCGCTCCGAATGCAGCGGCGCGGGCGTTGGCGTCGGAAAGAATATCTGTCAGAATCGACACAACCTCCGGCGAGAATACCACGCTGGAGTCCTGCTTGCCGATTGCAAGCAGCGATTGCAGCCGCGCGGGCGAACGCATCGTTTGCCCGACCATTCGCACGCTGTCAATCATCTTCAGCGGAACGTACATGCCGCCATTGGCAAGAGCGCTGTACGCGTTTGCAAGCTCAAGGAGCGTCACCTCGCCATTGCCCAATGTCAATCCAACCCCATAAAACGATGCAGGCTTATTCAGGGACACAAAGCCCGCGGCATGCAATGTCCGAAGAAGAAACTCCTCACCGAATCGCTCAACGAGGCGAACCGCGGGGACGTTGTAGGAACACGCAAGAGCAACGCGCATACGCACGGGCCCGTGAAAACGGCGGTCATAATTCTCCGGCAGAAAGTCCACGTCGCTATCGCCGTTGAGGCGGGGAATATCCGCAAGAAGGTCTGCGGCAGTCATGCCGTGCTC
The DNA here is from genome assembly GCA_037441705.1 of Ignavibacteriales bacterium. Taxonomy (GTDB): domain Bacteria; phylum Bacteroidota; class Ignavibacteria; order UBA10030; family UBA6906; genus CAADGV01. Next base: position 34,002 of record JBBIRR010000007.1, read on the forward strand.
TACCGCGAGGCCGTAGGTAAAAGGCTTGAGCGTGGAACCGGGCTGGCGTAGAGCCAACGCGCCGTTGACCTGTCCGTTCGTCGTGCTGTCGAAGAAGTCCCGCGAACCGACAAGCACACGCAGCTCGTGTTCTTTGTTGGCGATGATAACAACTGCGGCGTTCGTAACGTTGTGTTTGCGAAGTCGCCGGAGATGTGCCTGCACCATCGCCTCCGCGGTTTTTTGGAGAGGATAGTCCAGCGTCGTGCTCACTTCTTCGAGGCGTCCTCGCTCGCCGGCAGGCAAACGTTGAAGGAGCATGGTTGTGAAGTGCGGAGCTTTGAACGTCGCGCTGCGCGGAACCAACACCATCGTCTCCTGCTCTGCCCGCTCACGCTCGTCCTCGGAAATGTATCCCGTAAGCTGCATCCGCTTGAGGACATAGAGTTGTCGCGCACGCACGCGGTCGAACCGACTGTACGGATCGTTGCGTGCGGGCGAGTTGGGAATGGCGGCGAGGAAGGCAGCTTCGGCCACAGAAAGTTGAGCAGGCGGCTTGCCGAAGTAGAGCCGCGCCGCGGCATCCACGCCGAACGTTTGATTCCCGAACGGCACGCGGTTCAGATAATGTGTGAGGATTTCGTCCTTCGTCATCATCCGTTCCAGGCGAAGGGCGAACCACGCCTCACGGATTTTTCCCAGCAGCGACCTTCGGAACGGGTACACGCTGCGAATGACCTGCATCGTCAGCGTGGAGCCGCCGCTGACGACGCGCGAGGCCCTCATGTTCTGCCACGCTGCACGCAAGACTGCCAGCACGTCGACGCCGGGATGGGAATAGAATCGCGCGTCTTCCGCTGCAATCACGGCATTGATCAGGTTCGGCGAAATCTCTGTTAACGAACACCAGCGGCCTCTCCCCTCGGCTTCCGACAAAACCTCCCTCAGCAGCATTCCATGTCGGTCCACAATGCGCAGCGATGTCGTGCGATAGGGCTGAAACAACTTCCTGTCCAGAGGAACAAACAACGACGCGGCAAACGCCATCAGCAGAGCAGCAGACGCCATCAGGAAAATCCGTCGCATGCGAAGAGCCCACCCTTACGATTGATGTGTCACTTTACTTCCACGGTTGCCGAGCCCGTCCTGCCGAACACTTCCGGCTCATACATCATTGCAACATGCGCTGCGGGCATCTCGAATGTGCCCGGAGTAATTGCTCGAGCCAGATACGTGAACGTATGAACACCCGCTGCAAGCTGATCGGCAAACAGCAGCACACGATCATCATGCAGCTCACGATGATTGAACGAACCCCACCACTGCGTGCCCTCCTGCCGTGATACCACATCCGCAAGCTCGGAGCTTTCCGTTTGCAGTGAGGTGTTGATGATCTGAAATCCTGCCGGCACCGGGTCTTCAACGACAACGAAGTTCCTCTGTTGAGGCGTAATCACGCGCAGCGTCACGCGCACGAGAGTCCCCGGAGGAAACGTACGGGCGCTGAACCCCGCGGTGGCACCGAGAGGTTCCATTGTTTTCGTGATGGCGATTCCCTCATCGGCAGGCAGGGCCGCCCCGCGCGGGTAGTAGGACATGCGCACACCTGCATACAAGACGCCGCTTCCTTCCTTCACGAAGCGAAGCGGAAGCTCCTTCCCTCCTTCGAACGCCTCGAGGGGTCGCTGAACGCGTTCAGTGTTCAGACTTCGTCCTTCGAACGTGCGAGAGAGAATGCGCTGTGCGGCAACCTGTATCTCGGCGCGGAACTTCGGTTCATCGGTCTCCATCCTCCGGTAGTAGGTGGCTAACGCATGAACCACGCAGGCATTCTCCTGTGTGTTGGACCATCGCCCCGCGCGCTGCTGCTCCATCAACCATCGAACGATCTTTGCCGGCAGATCAGCCCGCTCTCTTGTAAACGCATTCGACTCCAACAGCGCTTGCAGAAGCAACGCTGTCGTCCGAACGTTGGAGACCCAGCACCACTCCAATCCCCGTATCGCCGGCTCTTCGAAGTGCGCCGAGGTCGGATTCAGTTTGATGTTATTGAAGAGATTGTTCGTTATCGCCTGAGCCATCTTGCCGGGCCGCGGAGAAGCGGATACGGCTTTGAGGAGATAGGCACGAGCCTCGAGCGGTATGCGATCGAGCTTCTTGAAGTACTGCTCATAGTATGCCGGTTCGGGCGTCCCAAGCTGTGTGAGCGTGTAGAGAATGAACGCCTTCGTAACGGCCCACGCGTTCTCCGTGTACGGATAGTGCGGCCTTCTCTCTTCCCAACGCAACACATCCTTCAGGTACTGCGCGCCGCGCCGCAACATGTCGTCATCAACGCTGTAGCCCTGCTTCCTGGCCATCGCCAGCACGTACATGACGTACGCCGTTGCGTACGGCGACTCATGCATCGAACCCGGCCAGTACGCAAAACCGCCGTTCCAGATTTGAAACCGCCGCAGCTCGCTGACCGTCTTCTCGACCAGCTCACGAACATCCTTCCCTCGCAGCATCGGCAATCCGAATGCTTCCACCATTTCTCTTCCCAGAATGATTGGAAGAATGGCAGAACACTTTTGCTCGACGCAACCGTACGGATATGTGAAGAGGTATTCTACACTGTTTTCCAATCCCACAAGCGCTGTGGACGCGGCAGTGAACTCAATGCTGCCAAGACCGGAGAGCGTGTTGGTCGGCACGACGAGCTTCATGTCGGATGAAGTGGCCACTGCCTGGAACTCCGCCACGGTTTCCTTTCTCGGAGCAACCCGGATGGGAATGCGCGCCGTGAGGCCGTCGGTCTCGTTGCCCATTGCTGCGCGAAAACTGAATGTTGCAGTCCCCACGCGGGTTGCATGAAACGGCTGACGTACCTCCTTCCCTTCTCCCGGTTCGAGCAGAATCTCGATGACATCCTTTCCCTTGAACTCGATTCCTTCGGCGCTCATCTGAAGGCGAACGGTTCTCTTTTCTTTGGTGAAGTTGTACACCACAGCGCCGGCTTCGAACCGATCCCCCAGACGCGCAAAGCGCGGCAGCGATGGTTGCAGCACCAACGGCTTGTTTACGGTGATGCGCGTTTCGCCGTACCCGAACTCGGAACTCTTCGTCTGCGCAACACACATGACGTTGAATGTTGTAAGATTGTCGGGAAGTTTGAAGAGGACCGTCGCGCTGCCTTCGTCGTCGGTCACGAGATGAGCATTCCAGTAGGCGGTTGATTTGAAATTTCCCCGCGTTTCAACGCCGCCGAGATCAACGCCACCGCCGCCGCCCTCGTCCTCACCCTTCTCCCCAAAACTCCGTGCCTGCACAATCTGTGCACGGCCCTCCGTCGTCAGGACGGCAAGCGGCCTCGGTCCGTAAAATGTATCGAACGGATCGGGCAGCCGGTAGCCGATCAGGTTGAGCACGCCTCTATCTGCAACGCTGATCGTCAGTTCCGATGTTGCGGGCGTTCGTTCGGACATGCGCACATGCACGGTCACACGAACGCTATCGCCCGGGCGGTACTCGGTTTTCTCGGTGTTCATCTCCACCGTCAGATGCCGCGTTCCAGGATCGACGGGCAGCGCAATGTAACCGATCTTGAAGGAGGGTCTTCCGACGTCTTTTTCCTGCTCGAGGCCCGGCGTGCGTGTCACTCGCCCGTGCAACAAGATCACGGAGACATATACGTTTGGAAGAGACCGTTTGTCAAGTGGCACAACGATTTCAGGCGCGCTGCCCTTCAGCGTCGTTCGCCAGTGACGCAGGATGCCCTCCCGTTCAATGCTCACGAGAGCCGTTGCTTCTTCGTAGGGATTCTTTACAATGATCCGCGCGTTCTGCCCCGGCTTGTAGCTCCTGGCGTCCGCAATCAGTTCGATGCGGTCGTCGTTGCTCCGCTCCCACGCAACGTAGTCCGAGCCGCTGGCATAGAAGTGGACATCGCTCACAATCTCGTTGCCGCGAGCATCCTTACCCGTAATTTCAATGAGATACAATCCGGATTGTTTTGGCGTGAACGATTGAACGACAGGGACAGACTCTGACGTGAGATCGGTTGTGAGGAGTGTCGAGTCCACTGCTTCGGACTGCCACTCGAAGCCGCCGCGAGAACTCGCCTTGCGAACGGAGTGCCACTCACGCTTCAGCACCCTGCAACGCAAACCTTTCCCGCGCACAGGCGTTCCTTCGGGCGTCACGGTAACGACGGAGTACTTCAGCGCGCTATCACGGGCAATGAACGTCGCAGCCGGCCGGATGCCGATGTAAAACTCCCCCGCGTGCAGGATTGCCGTCGTTCGGCCCGAAATCGTCTGGCGACTCGGCGAGGTCACATCCGCTTCGAAGATGAGGCTGCCCGTCGCTCGGATGTCACCGACCTGCGTCGGCACGTCAACATCGAGCGCCCCCTGTGCATTCAAGGTCGTATCCTTCGAAAACAGCAGCCGCGCGCCCGGTCCCGCTGCATCATCGTACCAGGATGCGCTTCGGCCAAAGGCGTACGACTCCCAACCGTCCGGCGTGAACCAGGTCGGCTCGTACCGCACACGCCAGCGTGCCTTCTCTCGCTTCAACTCTCCGCCAAACAAATAGCGCGCGGCGAACCTGCAGCGCAGCCGATCACCAACGATGTATTCCTTCTCCGACGTCCGCGCAGTGACTTCGAACTCACTCACCCGGTACGCTTCCACGCGAAACGATTCTGTGGCCACATAACGGTATGGCTCAGCCTCTCGCTTCGTGCGCACACTTGCCTCGATGGTGTAGTAGCCGAGACGGCCTTCGGGCGGCACGGCGAAACGAACGTCGAGTGAACCGAACTCGTTCAGCCGAAGCGAATCGAGAAACACCTGATCGCTCTGCGGATCACGAATGCGCAGCAGTACCAAGCCTTGCGGCACGTTCCAATCGTCGGCGCGCCGCGAGCGGAAGATGCCTTTGATCTGTACCTCTTCGCCGGGCCTGTAGATGCCGCGGTCGGTAAAGAGCATGCCGTGCATCGGCTCAAACTGCGGGTCCCAATCCGTTACGAGATTGAACCGATACGGCTCGATGCCTTGATTCCAATCCGAGCCGGTGTAGGCAAGATCATCTCCGTGCAGCGCGATCGCCCACAGGCGCGGTGCGCCCCATCCGCGTTTTGTCACGCCGTCGAACGCACGCCAACCGGGAGCGAGAGCAACGCCTTCGCCGTTCGTCTTGCCCTGCCACAGCAGGGTGTTGGTGTCGTCGCGAAGTTGGATCGCAGCGTTTGCGACAGGCTTTGCGTCGCGCAGCGTCGTCACCCACAACAGAATATTCTCCGGCGAAAACTTTCCCGTGATGCTCATCTCCGTGACCTGGAGGTCGGCACGTGAAAATCCGAACCGGCCATCGGATTCCGCATGGGAGACCTGCAGAAGCAGCGCACCACGATGGCTCGCGCCAAGCGCGTCGTCCAGCGTTACGCCGACGGTTGTCTCAACATCGAGAGGGAGTTTCAAACGATCCACGCGGTCAATGTCGAACCGAGCACGGAGCTTCACGTCTCTCATAGACAATGTGTCCGCCGTCAGAATGCGCACGAGATTTTCCGCCGTCAGCCTGAGGGCCTGAACACGCAGCGCTTCGACGTTCACTACGCGGACCGGATACTTCCGTTCGCCGTACGCCTCGAGGATGCCGTGTCCTGTGGTCATCGTAATTGCCGGATCAAACCCTACGGTGTTGAACACTGCCTTCGCATCAGCGCCGAGCTTCTGGCCGAATACATCCTGCACCGCGCCGCTGATTGTGCAGGTGTATGCTGTTCTCGGGGCAAACGGGAGACTGAGAGTAATATCGGGCGCGCTCCACAGCCACTCGGTGTAGGAGTTAGGAATATCAACGTGGGGATTGAACGAAATGTACCGCACAAGCTCGGCAACCGAGACGGGGTTGTTGAACCTGAACGTCAGTGCGCGTTTCGGATTGCGATCCTGCGGATCAACAAGGTGAAGGAACGTCAGCGGTGCATAGGTTTCAAAGCTGAAGGATGCTTCTCTTTCCAAACCGAGTTTGCCTCGCGCACCGGGCAGGCCGGACTTCAGAAGAACGATGTACTTCGTATTCCTTTTCAGCGTTGCGGCGGGCTTCAGTTTCAACACAACGGTCGAATCTGTTACGTACAGCGATTGCTTCTGCATTTCCTCCTGCGTCGGGTACGCGAGCGAGAAGCGCACTTCGGGGCCGTTTCTTTTCGCCTCAAACATCTTGATGAACGGCAGAGCTTTCTCAGGCACAGTTTGTTGATTGAAGTGAAGAAGAAGGGATGTGTGAATGTCGATGCCGCGCGACCCGTGGCCCGGCCGCGTGCCGAGAAGAACCGGCCGCTGCGTTGTGAACGTCCAGATGACGTCGCGCGCAAGCACCGAACCATCCAGCGAGCGTGTGCCCGCTTTGATCGTCACTCTGTACTCGGTGGCAATTTCCAGAGGCGTTTCGGGAATGAACGACAGCGTACTTGTCCCCAACCACCGATACTTTCCCCAAACGGACGGCGAAAGAGAGAGCGGTCCCGACCCCTCACCTTCCGGCAACTGTTGTATCGGAACCATCGGCTTGCTGAACGCTGCAACGATGGCGGTTGCCTGGTTCGCTGCATCGAGCTGACCCTTGGGCCACACGGTAAGAACGGTAAGAGAGTCCTGTGGTTGCGCGGCGGCGGTGCACGCTGCAAGGAGAGCGGCAAGGATGATTCTGGTCGGCATAGGGTCTCCGGAAAACAAGCGGACGAGAGGCTGAATGAATTGTCAGGAAGAATATATCTGAAAGACGAGAGAAATGCTCTCGCTTCGCACGATGGCAATCCTTGCCGTCTTTTGATATATTTGGTGCAGAAAGGAGTATGAATGCCGCGAGAGCCGTCAACCTTCGAGGAAGTGTCATCGGCCATCGTCGCTGTCGCCCGCGAGATCGGGGCGACGCGAGCGATCCTGTTTGGCTCATTTGCCCGCGGAACGAACGATCGGCGAAGCGACGTGGATGTGGTGTTCATCCAGCAAACGGATGAACGTTTCGTGCAGCGTCCCGGCCGTGCATTGCGACTGCTCTACGAGCGCATCCGCGGCAGAGCAATTGACGTTCTCATTTACACTCCGTCCGAATTCGAAGATATGAAAGCTTCGGGCAACCGGTTTATTGAGCGGATTGCGACTGAGGGGAAAGTACTTTATGAGTCTTGAGAAGTACAAAAGCGATGCAAAACTTTGGCTGGGGCAGGCGGAGGACGATTTGCAGGCCGCACAAACTCTTGCCTCGTCAGGAAGCCATGCACAGGCGTGTTTCCTTTGCCAACAAGCAGGTGAAAAGGCGCTGAAAGCAGTGTGGTACTTTCTCGGCATGGAGCCGTGGGGTCACTCAATCTCCAATCTGATTGCGGACATGCAACACGAGCCAGTGAAACAGGAATTATCCTCGCTCGTCGAGGCAGCAGCATTGTTAGACAAACTCTACATCCCCACACGCTATCCCAATGGTCTGCCAAACATGATGCCGCGCGATGCATATCGGGCAAAGGACAGCTCGGAAGGGATTTCCGCTGCACGCGAGATCATTCAGATCGCGAAGAGCATCTGCAAGCTCTGAACGGGCCGGGGAACGTGCACGCGCAAGAGACCAGACCCGGTTAGCATACTTCAGAGTGTTTCTTCTTCCGCAACCGTCCCTTTGTTGAAGAAGGGAATTCTGTCGGACAGCTCCGAGATGAGTACGCCGGCAATGATGAGTGCCCCGCCGACGACGCCGAGCGCACCGAGCATCTCCCCCAAAAAGAAATATGCCATGGTCGAAGCCCACACGGGTTCGACCGTAAAGATAACGGCCGCACGCGTGGGCGTTGTGTCCTTCTGATATTTCGTCTGAACAAACGTGGTCAGCACCGTAGCGAAGAGAGTCAGGTAGCCCACGGAGATGAACACCGAAAGCGTGGGACGAAAAAAGAAATCCTCCAGAACTACTGTGGCCAGAATGCCCAGCCCGGCGCAGGTAGCGGCCTGCAGGAATGTAAGCTGCAGCGCGGACATTGCTTTTGAAGCCACGTCGAGATAGACGATGTACAACGCAAACAGAACTGCGCAGATAAGCGTGAGGAGATCGCCAAAATTCAGCTCGGCTCCCGTCGGCGACGTCAACAGCCACAATCCGCCAACGGCCAGCCCGATGCCCGCCACGTTGCCGATGGTCGGCGGCCGTCGCTCGATGATGAACTGCAGAATCGGAACGAACACCACCATCAGGCTGGTGATGAAGGCGGACTTCGAAGCAGTGGTGTAGTTCAGCCCGACGTTCTGCGCGATGAAGCCGAGAAAGAGAAACAGTCCGAGCACCGTCCCCTTCCGGATCGCTCCCTCCGGAAAAGGAAAGAGGTTCTTCCAGAACAGGACAAGAAAGAAGAGCGCCGCCACGGTGAAGCGCGTGCTCGTCATGAGGATGGGCGACATATCGCGGAGGCCGACCTTCATCGAAACGAACGTGCTGCCCCAAACCACCGTGAGGGCGAGAAGCAGTGCTTCGGCTCGTGTTTGCTTTTTCATGTGGGCGAGTGCAGAAACCGCGAGAGACAAAATGGAAGAGCTGCCGCACTAATGCGGGTCAGGCTGAACGGAGTAGACAACGGTTGTGCGCATAACCGTCAGACGAGGCTATCTATTCTCTCCTCTCTTTTTTCGTACTGCGAAAAGAGTTTCCCCCAGTGGGTGTTGGCCTTCCAGTCTTCGAACACCTTCCTATCCTTGAGCGGCCAGCGGTAGTAGTCGTGATACGCTTCCGATCCGAAGATGAACGCATGCACCATCGGCGTGCGGAAGAAGAGTTTCTGCATTCCTTTGAGCGGACCAAACCAGGCGAGATTGCCGAAGAGGCTGACGCCGTTGTTGCCGACGTGGAAGCCCCAGGATTCGTTCGAGATATCTGCTCCGACGATCTCGATCTCACGCACATCCCCCACGCCGAGCTTGTCTTGATGGGCAACGCGGATGTACTCGATGCTGAGCGGATCGAATCCCATCATCTTTGCCGCCACGGCATCAATCGCCACCTGATCAGCGCTTGCAAGGATGTAGTCCTTCACCACGGGATACATTGTGCGCGGGCCGGGGCCGTTGCCTGCGGTCGTTCCGTCCATCATCGCGAAGATGCCGGTGTGGATTTCCTTCTGGATCGCAAGTAAATCCACTAAGGTCCGGTGAATCCACGAGTGCGTGTAATGGCGTTTCGTGTTCAGCAATCCGCCGAAGGCATTCTTCATCGCGCCCGTTGTCGTCGTGTAGATGTGACACTTCACCGTCGGAAGGTGAACGATATTCTTGCCGAAGAAATAATCGGGAATGGTGATGCCTTCGGGATAAATCATCTTCAGAACGTGCATGCGCGCCTTCGGCTCGTACGTTATCCACTTCATGTCCTCGTCTTTGAAGTTGAAGAGAACGGGAATGCCGTACTGCCGGAATATCGGGACGTAGTTGTTCAGGTCCTCGCCTTTGAACGCATCGGTCACGACCGTCTTGTTCTGCACGCAGCTCACGTCTCGGAACCCGAATTTCTTCAATGCCAGAATCGTCCCCTCCAACTGCCAGGGCGTGGTGTTGGCAGCCGGGAACGGGAAATGCCACGAGATGTTATCCTTGAGAATCGTCGGCGCGCCGACATCGAGCGCCTTGGGCATGCCGGCCATCTCGGCCAGACGCTGATAATCTTCGAGAACGGTTTCGGGTGTGGTTTTGAGAACGGCGACTTTCGATCTCGTCATGGAACTTCCTTAGTGAACACTCCCGCCTTCGGGATTATCAAACTGCACTCTTGCATAAACCTCGTTCATTGAGACGGCACACTCTAATGAGCGGAACAGCACTGTATCGTCAGGCGACGCGTAGGATGAGTACAACCATGAACCATCGGGCCGCCTCCAATACGTTTCAACCGAATAGTGATCCTGCGCCACGAGAAGATACTCTTGCGGGGAAGCCAGCTCGCGATACATTTCGAATTTCTTGCCCCTGTCATAAACTTCCGTGGATGGCGAGAGAACCTCGATGAGAACCGTCGGATTGGTCAACGTATCGTTCATTGCATCCACGAACTTGGGCCTCCCACAACCGACAATCGCATCTGGATATGTGTACAGTCCGTTTTCCCGAACATAGAGGCGAAGGTCTGTTGGATAAACAAAGCAATCCTTCGTCTTCAGCTGATTGCCCAATTCTCTCACAAGATGCGAAACAATAAGTGTATGCGCAGCGCTCGCGCCCGCTGTGGCAAACATCTCGCCGCCCTGATACTCGGACTTGCATTCAGCCCTGCACTCAATCTCTCAGTACTCTTCAGGCGTTATGTATCGTTTGGGGGCGGTGGACATGGCTCAGAACACAGCAATCTCTTCATGTACGCCGAACACTTCCGTCAGGCTCTGGCACATTTCTCCGAGCGTGACGTAGGCGCGCGTGCAATCAATCAAGTACGGCATCAAATTCTTGCCGTCTTCTGCTGCTTGCTTCAATGCACTCAGCGTTCGCGCCACCTCGGCATTGTTGCGCGACTGCCGCAGTTCGGCGAGGCGCTTGCGCTGTTTGATCTCGACTTCGGGAGAGATTTCCAGAATGGGGATTTCAAGCTTCTCATCCTCTTCGACAAATTCGTTTACGCCGACGATGATCTTTTCCTTGTTGTCAAGCTCGAGTTGATAGCGATATGCCGCTTCGGCGATCTCCCGCTGGAAGAATCCCGCTTCGATCGCGGGAATCACACCGCCGAGAGCTTCAATTTTTTCGAAGTACGCCTCCGCCTCTTTCTCCATCTTGTCCGTCAACGCTTCGATGAAGTAGCTGCCGCCGAGCGGATCAATCGTGTTGGTGACGCCGATTTCGTAAGCGATGATTTGCTGCGTGCGTAGAGCAATCTTGACGGCCTTCTCCGAAGGCAATGCGAGCGTCTCATCCATCGAGTTGGTGTGCAGCGACTGCGTCCCGCCCAGCACTCCGGCCAGGGCCTCAAACGCCGTGCGGATGATGTTGTTTTCGGGCTGCTGCGCCGTGAGGGTACAGCCAGCGGTTTGCGTATGAAAGCGCAGCGTCCACGACCTCGGGTTCTTCGCCCCGTACTTGTAGCGCATGCGCTTTGCCCAGATCCTGCGTGCCGCGCGAAACTTGCAGATCTCTTCGAAGAAATCAATGTGCGAGTTGAAGAAGAACGACAGGCGCGGCGCAAAACTGTCCACGTCCATACCCCGCTTGAGGCATTCCTCCACGTACGCGAATCCGTCCGCAAGCGTGAAGGCCAACTCCTGCACGGCAGTCGAGCCTGCCTCGCGGATATGATAGCCGCTCACCGAGACGGGATTCCACAGGGGCATCTCCTTCGAGCAGAACTCGATCATGTCGGCCACAATGCGCATCGATGGCTGCGGCGGATAGATCCATTCCTTTTGCGCGATGTATTCCTTCAAGATGTCGGTCTGGATGGTGCCGCGCAGTTCCTCGCGACGAGCACCCTGCTTCTCCGCAACGACAATGTAGAAGGCCAGCATCATCGCCGCCGGCGCATTGATCGTCATGGATGTCGAGATGTCCTTTAACGAGATCCCCTTGAAGAGAATCTCCATGTCGCTAAGCGAGCTGACCGACACGCCGCAAATGCCGACCTCTCCCTCACTCATGGGATCATCGGCATCGCGTCCCATCAACGCGGGCAGGTCGAAGGCAACGGAAAGGCCCGTTTGCCCATGCTCGAGAAGGTAGTGATACCGGGCGTTCGTATCTTCCGGTGAGCCGAAGCCGGCAAACTGCCGCATCGTCCACAATTTGCCGCGGTACATGTTGTGATGGATGCCGCGCGTGTACGGAAACTCTCCCGGAAATCCTATGTCCGTCAGGTAGTTGAGATGAGCAATGTCTTCGGGCGTGTAGAGTAACTCAATCGGTTCGCCGCTGACGGTGGTGAACTTTGCCTGCAACTGACGTGAGGACTTCGCCGCTCTGGCTGCCCATTCCGCTTTCTTCTTCCGAATTTCGTCAACGCCGTTCGTGTTCATGGATTTTTTCTCTGTCTCTTGTCAATGTTGTGTGGAAGAAATTAACGAAGAAAGCCCCTGAAGTTCAATACAACCATCAGGCTCTGTGAGGGAAACGACATGCTCCTGTGCGCGATCGCTCAGCGAACGAGCATGAGTTTCTTTGTTTGTACATGATTTCCTGCTCGCAAACGATAGTAGTACATACCGCTCGAAAGCCCATCGGCATGAAAGACCACCTCGTGCAGGCCCGCCATTCGCCGCTCGCCGGCGATTAAGCGACGTACTTCACGACCGAGAAGGTCTACAATTACCAGCGACACGTCCGCCGCTTCCGGAAGGCGGAACGAGATTCTTGTTGTAGGGTTAAATGGATTGGGATAGTTCTGAAGCAGCTCAAACGACCCAATCTGCTCCTGAGGCGCCACGCCCGTCACTGCCGAAACCTGCACGGGGTTGGAAAACCGCACCGTGCTGTCGAGATCGATCTGACGCAAACGATACTGAAGGGCGCTTGAAGGGGCGGACGCATCAACGAACTCGTACTGTTGCGGCTCGCCGGGTGACCCGCGACGAGGAATGAAGCTGTTCGGAAGAATGCTAAACTCTAACTCGCCAGCCGCACGTCGCTCCACATAATAGCCGGCATGCTCACGCTCTCCCGGCGTTGACCACGCCACCCGAACTCTCCCTTCGCCAATCCTTGACGCCACAACCGACGAAAGATGAGAAAGAGGCACCTCGGCAATGCGTATCATCCAACCGTTTCGCCACGCGGCGTTGCAGAAGTTGAGCAGCAGCGTCGTGTCGATCGGCTCGCCGTGATAAACCCACAGCCCGTTCAATTCCAACAGGTTCGCATGCGGCAGCAAGATGTCGTATTCATCCTCTCGACCGCGAATCCACGTCATCGTGAATTTTGGACCGAAGATGTTTTTCATCGCGCTCCAGCTCGGACGCTGATCATAGGCAATTGGGATGAACGCGACCTCGCTCGAGTCGCCCCATCCCAAATTCGGCGTGCAGAAGGTTGTGGTGAGTTCAGCCCAGTTCACGTAGGAACTGTACAGGATTCTGTCAACGTACTCGCCGAGGATTCTCAGATGGCTGCACCGCTTGTATCCGCTGGAGGCGAAGAAAGCTCCGGGACGGCGCTGATGAACGTAGTCCCGCAACGCAGCAAGCTCCTGCGGTGAATGAATAGGCCCGGCACTGGGCGCCCCGGCACAATTGTGTTCCACCGCTTCGTCAACATAGTACATCGCGGCGGCGAAAGCATCAACGGCATAGAAACCGAAGCCGTACGAGAAGTGAACCTTCATGTTCTGCGGAGCGTAACCTGCCTGCACTGCGGCTTCATAATGCGATGGGGACGCGGGCACACCAAGATAGTTAAAGCCGTACCGCGTGCGCATCTGTACAAGGCGCTCCACCGTCCACACGTCGGGCCACACACCAATGATTTTCTCAGGCTTCGCTGCAAAGCGGTAAGAGGAATCCGGATTGGCACTCCACGCGTTCTCATGCGCCACGAAAAACACCGTCAAGGCAAGTCCTAAGCCCCGCAGTACTTTCGACGCTGAATGCTTCATAAATCCCTCCTTGGTTATCGTCTTTTTTCGGTCCGTCCTTGAGCCGAACGAAAAGAGTCACGTCCGCCCGAATCGCCGATCCAGCTCATCAATGGATATCTTGAGCGCGATGGGCCTCCCGTGCGGGCAGACGTACGGCATCGTGCAGGCAAAGAGTTGCTCGAGCAGCGAGCGCATCTCATTTTCGTTCAATACATCACCGGCTTTGATCGCGGCGCGGCACGCATACGACTTCGCAAGCGTATCCCGTGCGTCAACCACTTTGTGCTGTTGATATTCCCGATAAAGCGTGAGGACATCGAGGATGATGTTTGCCGACGTATCCGACGCGAGATCGGCAGGCACGCCTTCGAGCACAACCGTGTTCTTGCCAAACACTTTCACAGCGAATCCTAAGTACTCGAAATGTGGGAGAAGTTCCTCAAGCTGCGCGAAGTCGGCAGGCGCGAGTTGAAGCGTTTGCGGAAAGAGGAGTTGTTGAACAGCCTGCGCGTGACGTTCACCGTTCCGAAGGGCACGTTCATACAGCACGCGTTCATGCGCAACGTGCTGATCGACCACCAGCAGTCCCTGTTCGATCGGCGTCAGAATATACTTCTTGTGGAGCTGCCAGATGGCCGACGCTGACCCTTTTCTCACCAACTGCTCGAAGCGGCTTGCAGTCATCGCAGCTTCCGTTCTCTCTGCTCCGAGAAGCTGTGCGGCAATCTCCGCCCCATCATGCCCGCGCATCGTCAGGCCGTCCCAATGCTCACGTCTTTCATAGGAAGGCAAAGCAGGCCCGAGGATCTCGCCCGTAGTCGGATTCACGAGTTCATTCCCCATGGCGTGCTGCCGTCTGGTGAACGCCAGCCCCATCTCGCCTCCATCGTCTCCCTGCCGTGTTACTGAGAGAGTCGGAATGAGGTCATGCGCTGCAAGCGTTCTCCGAACGAGTGAGGAAACAAAGTGGTAAATATGCTGCTCGTCCTCGAACTTTGCTTCTAACTTCGAAGGATGGACGTTGACATCTACACGATGCGGATCGATAGTAAGGAAGAGGAGAAAGAATGGAAATGTGCCTTTGACGAGGAGGTTCTCGTAGGCGGAGAACACGGCGTGACTGATATTGCGGCTGATAATGTAGCGTCCGTTGAGAAAAAGGTATTGGTTAGCGCGACTCTTCTGCCCGAACGTCGGTTTGCCGACGTAGCCGCGCACGCCGAGTAACTCACTCTCTTCTTCTGCCCACACCATGGCCTCGACCTGCCGCTGGCCGAAGATATCAAGCATTCGTTCGTGGAGCGTGCCGGGCTTGAGAGCAAGAATCGTTTCATCATCACTGATGAACGTGAGAGCAATTTCGGGATGACTGAGCGCGATGCGCTGCACGGCTTCCGCGATGTGGCGGAATTCCGTGCTTGTGGCCTTGAGAAACTTGCGGCGAGCCGGGGTGTTGAAGAACAGGTTCTGCACCGTCACCGATGTCCCCGGCTCACGCGCCTCACGCGAGATGCGCGGGGGTCCGCCGCCGTCAATCTGCACTACAACTGCCACATCATCGTCGGGCCGGCGGGTCTTCATCGTTACACGCGCAACCGCCGCAATCGAGGCAAGCGCTTCGCCGCGAAAGCCATACGTGCGGATCGCCTCCAAATCTTCTGCCGAGACAATCTTGCTGGTGGCGTGACGCAGAAACGCCGTGACGGCATCCTGCTCATCCATCCCTCCACCATCATCTACCACCTGAATGAGCTTCTTCCCACCTTCTTTCACAACCACGAGAATGCTCCTGGCCCCAGCATCGAGTGAGTTCTCTAACAATTCCTTCACCACCGATTCCGGTCGCTGGATAACCTCGCCGGCGGCGATTTGATTGGCAAGATGTTCCGGAAGAACTTGTACCCGACGGAAGCTCATAAGTAGCGTGAGCAGTTTAGGGATCGGTGAAGTGGCGATTCATTGTGGAGAGGGTAGATGTTGTAGTGAACGCCGGAAAACGCATCGTCAATCCACCCCTCTTCAGTCTTGTTCGAATAACGCCTCAACAAACGCTTCTTTATCAAACGGCTGCAGGTCATCAATCTTTTCTCCTACACCCACATACTTGATGGGCAGGTTCATCTCGCGGCTGATGGCAAGGACGATTCCCCCTTTTGCCGTCCCGTCGAGCTTCGTCAGAACAAGCCCGGTGACACCCGCGGCAGCGTCGAACTGCTTTGCCTGCCGAAGCCCGTTCTGTCCGGTTGATGCATCAATCACCAAGAGTACTTCATGGGGGAAGGCAGGATTCAGCTTCGCCACGACTCGTCGAATCTTTTTCAGTTCTTCCATTAAGTTGACCTTCGTGTGCAGGCGTCCCGCCGTGTCGATGATAACAACATCGGCCCGATGCGCGATCGCTGATTTCACCGCATCGAAAGCGACGGCTGCGGGGTCCGAGCCGGGCTGCTGCTGGATGACCTGAGCACCGGCGCGTTTCGCCCAAATTTCCAACTGCTCATTCGCTGCCGCGCGGAACGTGTCGGCCGAACCGATGACGACGTTCTTGCCTGCTCTTGTGTAGATGTGTGCTAACTTGCCGATCGTGGTTGTCTTGCCGACACCATTGATGCCGACGACCATGATGACGTACGGCGTTTCGGCGGGAAGCTGAAACGGGTCGAATACCGCATCGGTCGAGGCAAGCTGTCGTTGGATTTCATCCTTGAGGAGCCGCTGCAGCTCCGATGCGTTGGCGTAGCGTTCCTGCTTCACGCGCATGCGAATGGCCTCGATGATGGCAAGCGAAGCCTCAACGCCAACGTCCGCACCGATGAGAATCTCTTCGAGCTGATCGAGCGTAGCATCGTCAATCGTGGATTTCGTGGTCACCAACCGGGTCACTTTGCCGAGAAAACCTTCCCGGGTTTTGCTCAGACCTTCTTTCAGTTTGGAGAGTTTGTCCAACAACGCCATGATGGTGAAGACTCGTGTGAATCGCTTCGCGGGTTCGCCGCAAGGGAATTCCATTTCTGCCTGCACCCATGATACAAAAAAGCCCCACGAAAAACTCGCGGGGCCTATGCCTGAACGCAGTACGATAGACGGACGAGCCGGGAGTTCACCGCTTCCTGATGAAGGTGCCGCGCTGCAGATCCTCGAACGCTTGCTGCAGTTCTTCCTGCGTGTTCATGACAATCGGGCCATACCACGCCACCGGTTCCTTGAGCGGCTGACCGGAGACGAGCAGAAACCGGATTCCCTCCTCGCCTGCGTGCACGACGATCTCATCGCCGCTGTCGAAGAGAACGAGTGAGCGATTGCCGGTCATTTCACGAACGGGGGCATCCTCATTCGTCCCCACGCGTTCGGTCAGCACGCCGAATGGTGCCGATGCGTCGCGAAACGTCCCCGACCCGTCGAAAACATACGCGAAGGCATTGCGGGAGGATTCGACAGGGATGTGCTTTCGCCGGTGCGGCGGAACCCAGATGTCGAGATAGCGCGGGTCGGCCGCGATGCCCTCAACCGGTCCGCGCTTGCCCCAGAACCCTCCGCAAATGACACGCACACGCGTGCCGTCGTCGTCCGTCACTTCAGGAATCTCGCCGCCGGGAATATCCTGATAGCGTGGGTCGGTCATCTTCAGCGACGAGGGAAGGTTCGCCCAGAGCTGAAAGCCGTGCATCGTTCCCTGCTCGTTGCCCCGCGGCATTTCTTGATGGAGAATGCCGCTGCCGGCGGTCATCCACTGCACATCTCCTCCCCCAAGCGTGCCGGAGTTGCCGAGACTATCTTTGTGATGGACGCTTCCTGCCAGAACATACGTGATGGTCTCAATCCCACGATGCGGGTGCCATGGGAAGCCTGCGAGATAATCTTCCGGATTCTCGTTGCGGAAATCATCTAACAACAAGAACGGATCATAGTCGCCCGTCTGGCCAAATCCGAACGCGCGGCGTAGCTTCACGCCCGCCCCTTCGATCGTTGGCCTCGATTGCACAATGCGTTTCACCGGCCGAATAGACATGGTGTCTCCTTCTCATGAATGTGGTACACTCCTGAAAACATACGCAGCGTCATGACCGTTCCGCGTGAGCTTGTAGAACGCGCATCAGACCGACGTCCGCCGCAGAGCTCTCACGAAAACCGCCGCGTACAACCCGAGGGACGCAATCAGCATCACAACGCTCAGCCCGATGGCTCCGTCCATCACCGGACCGCGAACGTTCAGCATCGCCAACGCCATCGTTGCCGCAAGGACGCCGATCGTCCACTTGCCGAGGAGGTTGGATTGTTCCACGATGCCGCGTCTCCGTTTCAGATACATCCCGCCAGCAAGAATCAGCACGTCGCGCGCAACGATTGCCAGAAGAAACCACAGCGGAATCTGTCCGAGCTGCACCAGCACGATCGCGACGACAGCGATACCGATTTTGTCTGCGAGCGGGTCGAGGATTTTCCCCCACTCGGTAATTTGATTGTACCTGCGCGCTATGACGCCGTCGAGCTTGTCGGTAAGGGCGGCGATCCCGAGAAGCGCAAGCCCCCACAGCCGTGCGTTGGGAACATCGGAAAGCATAATCATGACAAACGGAACACTCAGCGCAGCGCGCGTGATGCTGAGAATATTTGAGATGGTAAAGAATCGCTGCAAAGGGATTGATGGATTGGTGGAGATGATCTCACGCCTCGTTTTCGTCCTTCGTTTGTGTCGTGTCGATTTTCACGGGGTATTTCCCGCTGAAGCACGCCGTACAATAGTTGGCACCATTCTCATGCGGCACCGACGCCAGCAAGTCCTCTAACTCCAGATACTCCAAGCTGTCAACACCCAACTCTGCCTGGATTCTCTTCACGTCGCCATCGCATTTGTTGGCAATCAATTCCTCCTTGCTGGGAAAATCCATTCCGTAATGGCACGGGTACTTGATCGGCGGCGCCGTGACGCGGAAGTGCACTTCTTTCGGTCCGGCCTGCTTCACCAGCTGCACGAGTTGCTTCGAGGTTGTGCCGCGGACAATCGAATCGTCCACGATCACCACGACACGATCTTTGAGGACACCCTTGACGGTGTTGAACTTGGTCTTCACCTTGTTCTCACGCACATCCTGCTTGGGCTGGATAAACGTCCGCCCGATGTAGTGACTGCGAATCAGTCCGATTTCGAGTTTTGTTTTGTTACCGAGTTTGTTCGCCGCCTGAACAAACCCCATGGTGGCGGTGTTGCTGGAGTCGGGGACGTTGATGACGATAACCTTTTCGTCAGGATTGCCGGGATGCACGGGTTTCGTTCTTGCTAACGTTTTGCCCAACTTCCTGCGAACCTTGTCAACGCTGTGGCCGAAGATCTGACTGTCGGGGCGAGAGAAGTAGATGTACTCGAAGATGCAGTAATGCGGCGCCGGCGTTTCGTCGTTGATCCTCAGAGACTTCACCGAGCCGGTGGCCTGTGCATCCTCATCAATAACAATCAGCTCTCCCGGATCGACGTCGCGTACATACTCTGCGTCAATGATGTCGAAGGCAACCGTCTCCGAAGCAACGAAGAACGCATTGCCTTTGCGCCCGAGAGCCAGCGGACGGAAGCCGGAGTGATCGCGGGCGGCAATGAGCCGGTTGTTGGTGAGAATGACAAGCGAGAATGCGCCGCGTATCTGCGAGAGTGCGTCGCGAATCTGCTCGATCTGGTCCGTGTGTTTGCTGCGGGCGATGAGGTGGAGGATCACCTCCGTATCGGAGGTGGTTTGAAAGATTGTCCCCTCCTCCACCAACCGCTTTCGTATCTCGCGGAAGTTGGTCAGATTGCCGTTGTGTGCAACGGCGAGATTGCCGCTTTTGTAGATCACCGTGAGCGGCTGAATGTTCAGCTTGTTATCGGCCGCTCCGGCGGTGGAGTAGCGGTTGTGGCCGATGGCGATCGTGCCGCGGAGTTCGGCAGTCAGCAGACGTTCGTCTCGATAAATCTCGTTGACGAGGCCGAAGTCCTTGTGGATGTGAAAGCGGTAGCGCTTGAGCTTTTCGTCATATTCCGAGGTAACGATGCCCGAGCCTTCTTGCCCGCGATGCTGTTGAGCGAGTAAGCCGTAATAGGTGAATTGCGCCGCTGCAGGGTGGCCGTACACGCCGAAAACGGCGCAGTGGCATTGGGGTTTGTCGAGAACGGGATTGCTCATGGTGTCGGATTGTACATCGTGCTTCAATATACAGCAACTTCTTTGGTCAATCAATCAGCAATCGTATCGTGGAGGAACTCGGCGTCGTTGCGGTGCGGATAGTCCGTCGTCATGTGCAGCCCGCGGCTTTCTTTTCTTTTCATCGCACACTGAATGATCAGCATCGCGCACTGAGCGAGGTTGCGCAGCTCGATCAATCCTTCCGTCACTTTCGTTTTCTTATAGAATGCTTCCACTTCATCCTGAAGAAGTTTCATGCGGCGAAGCGCACGCTCCAAACGCAGATTCGAGCGAACGATCCCGACGTAATCCCACATGATGTGTTGTATCTCTTTCCGATTGTGGGCGATCAGCACCCATTCCTCGCTGTTGAATGTTCCACTATCATCCCAATCTTGAAGTGCGGGAAATTCTCGCGAAGAGTCCTTCAGGCGGCGTCGCGCATCTTCGGCTGCGCGATGCGAAAAAACTAAACCCTCCAACAACGAATTGCTCGCGAGACGATTGGCCCCGTGGACGCCTGTCATGCTCACTTCGCCGGACGCATACAGGCCGTCAATGGAGGTGCGTCCTTCTGTATCGGTTACCACCCCGCCGCACGAGTAATGCGCGGCGGGCACGACCGGAATCGGCTCTTTTGTAATGTCAAGCTTGTATTTCGTGAGGCAGGTTTGATAGATGTGGGGGAACTTTTCGATCGTTTGCTCCCGAGGAAGATGTCGCAAATCTAACAGCACATAATCCTCTCCCCGCTTCTTCAACTCCGTATCGATAGCGTAGGCAACGATGTCTCGCGGCGCAAGCGACTGGCGCGGGTCGTACTTGTGCATGAACTCTTCGCCATCCAACGTACGAAGAATGCCGCCGTATCCGCGCACGGCCTCGGAGATGAGGAAGGAAGGACTGCCGGAGTCGTAGAGCGTTGTGGGATGAAACTGCACGAATTCCATGTTCGCGATGATCGCGCCGGCGCGGTATGCCATTGCCACGCCGTCGCCGGTGGCGATCAAGGGGTTGGTGGTGTGGAGATAGACGTGGCCCAGCCCACCGGTAGCAAGCAGAACGATTCTTGCCAGGAACGTGTCGACACGATGCAGGCGTTCGTTCAACACATATGCACCCCAGCAGTGAATATTCCGGCGATCGATCTCACGCTTCGGAAGCACGTGATGCTCGGTGATCAACTCGATGGCAATATGGTTTTCGAAGATGGTAATGTTCGGGTGGCTCGTCGCGTGCGCCACCAGTGCACGCTCGATCTCTCTTCCTGTCAGGTCTCGCGCATGAACGATGCGGTTGACCGAATGCCCTCCTTCGCGGCCGAGGTCCAGCTCGCCGGTTTCCTTTCGTGTGAATTCGACGCCCAACTCAATCAGCTCGTTGAGTCGGTCGGGACCTTCTTTGACGAGAATTTCGACCGCGTCGCGGTGGCACAGCCCCGCCCCGGTGGCAAGAGTATCCTGAATATGTGCCTCGAAAGAATCCATCCTGGACATCACGGCAGCGACACCTCCTTGAGCGTAGTTGGTGTTCGATTCCGCTCGTTCCTTTTTGGTGATGATCGCCACCGAGCCGTACGGGGCTACCTTCAATGCGTAGAAGAGTCCCGCAATACCGCTCCCCAGAACAAGAAAGTCAAATCGGTGGGTCATGGAAGTGTTGTCTGCGTTGCCGGCTGTTTGTGATGCGACCCAATATAAACAAAAAAAGGGCGGCGGAGAAATCCGTCGCCCTGATACATTTGCGCTCGCGATGCTATTCGAAATTGTAGCTCGCGTTCAAGAACCCAAACGTGTTCAGGTTGTCGTTCGAGCCAATGAGGCCAAAGCCGCGACGCAGCGCTTCTTCCGTGACCGTTGCGTCGAGCGAGAAATTGCCGAACCGGAACCCGAGACCCAGTGTGACAATGCCATCATGGTTGTAGTTTCCGAACAACAGAAAACTGCTCGGCGTGGTAAGATTGGTTTCGAATGCCGTTGCCGTGGTGCCGATGGTAGACTCAACCTTCAGCTTGAACTTTCCAAGCGTGCGGTAGTAACCGGCGCGGCCCGCGAGCCAATCCAGAAACCACCATTCGCCGCCGAGATTGATTACCGGAATGGACGTGTTGGAGACCGTTCCGGTGAGCGCGGCAGCAGGTGTGCTGCCAACGGCCGCCTGCGCAAATTCGACTTTCGCCCGCGCAGTGAAGAAACTCAACCCCGTCGCAATCAGAATAGTCGGAGTCTGATACTCGATTCCTCCGCCGAATGCGACCGAGGTGAGTGATACTTTGAGTGAGGCAGGAGTATTGGCCGCGGCGGCAGTCGGTTTTCTATCTTCCTTCGGCTCCCCCGACACTGTCGCAAACGCTCCGTACGGCACAAAACTGACTCTGTTCGAAAGCTTCAAACGTGCCCGCGCCTGAACCTGGAACTCCGTCCCACTCACGGAGTAATCGCCGTCGACCGGCGTTGTCGGAGCGGGCGTCATGCTTACCTTATCGGTAGCCTTGTCCAATCGAAGCGCGGCGCTGACATCGAGAGCATTTCCACCTCCCATATCGAACAGGATGCCGCCGCGGAAACCAAACACCCGAGCAGAGGCTTCCGAGGAAGAGGAGGTTGTTCCCGAGGTGAACGTAGAATCGGAGTTGGAGTTGCCGTACATGAAACCGAATCCAACATCGAGCGCCCCTAAATCAACCGACGCGAACGCCTCCCACACATTAGCGATAGGTGGGATCGGCCGCGGGAAACGCTGTGCGATCGAACCGATAGGAAGCGGGAACCCCAACGCGCCGACACCCGCAATGAACGTTCGTGCCTGATTGGCGAACGACGGATCGTAACTCAACACCGCGCCAATCGTCAGTTGCTTGTTGATTGCAAAGCTGATTCCTGCATTCTGGAGACCGTAGCCGTTATCCGCGGTCGTCAGCCCGGCAAGTGTACCGCCGCCGATGTTCGACCAGAAGTAATCTTTGTAACGAGTCTGGTAGGCAGGATTCAGCAGCAAGAGTGCCGGGTCATCCCACATGAACGGATTGAGCACCAATCCCTGACCGGCGCTCGCGCCGCCCATTGCAATCTGGCGCGCAAGTCCTCCCCACTTTGCCTGGCCGTATGCCGACGCACACACAAACACTCCCGCGAACACAAAGAGTGCTACTCGTTTCATGGTACCTCCTTGAATTGTGAGGGAAAGGTGGAATTGTGGGAGAAAGGAACCTGCGGACAGTGTCAACACTCCCAGCAGCCCGCGGCAAGAACGGCGGTGAGCACAAACAGAATCGCGTTGGCAACTCTGTACTTCAGGGAGCGGCTCATAGGGACCTCCATTGTTGATTGTGGTTGGATGATGGATTGTGACCTGCGGCGTTGGTGCTGTGCTGACCGGCGCATACGCCAGCGCATCTGAAAGAGGATGAAAAGGTTTTCTTGATGGTTGCCAGAATGCCCCTTCGCAGCGGGCGGTGCCTCGGCAGGCTTCCGAGATGTCTTCATAAGGGTCCCCTCCTGTTATGATGGGTCAAGAACCCACTGGAAAAGCTTGGGACATCATACCGACTTCACGAACCAATGTCAAGCACAGAAACGGGGAAGCGCAAAAAATCAAAGATGTGATAAAGGCTCGGCCGTACTTTTTCCATCAGAGCCGCTGCAAGAGCGAGTCGAGAAAGGCTACACTTCGCTCCAGATCAGGTTCCGACCCATTGTTCGTCAACACGAAATCGGCACGACGCAGCGCCTGCTCGACGTTCATTTGCGATTGCATCCGAGCGAGAATTTCTTCGCGCGTCACACCATCCCGCTTCATGACTCGTTCGATTCGCTTCTCTTCATCCGCACTCACAACGACAACATAATCCAGCTGCTTGTCCATCCCGCTTTCGAAAATCAATGCGGCTTCGATGATAATAAACGGCCGCCTTTGCGCCGGCGAGAGTTGCCTGACCGTTTCTTCGATGGAGCGAAAGACGTGGGGATGCACGATGGCGTTGAGTTCCTGAAGACGTTTGCGGTTGGTGAAGACGTATCCCGCGAGGGCCTTCCGATCTACCAACCCATTGGGAAGAAAAACCTCGTCGCCGAAGACTTTTCGGAGAGCAGCCTTGATGTCCTCACTGCTATCGGTGAGCGAACGAGCAATCGCATCGGCAGAGAGAACCGTACGCCCCAGACGAGCAAAGATACTGCAGACGGTTGATTTCCCGCTGCCGATGCCGCCGGTAACGCCCACGCGGAGATAGTCTGTGGACTTGTTTTTCAATACGACTCGCGGGTCACTTGGCAATGGCTACCGAGCGAAACTCCCGGATAACCGTCACTTTGATTTGTCCGGGGTATTCCATCTCTTGCTGGATCTTGGCTGCAATATCGTGCGCGAGCTGATCGGCGAGTGCGTCGTCCACTTTAGACGGCTCGACGACCACGCGAATTTCCCGGCCAGCCTGGATGGCGTATGTCTTTTCTACACCCTGGAAAGAGTTTGCAAAGGTTTCAAGTTTCTCCAACCGTTTCGCGTACCCTTCAACGGACTCACGCCGGGCGCCCGGCCGCGCTCCGCTGATAGCATCGGCAGCCTGCACGAGGGCAGCGATGGGAGATTCCATCGGAATGTCGTCATGATGTGAGCCGATGGCATTGGCAACAATCGGATGTTCGCCGTACTTTTTCGCAAGCTCATAGCCTAACAGGGCGTGAGGGCCTTCTGCGGTCTTCTCTGCACATTTCCCGATGTCGTGCAAGAGACCCGAACGTTTTGCCAGCGCGGTATCCAGTCCCAATTCACTTGCCATCATGCCCGTAAGGAAAGCCACCTCAATGCTGTGCTGCAGCATGTTCTGACCGTAACTGGAGCGGTACTTCATGCGCCCGATGAGTCGGAGGATTTCCTTGTGGCCGCCGTGCAGTCCCAGTTCCAGCAATGCGTTTTCGCCCGTCTTGAGCATATCCTCTTCCAGTTCGTGGCGGACTTTCTCGACGACTTCTTCAATGCGAGCAGGGTGGATACGTCCATCGGCAATGAGGCGCTCCAGCGCGATGCGCGCAACTTCGCGGCGGAACGGATCGAAGCCCGAGAGAATGACTGCTTCAGGCGTATCGTCGACAATAACATCAACGCCGGTTGCGGCCTCGAAGGCACGGATGTTTCTGCCCTCTCTGCCGATGATGCGCCCCTTCATTTCATCGCTCTGGATGTTCAGCACGCTGACCGTGGTTTCGACCGAGTGATCCGCGGCGGTCCGCTGGATGGCGTGCACGATGAGCTTCTGCGCCTCTTTGCGGGCTTCATCGCGCGCCTTGTCGCGGATTTCTTTCAACATGTGTGCGGCCTCGGTGCGCGCTTCATTGAGCAAGTTCTCCATCAGCACGCGCTTGGCTTCGTCGCGTGAGTAGCCCGAAACGCGTTCCAGTCGAGCATTTTCTTCACTGATGAGTTGTTCCAGCTCTGCCTGCCGCGCTTGAAGCTGCCGCTCACGCTCCTCCAGCTGCCGTTTCAACTGCTGCTGTTCCCGTTCCTTGCGGTTCAGCAACTCCACCTTGCGGTCGATGTTTTCCTCGCGCGCATCGAGGGCTTTTTCCTGGGCGAGCAGTTTGCTGCGCTTGCTCTGAACGTCGGCATCGAACTCCTTCTTCTTCGAGTACCATTCGTCCTTGACTTCCAGAAGTTTCTCACGTTTGAGCGTCTCGGCTTCTTTTTCGGCATCGGCAATAATCTTTGCCGCACGCTCTTGGGCCGTCGCAATCCTGTTCGCCCCGGATTTTTGATTCAGGAACCATCCGATAAAAAAACTGATTCCGCACGCGAGCAGCACGAGCGGAACGAGAAGATACATGTCCATACAACCTCCCGAAGTACCGATGTGTAACCATCACAGCTCACGAGCAGGCCGGTGCTGTTCCAGCACCAAAAAAAAATCCGCACAAATCAACCGTTCCAAAGAGTCTATGAAAGAACCTCTTTTCAAACACAGTGGGTGCTCGCCTGAACGCCTTTTACTTCCACAATCTCGCTCGTCCCGAACAGCCGCAGCTGAGTCAGGATGTCATCGCAAGAATCCCGCTCACTCGGTCAGAGGGACGGGATGTGGCGTGTAATCAACGCCCACGAGTCGGGCTCCCTTGGGTATAGTGTTGGTTCTTTATACGTATGTTTGAGACGGTTGACGGTGCGGATTCACACCATCCGTACGCAACGAACCTATGCCATAAAGAACAGACGTTGTTCCTTTCGCTGATGATTCACGGAGTTGATGGTTCCTGCAAACACGCGTCGAGGTATGCATTGAGTTTTGCGATTTCGTTCTCTACAGCCGTTGTCAGTGCCTTCGAGCGTTCGCGCTCTTTGAAGAGGTCTTCCGTGATATTCAGCGCAGATAGAACAGCCACGGTCAGGGTAGGTTGCTCGGGAATCTTGTTGTGGATAGTCGTGATCATTTCATCCACGTACGTTGCCACGCGTCGCGTGAAATCTTCACTTTCTCCACGCAGGGGATATTCCGAGCCGAAGATTTTTACTCTGATGCTTTTTCTATCTGGTGTCATCCGTCAATTCCTTACACCCTGATCCAACGATAGGGAACCCGTCCCTCGTCCGTCGCGCGCGAGCGAAGCTCATAGATACGCGTCGATACGCGCAAGAAGCTCCTTCACCTTGGCCGCCAATTGTGCTCGCTCGCCATTGGAGATGATGGCTGCAGCTTTCACGTCCTGCGCAGCTGCGCGCTGGAGCTGCTGCTCCTTTGCGGCAAGGTCGTTCCGCAGCTTGGCTACTTCCTGTTGCAGCAATGCCACCTGGGCTTGCAGTGCCTGTCTCTCCTCACGCAGCTGCGCGATCACGTCTCCGGCCCGGCGTACCTTCTCCCAGAGAACTTTCAGCGATTCTTCGATATGAGCAAGCTGCTCCACGAGAGAGTCCGTTGTGTTTTTTGCCGATCCCCGTCACTGTGTTCGCAGTTCAGCACCAAACTGCGCGCGTACCTGCTCCACCACTCGCGCAACCTCAGCATCAATCTCTTCGTCCGTCAGCGTGCGGTCTTTCGCCATGAGCACCAGCGTGTAGGCGAGGCTCTGTTTGCCTTGCGGAAGATTCGGGCCGCGATAGACGTCGAACAGCTCTACGTCCTGCACCAGCGGGCTTCGCATCTCCCGCACCGCCCGTTCGATGCTCTCTCCTGTTACGCCGGTATCAACGATGAAAGCCACGTCGCGACGCGCTTTCGGAAATCGTGGAAGCGGTGTGTAGTGTTTCTCTTTTGTTGTCTGAAGCAGCGCGAGATTCAGTTCTGCGGCAAACACTGCTTGCTCAACCCCAAACCTCGTGCACACTTCACGCTTCACACGACCCAGAAAACCCGCCGTCGTTCCGTTGATTTCAACGAAGATAGGTTTGTCAGCTAAAGTTTCGCTGGTAGGATAATAAATAAACCGCCAACTGTCAAGCCCGCACGTATCGAGAAAATCAGCAATCTCTCCCTTGATGTCGTAGAGATCAACCTCATGCGAGGAGTGCTTCCAGTGACGCGGCTCCGATTGGCCGGTCAGCACCAGGCATACGTGCACCTCCTCACGAATATTGCCCACGAGTTGCTTTTCGGGCGACTCCGAGAACACATGGCCAATCTCGAACAAGCGCAAATCCGTGTTGCCGTGACTTTGATTGTGCGCCACCACCGCCAGCAAGCCCGGCAACAGGCTTGAGCGCATCGCAGACATCTCCCTGCCCAATGGGTTAGCCAGGCGGACTGGTTGCTTTCCTCCAAGCCGAGCCGTCTCCTCATCCTGAAGGGAAATTGTGAGAGCCTCCTGAAACCCGAATCCGACAAGGACATCGCGAACGCGATCGGCAAGAAACTCTTTCTCAAACGGATGATCGAAGTCGATCGCCGCAACGGTCTTTGTCTCGATTTTGTCGTAACCGTACACACGCGCCACTTCCTCGATCAGATCGATCTCTCGCTGAATATCAACTCGATACGTTGGAACGCTGAAGAACGCCCTCCGCCCTCCTGATCGAGTTTTGCTGATGTCCAACCGAGCGAGAAGGGATGCGATCTCGGAAGGAGTCAGGTCGGTACCGAGAACCTGGTTGCACCGATCCGGACGCAACGTAACGATGCGAGGCGTGATTTTTTTGGGGTAGATGTCAATCTTCCCGCGCAGCACTTCTCCTCCAGCCAATTCGGCCATCAATTGTGCAGCACGATCCAGCGCATAGTCACTGGCATTGGGATCGGCGCCGCGTTCGAATCTATACGAGGCATCCGACTGAATGCCGAGCGCACGCGACGTGCGGCGAATGCTCGCCGGGTTCCAATACGCACTCTCCAGCACAACATCGGTGGTTGCGTCGGAGATCTCCGAGTTCGCTCCCCCCATCACGCCGGCAATCGACACTTCGCGCTCTGCATCGCACACCATCACCGCACCCGCCGGCAGAGTATGTTCTTTGCCGTCGAGCGTAGTAAACTTCGTCCCGGCTCTCGCCTGACGGACGATAATTTTTGCTCCGACAAGTTTCGCAAAGTCGAACGCGTGCATCGGTTGGCCGCATTCAAGCATCACGTAGTTGGTGATGTCCACGATGTTGTTGCGCGGCCGCAGACCCGCTGCGCGCAAGGCATGTTGCAGCCAGTCGGGCGACGGACCAACGGTGACGCCGCGAATCATACGCACGGCAAAACGCGGACAGTTGTATTTGTCCTCCACCGTCACCGAGAAGTGTTTGGTGATGAGAGTTTTCGCCTCCTTCACTTTCACCTTCGGCAGGCGTGGTTTTCTTCCCACCAGAATGCCGATTTCCCGCGCCACGCCGTAATGGCTCAGCAGGTCCGGGCGGTTGGGTGTGATCCCAACGTCGTACACCACGTCGTCCAGCCCCAGGTACGACGCGAGCTTCTGACCGACACGGGCATGAGAATCGAGAACAAGAATGCCATCTTTGTCCGCGCCAAGATCCAGCTCGTACTCGGAGCAAATCATCCCGAATGATTCAACGCCGCGAAGCGTAACCCTCGAGAGCGTGAAGGGCCGGCCGGAGGGATCGTGCTGATTTCGTGGAATGGTCGCCCCCGGAAGTCCGACCGCCACCTTCTGTCCCGCGGCCACGTTCGGCGCGCCGCACACAATCTGCAGACGTTCGTTCCCTACGTCAACCGCGCATACGGTGAGCCTATCGGCGTTGGGATGCCGCTGCACCGTCAGGACTTTGCCGACCACGAACCCGTTGTACTTTTCGCCGAGCCGCTCAAAGCCTTCCACCTCGAGGCCGAGCATCGTGAGTTTCTCACTCAACTCTTCGGGGGTGAAGCGGAACGTGATGTACTTCTGAAGCCAGGCGTGAGAGAGTTTCATGTCCAGTTCATCGTGGGAGAATTCAAAACTGCTTCAAGAACCTGACATCGTTTTCGTAGAAGAGGCGGATGTCATCAACGCCGTACAGCAGCGCGGCCGTGCGTTCGATTCCCATCCCGAAGGCATAGCCCGTGTATTTCTCGGCGTCATACCCGACGGCGCGAAAGACGTTCGGATCAACCATACCGCAGCCGAGAATCTCCAGCCAACCGGTCTGCTTGCACAGGCGGCATCCTTTCCCTTTGCAGATAAAGCAGGTGATGTCCATTTCCGCGCTCGGTTCGGTAAAGGGAAAGAAGCTTGGGCGGAACCGATACTTGATTCCCGTTCCATAAAACTGCCGCGCGAACGATACAAGTGTTCCCTTCAATTCGCTGAAGGTAATCCCAACGTCCACGGCAAGCCCCTCCACCTGATAGAAATTGCAGAGGCTGCGCGCGCTCACCGCCTCGTTGCGGTACACCCTCCCCGGCATGATGGTACGAATGGGCGGCCGGTTGTTTTCCATGACACGGATCTGCACGGGCGAGGTGTGGGTGCGAAGCACGATGTCGTCGGTGACGAAGAACGTGTCCTGCATGTCCCGCGCCGGGTGATCGGGCGGAAAGTTCAACGCGGTGAAGTTGTGCCAATCGTCTTCGATCTCGGGACCGTCGGCTATGCCGAAGCCCATGCCGACGAAGATGG
Organism: Ignavibacteriales bacterium; assembly: GCA_037441705.1. GTDB lineage: Bacteria > Bacteroidota > Ignavibacteria > UBA10030 > UBA6906 > CAADGV01. Next base: position 63,742 of record JBBIRR010000007.1, read on the forward strand.
CTTTGACTTCATCCAGCGTTTGCATGACGGGATGCTTCGTGCCGCGGAACTTGCGTCGTCCGGGAAGTGTGGGATCGAGCTGCTCCTCTTCGGCAGGCTTTGTCGTAAGGGCTGCTGACTTCGCTGCAAACACCTCTTGCGCGTAGCGTCGCAGATCGTTCAGCTCTTTGCCCAGTTCGGGTTTCTCCGCCGCGGGCACCGTGCGCAGCTCATCGAAGAGCGCAGCGATGAGTCCTTTGCGGACCAGATACTTCAGCCTGAAAGCCTCAAGCGCCTGTTCAGAATCAATCGTGAGGATCGCCGATTCGATCTCTCTGCGAAGTTGTATGATTTTGTCGCGCATCGAAGGAAAGGGACGATACGAAAAATCTTCCCGGCGAGACGTTCCGTGCGGAACGTCTCTGCGTCATGGGAAGATCATGTGAATGAACTTACGCCGTGGCGAACTTCACAACCTCGGAGAACGCCTCCGGGTTGCTGACCGCCAGGTCGGCGAGCAGTTTGCGATTGATATCGACGTTCTTCTTGTGCAGGCCGTCCATCAATCGTGAGTAGGTCGTGCCGTTCAGTCGTGCCGCCGCATTGATGCGCGTGATCCACAACTGACGGAAGTTTCGCTTTTTCGTTTTTCGGTCGCGGTAGGCATACTGCATCGCCTTTTCCACGTGGTGCTTGGCGACGGTGTACACCTTGCTTCTCGCACCCCAATAACCTTTCGCTTGCTTCATGATACGCTTGCGACGGCGATGGGAGGCAACCTTGTTCTGCGAACGTGGCATAGTTGCTCTTATCCTTCTGTGTGAATGAAAAGTCTCGCTACCGCTGAGACGTTTATGTAATGGTTCGTCGAAGCTCGAAGGAGGCGGCGATCACGTCGCCAGCATTTCCCGTACGGCTTTGACATCCGGTTTGGCAACCAGCGCGCCCAGGCGCAGTTTGCGCTTTCGCTTGCGGGATTTTGATGTCAGGATGTGACTGCGATAGGCCATGGCCCGTTTGATCTTGCCGGTGGCCGTCAGCTTGAAGCGCTTCTTGGCTGCGCTGCGCGTTTTTGTTTTTGGCATTCCTATGCGTCCTTCTTTGGTGATTCGGATGTATCTGACTTCTCGCTCTTGCGTTCGGATTTCTTCTTCCGCTCGGGCGCAAAGATGGCGATCATGCTTCGGCCTTCCATATGCGCCGCCTGGTCGATCTTGGCAATGTCGCTCAACTGTTCCGTCAATCGATCCAACAAATCCTTTCCTTGATCCTGATAGGTGATCTCTCGCCCCTTGAACACCACCGTCGCCTTCACCTTGTGTCCTTCCATCAGGAAGTTGCGGGCGTGCCGCATCTTGAAATTGAAATCGTGTGTATCGGTGTTGGGATGGAACCGGAGTTCCTTCAGCTGCGTAACGTGCTGGTGCTTCTTCTGAATCTTGTCCTTCTTCGCAAGCTCATACTTGTACTTGCCATAGTTGATCACCTTGCACACGGGCGGATTGGCATTGGGCACAATTTCCACCAGATCCGCGTCGCGCTCGCGAGCAAGGGCAAGTGCCTCGCGGGGCGACATCACGCCAAGCTGTCCGCCGCGCTCATCAATGACCCTCACCTGCGGAGCACGAATCTCGTCGTTGACGCGAACTTTGTCTTTACTAATGGGAGCGCCTCCTTTGTTATGATCAATGGATTATGATGGCTCGTCTGCGTGCAGCTTCTTTATGCATGCGAGGGGGCCGTCATCACATTTACGTGGAGCAGCGAACGCAGCTTCTCGGCATGAGCATCTGCGTTGATCCATTTTTCTGCAATTTCGCGTCGAATAAACTCAAGAAAGACCTCTTTCTTGATCTGACCCATGTCGCCCTTCTTGTGCCGCCGCACGGATACGGTCTCCGCCTGACGCTCCTTCTCTCCCACCACAAGCATGTAGGGAATCTTTTTCGTTTCCCACTCACGAATCTTGTAGTTGACTTTCTCGTTCCGCTCGTCCACTTCGACACGGATACCCTCAGCAGCGTAGGCCGCCGCCACCCGGCGCGCATAGTCCGTCTGCGCGTCCGTAATCGGCAGAACAACAACCTGCAGAGGTGCAAGCCAGAGTGGAAATTCGCCTGCGAAATGCTCGATCAAGACGCCGATGAATCGTTCGAGCGAACCGAACGGCGCGCGATGAATGATCACCGGGCGATGCTTCTGCCCATCGCTGCCGACATACTCCAGCTGGAAGCGCTCGGGCATCACATAGTCAACCTGAACCGTTCCCAACTGCCAGGTGCGTCGCAGCGCGTCCAGCACCATGAAGTCGATCTTGGGTCCGTAAAAGGCCGCTTCACCAATGCCAATGTAGTAATTGAGCTTCTTCAGGTCGGCGGCTTCTTTGATGTCGCGTTCGGACTGTTCCCACATTGCGTCCTCGCCGCCGAACTTTTCCTTGTTCTTGGGATCGCGGAACGAAAGCCGTGTCTTGAAATCCTTGAATCCCAGCGTCGTGAACACGAGCTGAATCAGATCGATGACATCGCACAGCTCATCGCGCAGCTGGTCCGGCCGGACGTACATGTGAGCATCGTCTACCGTGAATGACCGCACACGCGTCAGACCCGTCAGTTCGCCGGACTGTTCATAGCGATACACGGTTCCGAATTCTGCCAGGCGAATCGGCAGATCACGATAGCTGCGCGGTTTCGCCATGTAGATTTGATGATGATGCGGGCAGTTCATCGGCTTCAGCAAGTACTCCTCATCCTCAACAACAATGGGCGCGAACTGGCTGTCCTTGTAGTAGGGATAGTGCCCGCTCGTTTTGTAGAGATTCAGATTGCCGATGTGCGGCGTCACGACGGGCAGGTACCCGCGCTTGCGCTGCTCCTCACGGAGGAACCGTTCCAGCTCTTCACGAATGATGGTGCCTTTCGGAAGCCACAGCGGAAGTCCCCCACCGACCTTCGGCGTGATCATGAACAGTTCGAGATCGTGCCCGAGCTTTCGATGGTCGCGCCGCTTTGCTTCCTCCAGGCGGAAGAGGAAGTCGTCGAGTTCCTTTTGTGAGGGGAAGGTGATGCCGTAGATGCGCTGCAGCATCTTGTTCTTTTCGCTCCCGCGCCAGTATGCGCCGGCAATGCTGAGCAGCTTGATCGCTTTGATCCTGCCCGTCGAAGGAATATGCGGCCCGAAGCACAGGTCGGTGAAGTTGCCCTGGTGATAGAAGGTGATTGTTTCACCCTTCAAGCCTTCGAGCAATTCGAGCTTATACGGATCGTTCTTCTTCCTGAAATAGGCGACCGCGTCTTCCCATGATTTGACTTCACGCCGATAAGGAACATCCCGCTTGGCCAGCTCCACCATCTTCTCCTCGATGGCACCAAGGTCGGATTGGGTGAGCGCGTGATCGCCCATGTCGATATCGTAGTAGAACCCGTTTTCAATCGGCGGGCCGATGCCGAACTTCGTTCCCGGAAAGAGCGCTTCGATCGCCTCTGCCATAAGATGCGCCGAACTGTGCCAGTACGTACGCTTTGCTTCATCATCTTCCCAGGTGTGGATTCTGACGGTTGCATCGCGGTCGATCGGGCGGAACAGATCCCAGACTTCGCCGTTGACGGAGATTGCCAGCGCCGCGCGCGCGAGCCTGCTGCCAATGTCTTCGGCAATCTGCTGACCGGTGACACCGGCCGGATAGATCCGAACCGATCCATCGGGAAGTGTTATCTTTACCTGCGCCATAATGCGTATCTAACAAACAAAAAAAATCGTCCAACCTTTTCTCACGGGGCGGGACGATTGTTATGTGGGCGATACAGGAGTCGAACCTGTGACCTCTACCATGTCAAGGTAGCGCTCTAACCAACTGAGCTAACCGCCCCCAAAGCTCATTGCAGTACCTGCCTGCCGTTGATCCGTGTTGTCGTTGTGCCGTCGCTGCGCTCAGCAGCAAGCCGTGCCGAGGATGGGACTTGAACCCATACGGACCCGAGGGTCCACAGGATTTTAAGTCCTGTGCGTCTACCAGTTCCGCCACCCCGGCAGCAACCGCGAGCGGCCATCCGCAGCCCGAATTGACGCGAGGCGCCGGGCGGATTCGAACCGCCGCATAAAGGTTTTGCAGACCTCTCCCTTACCACTTGGGTACGGCGCCGATTAAGCACTTCCTGCCTAAGAAATAAAACCCCGCCACCTGGTGGGATTTGGGGCGGCGGGGCCACTTTAAAGAGGAAGTGTATGAATCAGACAATCAGCGCGATTACCGATTGTCGAGTTGTCCCACCGAAGTGGGACAGAGCGGGAAACGGGACTCGAACCCGCGACATCAACCTTGGCAAGGTTGCGCTCTACCAACTGAGCTATTCCCGCATTGGCGCAACCAATATAACAAACATCCTCGTGGGTTGCAACAGCTCTCTGCTTGCCAAAGACCAATGCGACGCGCAAAAATATACATCCTCGCCCCATGAAAGTCAAGCCATAAGGTTGCCTCGCAATGTTCACCCCTTCTCATGATGAAACCTCTTGAAAAGCCATACTATTTCTGACGAATTCCCCCCTGCCAAGGCAACCAAATGCAGCTCATGCTTGTTTTCGGAAATAAAGAAGCGCTCAACCCATCCCATCAACTCAATGGAGGAATCGATGCACCTTTGCGGACATCTCGTGCGACCTGCTCATTTCGCAGGCTTGTTGACTTGCATTCTTCTTCTGTCCTCTGCATTTGCACAAACGCAAGTAATGCTGGAGCCGAGCAAGGATAACACGTTGTACGAAAGCTCTGCCGGAGAATTGAGTAACGGCGCCGGACAGCATTTCTTTGTCGGAAGAACCAACCAACCGACGAACTCCATCAGGCGCGCGCTGATCGCGTTCGACATTGCCGGAAGCATTCCGCCGAACGCAACGATCCTCACCGCAACGCTCACACTCAACATGTCGCAAACAACGTCGACCTCGCACACGGTATCGCTGCACAGGGTTACCGCCGACTGGGGTGAGGGCACTTCCATGGCGACCGGCAACGAAGGCGGCGGCGCTCCCTCAACAACCGGCGACGCGACGTGGCTGCATCGCTTTTTCAATACCACATTCTGGTCCAGCCCGGGCGGCGATTTCGTCGCGACCCCGAGTGCAGAAGCGTCCGTCGGGCCATTGGGCACGTATACCTGGGGATCCACGCAGGCCATGGTGAATGACGTTCAGCAGTGGCTGAACACTCCCAGCTCGAACTTCGGCTGGTTGTTGAAAGGCAATGAAGCCACACAGCCCACAAGCAAGCGCTTCGACTCGCGAGACAATATGAACCCCGCACAGCGGCCGGTCCTCACGGTAACCTATCAACCGACGCTTGACGTCGGCGAGAACGGCGGACTTCCCAAACGCTTTGCGTTGCATCAGAACTTTCCGAACCCGTTCAATCCCTCGACAACCATTGCGTTCGATATCGCAGAACGTTCCCGCGTGTCGTTAGTTGTGACCGACATTCTGGGACGCAACGTCGCGGTGATCGTTGACGAAGAACTTGCAGCAGGACGATACGAGCGGCGATGGAATGCAGATGGCGTAGCAACGGGCGTGTATTTCTATCACCTTCAGGCAGGATCATTCTCTCAGACGCGCAAGCTTCTGCTCATGCGATAACACTCTCCCCCGAAAACTAAAAGCTCTCCGCCACTCATGAAACGCGCGGAGAGCTTTCCTTCCGTTGGGTCGCCGCTCGCTACCGTTTGATATCGAGGATTTCGTACTTGAGCATGCCGGCCGGCACTCTGATGTCCACCGCCTCTCCCTTTCGCTTCCCCAACAATGCCTTGCCGATCGGAGAGGTCACAGAAATCTTGTTCTGCTCAAAGTCGGCTTCTTCGGGAGAGACCAGCATGTACTCGAAGATGTCCTGCGTCTTGAGGTCCTTGAGCTTCACTTTGCTGAGGATGTAAATCTTGTCGTTCGGGAGGTCCTTCGCGTCGATGAGCTTGGCTTTGGCAAGCGTCATCTCCAGCTTCTGAATGCGCATCTCCAGGTGTTGCTGCTCTTCTTTTGCAGCATCGTACTCCGCGTTCTCGGAGAGATCGCCGTGCCCGCGAGCTTCGGCGATCACCTGAGCAATACGCTTTCGGCCATTGGTCTTCAGCTCATGCAGCTCCTGTTCAAGCGCCACCAAGCGCTCGCGAGTGAGATACACCGTATCGGACATGCACAACTCCAACAGATAGTGTGGGACAAAATAAATAGCCATCATCCGCATGTGCGAATGGTGGCTAACCACCTTTTCGGCTGTACATAAGTACAGAATCCACCCGACAAAAGCAAGTGGAAAATCCCCTGTAAGGATTATCGGCTTACTTCGAGCGCGACTTTTGGTCCACCAGAATCAGGTGACCCAGCTTGTCCCGTTTCGTCTTGAGGTACTTCTCGTTGATTTCGTTGGGACCCATCTCAAGCGGAACACGCTCGACAATCTCCAATCCGTACCCGTTCAGGCCAACGACCTTCTTCGGATTATTCGTCAGCAGGCGCATCTTGCCGACACCGAGATCACGCAGGATTTGCGCCCCGATTCCGTAGTCGCGAAGATCGGCGCGAAATCCCAATTTTTCGTTCGCCTCAACTGTATCAAGGCCATCATCCTGCAGCTTGTAGGCCTTGAGCTTGTTGTACAAACCGATGCCGCGCCCTTCCTGACGCATGTACAGGACAACGCCCGTTCCTTCCCTCTCGACCATGTGCAGTGCTGCAAGCAGTTGCTCGTTGCAGTCGCACCGAAGCGAGCCAAACAGATCGCCGGTCAGGCACTCGGAGTGTACGCGCACCAACACGGGCTTGTCCGGAACGATATGCCCCTTCGTCAGCGCGATGTGCTCTTTGCCATCCGGCGTGCTACGATAGAGGTGAATGTGGAATGATCCGTATCTCGTCGGAAGGTTTGTCTCGACCAACTTCTGGACGAGCTTCTCCTTCAGCATGCGATACTCGATCAGATCGCGGACCGTTATGATCTTGAGATTGAACTGCTCCGCGAGCTTCATCAACTCGGGAACGCGCGCCATTGTCCCGTCTTCTTTCAAAATTTCGCAGAGAACACCGGCGGGATAGAGTCCTGCAAGCCTGCACAAATCTACCACCGCTTCGGTGTGGCCTGCGCGGCGAAGCACACCGCCTTCCATCGCCCGCAGCGGGAAAACGTGACCCGGACGCGCAAAGTCGCTCGGTTTCGATTTGGGGTTGATGAGGGCTTTGACCGTCGCCGATCGGTCCGGCGCCGAGACTCCCGTGGTCGTTCCGTGGATGTAATCAACCGAAACAGTAAACGATGTCTCATGAAGCGACGTGTTGGTTTCCACCATCAGGTCCAATCCCAACTCCTTCGTGCGTTCGGCAGTCAGCGGCGCGCAGACGATGCCTCGTCCGTGGGTTGTGAGAAAATTGATCACCGATGGGTCCGCAAACTCTGCGGCGCAGACGAAGTCTCCTTCATTCTCCCGATCGTCATCATCCACGACAATCACGATCTTGCCGTGTTTGATATCTTCAATGGCTTCTTCGATCGTGTTAAACACGTTCCGTCTGCTGTGCGTCAGCGACATAGTGCCCTCGACTATTTGCTCTCTTTCTTTTCCCCTTCTCCTTCTCGCAGCACGCTGGCAACCGAGGCGCGCTCGAATTTCATCTTCACGTTATCGGCCACCTGCACCAACACCGTCTTTTCCTCCAAGCCCGCCACCGTACCGTGCAGCCCGCCGGAGAGAATAACCTTATCTCCCTTCTTCAGCGATTCGATCATCTGCTGATGCTGCTTCCTCTGTTTTTGCTGCGGCCGCAGAATCATGAAATAGAAGATCGCGATGATCGCAGCAAACATGAGAAATGTGCTGAAGATGCTACCGCCCGTTCCTCCTTCGCCCGGCGGTGGAGCCATGAAAAGAAACATCAAAAAATTCACTCTGACCTCCTCGTTAAGTAACGTTTGTTTCAATTGTTTGTATGTCTGTAGAAAGCTGCTTTATCATCTCGGATTTCCACTCCTGAAATCGCTCCGCAAGGATCGCTTCACGCGCTGCGGACACGAGCCAGAGATAGAACGTCAGATTGTGAACGGACGCAAGTTGCAGCGCTAAAATCTCGTTCGCTTTCACAAGGTGGCGGATGTAGGCGCGTGTGAAGGTCCGACATCCATAGCACGTGCACTGCTCATCAATCGGCCGGAAGTCGAGCGCATACGCGGCATTCTTGATGTTTATTCTGCCGCTGCGTGTGAAGAACATGCCGTTGCGCCCATTGCGCGTCGGCATCACGCAATCGAACAGATCTATCCCGCGTTCGATGCTTTCGAGAATGTTCTCCGGCGTCCCGACGCCCATCAGGTAGCGGGGCTTTGTTTCAGGAAGAATGTCCGTGACCGTGTCCGTGATCGCGTACATCACGTCCGCCGGTTCGCCCACCGAAAGACCACCGATGGCATATCCCTCAAAATCCATCTCAACCAACTCTCGTGCAGAGCGCTCGCGAATCGCAGGATACGTGGAGCCTTGAACGATGGCCAACAGGGTCTGCTCACATCCGTACAACGGCCGTGTTTGCTCGAAGCGTTTCCGTGCCCGCGCGGCCCAGCGGAGCGTCAGGTCATTGGATTGCCGCGCATACTCCTCGTCGCACGGATACGGCGTGCATTCATCCAACACCATCATGATGTCGGAGCCGAGCGAACGCTGGATGTCAATAACGCCTTCCGGCGTAAACTTGTGCTCGGAGCCGTCGAGATGCGACTTGAAAACGACGCCCCCTTCATCGAGCCCCCGCAAATCCGACAAGCTGAACACCTGATAGCCGCCGCTATCGGTCAGGATGGGCTTGCGCCAGTTCATGAAGGCGTGAAGTCCGCCGGCTTTCTCTATCACATCAACACCGGGACGGAGGTAGAGATGGTATGTGTTGCCGAGAATGATCTCGGCGCCCATCTCATGCAACTCGCGCTGCTCGACAGCCTTCACCGTCCCCTGCGTACCCACCGGCATGAACATGGGCGTCCTGATCTCACCCCTCTCCGTCCTGATGACTCCGGCCCGCGCCTTGCCTTCGCTATGTTGGAGTGTAAAGTCGAACAAACCGGAATAAAAGTAGTCAAACATCCAGGGAAAAGCAACGTGAGGGTCGATGCAGGATGCAGAATGATTCTCGTTCTGGATTCTTCGCTCGCTGCGCTCGCCCAGAATGACGTAGTAATACTTTTTGTCGGCCTCGGGCTCTATCTCTTCCTCCACATCCAGTGCCCCGCAACAAACACGATCGCGCCCACACAATCTGCCACCCAATCCAACACGCTGCTTTGCCTGCCAGGAACAAAGGATTGATGAAACTCATCCGTGGCAGCGTACAGGGCGACGATGAGAATGGTGAACGCGTACGAACGCCGCGCTAACAAAGGGAAACGATCCTGATGGAGAATCCCGCGATACACCGCCGATGCAAAGATTACGTACACGACAAAGTGTAACAGCTTGTCGTGTGTCAGCAACTCCCACTCAGGAAGGTCACGTGCGGGAATGGATGACTGAACAAAGAGCGCGAGGGCCCAGAACAGCATCGGCCCCTGGTACCACCAGAAGCGATTCCCCTTCAACAGGCCGGTCATGCGGCCTCAATCGCTTGCAGAGCGGCAGGAATTGCGTCCATGATATCCAATGCCATCAGACTGCGTTGGCCGAACTTCTTCGCGGCAATGTCGCCCGCGAGTCCGTGAACGAAGACGCCTGCCCAAGCAGCCTCTTCTGGCATCATGCCCTGAGCAAGAAACGAAGAGATAACGCCCGTCAGCACGTCGCCGGAGCCGGCAGTTGCCATGCCCGGATTGCCCGTGGAGTTCATGTACGCCCGGCCCTCCGGCGTGCCGGTGATCGTTGGCGAACCTTTGAGAACGAGCACGCTGTGGAGGTTCTTTGCCTGCGTTCGAGCCACTTCCACCCTCTCACGCTCGATCAAATCTCTGTCGAGGCGTGTCAACAGATGCAGCTCGCCGACGTGCGGCGTGATAATGGTGGGAAAGTGTCGTTTCTTCAGGAGTGAAATATTGTAGGCCATCATGCCCAACCCATCGGCATCCAGAACCAGAGGCTGAACGATGGACGGCACGAGCGCGTGTACCAACTGGCGTGTCTCGAGATTCTGCGATAACCCTGGTCCCAGTGCAACAACATCCGCCCACCGCAGCCGCTCCTGGATTTTCTCCATCGCTTGAAGCGAAATGGTTCCTTCGTCCGTCTCTTCCAGCGGCGTGATCATGACCTCGGTAACTTTTCGGATCAGCGAGGGATGGATCGTCTTGGGAACGGCAAGGATGACTGCCCCCGCCCCCGCTTTCATCGCCGAAACCGCTGTCATGAACGGCGCGCCGGTGAGGTTGCGCGACCCGGCAAGCACCAACACTTTCCCGACGCTGTACTTGTGCGCTGTATGCGGTCGCTGCGGTAGAACTTGTCGAACGTCTTCAGTGTGAACGCGATAGGTCGGATTCTTTTTTACGGAAAACACAAAACGCGGAATGCTGATCTCCGCAACCTCGACAGTCCCGCTGTGAACTTTTCCCTCCCCAACGTAGTGGCCGATCTTGGCGAGACCCATCGTCACCGTCAGGCTCGCCCTCACTGCCACATTCTCGACGACACCCGTCGAAGCATTTGCGCCGGAAGGAATATCCACCGCGGCAACAAATGCCTGCCGGGTGTTGATCCATTCGATCGCTTCGGTGTACGGACTGCGTACGCTGCCGGAGAATCCCGTTCCGAAAATGGCATCAACAACAACGGCAGGTGATGGAGGAAGAGCACGCATCACCTTCTCGAGCATCTTCACACTCCCCACTTCATGCAACGCGATGCCTGAGTGTTTCGATGCGATCATTTTGAGAAGAATGAGGAGATTGGCTTTTGCATCTCCCTTCACGTCACTTCTTTTTCCCAGCAACACGACGTGAACACTTGCCCCCCGATTCGAAAGATGGCGGGCGATGACGAAACCATCCCCGCCGTTGTTTCCCTTCCCACAAACAACCACCACCTGCTTTCCCGACAGCGAGCCTGTATGCTTTTCGAGGATGTCAACAAAGGCGCGCCCTGCATTCTCCATCAAAATGATACCGGGGATGGAATACGTGCCGATGGCTACGCGATCAAATTGCTGCATCTGCTCGGCCGTGGTCAGCAGCTGCATCGCGATTCCTGATTCAATGTTGTAGGCGGATTTCGTTTCAGACCGCCGGCGTGCGTGAATGAACGTGCAGGACGGGAATGCCGAACAAGTTCTTTGCTCATAGCCTCAACCTGATGCCTCCACCGATGAGGAACCGTGTGTTAACGGTGCATGCAGAATGATTTGTTAGAAGAAGTGGGAGATCAGCTTCAGAATCACGGAAGGAAATACGCCGAACGAAAGCAGTGCCACGGCGGAAAGCACCAAGGCAGCAACTCCCAGCCCCGACCGCGACGCTTCGAGTTGTGTCGCCGATTGCTCCTTGAAGTACATCAGCACCACCAACCTGAGATAGTAGTAGGCGGAGACGACACTCATCAGCACACCGAGGATGGCAAGCCATGTGTAGCCGGCCTGCACCGCGCCTGCAAACACGTAGTACTTACCGAAGAACCCGGCAAACGGCGGAATGCCGGTGAGCGAGAACATGAACACGGCCATCAGCAGCGCAAGCATGGAGTGACGAGAAGAAAGTCCGGCACAATCATCGAAGCTGAGGTTCTGTCCCTCGGCGGATTCCAGGACGGCAAGCACACCGAAAGCGCCGACGTTCATCATCGTATAAGCAACAAGGTAGAACAGCACGCCCTGCAGGCCATAACTGTTGGCAGCAATCACGCCCGTGAGGATGTACCCCGCGTGCGCGATGCTCGAGTACGCCAGCATACGCTTGATGCTGGACTGCGAGATGGCAATGATGTTGCCGACGATCATCGAAAGCGCGGCGACGCCTGCCATCACTTCGCGCAGAGGCGCAACGGCGAGCATGATCGCCGGCGCGAACACCAGCACCGCGCCTGCAAACGCCGCGGCCTTTCCGCCCGTCGACATGAATCCGCTGACGGTGGTCGGCGAGCCTTCGTACACATCCGGCACCCACATGTGGAACGGAACCGCCGCAACCTTGAACGCAAAGCCGACGAGCAGGAGTCCGCTGCCGATCAAGAACATCGGAGGATGGGCAAGCGTGCCCGCCTGGCGAAGAAGAGCAGGAATACTCGTCGTGCCGGTCGAACCATAGAGGAGCGCAATGCCGTACAGGAAAAACCCCGTGGCAAACGCACCGAGCAGGAAGTATTTCATCGCCGCCTCGTTGCTGATGAGCCGGCGACGCGCAAAGCCCGCAAGAATGTAGAACGAGACCGACATCGTTTCGAGACCGAGGAACAGAATCACCAAGTCGGCGGCCGACGCCATCAACATCATGCCGATGACTGCGAAGAGCACGACCGAGTAGTACTCACTGTGCTCGATGCCTTCCTTCTTGATGTAGGACTTGGAGAGCATCACGGTCAGCAAGCCTGCGCAAGAGAACAGGGCCGAAAAAAACGCAGCGTACCCTCCTGCCGTAACCATCCCCGTGAAGACCGTCATCGGCGTCCTTCCGATGTCGGCAAGCGACAAGCCTAACGCTCCGGCAAGGCCGAGAAGCGAGAGCCACGCGTTGAGGTTTTCGGTTCGATCATTGAATGCTTCCACGGTGAGGACGACAAGAGCAGCAAGTGCAAGAAATGAAATCGGCGCGATGGCGAGCGTATCGCGCCAGAGAAGTGAGAGATCCATGTTCAGTTCGTAATCGTAAGCAATGGGCAGAATCAAAACGGCTGGCAATTGCAAGTCACAGCCCGATGGATTTCCATGACGGATCAAAATTAGGGAAAGTTGGTCAAAGATACAAAAAACTTCTCCTTTCCCTTCTCGTCCGCCCTTGTGAGCTTCACCGTTCGTGGTTGCGTGTTGGCGACGTGAGCTTCACGTGTGAAGGCGTCCTTCCTGGATGTCGAATGAAGAACGCCTTCCGTCCGATCCTATCCCCTCTTACTCATCACAACATAATCCCGTGCATCGTGACCGAGGTAGATCTGTCGGGGGCGAGCGATCTTCTGCTCCGGGTCCTTCAGCATCTCTTCCCACTGCGCAAGCCAACCGACGGTACGCGGAATGGAGAAGAGAACGGGAAACATCTCCACCGGAAAACCCATCGCCTGATAGATGAGTCCCGAATAAAAGTCAACGTTAGGATAGAGCTTGCGTTTGATGAAGTACTCATCCTCGAGCGCAATGCGCTCAAGCTCCAGAGCGATGTCGAGTTTGGGATTGCGCCCGGTAACTTCAAACACTTCGTCGGCGAGTCGCTTGATAACTTTTGCGCGGGGGTCGTAGTTCTTGTACACGCGATGGCCAAAGCCCATCAGTCTGCCGCTGCCGTTCTTCACGCCTTTGATGAATTCCGGCACCTTGTCCTTGGAGCCGATTTCATCAAGCATGTGCAGCACGGCTTCGTTGGCGCCGCCGTGCAAGGGACCGTACAGTGCTGCGGCTGCGCCCGCCATCGCCGAGTACGGATCAACATGCGAGCTGCCGATGCCGCGCATCGCATTCGCGCTGCAGTTCTGCTCGTGATCGGCGTGCAGAATGAACAGCACATCCAGCGCCTTCACCAACGTCGGGTGTGCTTCGTACTTCGGCTCGGTCATCTTCCACAGCATGCTCATGAAATTGGCAATGTAGCTGAGGGCATTATCGGGATACACGTAGGGCCGGCCCTGACTGTGTCGGTACGCAAACGCCGCGATCGTCGGCATCTTGGCAATGAGGCGATAAATCTGCTTCTGGCGTGCCTGCGGATTGTGAATGTCCGCACCGTCGCGGTAAAACGTGGACAGCGCCCCGATCGTGCTGATCAACATCCCCATCGGATGCGCGTCGTAGTGAAACCCATCCATCAGCTTCTTGATGTTCTCGTGAATCATCGTGTGGTGGGTGATGTTGAACACCCAATCCTCGTACTGGGCTTTCGTCGGCAGCTCGCCGTACAGAAGCAGATAGGCCGTCTCCAGGAAGGTACTTTTCTCGGCAAGTTGTTCGATGGGATACCCGCGGTAGCGCAGAATTCCCTTGTCGCCGTCAATGTACGTGATCATGCTCTTGCACGAGGCCGTGTTCATGAACGCGGGATCGTACGTCATCAACCCAAAATCATCGTCCTTGACTTTGATTTGACGAAGATCCATCGCGCGAATCGTATCGTGCATGATCGGAATTTCGTACTTCTTTCCCGTGCGGTTGTCAATAATCGTCAGCGTATCGGGCATGAAGAAATCTCCTTTGGCAATCAATGAGGGTTACAGGTTTTCCTGGATGTAGCGAGCCATAAGATTGTACCAATGCGTTCCCACGGCGCGTCCGGCCAGGCTGTGTGTGCTTTTCGGATAGACCATAAAGTCGAATTGCTTGTTTGCTTTTTGCAATGCGTCGCTCAAGAGCATCGAGTCTTGAAAATGGACATTGTCATCCACCACGCCGTGGATGAGCAGAAGCTTACCGGTCAGGCCCGCTGCGTACGTTACGGGAGAGCTGAGCGTATAGCCCTGCTCGTTCTCCTTCGGGTGTTCAAGATAGCGCTCCGTATAATGCGTATCGTAGTTCTTCCAATTCGTAACGGGCGCCACAGCAATGCCGAGCTTGAACGCGTTCGTACGGAGCATTGCCATGCACGTCATGAACCCGCCGTAGCTTTTCCCCCAGATGGCGATGCGTGTGGAGTCAACATAGGGCAACGCTTTCAGGTAGGCAACGCCCGCAAGCTGGTCCTGCAGCTCAACTTCGCCCAAGCGCTTGTGCACAAAATTGAGAAACTCCCTTCCCCTGTTCGGCGTCCCCCGGCCGTCAACGGCAAAGACGATGTAGCCCCGTGCCGCGAGCGAGCGATGCCATAACATCCGCTCGCCGCCCCAACGATTGACGACCACTTGCGACGTCGGTCCGTTGTATTGATACATCACCACCGGATACTTCTTCGTTGCATCCATTGTTTCCGGCGTGATGATGAACGCGTTGAGCGCATACCTGCCGTCGGCCGATGGCACGGTGAGAAACTTCGGCCGCGGCAGCAGGAATGAATCGAGCATGCCCACGCGGTTTTCCTCGATCAGGGCAGCCGTGGATTTCGCAACCGTCATGTGCGCCACAAGCGGCGGACGCGTGATGCTCGAATACTGGTCAACATAGTCCTGGAAATTGGGAGACATGCGGATGTCATGATACCCGTCAGACGTCGACAGCCGTGTGAAGCCTGAGCCGTCGAGACGAATGCTGTAGAGATGAAGTTCGAGCGGCGATTTCTCGGTCGCCGTGAAGTACACGATCTCTCGCTTCTCATCTACCCCCACGACCTTCTTGATGTCCCACGCCCCTTGCGTAACACGGCGCAGGAGATCGGAGCCGCCGTCGGTTTTCCTTGTGTAGAGGTAGAGATGATTGTGCCCATCGCGTTCCGAAAGCCAGAGGAACCGCCGGCCGTCCTTGAAGAAATAGAGTCCATCATGCAAGCTCACCCACCGCGGATCGGTTTCCCGAAGCAGCAGTTGCGAAGAGCCGTCATTCACGTCGCAGAGAAGAACATCGAGCGTATCCTGATTGCGGGATTGCACCTGCACGGCTACGAACTTCCCGTCGGGCAGCCATTGCACACGCGGAACGTACACATCCGGGTTGTTGCCGATACGCAGCCACATAGTTGATCCGCCTTCTACGGGTACGATGCCCACACGCACGCTCGTGTTGGCCTCCCCTGCTTTCGGGTACTCCTGCTTCTCAACGGTCGTGTAGTCGGAAAGAAAGTCGGGAATAAGAAACTCTTTCACATGCGTGTTATCCGTCTGAAGGTAGGCAAGATGTCTGCTATCGGGCGACCACCAGTACCCGGTGTGCCTGCCCATCTCCTCCTGCGCAACAAACTCGCTCAGGCCGTTTTTGATTTTGTCCGTTCCGCCTGTCGTGAGCTTCCTTTCCGTCCCAGTCGTGCGATGGCGAACGTATACTTCTCCTGCCCGCACAAACGCGACGTACAGGCCATCCGGGGAGATTTTGGGATCGAATTCTGCCTCGGGTGTGCTGATGACGTGTTTGATCGTCTTCGCGGCAACACTCACCTCAAACAAATCGCCGTTGTAAGGGACGAAGATGCTCTCGCCGTTCGGCGCCCAGAAGTAGGAACTGATGCCGCGGCGAACATTGCGTGTGCGTTCTCGCAGCATCTGCTCTTCGGGCGAGAGAACTTCTTCTTTGGCCTGCAGATCGCCCGATCGGAGAAGAAGTGTAGAACGTTTCGTCGAACGATCATACACCCAAAGGTCGTAGCCTTCACCGCCCGATCGAAGATACGCCGCCAGCGCACCGGTAGGCGACCACGTGATTTCAGCGACGGAAACGCCGGAAAGGGACGGATCTTGAAACAGGCGCTCGACGGTCAGGTGTGATTTCTCGTGTTCCTGCGCCGGACTGCCGCCGGCAAGAAAAGTGAGATAAGCAGTTAGGGCAATCCAGTGTCTCATCGGTTTGGATAATTTTTTGATTAAGATAGTCAAGAAGGGCCTCACTCTCAACCATTTTTGATGGTAGAGAGCGTGAACAATTTGGAAAGAAAAACGCGCATCCACTGTCCGGACAGGACGGATTGCGCGACTCAAACGAAAGGCGAGGCGAAGGCAAACCAATCGGTGACGCCGGAACTGTCGTACCTCGTCAGAGAGCCTAACAGATCCGCGGTAGTTGCTCTCCCGAAAGCATATCTACGACGCGCAGGCCGCCAATGCTGCTTCGCAGCAGGACGGTGCCGGCATGTGTACCGACAACTTCTCCGATCAGCGCTGCATCCCGACCGAGCGGATGGCTTTGCATGGTCTGCAGCACACGATCGACAACGTGAGGCGAGACGAAAGCCAGAAGTTTCCCTTCGTTGGCAACGTACAGCGGGTCGAGACCGAGGATTTCGCAGGCGCCGCGCACTTCCTCGCTCATCGGAATCCTCTCTTCTTCGATCTCGATGCCGACCGCCGCGCTTGCGGCAATTTCATTGAGCGCGCTTGCCACGCCGCCGCGTGTCGGATCGCGGAGAACGTGTACGCCTTCTCCGCCGACAGCAAGCACGTTCATCACCAAATCATTCAGAGGCGCTGTGTCGCTCTTGATTTCGGTTTCAAACTCCAGTCCCTCGCGCACGGACATGATCGCAATGCCATGCACGGCAATCGGTCCGCTCAGCACCACTCTGTCACCGGGCTGAACGCGGGACGGGGCAACTGCGACGCCCTCCTCCACCACCCCGACTCCCGAGGTGTTGATGAAGATTTTGTCTCCCTTGCCGCGGTCAACCACTTTCGTATCGCCGGTAATGAGTTGCACGCCGGCACGCTGCGCCGATTGCTGCATGGAAACGACGACGCGCCAGAGATCTTCCATCGAGAACCCCTCTTCGATGATGAACCCCGCTGAAAGATACAGCGGGCGAGCGCCGCACATCGCCAGATCATTCACCGTTCCATTCACCGCCAGCGCGCCGATGTCGCCGCCGGGAAAGAAAATCGGATTGATCACGTAGGAATCGGTCGAGAACGCCAGCCGTGTTCCGTTCACCGAGAAGACCGCCCCGTCATGCAGCGGCGCGAGCAGCGGGTTGGCAAATTGCGGCACGAACATTTTCTCGATCAATTGATGCGTCAGCTTTCCGCCGCTGCCGTGAGCAAGCAGAACGTTTTTGTATTCTGCAATGGGAACGGGACAACTCAGACCGAGGTACTCGACAGACGAAGGATTGTTCATAGACCCTCCTAAGGCATCGTTCAACTCTTTTCTTCTATTGCATTGCGACATCGTGCACGAGCCGATGCATGCCGAAATGATAGTAGGCAGCACACGCCCCTTCGGAGGAGACCATCGGCGCACCGAGCGGCCGCTCCGGTGTGCACTGCGTACCAAACGCCGCGCACTCGTGCGGCTTCTTCAATCCGCGCAACACCTGGCCGGCGATGCATTCGGGTGACTCCTGCACGCTGATGCCTTCCACTTCGAACAAACGCTCTGCGTCGAACGCGGAAAACTCCTCGTTCAGCGCGAGGCCGCTCATCGGAATCTCGCCGATACCCCTCCACTTCCGATCAACGGTTCGAAAGACTTCTCGAAGCAGCCGGCGCGCAGGAATGTTGCCCTCCTTGCGCACCGAACGAGTGTATTGATTCTCCACCTCGCATCGTCCTTCTTCCAACTGCTTGACGGTCATGTATACCCCCTGCAGAATGTCCACCGGCTCGAATCCCGTTACGACGATGGGCACGCGGTATTTCTCGGCAAGAGGGACGTACTCTTCGTAGCCCATCACGGTACAGACGTGTCCTGCGGCGAGAAATCCCTGCACGTGATTGTTGGGTGATGAGAGGATCGCTTCGATTGCCGGCGGTACAAGCACATGGGAACACAGAATGGAATAGTTCTTCAATCCGAGGTGCCGCGCCTGCCACACGGACATGGCGTTGGCGGGCGCCGTCGTCTCGAAGCCCACGGCAAAGAAGACGACGTGTTTTGTCGGATTCTGCTGCGCGATTTTCACGGCATCGAGCGGTGAGTAGACGATGCGTACGTCTCCCCCTTCCGCTTTCACCGTCAGCAAATCTTTGCTCGAACCGGGAACTCGCAACATATCGCCGAAAGATGTGAAGATGACATCAGGGCGCGACGCAATAGCTATCGCCTTGTCAATTAACTCTAACGGGGTAACACACACCGGGCAGCCCGGGCCATGCACCAGCTCGATCTCCTTCGGCAGCAAGGACGCAACGCCGAACTTCACAATCGTGTGCGTCTGCCCGCCGCAAATCTCCATCAACGTCCAGGGCCGCGTGGTGATTTTGGCGATCAATGCTGCGTACTGCCTTGCCGCGGCCGCGTCGCGGAACTCGTCAATGTATCTCATGGCGTATCCTCCGGACGGATTGTTTCATCTCCGAGTTCCTCCAACCCTTCTCCCATCTGCTTCAGGAGTTCGATCGTTTCAAGCGCTTCCTTCTCATCCATCTTGCTGATGGCAAATCCGACATGGACGATCACATACTCGCCTTCGCGGATTTCGGGAATCCACTCAAGGCATACGCGTTTGGTAATGCCGCCGAAGCTGACATCGCCCATGACGGGCTGCGAGTCCTTGTTGACTTTCAAAACTTTACCGGGGATCGCGAGACACATATCGTTCCTCCTGTGTGTGTGATTCGGATGAAAAACCAATCGCAACGCCGGAATCGACCAGAACCGTATCACCGACGCGGGCTTCCATCAAGAGCGTCAGCACAACCTTCATAAAGGCGCCGCCGACCTTCACTTTCCCTTTGGGAACGCCGTCCTCGATGAAGATTTCGACCAGTTGTCCTGAAAGAAGGTTCATGGTTTCCTCGCTGAATGATACGCCTAAGATCAGATGACCACTTCGCCCTTTGGCGATTTCGTCGGTACATGCGCTGGCGCTGACGGCGATTTGACCGCATCGCATCGTTGGATGACGGATGCATAGAGTTGTCCCAGCGCGATGCCGCCATCGTTGGGGGGAACGCGCTGGTGCCAGTAGGGACGGAAGCCTTCTTGCCGCAGACGAGCGATGAGCCGTTCCGTCAGGTACTTGTTCTGGAAGCATCCGCCGCTGAGCACGACGCGCTCTTCGCCGATTCGTTCGGCAACTCGCACGGCCGCTTCGACGAGCATGTTGTGGAAACGCGCAGCGATCAACGACATCGGTTCATTCCGATGCAGATCATGCAGCACGGCCACCATCGCAGGCTCCCAGTCCACAACAATCAGAGGACGCTCGGAGCCGCCGTTGTCACGAGCACTGAGCAGGAACGGATACGCTTCGTTCGTCTCCAACGATCCGATCGCAAACTCCAACTCCATCGCTGCCTGCCCTTCATGCCGCACATGATGCCGCAAGCCAGCAAGCGATGCTACCGCGTCGAACAATCTTCCCACACTCGATGTGAGCGGCGCGTTGATGCTCTTCTCAAGCATTTGTCTGATCAGCGGTACCTCCTCGGGCGAGAATGCCGCAACGGATGCTACCTCACGCTTTTCAAAGACGTCTTTGCCAAACATCTCGAAGAGCACGCCGATCGCCGTCCGCCGCGGCTCTTTGATCGCAGCCTCGCCCCCTGGCAAACGGAATTGCCGAAACGTTGCCACGCGCCTGAATCCGTCTCCTTCGTAACTGAAGAACTCCCCGCCCCACACCGATCCATCAAGACCATAACCCGTCCCATCCCACGAAATCCCCAGAACCCTCCCCCGCAAATCATTGTCGGCCATGCAGGCGGCAACGTGCGCAACGTGGTGCTGGACCTCTGCGAGATTGCGCACCTCCGACGCGCCGCCGGCGGCAAGCTGCGCATAACGCGTCGAGAGATAATCCGGATGCATGTCGCAGACAAACGTTCTCGGGTGTGTTTCATACAACCGGCTGAGATCGGCTATGACGCGTTTGAATGCCTCGTACGCTTCGAACGTCTCTAAATCGCCAATATGTTGACTGACAAACGCGTTTCGTCCGATCAACAGCGCAACGCTGTTCTTCAGGTGCGCGCCCACAGCGAGTGCCGGCCGGTGATCAGACTCCTCCGTGTTCGGCAGAAGAACGGGAAGCGGAGCGAACCCGCGCGCACGCCGCACGACCATCTCCCGCCCGCCCATCTCGCGAACGATCGAATCGTCTGCGTGACGAACAATAGGACGATCGTGTACCAGAAACAGATCGGCAATGTTGTGCAAACGCTTCAGTGCCTCATGCTCATCAATGCAGATCGGCTCGTCGGAGAGGTTGCCGCTGGTTGCAACGATCGGAAAACCTAACTCACGCATCAGGATATGGTGCAGCGGGCTGTACGGCAGCATGACGCCGAGATAGGGATTATGAGGAGCCACGGATGGCGCAGGGATTCCGTTCGTTCCGTTGCTTTGCCCGTTCTCCTTTTTTCGCAGCAGCACGATCGGCGCTTCGGGTGATTGGAGAAGCCGCTCCTCTACCGGTGAAACGTCGCACACCTGGCGGACGGATGCGAGATTTCTGAACATCAGTGCGAAGGGCTTTTCTTCCCGGTGCTTCCTGCTGCGAAGGCGGCGCACCGCCTCTTCGTTTCTCGCATCTACAACAAGATGAAATCCCCCAATCCCTTTTATCGCGACGATGCGGCCGTCACGCACCGCGTCGGCTGCACGCTGCAGTGCCGCGTGGTGTCGGGCGAGTGTTGTCCCATCGGCACTCCATAACTCCAGAGCAGGCCCGCACTCCGGGCAAGCGTTCGGCTGCGCATGGAAGCGGCGGTTCTCCGGATGCTCATACTCGTGCCGACATCGTGCACACATCTGAAACTTCTTCATCGAGGTATGCGCGCGATCGTACGGCAGCGCTTCGATGATGGTGTATCGCGGCCCGCAATGCGTGCAGTTGGTGAATGGATACAGATAGCGCCGGTTGGAGGGATCGAAAATCTCACGCAAACATTCGGGACAGGTGGCGATATCCGGAAGGACCAACGCCGTCTTCTCGCCCGTCCTGTCGCTCTCGTGAATCTCGAACGTCCGATACCCGACAGGGTCGAGATAGGAATGTTCGAGACTCTGAATGAACGCACGCGGCGGCTTTTCGCGCTGCAGCGCATCGAGAAAGGCCTCGAGCCGTGGTCGTTCAGCCTCGACTTCGATGAACACCCCCGACGTGGAGTTCGTCACCCATCCGGCGAGGTTCAGGGTCTGCGCCAACCGGAAGACGAACGGACGGAACCCAACGCCCTGCACCGCACCGCGCACACTGACGCGCAGCCGTTGGCGAGCTTCAAGACTCAGAGAGCGCATCGGTTTGTTCATGCCGACCTCCTTGTCAAATGCCAAACGCACGAATGAATACTCCCGTCAGAACAATGACTCCTCCTGCGATCACGTCGGACGCGTGCTCGAACCAATGCGCCCGCACCAACGACACTCCGTACAATGCGAGATGGACCTGCAGCAGCATCATCCCGATCGTTGAAAGACCGAAGAGCAGAAACACCGCAAACACCTCCGTCCAGCCGAAGGCCGAACTCGCAAAGATGAGAGGAATGAGCGGCTCGCACGGACCGAAGACAATCAACGCAAAGAGTGTCCAGTACGAAACGGCGCGGGCCTTTTCCATGTGGTGGGAATGTTTGCGTCCCCAGTTCTTGATCCCCCACACCATATACGCAAGGCCAAAGCCGATGAGCAGCAGAGATGCAACATCACCACGATGCGACTCCCACAGGTTTACTTCCTCGGCCGCAAACCCGAGCGCAATGCCCAGCGCCGCAATCAGCAAACTCGATGAGACATGCCCGAACCCCGCAAGCACTGTCACAGACGTGACACGGCGGCGCGACCAGTTCTGCGCGCGCGCAAGCGAAACGAACGGAAGCCAATGGTCCGGCGCAAGAGCGTGCAAGACGCCGACCGTGATGGTGGAAAGGAGAAGGACTGTCATTGGCGCGATCCTTTCAGGAGATGCTGAAGAAGCCATTCGCCCCACGCGGTAATACCCTCGCCGCTCGTGCACGACGTGAGGAAAACTTTCAGCGCAGGATTGATGGAGAGGGCGTTGCGCTTCAACGTCTCCACGTCACATGTCAGGTATGGAAGCAAGTCAATTTTGTTGATGATGAGAGCCGATGCCACGCGGAACATCGCCGGATACTTCAGCGGCTTGTCGTCTCCTTCCGTCGTACTCACAACAACAACCTTCATCGCCTCTCCCAGATCGTACGCCGAGGGGCACACAAGATTCCCGACATTCTCGATGAAGAGTAGCCGACCGCCGTCGAGACTCAATCGTTCTAACGCATCCTGCACTAACTTCGCTTCAAGATGGCACGCACCGTTCGTCACGATTTGCACAACCGGCACGCCGAACTTTGCCACGCGCTGCGCATCGAGATCGGTTTGCACGTCACCTTCAATCACGGCAACAGACGCTTTCCCTTTCATGAACTCCAACGTCCGCTCGAGGATGCTTGTCTTGCCCGAGCCGGGCGAACTGACGAGGTTGACGGCGAACGCGCCGTGCCGGGCAAGCAGCGTCCGGTTCTGCGCGGCAATCTCGTCGTTCTTGGCAAGAACTTTTCGTTCGACTGTTACGATGCTCATGATGCCTCCGCAGGCTGGTCTTCTAATTCTATTTCCACAACCTGAAGCTCGTTTCCCGTCAGCATGACGGTCTCGCCGCTTTCACATTTCGGACAGAGGAAGAGCGGAACGTCGGTTTCGAACTCATGCTGGCAGCCGTTGCAGCGGATGCGTACCGGAACACGATGGATAGCGAGCGCGGCGTGTTGGAGCGGCGTGCCGGCAGTGATGGCGGCGAACGAGAACTCGAGCGACTCCGCAACCACACCCGAAAGCGCACCGACACGAACGTGGACGGCCTTTACCGCTGAGCGTTGATCCGAGGGCACATAGTCCTCCACGATTTCGAGAATGCCGCTGGCGATGGATAGCTCGTGCATGGCTGCCGCCCAAGCGTGGTTGATGGGATCGGTGTTGAGGACTTCAACAACCGTGCCTCATGAACATCAAACAGGCCGCAACGCCAGGGGCAAAATCCTTGTACCTGCCCGATTCTCTTTCTCACAAGTGAGAAGAAAAAGTGGGGTAATTGTTAGATTTGGGAGAGGAATTGCTTCGGGGGTCACGGCTTGCGGACGCCACACGGGTTTCGGGGTTGAGGCTTTGGGTTCAGGGGGCATGATGTGTAGCGCCGGACTCCCGTCCGGCGTTTTGTTCGGGTCGCGAATTGGAAATTCGTGCTACGCGTCGCCCGGACGTCACGGCTTATGCACACGACCTTGTGCCGTGACGGGAGGGCGGGAACGCGAGCGTGCGGGGTCGGTTTGAGGTTTGGAGTTCAAGGTTCAGGGTTCGGGGTTCGGGGTTCGGGGTTCAGGCTTCAGGATGCAGGATGCAAGATGCAGGATGCAGGATTCAGGATTCAAGATGAGGGTGCATTCCTTCGTCATGCTGAGCGCTGCTTTTCAAGCGCGAAGCATCCAGACCCGGCGAACATGTTTGTAGGACATGCCTCCGGCTTGTCCTTCTGGAAACGTGCACACACCGCGCATCGGCAACGCAATCATTCAGCATTCCTCACATCAGCACACGGCGGAGCCGTGTCCCCACACATTTGCGCAGAGCACCCTTCGACTCCGTCCCGCCTGGAAAGCGGCGGGACTGCGCTCAGGGTGACGATGGCGTTCAGGACACGGCGGAGCCGTGTCCCCGCACAATGGGCATGGTGTGATGATACGCGCGCTTTTGCGTTAGGCGGCCGGAGGGTGCCCGCCGCTTTGTGGCGGGCAGTGCTGAGCGCTGCTCAGCGAAGCACCGAAGCGACAGCGGAGCCCGCAGGACGCCG
>JBBIRR010000008.1:0-87924 GCA_037441705.1 Ignavibacteriales bacterium
CGCCCCGATCACCGTCGGCACAGCATACATGTTGAACGATCGCCCCTGGCCGGAGCCGTTGTTGTTCTCTCCCATCAACATTTCGTTCAGCTTTGCGGCAACACGCTCGGCCAATCGGCGGTTGTTTACAAAGATGAGCGTTGTGGTATGTTTGCGAATCTGCTCCAACAGCTCGGCGAACACCAGCGGCCAGACACTCTCGGCAGGAAGGTCGGAGAAATCCGGCGGGGGACATTCCACGAGGAGGTTCATGTGTTTTTTTCTTCCCGCATCAACAATCACCACGTCACGTGGTTTCAGGTGTCCGTTTTCCCATGTTTGACCGCCGAGAAACGCGGCGATGGTCTGCAACGGCTTCTGTGTTGCCGAGAGTCCGATGCGCACGAATTCTTGCCCGGTAATCTCCGCCAGGCGTTCGAGCGAAAGCGAAAGGTGCACGCCGCGCTTGTTGCCGCAGACGGAATGAATCTCATCCACAATCACGTACTGAACCGTTGAGAGCATCTTCCGCGCTTGCTTCGAGGTCAAGATAAGATAGAGGGATTCGGGAGTGGTAATGAGAATGTCGGGCGGTGTGCGCAGCATTGCGGCACGCGCGGTCTGAGGCGTGTCGCCCGTTCGCACGGCCGCGGTAATGGTCGGAAGCGGCAGCCCTGCGATTGCCGCCTCTCGCCGGATGCCCTCCAGCGGCTGCTCAAGATTGCGGCGCATGTCGTTGTTGAGTGCTTTGAGCGGCGAAACGTACAGGATTCGAACACCTCGCGGGAGAATTTCCGTCAGGTGCCGCTCGACGAGGTGATTGATTGCCCAGAGGAACGCGGCAAGTGTTTTGCCCGACCCTGTCGGCGCAAGGATGAGCGTGTGTTTCCCGGCCGAGATCGGAGGCCACCCCATCACCTGCGGCGGTGTCGGCGTCTCGAACGTTTTCTCGAACCACGATCGAACGATAGGATGGAAATCGTTGAGCGCCTCGTGCATGGTCAGGCCTCTGAAAAGCTCACATGAAAATGAGGCAAAGCCGGAGGAGGGCAGTCTTGAAGTTTCATGAACTCGTGAGAAGCTCTCCGCGCGGCTCAATGATACTGCACTATCGGGTGAATTGCAACCGATGGGCATAAGCGGTCGTCTAACCATCAGCCCCCGGCCCATCCCGGAAAGCCCGGCGTCTTTTCAGAGCGGATACGCAACATCTTCATCAGGCATGCCGTATCACCGTCTGAAGATTTTTGTGGACTGCCCTCGATAGGTGCTTCATCGTTCAATCAGATTTCGTGGAGATCGCCATCATGAAGAAGAACATCATCCTTTCCACCGTCGGCGTCGCCGTACTCGTCGTCGGCGCGCTGATGTTTGTGCTCGGCTCAAAGGATGGGGAGGGGGATGCGCTCCCGCGCATCAAAGTGACGAGGGGGACAATCATTGACAA
The DNA here is from genome assembly GCA_037441705.1 of Ignavibacteriales bacterium. Taxonomy (GTDB): domain Bacteria; phylum Bacteroidota; class Ignavibacteria; order UBA10030; family UBA6906; genus CAADGV01. The sequence goes on from JBBIRR010000008.1 coordinate 1,427, forward strand.
AGCCCTTGCCGTCGGAACGATCGAGCCGGAGAATGAAATCTCCGTCAAATCCAAAGTGACCGGCGTTGTCAGTCGCATTTTCGCCGACGCGGGCACATACGTGAAAGTCGGAGACCCGCTGCTGGAAGTTCGCCCCGATCCGACACCGCTGGAACTTGCCGACGCAAAACGCAGCGTAGAGTTGGCGCAGGTGGAATTGAATACGATGATGAAAGAACGGACTCGACAGGAATCGCTTCTTGCGAAGCAGCTGATCTCCGATAAAGAATATGAGGACTTCCAGCGCCGATATGACGAGGCGGACTTGCGCCTGAAGATTGCGCGAGAAAAATTGGCCCTGCTCGAAAGCGGGAAGGTTCGCATCGGCAACAAGAACATCGAGTCCATCATCAAAGCTCCCATCGAGGGCTATGTGCTGAGCAAGACCGTGGAGGTGGGCGATCCGGTGACGCCGCTGACGTCGTTTCAGGAAGGAACCGTTTTGATGAAGATGGCAAACATGAGCCGCCTCGTGTTCAAAGGAACGGTGGATGAGATTGATGTCGGGAAGTTGAAGGAGGGAATGGAAGTCGAAATCAAAGTCGGCGCCCTTCCCACCGATACCGTCCGCGGCGTGCTCAGCAAGATCTCGCTGAAGGCGGAGAAGAAAGATCAGGCGACGGTCTTTCCGATTGAAATATCCATTCCTTCTTCGAAGGCTACGACGCTGCGCGCGGGCTACTCCGCGAACGCAAACATCATCATCCAAAAAAAACAAAACGTGTTGATGATACCCGAGCGCGTGGTAACGTTTCGCAACGACTCGGCTTTCGTGAAGGTTGCCCTCCCCGGCGGCAAAGGCGAAGAGCGATACATCAAGACCGGCCTGAGCGACGCGATCAACATCGAGGTTGTGCAGGGACTGGCCGAGGCGGACAGCGTGGAGGAGAAACCCGTGAAGAAAATCGAATAGCGCGTATCAGGCCCTCTGCATCTGATCGGAGAACATCGTGAACCACCTACGCACAGTGATGTCGGAGTTCATCACCGACCTGCGCGCCCAGAAACTGCGCACGGTTCTGACGATGTTCGGCATTGTATGGGGAACGGTCGCGATTGTGGTTCTGCTCGCGTTCGGCATGGGGTTCAAGAAACAGGTAACCATCAACATGCACGGGATTGGCGAGCGCATTGCGATCATGTTTCCCGGGAGAACGACGAAGCCCTGGCAGGGATTCACCGCGGGGCGCGGGATGCAATTCACCGAAGACGACGTCTCGCTTCTTGCTCATCGCGTTCCGGGCATTGCCAGAATCAGCGCCGAATATTCGGTGCAGAGCATTCCGGTGAAAGTGGGCGAGAACGTCATCAACACGCTGGTCGCCGGCGTCTATCCCGTCTATGCCGAGATGCGCAACATTGTTCCGGAGCCGGGCGGACGTTTCATCAACGATCTCGATCTGAAGGAACGAAAGCGTGTAGCGTTGATCGGCGATGAGGTCAAGCGCCTGCTCTACGGCGATGGCCAGGCCATCGGCAAAGTGATCTACGTCGGTGCCGTGCCGTTCACGGTCGTCGGCGTGATGCAGAAGAAAACCCAGAACTCCTCCTACAACCGGCGCGATCAGGATCGCGTGTTCATTCCTGCCTCTACCTTTGCCTCCGTCTACGGCACGCCGTATCTGAGCAACATCATTTTCCAGCACGCCGACCCAACCCGGGCGGAGGAAACAAACGATCGCGTGCGCGCCGTGCTCGGCCACCGGTACCGCTTCGACCCGACGGACCACAACGCCGTCTGGATATGGGACACAACGGAGTTCGACAAGTTCCTGTTCTACTTTTTTCTCGGCTTCAACATCTTCATGGGCATGATCGGCAGCTTCACGCTCGGCGTCGGCGGGATCGGCGTTGCGAACATCATGTTCATCGTTGTCCAGGAGCGCATCAAGGAGATCGGCATCAAGCGCGCCGTCGGCGCAACGAAACGGAACATCATGGTTCAGTTCTTCTCGGAAACGTTCTTCATCATCGCGCTGGGTTCCCTCCTCGGGTTCGCCATCGCGGTCGGGATTACAAAAGCACTGCAGTTCGTTCCCATCAAAGAATTCGTCGGCACGCCGATCATCTCGTGGCAGGTAGCGATTGCCACGGCGGTGGTGCTTTCCCTGATCGGCCTTGCTGCGGGGTTGCTGCCTGCGCGCAAGGCGGCCAACGTGAACGTCGTGGAATGTTTGAGAGCATGACGGCGTCCTATGCTTCGTGAACTCCTCACGGATTTCTTTCGAGACCTGCGCACGCATCGCACGCGGGCGTTGCTGACGCTTGTGGCGATCACGTGGGGAACCGTGTCGGTGGTGCTGCTGCTGTCCTTCGGCGAGGGCCTGGGCCGACAGATGCTCAACGGCTTGATCAACGCGGGCAACCGCATCATGATCCTCTACGGCGGCGAGACGGGCATGCAGTTCGAGGGCCTGCCGAAGGGTCGCCGCATTCGTCTGGCGGAAGAAGACGCGGCGCTGCTCAAGACCGTCATTCCTGCCATCAACATGATCAGTCCGCAGTACCGCAACTTTGTAACACTCACGTACAAGAAATCCTCCACAACAACCGAATGCGAGGGCGTCAATCCGTTGTTCGAAGAAATGCGCCGCATGTATCCCGCGGCCGGCGGTCGCTTCCTGAACAGCATTGACGTTGCCGAACAGCGGCGCGTACTCGTTCTCGGGTCGGAGATTGCGAAGGAGATTTTTGGCGATGAGAATCCCATCGGTAAGCAAATGCTGCTGGATGGACTTCCGTTCACCGTCGTCGGATTGATCCAGAAAAAAATCCAGACGAGCATGAATAACGGACCCGACACGCGGCGGGCAATCGTTCCCTACACTACCTTTCGCACGATGTACGGTCCCAAGTACGTCAACTCGATCGTCGTAAGCCCGTTCGATCCGGCGCAGCAGGAGGAAGTGAAGAAGGCAATCTTCCGCGTCCTGGCACGAAAGTACCGCTTCCATCCCGATGATGAACGTACGTTGTTTATCTGGGACTTTATCGAGAACGAGAAGATGAACTGGAAAATCAGTCTGGGCGTTTCGATCTTTCTCGGTTCGGTAGGATTCCTCACGCTGCTGATTGCGGGCGTGGGCGTTGCGAACGTGATGTACGTTGTCGTGAAGGAACGAACGCGCGAGATCGGCATTCGGATGGCGGTGGGGGCGAAGAAGAAGTACATCCTCTGGCAGTTCATCTTCGAGGCGCTGCTGCTCGCCTTTCTCGGCGGGGCGATCGGTTTGCTGATCTCCTGGGGAGTTGTCTCCGGCGTGAAGCTGATTCCGTCGGAGGAGGGTGCCATGCAGTTTCTCGGCAAGCCGGTCCTTTCCGCGCCCATCATGCTGCTCACGACGGGGAGTTTGACGATCATCGGCTTGCTGGCGGGGTTCTTTCCCGCGCGCAGAGCTGCTTCCGTCAATCCGGTGGAATCGTTGCGCTACGAATAGCCGCGCCTGCCGCGAAGCTCATCATTGGAGCGGCCCATCAAAACTTCTGCGGCCTCAACACCTCCACATCGGCAAGATACACGATCATGGCGTAATCCCGATAGTACGTCTTCATCAAATGCTCGACGATGGCATGGGCGGTGGAATCGTCGCAGACAATCTCAATTCTCACGTTCTTGTTGAGATCCCAGTCTCCCTTTCGTGTTCCTCGTGATCCCTCACCGCTGGCGCTGACGGATGTGTAGCCGTGCGCGCCGAGTTTTTTCACGTCGTTAATGACGAGCTGTTCGATATTTTCCTCCGTCACGATCGTGACCAACTTGCGTTTCTCCATACTGTCTTACCCCAAGAGTGAATGTGTGGCAATGGCCATTTGGTGATAGAGGGGGATTCCTACAATAAGATTGAAGGGGAACGTAATGCCGAGCGACGCAGTGATGTACAGCGTGGGATTTGCTTGCGGTACCGCAATGCGCATTGCTGCAGGCGCCGCAATGTATGATGCACTTGCTGCCAGAGTTGCAAGCACCGTAGTTCCCCCGACGGAAAGTCCGGTCGCAACTCCGAGAGCACAACCGAGGGCGCTGGAAATGAGCGGCATGAGAATCCCAAACAGCACCAGAAAAGCGCCGACACGCTTCAGATCGGCCAGCCGGTTCGAGGCGACCAGGCCCATCTCCAGCAGGAAAAAGGCCAGAGCACCGCGAAACAGATCGACGAACGCAATCTTGACAGGAAGAAGTCCGTGCGGTCCCAGGACGTACCCTACCACCAATCCGACGGCAAGGAGGTAGAGACTTTTGCCCAAGAAGACTTCGTGCATCAACGTGCCGACGCGCAGAGGTCCGCTCGTTGTCTTCAGGCGAGCAATGAAAATGCCGACGGCAATCGCAGGCATCTCCAACAGCACAAGCAGCACCGTGACGAATTGCTCATACGGCTCCCGAATTTGCGAGAGGAAACTCAGCACAACGGCAAATGTGACTGCACTGACCGATCCATAATGTGCCGCGATGGCCGCCGAGTCGGGGCGCGAGAACTTGCCCAGCCTCCGCAGAATGAAATACGCGATCACCGGAATAACCATGCCCAACACGATGGAGGCTGCCGCCGGAGAGATGACGTTGTGCAGCTGCGATTCGTGCAGTTCCACCCCTCCCTTGAGCCCAATTGCCAGCAGAAGATAAATGCTCAGGATTTCGTAGATGGACTCGGGAAGGCGCAGATCGGACTTTAGAACGCCGGCGATGAGTCCCGCGAGAAAGAAGAGGACAACAGGGTCAAGGAGATTGTCTATCACGTGCGCGCCTTGCTCTGTTCCGGATGTATCGAGGGAGAAACGAAAAGATGATCACACGGGCAGCGAAGCCAAGCGCCCTAACGGTATCGTCGTCCATCTGCTGGAAGGCGCATCAAGGCATCCGTATTTCGTCCGTAGGAGAACGTTCTCATCATTCATCTCTCTGTTCGAAAAAATCTGCTTCAGATCCAAAATCGCTCACATGGAGCGACGCCAAGAATCTAACAACTGATCCCGTGACAAACAAGTCTTGTGATGCAAGCGTTGCGGTAGAGTGCCCACCGGACGGGTACGTCGTTCCGCGCAATCAGGCTGACGCGATGGTTATTCGTCTATCGCAATAGGAAAAAGTAAATGAGGCCAGCAACGATGAGCGCAACGACGCCCACACTGTAGTTGAACGTCTGATTGACGTTGCATGACGGCACCCGCTTGTCTTCCGGTGAACCGAGGTTCTGGTCGTTCATAGGCTGACTCCTTCCCGTTAGAAATATACACAATGTTTGCTCCATCGCACCACTGCAATTTGCAGATTGGTGAAGACCGGGTTTGCCGATGGTGTAATGGGGAACATGAGGTTCTGGCTGTCCGAGTCGTGATGCGGCAGCAGGCACGCGTGGCCGATCTCGTGGGCAGCGACGTGGGACTGGTCGTTCGGCTTTGCCTCGACAACAACGTAGTTGTGCGTGGAGGCAAAACTGCAGCCGTTCGTGTTGGCGGGAGTGACATCCTGCACGATGAAGACGATGATCTCTGCGCCGTATCCGATCACGCGGCGGAATCCGTCCGTAAACTTGCAGAGTGCCGAGGCAAACTCGAAGTACGATCCTGCGAGCCACCAATCGCTGAAGAACCCTCCTGCATCGCAGCTCACCACCAGGCCGCCTTCGGGAGGCGGAATGGTTGTTCTGCAGATGCCGGTAAAGATTGCATTGATGTTGCACATCCTGTCATAGAACTCGATCACCGCATCCACCTGCCGCTGAATCTCGGCATCAGAAACGATTTGCTTACCGTCGATCAGCGGCACAACGACGCCGAAGTACATTTTCTTTCGAAGCCTGATGCCCACGAGTGAGCCGATGAAATCAACGATGCCGACGATGCGCCAGACCAACTCGGTCACCCAGTTGAGGATCGTGCGAATGATGCCGCCGATAATCGGAATGCTGAGGATGAGATTGACGACGAAGGCAATCGCGTCGAGCACGAAGTTGACCACTTCGCACACGACGCGCACCACCCACTTGCCGACGGTAACGACGACCCAGCGAACGACTTTGACGAGAACCCACACAAGCCAGCAGAACCACTTGTTGCAGCAGAGACACCACCAGTTGCACTCCTGTTCGCGGCAGCGCTGCTCCTGACGTTGTTCCCATTCTTCAATGGGCTTTTCGATTTGTTCCTCTACCCATTCCTGGGTTTCGCGGCAGACTCTTCCCATGACGTTTTCTCCTGAGCTGGTGCATGATGGTGTGGCCGACGAGTGAGTTCGAGCGCATGACGAACAAGGCGGAGCATCTTGATGCGAGCAAGCAGAAGGCCCAAAATCTTTCCGGCAATCGCTCCTGCGACGGTCAAGCCGACGAGCAGCGACAGGTCTCGCACGGTTATGCCATCAACGGTGCCGCCGGAGGAAAAGTAGTAAACGACCGAAGCGCCGGCAGTCAAGCTGATGAAGAGCGAGCCGAAAGCGCATCCGCATTCGTTCATGTAGCTGTGGGTCAGAAGACTGAGGCGCTCATTTTCTTGTTGATCCAGACGCGGGTGGCGAAATTCATAGCGGCGGTCGCCGGCGCCAAGAAACATGCGGTGCAGGCGAGCGCGCAGGTGGAGAAGGTCGGCATCCGTTGCAACGACGGGCATGGCATGCCTCGATAAGAAGAATGCAATGAGCTGACGTGGATGATGATCTTGAGGGTTGCAATACTGCGCTCAAGTCGCTGCATTGTACCGAATATCGAATCCTTAAGCAAGAGATTCCCTTCATCATTTGAAATCTTCCCCTCTTTCGAGTATAATCAAAGACAGATATTTTCGAATCCTGCTGCAATCTGAAGCCCTCAGATACTGGCAGAAATTTTCGCTGACGTTACCGAAGTATGCCGAAACGTTCTTCTGCACAACCATCACCTGAGTTCCGTCCGAGCGCAGCCGCCGCTGTGGGGCATGAGAAGATTGTCATTCGCGGCGCACGCGTGCACAATCTCAAGAACATTGATGCCGACATCCCCCGCGAAAAGCTTGTCGTCATTACCGGACTTTCCGGTTCGGGCAAGTCGAGCCTCGCGTTCGACACGATCTATGCAGAAGGCCAGCGCCGCTACGTCGAAAGTCTCTCCGCCTACGCGCGTCAATTCCTCGATGTGATGGAACGCCCGGATGTGGATTACATCGAAGGACTGAGTCCCGCCATCTCCATTGAGCAGAAAACCGTCAGCAACAACCCCCGCTCGACCGTCGGGACGGTGACGGAAATCTACGATTACCTCCGCCTGCTCTTTGCACGGGTCGGCACGCAGTACTGTTACAACTGCAATCGTCCTGTCACGAAGCAGACGACAGACCAGATAATCGAGAACATCATGAAGCTGCCGGAGGAGACGAAGGTGCAGATCCTTGCGCCCGTCGTGAAGGGAAGGAAAGGTCACTACCGTGAGTTGTTTGAAGAGATTGTGAAGGACGGCTTCTTGCGCGTTCGTGTTGATGGGGTGGTCAGAGAAATTACGAAGGGGATGCAGCTCGACCGTTACAAGGTGCACAACATCGAGATTGTTGTGGATCGGATTGTGGTCAAGAAGGAAGCGCGCTCGCGCATTGCCGATTCTGTAGAGGTGGCGCTGCGTTTCGGCAGCGGCGTGGTGATTGCCAGCGTCGAGCGAGCGCCGCAAGCCGCTGCGGCATCTTCATCCACCAAGAAGAACGGCGGCAAGAAGAAGGCGGCTCCGCAGCCTTCGCCGGCAAGTGAAGACATTCTCTTCAGCAAGCATCTTTCCTGTTCCTACTGCGGCATCAGCTACGAAGAGCCGGCCCCCAATTCGTTTTCGTTCAACTCGCCTTACGGCTCATGCCCGACATGCGACGGGCTGGGGGAAATCAAGGAACTCGATCTCGACCTCATCATTCCTGATCCGTCGCTGACGCTGAACGAAGAAGGCCTCGCGCCGCTCGGCAAGCCGCGGCAAACGTGGGCGTGGAGTCAGATTCGCGCGGTGGCAAAGAAATACGGCTTCGATTTCGATACGCCCATCGGAAAGCTGTCAAAGAAAGTTCGGGACGTGCTGCTCTACGGCGCGGGCGACGAGAAATTCGATATCGAATACCGCTACCAGAACGGACGGACGGTCACCTACAAGCATCGTTTCAACGGCGTGCTGGACATGCTGAAGCACTACTACGATGATGCAAGCTCCGCGAACATCCGCGAATGGGTGGAGTCGTACATGTCCACGAAACCATGTTCCTCCTGCGGCGGCGGCAGGCTGAAAAAGGAAAGTCTCGCGGTGAAATTGCAGGATGCAGCCACGAAGCAGACGTTCACTATCCGGGACGTCGTCTCGCTCACCATCGGCGAAGCCGCGGAGTTCTTCCGGACGCTGAGGCTGACCGAGCGGCAGATGCTGATTGCCAATCAAATCCTCAAGGAGATTCGGCAACGTCTGGATTTTTTGTTGAATGTGGGATTGGATTATCTCACGCTCGATCGCTCGGCGCGCACGCTTTCCGGCGGCGAGGGACAGCGCATCCGGCTTGCGACGCAAATCGGCTCGCAGCTTGTCGGTGTGCTGTACATCCTGGACGAACCGAGCATAGGGCTGCATCAGCGGGATAACATCAAACTGATCGCCTCGTTGAAGGCGCTCCGCGATCTCGGCAACACGGTGATTGTCGTCGAGCATGACAAGGAGATGATCGAGAACGCCGATTTCGTCCTCGACCTCGGTCCCGGTGCAGGCGAACACGGCGGGTATGTCGTCACCGCCGGCCCGCCGACGAAGTTGGAGCTGCGCAACGATACGATCCGTTCGAACGGTAACAGCGTGTTCGACTCGGTGTCGTACACCGCGCATTACCTTTTTGGGAAGAGAAAGATTGAAGTTCCGCCAACGCGTCGTCAGGGCAACGGCAAATACATCACGCTGGAAGGTGCCAGCGGCAACAACCTCCGGAATGTCACACTTCGTATTCCCCTCGGCACGTTCATCTGCGTCACAGGTGTCAGCGGTTCGGGCAAGTCATCGCTCATCACCGAAACGCTCTATCCGATTCTTGCCCGGAAGTTTTATCAGGCCAAACTCGTTCCTCTTCCTTACAAAAAGATCGACGGCATGAAGAACATCGACAAGGTGATTGACATTGACCAATCGCCCATCGGTCGCACGCCGCGCTCGAATCCTGCCACGTACACCGGCACCTTCACGCTGATCCGTGATTTGTTCGCGCACCTGCCGGAGGCGAAGATCCGCGGCTACAAACCCGGTCGCTTCAGCTTCAACGTTGTCGGCGGCAGATGCGAGAACTGCGAAGGAGACGGTGTCAGGAAGATCGAGATGAACTTCCTGCCCGATGTGTACGTGCTGTGCGACGTGTGCCACGGCAAGCGCTACAATCGCGAGACGCTGCAGGTGTTGTACAAGGGCAAGTCCATTGCCGATGTGCTGGACATGACGGTTTCTGAGGCGGTGGAGTTTTTCAGCGAGATCCCGGGCTTGCAGCGCAAGCTCTCGACGCTGAACGATGTAGGACTCGGCTACATTCGACTCGGCCAGCAGGCAACGACGCTGAGCGGCGGTGAGGCGCAGCGCGTGAAGCTCTCCACCGAACTATCGAAGATCGGCACCGGCAATACGCTCTACATCCTCGACGAGCCGACAACGGGATTGCACTTCGAAGATATCCGCATGCTGCTGAGCGTCCTGAACCGTCTGGTGGAGAAGGGCAACACCGTTATCGTCATCGAACATAACCTCGATGTGATCAAGACTGCGGACTGGGTGGTTGACCTCGGTCCGGGCGGCGGCAAAGCCGGCGGCGAGATTGTTGCCGAAGGAACGCCGGAAGATGTTGCCCGCGCGAAGAACTCCGTGACGGGGGAGTTTTTGAGAGAGGCGTTGGGGATAGGGTGAGTGAAGAAAAATCCTACGCGTGCACGTCCCGACGGAAGAGTAGTCCCCACAAGCTCGCATAGGTTTTCTTCTTTCGTGTTCTCTTTGCTGAGCCAATCGCCTTTCCTTGACTTTCGTTGGGAATTCCGTTAGATTTTTGTGCCAATTCTATGTAGTTGGCATTTACTTTTTGCGATAGGGAGATTCCAACCTTTGGCTCAGGGTCCTCAGCAAGCGACGGGTGAAGACAAGAAACTGCAGGATGCGTTGCGAAGCAGCGGAGAAATCCCGCAGCACATCGCCATTATCATGGATGGGAACGGACGCTGGGCAAAACGCCGGGGCTTGCCGCGCATCGCGGGACATAACGAAGGCGTTGAATCCGTGCGCGACACGGTGGAGGCCTGCGGCCAGCTCGGTGTGAAGTATCTCACGCTGTACGCTTTCTCCACCGAGAACTGGAAGCGCCCCGAGGAGGAAGTCTCCCTGCTGATGCGCCTTCTGCTGCGGGCGCTCAAAGACGAAACGGATCGTCTGCACCAGAACAACGTGCGCATTCAGGCCATCGGCGACATCGCGAGGCTGCCGCAGGAAGTGCAGAACGAGCTCTTCGACGACATTGCACGGACGAAGAACAACACAGGTCTCACACTCATTCTTGCGTTGAGTTACAGCGGGCGATGGGACATTACACAAGCCGTCAAACGCATTGCTTGTGAGATGCAGGAGGGGAAACTTTCTCCGGAACACATCACCGAACAGCTGGTCGGCTCGTATCTCTCCACCGGCACCATTCCCGATCCCGATTTGCTGATACGCACCAGCGGCGAGTTCCGCATCAGCAACTTCCTTCTGTGGCAGCTTGCGTACACCGAGATGTACATTACCACCAGACTGTGGCCCAGCTTCCGTCGCGATGAACTCTATGAGGCCATCCGCAGTTATCAAAAGCGAGAGCGGCGCTTCGGCATGGTCAGCGAACAAGTCCAGACCGCACGCGGGTCCGTTCGAGAAGGCTATGTTAACCGACTCCTCAAGAGTGTTTCAGGACCGTAACATGAAGCAGAGCGTGTTGCTGTTGGCCGCAGCGGCGATTGCCTTGGTCGTTTCACCATCCCATCTTTTCGCACAGCGTTCCTCCCAAGAAGTTTACAAGATCCTCGGCATCTCGGTTGAAGGCAACTCCCTTGCCGAAGCCTCTGCCATCATTGCCAACTCGGGTTTGAAGATTGGCGAAGAGATCGCCGTTCCCTCCGATCGGGCGGCGGAGGCGATTCGCAGCCTCTGGAGACTCAAGATCTTCTCCGATGTGCAGCTTGCCATTGATCGCAGAGTGGGAGACGGCGTGTATCTTGTCATCAAAGTGCGGGAACTGCCGCGCTATGAATCCACCATCGTGACCGGCAACGATGAGATCGACACCGATGACATCATGAAAAAAGTCCCGTTCGTTCGAGGGCAGGTTGTCTCGCCGCAAGATCTCGTCAGGATACACAAGGAAATCAAGAAGCTCTATGAGGCCGAAGGGCACCTGCTGGCTGATGTCAAGGTGAGCACTGAACAGGCGGATACGAACACGCGCCGCGTGAACGTTCATATCGCCATCGACGAGGGGCCGTCGGTGAAGGTCCGCAATATTTACTTCTCCGGCAACAAGGCTTTCGATGAGGGAGATTTGAAGGGCGCCATGAAGGAGATCTCCGAGGCCCGATGGTGGAAGATCTTTTCTTCTCACAAGTTCGATCGGAAGAAGTATGAGGAGGACAAGAAACTCATCCTCCAGTTCTACCGAAAGAACGGCTACCGTGACGCCGCGATTCTCGGCGACTCCATCTGGTACAGTGCCGACAAGCGCGATATGAATATCCTCATCAACGTGTATGAAGGCCCGCAGTACAAGATCCGCAACATCACCTGGGAAGGAAACACGGTCTATTCCGATACGGTGCTGAACGAGCAGCTGGGCATGAAGACGGGGGACATTTACAATCAGGAAAAGTTCGAGCAGAATCTGCGCGGCAACGAGTCGCAGACCGATGTGGCCTCGCTGTACCTGGACAACGGCTACCTGACATTCAACTTAGAGCCTGAGGAAACACGCGTTGCCGAGGACAGCGTCGATATTCGCATCAAGGTGTACGAGCGGAACAAATTCGTTATCGGTCAGGTCAACATCAAAGGCAACACCAAGACGTACGACAAGGTGATCCGCCGCGAGCTGTACACACGTCCGGGAGATTACTTCAGTCGCGCGGCCATCGTCCGCAGTATCCGTCAACTCTCCGTTCTCAATTATTTCAATCCCGAAAAGATCAAGCCGGACTACGTGCTCTCGCCCGACGGCAAGACGGTTGATCTGACCTACGAGGTGGAGGAAAAATCCAGCGACAACATCAACGCGTCGGTGGGCTACAGCGGCGCGTACGGCGTAACGGGGGCCATCGGATTCACCATCAACAACTTTTCGATCACCGAGCCGCTTTCGGGCGGGGCAGGGCAGGTGCTGAACTTCGAGTGGCAGTTTGGTGAGGGCGCGCGCTTCCGGACGTTCACGCTCGGCTTCACGGAACCGTGGCTGTTCGACACCCCGACGCTGTTGGGGGTGAACCTGTTCGACACGCGCTATCGCTATCCGTACGATTTGCAACAGACGGGAGGGTCGGTGCGGATCGGGCGGCGCTTCCGCTGGCCCGACGACTATTTCCGCGGCGACTGGATTCTGACGGCACAGCGCAGCGACGTCATCAACGGTCTCGGCGTGTATCCGGAAGGCGTCTCCAGTCAGGTGAGCATCACGCAGATCATTTCGCGCAACAGTATTGATAATCCGGTGTTTCCCGTCAGCGGGTCGAACGTTGCGCTTTCGATCGAAATTGCCGGCGGTCCCGTGCTGCCCGGCTCGATTGACTTTCACAAGTGGAAGTTCGATTCGGAATGGTATCTGCGGCTCTTCAACAGTAACCGTATTGCGCTCTACCTGAACTCGTCGTTCGGATTTATTTCAACGTTCGATCCCGCAAAGTTGAAGGACATTCCCGGCATCGACCGGTTCTTTATGGGAGGGACGGGTGTAGGCTATTTTTCTACCACGCCTCTGCGCGGCTATGAGGATCAATCCGTCGGGCCGCAGAGTGCGGGCGGTAGTTTCATCGGAGGCCGGGCCATGACGCGCCAGACGGCCGAGCTTCGTCTTGCGCTGGCCATCAACCCTATTCCCATCTATATCCTGGGATTTGTTGAGGGAGGGAATGTGTGGGAGTCGCTGAAGAACGCAGACTTCGGCGATCTGAAACGTTCGGCGGGATTCGGCGCCCGCCTGCAGATCAATCCCATCGGCTTGATCGGGTTCGATTACGGCTTCGGCTTCGACGATGTGTTTCCGCGGGACGGCCAGCCCGACGGCTGGCGCTTCCACTTCGTGTTCGGACGCGGCTTCTGACGCGCGCCGCCGCGAGTTCATTCATATCTATCCACTATTCAGATCGAGGTTACCGTGAACAAATTGCCTATCGTTCTTGGTGTCATGATCATGCTTGCCTGGAGTGTCACGGCATCTGCTCAGCAGAAGATCGGCTTTGTGAATTCCAGCAAGATTTTTGCCGAGCTGCCTGAAGCCAAAGAGGCGAAGCAGAAGCTCGAGGCGCTTGCCAAGCCCATTCAGGATGAGATCGAAAAGCGTGAGAAGGCAATCCAGGACAAGCTGGACGAGTACAAGAAGAAAGAGGCGTTGATGAACGAGGCCGCCAAGCGCGCTGCGCAGCAGGAAATCTACGACATGGATCAGAAACTGCGCGAGTATAAGTTGGAAAAACTCGGCAGCGACGGCGAGTTGGCAAAGCAGCAGGAGAAAATCCTCAATCCGATCAAAGAAAAAATCCTGAAGGCCATCGAGCGAATCGCAAAGGAGTTGAAGTACTCGTTCGTGTTCGATCAGACGGAAACGATCCCCGTCCTCCTCTACGGCGAGCCTGCGTCCGATTTGACGTTCAAGGTGATCGACAGACTGAAAACCGGTAAATAACTCACAGCGAACTGACACTGATCGGAGAAGAGGCGATGAAACGACTTGCAGCGGTTCTGTGCTTCGCGTTGCTGGCGAGCGCCGGCATGGCGCAGATGAAGATCGGCCATATCACATCGGAGACGATCATGAAAACGCTCCCCGAAGCCGTCGATGCCCAACGCACGCTCGACGCATTGGTGACGCAGTGGGAGAACGAATTGAAGAAGATGCAGGACGAGTGGAAGAAGAAGTTCGAGGACTACGACCGGCGCAAGCTTATCCTCACCGACCAATCGCGGGCCGAAGCCGAGCGCGAACTGCGCACACTCGACCAGGCGATCACCGATTTTCGCAACCGAAAATTCGGCCAGAACGGCGAGCTGTATCAGAAGCAAAACGAGGTGATGAAGCCGATTCAGAACAAGATGTTCAAAGTACTGGAGGAAATTGCCAAAGAGGACGGCTACGATTATGTGTTCGATCGCAGCGGCGAGATTCTCCTCCTGTATGCAAACGAGAAGCACGACCTGACCGAACGCGTTCTCACCAGAATGCAATCGTTCGGCAAATAAGAGGATCGTTCATGAAGCTCCGTGATGTTGCTGCGATGCTGAACGCGGAGATCGAAGGCAGCGATGAGGCGGAAATCCGAGACGTCGCCAAGATCGAGGAAGCGCGGGAGGGAGAGCTTGCCTTCGTTGCCAACCCGAGGTATCAAAAATTTCTGGAGACGACACATGCCTCGGCGGTGATCGTTGCAAAGGATCTCACGGTTGGTGCAGGGCCGAAACCCACATTGCTGCGCGTGAAAGATCCGTACCTTGCCTTTCTGAAAATGCTCCAGCATTTTCATCCGCCGGGCGATCCTCTTCCGCCCGGCATTCATCCCACGGCAGTCATTGCAGAAAGCGCGGTGATCGGTGCGAACGTTCGCATCGGTGCCCACGTCGTTATCGGCGATCGCGCGCGTGTCGGCGACGGAACGATGCTGCTGCACAACACCGTGTTGGGCGAGCAGGTGACGGTGGGCAGCAACACGATCCTCTACCCGAATGTGACGGTGTATGCGGGCTGTCGCATCGGCTCGCGGGTGATCATTCATTCGGGCACGGTGATCGGCAGCGATGGCTTCGGATTTGCGCCGCGACCGGACGGTACGTACGAGAAGATCCCGCAAATGGGGATTGTCGTGATCGAAGATGATGTGGAGATCGGCGCGAATTGCGCGGTGGATCGCGCGACGCTGGGCGAGACGCGCATCAAGCGCGGGGTTAAGCTGGATAATCTGATTCAGGTTGCCCACAACGTGGTCATCGGCGAGAACACGGTGAGCGCCGCGCAGGCCGGCATCTCCGGCAGCACGAAGATCGGAAAGAACTGCATGATCGGCGGGCAGGTAGGCTTTACGGGCCATCTCGAAATTGCCGACGGCACGAAGATCGGCGCGCAGTCCGGCGTGCACCGCTCCATCCACAAGCCGGGCAACACGTACTTCGGGTATCCCGCGTTTCCGCAGCGCGAAGCCTTTCGCATTCAAGGTGCGATCACCCAACTTCCCGACCTCCTCACCACCGTGCGTGAACTCCAGAAGAGGGTGGAGATTCTCGAGGCTGCGCTGAAGCAGAAGCAGGAAGAAACGTAGCGACACACGCCGAGCGTGCTGCCATCGGGTCAGGTTGGGTTTTCCAAGAGAAGCTCGCAGCACTTTCCTCTTCCTCCGCATCTTCGTATCTTGATTCAGCAACGAGTCTATATCCTATATCCAAAATCCAAAATCCTGAATCCAGAATCCAAACTCTTCCGCCATCATTCTGCGCCAAACATAATTGAGGGTACGTTTATGCTTGTCCAACAACGGACGATAAAACAGCCGGTCTCGATGAGCGGCGTTGGGCTGCACACGGGCAGCATTTGTACGATGACGTTTCGGCCTGCGCCCGAGAACTTCGGCATTCGCTTCCGCCGGATGGATTTGGGCGGAACACCGGAGGTGCCTGCCCTCGTTGATCACGTCGTTGATATCTCCCGCGGCACCACCATTGCCATCGGCGAAGCGCGCGTGCACACCGTGGAGCACGTCATGGCGGCGCTGGTGGGTTTGCAGATTGACAACTGCCTGATCGAGCTGGATGCAAACGAGCCTCCCGTAGGCGACGGCAGCGCAAA
Source organism: Ignavibacteriales bacterium (assembly GCA_037441705.1). Lineage (GTDB taxonomy): Bacteria > Bacteroidota > Ignavibacteria > UBA10030 > UBA6906 > CAADGV01. The sequence goes on from JBBIRR010000008.1 coordinate 17,480, forward strand.
GCCGTACGTGGATTTGTTGCTGCAGGCAGGATTCGAAAAGCAGGATGCCCCGAAGGATTATCTGATCATTGACCAGCCGGTGGAGTATCACAACGAGGCAAAGGGTGTGGACATCGTTGCCCTGCCGACCGACGACTATCGCATCACGGTGATGGTGGATTACCACAATCCCGCGCTCGGCAGTCAGCACAGCGGGCTGTTCAATCTGGAAAAGGAATTCATCACCGAGTTCGCGCCGTGCCGCACGTTTTGCTTTCTGCATGAGGTGGAGATGTTGCACAGTCAGGGCCTGATCAAGGGAGGTAATCTGGACAACGCCATCGTTATCGTTGATCATGACCTGAGTCCCGAGGAGATCAAGCGCATCAGCGAGAAACTCGGTATCAAGGGTTCGGTGTTTCTGGGGACGAGCGGCGTGCTGAACAACAAGAAGCTGCACTTCAAGAATGAACCCGCACGGCATAAGCTCCTCGATCTCATGGGCGACCTTGCGCTCATCGGCGTCCCGTTCAAGGCGCAGATCCTTGCGGCGCGGCCCGGCCACGCCAGCAACATCGAGTTTGCCCGCATCATCCGAAAGCTGTATCAACAGAAGAAACTTGTCAAGAGATTTCAACACGAGCGGAAAGAAGGCGTCATCTTCGACATTAACGCGATCAAGAAAATCCTTCCCCATCGCTATCCGTTCCTTTTGGTCGACAAGATCATCGAGTTCAAAATGGATGAACGGATTGTGGGGGTGAAGAACGTGACCGCCAACGAACCGTTCTTCGAGGGCCACTTCCCGGGCCAGCCTGTTATGCCCGGCGTGCTCATCATCGAAGCAATGGCGCAAACCGGCGGCATTCTCTTGCTCAACGGCATCGAGAATCCCGGTGACAAGCTTGTGTACTTCATGGCGATCAACAACGCAAAGTTCCGCAAGCCGGTGATGCCCGGCGATCAACTCACGTTCGAGCTGACGATGACCAGCCGCAAGAGTCGGATCTGTCAGATGACCGGCAAGGCGTACGTGGACGGAACGCTGGTGGCCGAGGCGGAGATGATGGCGTCGATCGTTGATCGACTCGACAAATCAGGCTCGGGCAACGGCAGCGGGGCGACGGTGAATGCGCCGCCGGAATCGAAACCGGCTCTGAACTGATTCCTTTTCTTGCCACCATCTCTGAGCGATCCGGAACTCCATGGCAACATACATCGATCCTCGCGCCGACGTCAGTCCCCACGCAGAATTAGGCGACAATGTTCGCATCGGCCCGTTTAGCGTCGTGGAGGCCGGTGCGGTGATCGGCGACGGAACGATGGTTGCCGCCAATGCGCTAATTGCTCGCGGCGCGCGTATCGGCAAAGACTGTCAGATTCATCACGGGGCGATCGTCGGGCACGTGCCGCAAGACCTGAAGTATCGTGATGAACCTACGACGTGTGAGATTGGCGACCGAACCGTTGTGCGGGAGTACGCCACGCTCCACCGCGGCACGGGGGAGACGGGCCGCACGATCATCGGCAGCGACAATCTGTTGATGGGCTACGTTCACATCGCGCATGACTGTGTGCTGGGCAATCACATCATCATGTCCAACGCCGCCATGCTTGCCGGTCATGTACACGTTGATGATTATGCCGTCATCGGCGGCATTACGCCCGTGCATCAGTTTGTGCGTATCGGTGCGCACGTCATGATCGGCGGCGGCTTGCGCGTCCCGAAGGACGTGCCTCCGTATGTCCGCGCGGCCGGTGAGCCGCTGGTGTTTGCTGGACTGAATTCCATAGGACTTCGTCGTCGAGGATTCTCGCGCGAGACGATCGAGGCGTTGGATAGAGCGTACACGATCCTCTATAATTCCAACCTCAACGTCTCCCAGGCGGTGGCCCGGATTCGGGAGGACGCCTCGCTGATGCAGGTTGCCGAGGTTCGGTATGTGGTGGAGTTTATCGTCGCAAGCAAACGCGGCATCATCAGCCGGCAGCGGAACGGCCAGAAAGGACGGGACGAGTAGTGCAATGAACCTGTGGCGCTTCATGGGTGTCGAGGAACGTTCCGGCGCAGCCAACATGCAGAAGGACGAGCAACTCGCTCGGGCGTTGCTGAAGGGAAGCGGCGCGCCGACCGTTCGGCTGTACCGGTGGCAGCCGTGGGCAATCTCGCTCGGCTTCAATCAGGACATGGGACAAATCGACGTCGCGCGGGCGCGGCTCGACGGCATTGATGTCGTTCGGCGGCCTACGGGAGGCCGCGCCGTGCTTCACGCAGAAGAGTTGACGTACAGCGTCGTGATGACGGTGGAAAACCGCACGGTGTTGGACGTGTACAACGCCATCAGCCGGGCGCTTGTACGCGGATTGCATCTCTTCGGCGTCGAGGCTTCGTTCAGCAAGTCGCAGCCGGATCTTCGTGAACACTACAAGCATCCCTCCTCCATTCCGTGCTTCACCGCGTCGGCACGCTACGAGATCGAATGGGAAGGGCGTAAGCTGGTCGGCAGCGCGCAACGGCGGTTTCGTTCTCCGCACGCGTCGCACGACATCGTGCTGCAGCACGGCTCCATTCTTTTCGGGCCCGCGCACAAACGGCTTGTGGATTATCTTCTTCTTCCCGATCCTGCCACGCGCCGGGCGCTGATGCAGGAGTTGGACGAGAAGACTGTTGATCTCTCGTCGCTGAAACGAGGGCCGATCGATCTCGACGAACTTGCTGCGTGCATTCGGCGCGGATTTGAAGAAGAGTGGGGAATGGTGTTTGTCGGGAATGAACAACAGGAGACACGGGACGTGATCTATGGCTAAGAAACCTGCGGAAGGACAGGAGCCGAAGCACCGCGTCGTGACGACGAAGACGCTGTTCGAGATGAAGCGGCGCGGCGAGAAGATTACGATGCTAACGGCCTACGACTACCTTGTCGCACGGCTGCTCGATGAGGTAGGCATTGATGTGATTCTGGTCGGCGACTCACTGTCGAATGTTGTGCAGGGGAACGTGACGACGCTGCCGGTGACGCTGGACGACATGATCTACCATGCGAAAGCCGTGAAGCGCGCCGTCCGTAACGCCCTCATCGTTGTGGACATGCCCTTCATGTCGTATCAGAACAACGAAGAAGAGGCCGTGCGCAACGCCGGTCGCATTATGAAGGAAGTAGGAGTCGGCGCGGTGAAGCTGGAAGGCGGCGCCTACATCGCCGATACCGTTCGCCATCTTGTGCAGATCGGCATCCCGGTGATGGGCCATCTCGGCCTGACACCGCAGGCCATCAACAAGTTCGGCACGTATGAAGTGAGGGCGACCGAGAAAAAAGAAGCGCAGCAACTGCTGCGCGATGCAAAGATTCTTGCCGACGCCGGCGTGTTTGCAATCGTTCTCGAAAAAATCCCGGCGGCTCTTGCCCGGAAAGTTACCCAATCGGTTCCCGTCCCCACGATCGGCATCGGGGCGGGGCCGCATTGCGATGGTCAGGTGCTGGTCGTGTACGACATGTTGGGGCTGACCGAAGATTTCAGGCCGCGCTTCGTTCGCCGATACGCTGAGCTTGCCGAGACCCTGCGCACGGCGTTCCGCTCCTACATCAACGACATACGGTCCGGGACCTTTCCCTCCAAGGAGGAAAGCTATTAGCGTTCCCCCTTTCCTCGGCGTTCTCTCTCACCATCTCTTCTCAGGATATGAAAAAACTTCGAGTGCTCATTTGCAACGATGACGGCATCAATGCCGAGGGGATCTTCGCTCTCGCACAAGAGATCAAGAAGATTGCAGAGGTTACCGTTGTAGCGCCCGACAAGCAACAAAGCGCCGTTGGTCATGCCATCACGGTCAACAACCCTCTGCGCGCCGTTCCGTTCCACAAGAACAACGACTTCTTCGGCTATGCCGTGGAAGGGACGCCCGCCGATTGCGTAAAGCTCGGTGTCCGCTTCCTCATGAAGGAGAAGCCCGATCTTGTCATGTCCGGAATCAATCACGGCTCGAACACGGCAATCAACATCATCTACTCCGGCACCGTTTCGGCAGCGACCGAAGGGATGATTCTCGGCATCCCCTCCATTGCCATCTCGCTGACGGCGTACCAGAATCTCGATTTTACGTATGCCGCAAAGTTCTCGGCCCGACTTGCGCTGCTGGTCGCCGAAAAGGGATTGCCGGCGCGGACGTTACTCAACGTCAACATCCCGAATGTGCCCGAAGATCAGATCAAGGGTGTGATGATTACCAAGCAGGGCATCTCCGTCTGGGAAGATCGCTTCGATGTGCGGCGCGATCCGGCGAACCGCGAATACTTCTGGCTGACCGGGCAGATGGACGTTCTCGATACCGATCTCGACACGGATCAGATCGCTATCAAGAACAACTACGTCTCCATCACGCCTGTGCGGTACGATCTGACGGACCGACAGATGTTGGAAACGATGAAGACGTGGGGCGTGGAGAAGTTGAGGTGAGCGTCGCGCGATAGCGAAGCACCGAGCCATCTGACGAAGATGCGTCGTCATTTTTCCGTTGATTCTCAATCCCCATTGCTGTAATATGTCACCCACGTTGGGCAAAAAAACCAGTCATCATTCCGGAGAAGCTTTATGGAAACCAACTCCCGCGGCAGTTGGGGTTCGCGCGTAGGTTTCATTCTTGCTGCAACCGGTTCGGCCGTCGGCCTCGGTAACATCTGGCGGTATCCTTACATCACCGGTCAGAATGGAGGGGCGGCGTTTGTTCTGGTGTACATTGGCTGCGTGCTGTTGATCGGTCTTCCTGTCCTGATTGCCGAAATTTCTCTCGGGCGGAGGACAACCTTGAACCCTGTCGGTGCATTCAAGGCGATGAGCACATCCCGGTTCTGGCCCTGGGTAGGTTACCTTGGCGTGGTCACCGGTGTCGGCATTCTCTCGTTCTATCTTGTCGTGGCGGGATGGACTCTGGGATACATCGTCCGAACCGTGCTTCACAGTACCGGTACGTTTGGTGAGTTTGTGCAAGACCCCAGCGTCGAGATCGGGTACTTTACGGCGTTCCTTCTTCTGACCACACTCGTTGTGCTCGGCGGCGTCGAGAAAGGAATCGAGAAGTGGTCGAAGTTCCTCATGCCGCTGCTGTTTCTCATTCTCCTCGGCCTCATCGGGTACAACCTCACACTCGAAGGTGCTGCGGCGGGTATCGAGTTCTACCTTAAACCCGACTTCGGCAAAATTCATGGGTCAACCATCCTCGCAGCCATGGGACAGGCGTTCTTCTCGTTGAGTCTCGGTATGGGTACGATGATCACCTACGGAAGCTATCTCTCCAAGAAGGAAAGCATCCCGTTCAGCGCTTCCGCCGTTGCGCTGACGGACACGTTGATTGCGTTTCTTGCCGGACTGATGATCTTTCCCGCGCTGTTCTCTGTCGGTCTCGAACCGACGCAGGGCCCTGCACTCGTGTTCAATGTCTTGCCAAAAGTCTTCGAGACCATGCCCGGTGGAACCGTCATCGGGCTTCTTTTCTTCGTTCTTCTTGCTATTGCGGCGTTGACTTCAACCGTTTCTCTCCTGGAAGTGCCCGTTGCTTTCTTTGTTGATGAAAAAAAGTGGAGCCGCAAGAAAGCAGTCTGGACCCTCACGGCCATCGTGTTCGTCGCCGGATTACCGTCTGCACTCTCGCAAGGCACGATGCAACTCTTCAGCAGCATCTCGGTGCTGGGGCAAACGGACTGGCTGAGTCTGATGAACTTTCTTTTCAGCGACATCTCGCTTCCTGTGGGAGGTCTTTTCTTGAGTCTGTTTGTGGGATGGGTCTGGGGAGCCGACAGAGCCTCCGACGAAGCGCTTGAGGGGGCCACGCCGCGTGCCCGCATGTTGATGTTTGCCTGGCGACCACTGATTCGTTTCATCTCCCCTGTGATCATTCTTCTTGTCCTCTTGAACAAGATGTTCGGTCTGTTCGGTTAGAACCGACCACTTGGTTCGACAACGTCATTCACCCACATGGAGACCGTGCATGAACGAATTCCTCGATAGCCTCCTGAGCGTCACCGCAGTCATTGCCGACCATATCTGGTGGCCGGAAATCCCCGGCATGGATTTCTTTCCAGGAGTGGTTGTGCTTCTCGCCATCACCGGCATTTACATGACGATCCAGACGCGGTTCATTCAGGTCCGACGGCTCGGCCTGGCGATCCGTTTCATGATTCTTGGGAGAAGCAAGAAGGAAATGGAGGGGCGGACCGGCGACATTACACCATTTCAGGCGCTGATGACCGCTCTGGCGGCTACCGTGGGCAACGGAAACATCGCCGGCGTGGCGACCGCAATCGCCAGCGGAGGGCCGGGCGCGCCGTTCTGGATGTGGATGACGGCCGTCTTCGGCATGGCAACGAAGTATGCCGAAGGATTGCTCGGTCTCAAGTATCGCATCCAAACCGCCGACGGAACCTTCAGCGGCGGGGCGATGTACTACTTGCGTGACGGCCTGCAGAACAAGTCGCTGGGCAAAGCTCTTGCGCTCTGGTTTGCCGTTGCGGTTATCCTCATGGCCACGATGGGAAGCGGCAACATGGCGCAATCGAATTCCATTGCCCTCGCGCTGAACAGCGATTTCGGCGTCCCGTTCTTTGTAACGGGCATCGGCCTGGCACTTCTTGTCGGTCTCGTCATCATCGGTGGAGTGAAACGCATTGCAGCAGTTACCGAGCGCTTGGTGCCGGGCATGATCGTGCTCTACATGGGTGCCGGCATCTATGTCATCCTTACCAATCTCCTGATCGTTCCCGATATCCTGATGGTGGTGTTGCAATCCGCTCTGACCAATGAAGCGATCGTCGGCGGCTTCCTCGGGCATACCGTCAAAGAGGCAATCCGATTCGGCGTGGCGCGAGGAACGCTCTCGAACGAATCCGGCATCGGTTCCTGCTCCATTCCTGCGGCCGCAGCCAAGGGCAACGAGGCTGCTGCCCAGGGCATGGTTGCCATGATGGGAACGTTCATTGATACGATCATCGTCTGCAGCATGACGACGTTCGTTATCCTTGCCTCGAATTTGCATCCGCACACGACGGGACTCACGAGTACACAACTCACGAAGTCTGCCTTTGCTGTCGGCTTGGGAACTGACTTTGGAGGGTGGATCGTCAGCCTGAGCAGCTTCCTGTTCGGCTACACAACACTCATCGGTTGGTCGTACTACGGCGAGCAGGGGGCGAAATATCTGTGGGGTGTGAAGAGCGTGATGCCCTATCGCTATCTCTTCTGTGTGTTTGTCTTTCTCGGGGCGATCCTCCAAGGGAGGCATCTACAGATTGTGTGGAACTTCGGAGACATCGGGAACGCACTGATGGCTATTCCCAATCTCATCGGATTGATCTTGCTCGGCAAGGTTGTGAGGGATGTAACAGATGATTATCTGAACCGATGGGACAATCAGCAGATCACAAGACCCTTCGGAGATTGAAGGCCTCAGCGGACGAATCCTCCATCAGGAGTCTTCTCACGGACTCCGATCTTTGTGCTTGAGAATCCTGGCGAAGCAGAATACCGTCAGCGCGGTGACGCCCAGCCACGTTGCGAGCATAAGAATGACTGCGCCTGCACTCATGCGAACTCCTCCGGATCGTTCTTGCGTTTTCTCCAGACCACGGCAATCATCGCTGTAAACGCGGCGAAGAACCCGATGATGATGATGCGTGCCAGCCAGATGTACGACGAGCGATCGAGAGCCTCGATGGCGATCGTGATTGCCACATCTTTCTTTTCGACGTTTCCCTGCGGGTTCTTCTCTTCGTAGCGAAGCCCCATCAGCTCGAGCCATCGTTGTAGCTTTTCGGCAGTCAATGCGCGTTCGAGGGATGGATCGGCCGCATAGTTGGTTACGGTTATCGTTCCGTCATGTCCCAACCGCACCCCGGCCCATGCCTTGAGGTCGCGGCCGCTTGCCTGGACGGCGCGTCGGATTTCCTCTTCGATTGCTTGAACTGAAGAACTCCCCCCTGTGACGAACTTTCCCGGATAGAGGTGGCGGTCAACAACATTCCAGTTGATTTTTGGAGTGGGGGAAAGGTTCGCCTGAAGCGCCCAGGCAAGGAATATGCTGATCAGTCCAAGTGGCGTGATGTACTTCAGGATGAACATGAACAACCGCGGAACGCGGATGAGGGCTCCGTCGTGAAGTTCTTCCCACCCTTTCGACGTTCCCAGTACCCACGAAAAGAGAACAACCTCGACAATTGCCAGTGCAACCAGCCCGATCGTTCCTGCCCAGAAATCAAACTCGTCCAGCACGCCATACTTGTAAAAGAAAATCACCGGCAGCGATCCCAGTATCCACAACAAACCGAGGATGGTTGCCGAAACACCGCGGCTCAACTTCGCTTCATCCTGAAGGAACGCCATCACCGGCTGAGCGATGGCGACCGAGCTGGTGAACGCGGCGAAGAACAGAAGCAGAAACCAGATTGTTCCGAAGAACGGCAGGCCCGGCGTCGAGCGAAGAATCTCCGGCATCGAAACCATCCCGATCGAAAATGTCCCGCTGCCGGCGATGGCTTCGATCTGACCGGGACCGAAGAAAATTGCGGCAGCCGGGATGGCAATCATGCTACCAAAAATAATCTCGACAAACTCGTTTGTGGATGCGGTGGTGAGGGAGGTGAGTGCAATGTCCTGCTTCGAGCGAACGTAGCTTGCGAAGCACTCCAACGCGCCGAAGCCAACACCCAGCGTGAAGAAAATCTGTCCCGCCGCTGCAATCCAGACTTGAGGATTGGTGAGGGCGCTGAAGTTCGGGGTCCAGAGGTACGCCAGACCGTCGAGCGCCGTTCCTTCGATCTTGCCAAGCGTGAGCACACGAACGGCGAGCGCCACGCAGAAAATCAACAGCAGCGGGATGGCAATCTTGGCGAGTCGCTCGATTCCCTTCATGATGCCCTGCGAGAGTATCCACACGTTCAGCAGCACGACGATGAGAAGGAAGCCCAGCGCAGGCATGACTCCGGAGAAGTAGGAGCTTGAGGTCGCATCGCCGAGATACTCGCGCAGGAACACCGACAGATCCACCGTATACCCCGGAGCGTTTGTGTATCCTGCGGTGAGCGAGAAATAGGCGTAGGCAAGACACCACGATTCGATGTATGTGTAGTAGAGACAAAACACCACCGGAATGGCAAGGCCTAACACGCCCAGATATTTCGAGGCAGGCTTTTTCCAGATAACGTCGAACATGCCGGGCAGGCTGCTGTGTCCGAACCTGCCGCCGTATCGGCCGACGGCCCACGCCACCCACATCAACGGAAGTCCGAACAGCAGAAGCGAGACAAGATAGGGAATGATGAACGCACCGCCGCCGTTTTGTGCGGCCTGTGCAGGGAATCGAAGAAGATTGCCGATGCCGATAGCGTTGCCGGCCGCAGCGAGAATCAGCCCGATCCGTGAACCCCATGCTTCGCGAGTTGTTGCCATAGAAAAGCGTCTGCTTGTCGGTTAATGCGGTTTGGTTTGGATGAAGCGGCGAGCGGCGGGTTGGTTGCTCGCCGCACGAGTGTGAACATAGCGAATTGAAACAGAAGATTCAAGAATTCCAGAACCAGCATCCTCAATCCAGCCTCCCTGAATTGCATCTCACACAGTTGTTGGATAGATTTTACGCCGACATTATCAAACAAATTGGTTGGATATGAAGAAGATTGGCGTTTTCACCAGCGGAGGCGATGCGCCGGGGATGAATGCCTGCGTGCGCGCCGTCGTCCGCTGCGGGATTTACAACGGCCTGGAGGTTGTCGGGATTCAATACGGCTATGAGGGGATGATCAAAGGAATGTTTGTTGACCTTCAGGCGCGCTCGGTGTCCAACATCATCCAGCGCGGCGGAACGATCTTGCGCACGGCGCGGTCGGAGCAGTTCAAGACGAAGGAGGGACGCGCACAAGCAGCGGCGAACCTGAAATCCGCCGGTATTGATGGCCTCGTGGCTATCGGCGGTGATGGAACATTCCAGGGCGCAACGTACCTCATCGAAGAACATCACATTCCCGTCATCGGTGTGCCGGGCACGATTGATAACGATCTGTTTGGCACGGACTACACGATCGGCTACGATACGGCTGTCAATACGGCGATGGAAGCGATAGACAAAATTCGTGACACTGCCGCCTCGCACGACCGGTTGTTCTACGTCGAGGTGATGGGGCGCGACGCGGGCTTCATCGCACTCGATGTCGGCATTTCTTCAGGTTCCGAGCACATTGCCATTCCTGAAACACACACCAACATCCAGGACCTGAAAGAAGCGCTCATGGCTTCGAAGGCACACAAGTCCAGCGCCATCATCATTGTCGCCGAAGGCGAGGAGTCGGGAGGCGCGCTGAGCCTTGCCGAGAAGATCAAAGATGCGGCAGGCTATGACTACCGCATCTGCGTGTTGGGGCACATTCAGCGGGGCGGAAGTCCCACTGCGCGTGACCGCCTGCTTGCGAGCCGTCTCGGCGTTGCCGCGGTGGATGCGTTGCTCGAAGGACAATCCGGCGTCATGGTCGGCGAGATTCACGGAAAGATTGCATTCACCCCGCTCAAAGATGCCTGGACAAAACGCAAGACAATCGATAACGATCTGTGGCGTCTGGCGAATATTCTGGCAACGTGAGTATGATGTGTGAGCAGCGCGGCCGGGCGCGGTTGCTTCGCCTCTGCGAAGGCTTTTGGATACGATTTTGGATGTTCTCCTCGTTACTCCTTTTCCAAGGAAAAATAGCAACCCGAGCGTTGCGGTCTTTGATCGTGCTGCAAACATCTGTCATTCTGAGCGAAGCGAAGAATCCAGATCTTGGCTCGGCTCTGGATTCTCGGTCGTTAGCAGGCGGCCTCAGAATGACGGACCGCCTGAGGGTTTGGGTTCTGCTGCGACGATTGAGCTGCGTGCGTTAGGCGCCCGGAGGGTGGTGCCGTTGTTTGGCGCCAGTGCCGCCACGATGTGTGTGGCGGCACGGGAGCGAAGCGTACCCCGTAGGGCGCCGACGGCGCTGCGAAGCGCTTAGCGCCGGAACGCCCATAATTTTTGTGATTGGGAAGCTTTGCCTGATAGGCTGAGATGTTGTATATTGAAACCCAATGAAACTTCGGGGAACTGTTCTTGCCGAAACGTACCGACCTTAGTTCAATCCTTGTCATAGGCGCCGGGCCGATTGTTATCGGGCAGGCGTGCGAGTTTGATTATTCGGGAACGCAGGCTTGCAAGGTGCTGCGCGAAGAGGGCTATCGCGTCATCCTCATCAACAGCAATCCGGCCACGATCATGACCGACCCGGAGCTTGCCGACCGAACGTACATCGAACCCATCACCCCATATTTTGTCGAGCGCATCATCGAGCGCGAGCGCCCGGATGCCCTGCTGCCGACGATGGGCGGGCAAACGGCGCTCAATACCGCCGTTGCCCTTGCCCGCAATGGAACCCTTGCGCGGTACAACGTCGAACTGATCGGCGCGAAGCTCGAGGCGATTGAGAAGGCGGAAGACCGCGAGCTGTTCAAGAAAACGATGGGTGAAGCGGGGCTTGAAACTCCCCGCGGCGGTTTCGTCCGGACCATTGAAGAGGCATTGAAGCTTGCAGGCTTCATCGGGTTTCCCATCATTATTCGCCCTTCCTTCACGCTCGGTGGCACCGGCGGAGGCATCGCCGAAAACGCCGATGAGTTCGTCGAGAAGGTAACGCACGGACTTGAATCAAGTCCCATTCACGAGGTGCTGTTGGAAGAGTCCGTGTTAGGATGGAAGGAATATGAGCTTGAGGTGATGCGCGACTTGCGTGACAATGTCGTCATCATCTGCTCCATCGAAAACTTCGATCCGATGGGTGTACACACGGGTGACTCGATCACGGTCGCGCCGCAGCAGACGCTCACCGACAAGGAATACGAAGCGATGCGCGACGACGCGCTGAAAATCATCCGCGCGATCGGCGTGGAGACGGGCGGCTCGAACATTCAATTCGCCGTCAATCCGAACAACGGGCGCCGCCTGGTGATTGAAATGAATCCACGCGTCTCCCGTTCGTCGGCACTTGCATCGAAAGCCACCGGCTTCCCGATTGCCAAGATCGCAGCGAAACTTGCTATCGGCTACACGCTGGATGAAATCCCCAACGACATCACGAAACTGACGCCGGCGTCGTTCGAGCCAACGATCGACTACACCGTCGTGAAGATTCCGCGCTGGGACTTCGAGAAGTTCAAGGGCGTTGATGGCATGCTCGGCATTCAGATGAAGTCCGTGGGTGAAGCGATGGCGTTCGGCAGGACGTTCAAGGAGGCGCTGCAGAAAGCGCTGCGCTCACTGGAACAGGGACGCTACGGTCTCGGTGCCGACGGCAAGGACCTCTTCGACATTGACCATCTTTCCGACGAGCAGAAACAGCGGTGGCGCGAACGTGTTCGCCAACAGCTCTCGCGGCCGCGGCCCGAAAACATCTTTTACCTTCGCTACGGTTTCCAGCTCGGGATGACCATTGACGAGTTGCACGCTATCACCAAGATTGATCCGTGGTTTCTTTACAACATCAAACAAATCGTTGATCTGGAAGAAGAGTTGAAGACGTATGACATCGAGGCGTGAAGGAAGGATCCGAGCGGGAGTTCTCTCGATCGCTGTATTTGTAACTTCGCTGCAGGGGCAGACTATACCCGCGGATAAGGCGGAGCTTGAGTCGGGAGCCGGAGCGGGAATGGCAAAGTACGCCGAACTGAACAGCTACCCCGGTCCCAAGCATGTCCTTGAATTGCAGGATTCGCTTCGCCTCACAGCGGAACAGAAACGAGCGATCGAACTCATCTTTGATCACATGAAGGCTGAAGCGGTGGCGAAGGGGAGGCTTATTGTGCGGAAAGAGGAAGAGCTGGAGGCGTTGTTCCGGAGCCGCCGCGCCACGGAAAAGGAAGTGGAAAGGAAGTCCCGCGAAATCGGCGCCCTGCGCGGAGAGCTGCGGGCAATTCACCTTCGTGCACACATCAAGGCGCACGCGATACTTTCCGCCGAGCAAATCAAGCGATACAACACGATTCGCTATGGGTTGAATCAACCGGGGCACACGCATTGAAGAAAATAACGGCAGACATACTCCTCAAAGCAAAACAATACGGGTTCTCCGATCGGCAGCTTGCGACGATCTGGAAAACGGATGAAGAGACGGTCAGGCGTTTGCGGAAGCGTTTCGGGGTGACGGCGGTGTTCAAGACCGTCGACACGTGCGCGGCAGAGTTTGCCGCACAGACGCCCTACCATTATTCCACCTATGAGATGGAAAATGAATCGGTGCGTTCTCCGAGAAAGAAGATCATCATTCTCGGCGGCGGGCCGAATCGTATCGGGCAGGGTATCGAGTTCGACTACTGCTGCGTGCATGCCGTGATGGGTTTGCGTGAAGAGGGGTATGAAACCATCATGATCAATTGCAACCCCGAAACCGTCTCGACCGACTATGACACGACGGACAAGCTGTACTTCGAGCCTCTCACGTTGGAAGATGTGCTGAACATCTGCGAGCATGAACAGCCGGATGGGATTGTCGTCACGTTCGGAGGGCAGACGCCGTTGAAGATTGCCAAGGCTCTGGAGGATCATGGGTTCAGAATCATCGGCACATCGACTGAAGGCATCGATCTTGCTGAAGATCGGAAGCGGTTCGGGAAGCTTCTGGAATCGCTGCAGATTCCGTGTCCGCCGTGGGGCACCGCGTCAAATGTGGAAGAAGCGCTCGAGGTGACAAAAAAGATAGGCTACCCTGTGCTGGTTCGGCCGTCGTACGTTCTTGGCGGGCGGGCAATGGAGATTTGCTACGGCGATGATGCGTTGCGGGAGTACATGGCAAAGGCCGTGAACGTTTCGCCCGAGCATCCCGTGCTCATTGACCGGTTCCTTGAGGATGCGTTCGAATTCGACGTTGATGCGGTTTGCGACGGCGAGGATGTGTACATCGGCGGAGTGATGCAGCACATCGAAGAAGCGGGTGTTCATTCCGGTGACAGCTCCTGCGTGCTGCCGCCGTATCAGGTGACGGCGCAGCAACTGCACACGCTCATGACGTACACACGCAAGCTTGCACTTGCGCTGAACGTTGTGGGGCTGGTGAACGTGCAGTATGCGATGCAAGACGGCGTCGTGTATGTGCTGGAAGTGAACCCCCGCGCCTCGCGTACGGTGCCGTTCGTCAGCAAGGCGACGGGTGTGCCGCTTGCCAAGATTGCGGCAAAGCTTATGGTCGGCAGAAAGTTGAAGGAATTGGGAGTGAAGGGGTTCAGCTGGGCCAAGCACGTATCGGTAAAAGAATCCGTCTTTCCGTTCAACAAGTTTCCGACGGCACGTCACTTCCTCGGACCTGAGATGCGCTCGACCGGCGAGGTGATGGGGATTGCCGACAGCTTCGGCGTTTCGTTCGCGAAGGCCTCGATTGCGGGAGGGATGCCGCTGCCGCAGTCGGGCACGGTGTTCGTGAGCTTGAATGATAACGACAAACGCGAGCGTGCCGTGAACATCGTGCGCAGCTACGTCCGCCTGGGCTTCAATATCCTTGCTACAGAAGGGACGTCGCGCTTCCTGACCGAACACGGCATTCCCAACCGTCCGGTGCTGAAAGCCGGCAACTGGACGTTGAACATCATCGACATCATCAAGAACGGCTGGGTACAGCTTATCATCCTCACGCCGTTGGGCCAGACCTCGCGCGCCGACGAGCACGCCATCGGCCAGACGGCGATGGAGTACAAAGTTCCCTTCATTACGACTCTTGCGGCTGCCGCCTCGGCCAGCAAGAGCATCGAGGAGATGCGGAAGAACCAACTTTCGGTGATGAGTGTGCAGGAGCATCATGAACTTGCGGCGCAGGGCGGCGAAGCACGCCCCGTGGAAACGCTCGAGGACTGCGAGCGGATGGTCGAGTATATCCGCTCTTTTCAGATGTAACCTATCAGCCAAAACAGGGTCGGGCGGTGTGGCTTGTGACACATCCCCCGAAAGCATTTTATATATCTTGGAACCCACTACGCTTTTGCTTATCATTGGGCAACAACAAACTCCTGGGACACTAACGACGGGATAGCTATGTACATTCTTGGCATATCATGCTACTACCACGATTCGGCAGCCGCGCTGATCAAAGACGGCAAAATTGTTGCGGCTGCGCAAGAAGAGCGGTTCACGCGCAAGAAGCATGATTTCAATTTTCCAACACATGCCATTGCCTATTGTTTGAAGGAAGGCGGCATCACGGCGAAAGACCTGAGCTACGTAGCCTTTTACGATAAGCCGCTGCTCAAGTTCGAGCGCTTACTCGAAACCTACATCGCGTACGCCCCCAGGGGTCTCAAGTCTTTCTTCATGGCGATGCCTCTGTGGCTGAAGGAGAAGCTGTGGATCCCCTCGATGATCGAGCGCGATCTGGGGTTTGAAGGGGAGATTCTCTTTCCCGAGCATCATGAGTCGCACGCCGCATCCGCGTTCTATCCCTCTCCGTTCCAGGAAGCGGCATTCCTGACGTTGGACGGCGTCGGGGAGTGGACCACGACGAGTTACGGCGTGGGCAAAGACAATATGATCCAGATTCACGGCGAGTTGAACTTCCCGCACTCGCTCGGCTTACTGTATTCGGCGTTTACCTATTTCACCGGCTTCAAAGTCAACTCCGCAGAGTACAAGGTGATGGGACTGGCGCCCTATGGCGAGCCAAAGTATGTGAAGCAGATTTACGATCATCTCCTTGATTTGAAGGAAGACGGATCGTTCAAGATGAACATGGAGTATTTCGACTATTGCGCGGGCTTGACGATGACCAATGGGAAGTTTGCCGAGCTGTTCGGCGGCCCGCCGCGTCAGCCTGAAACGAAACTCACGCAGCGCGAGATGGATCTTGCACGCTCGGTGCAGGAGGTGACCGAGGAGATTATGCTGCGCCAGGCACGCCACGTCCACAAAGAGACGGGACAAAAATACCTCGTGCTTGCCGGCGGTGTAGCGCTCAACTGCGTGGGCAACGGGCGGCTCTTGCGCGAAGGGCCATTCGAGAAGTTGTGGATCCAGCCGGCGGCCGGCGATGCGGGCGGCGCGCTCGGCGCAGCACTGTACGTCTGGCATGCGTATCTGGGCAACCCCCGCAAGGCCAATCCGAACAAAGACGCGCAGATGGGCTCCTATCTGGGGCCGTCCTACTCCGACGAAGAGATCGAGCACTTCCTGCGGATGAACGAGATCGTGTATCAGAAAGTCTCGCCCGAGGATCTTCCGGAGATTGTCGCCGATCTGATTGCGCAGGAAAATGTCATCGGCTGGTTCCAGGGAAGGATGGAGTTTGGTCCACGCGCTCTCGGCAGCCGCAGCATCATTGGAGATGCGCGATCGCCCAAGATGCAATCCATCATGAATCTGAAAATCAAGTTTCGCGAGTCGTTCCGGCCGTTCGCACCGTCGGTCTTACGCGAGAAAGTGTCGGATTACTTTGAGATGGACTGCGAAAGCCCCTACATGCTGTTGGTGGCACCCGTGCGCCAAGAGCGGCGCGTGAAGATGACGGAAGAGCAGGAGAAACTCTTCGGCATCGACAAACTGAACGTTCCGCGCTCGGACATTCCGGCCGTCACGCACGTGGATTACTCGGCGCGCATTCAAACGGTGGAACGCGAGGATCATCCGCTCTATTACGACATGATCAATGCTTTCTACAAGAAAACGGGATGCGCCGTTATCATCAATACGTCGTTCAACGTGCGCGGCGAGCCCATCGTCTGCCGACCGATCGAGGCGTACAAATGCCTCATGCGAACAAACATGGATTATCTGGTGATGGGAAACTATATCATCGCCAAGACGGAACAGAAACCC
The DNA here is from genome assembly GCA_037441705.1 of Ignavibacteriales bacterium. Classification (GTDB taxonomy): domain Bacteria; phylum Bacteroidota; class Ignavibacteria; order UBA10030; family UBA6906; genus CAADGV01. The sequence goes on from JBBIRR010000008.1 coordinate 34,293, forward strand.
CTCGAACAGGATATTGATTGGATGAAGGAGTTCGAACTTGACTAACAAACTGAAAATCGACAGGTCACCCGACGCCGTCAGGAAGACGGGGAAGGCATTTCTTATCGGCTTCAGCATTATCGGTGCCGTGCTGTTGATAGCCCACAGCGGCTGGTTCCGATTCGATTTTGCTCAGGGCGTGCAGAGCATCGGATGGCGGTGGTTTGCAGGATTGGGCGTGGGTCTGTTTATTCTCAGCCGCGTCGCCTATCCGTTGATGAAGCCCATCCACATCGCCTGGATGACACTCGCCTTTGCCTTAGGATGGTTCAACACAAGGCTGCTCTTGGGGATCTTCTTCTACCTTATCCTCACACCCATAGGCGTTGTGATGAGGTTACTGGGTGTAGATTTGATCGATCAAAAAATCGATCGGCGTGCAGAGAGCTATTGGAAGAAGCGCGACCTCAGCAAATTCGACCCGAAGCATGTAACGCGAACGTTCTGATGTTATTCACTACACTCATACACACTGGAGGAGCAGAATAATGGCACGCAGCAAATTTGCCATCCTGGGGGAACTGTGGGAGTTCATGAAGGTGAGGAAGAAGTGGTGGCTTGGTCCCATCGTGTTCATGCTGCTTGCGCTGGGCCTGCTGTTGGTGTTCACGCAAGGCTCGGCACTGGCACCGTTCATCTACACGCTGTTCTAATTACACTGTCGGTCGGCATTTCTCGAACGGACACTCGAACGTCGAGTGTCCGTTGTGCTTTGATGCTCCAACCTTTATCTGGTTGTTTGCACGGGGGGACGCTCGTGCACAGCATTCACCATGTTTCGTTGTGCGGGGATGCGCTGCATCGGCGTTGCCTTCAAATACTCGCACAGTGCGCGCCCCACAATGTTGTGTCCTTCCGGCGTCAGGTGCCCATCCACGGCAAAGAATAATGGAGGTCCGATCAGATTGTGCCGGAGAACGGGAAGGGCGTCAACGAATTCGATTCCCGACGTTGAGAAAAAGTCACGCAACAACCGTTGGGGTTTCTCCAGATCGTACTCGCGTGGGTCGAGCTGGAGGGCTGCAATATATTCATCCCATGTCGTCTTGTACACCTGGTAGCTCGCGGGCAGGATCAGCACGATGAGTCGCTCCTGATGCTCGGCTGTTTCCTGCGCCAGATACTGCAGGATCGTTTGCGTGTAGCCCCAGTTTCGCTGCATCCGTTCTGAAAACTCTCGCCGACAGAAATCCGGAGGAAGATTGTAGGGCCTCAACCCGAAGAGCGACAGAAGCTGCGAACTCCGGTCGCGCAGAAAGACGTACAGATGTGAATTCATACTGAGATAGGCCCGCAGGGGTTGCGTGAGGCGCCGCACGAAGCTGTGTTCCCTTTCACCCGATAGCTTGGACACAAGATTGCCGTCAACCACCTGCAGTGTCGGGTTTCCCGTCGCGTCGTAGAGGTCAGCCGATTCGACGAAGTCGTTCCCCACAAAGAAGGCGAGGAGAACAATGTCGGGCTGCAAGTGCGAGCGATACTTCTGAAGGAAGCGATGTTCCTGCAGCGGACTGTAGGCCGGAACGCCGCAGTTGATTACCTCCACCGGATGAGCGACGGTCGAGATGCATGCTTCGAGGCGCTTGAGGAATGTTTGTTCGAGCGTCACGCCGTTACCGAACGTAAATGAGTCTCCCAGACCGATGATGCGCGTCGCGTGGAGCGTTTTTGGTGGAATCTCGTTGTCTCGTACCCCGAAGCTGTTGATTTCCACCGGAATGGAGAACTCATAACTGGAGTGGATCGTTCGATATCCTTTTTGCATCGAGAAAACGAGCGTGCTATCCGGCTCGAAACACGCGAGGTTGTTGTCCAGACGTTGGGGGCTGAGCAGGCGAATGAAGAGTTCGCCCGCAAGGAGTGCCAGAAGGATTCCTGGCACCGAGAGAAGCATTGACTTGAGGAATGAATTCACGCGGCTTGGGGATTTCATCCGTACGAGCTTGGTCCAGCTAATCGTGTATACTTGTTCTCGGAGCTGGGTTGCTGAAGCCCGGAGACGACTTCAAAGAACAAAGCGAGCTTCTTGTGTAAGCGGGCACAAGATAAGCAAACGACCTGCGACTATCAAATGAAATCTGCCCTGAACTGCCAAGAGTGCGGAGGTGAAAAAAAAGGCGGTACCGTAAGTACCGCCCTTTCGGTGGGAATGAAATCTATCGTGTCAGGATCATTTTTCGGGTTTCCACAAAATCTCCAGAAATCATCTGGTAAAAGTAGATGCCTGAAGATGTCACATTGCCCGCGTTGTCGCGCCCATCCCAAGTGACTTCCGTAAACCCTCGTTCGTATGTACCATTCACCAGTGTCCGTACCTCTTGCCCAAGCACATTGTAGATGGTCAGGCGAACGGTGGTGGATCGTGGAACCGCAAAGCGGATCGTGGTTGAGGGATTGAAAGGATTCGGGTAGTTTTGTTCGAGCCAGAAGTCGCGCGGCAGGTTGTCCTCTTCTTGTGTAGAGGCCGGTCCCCCGCGGGCATACCTGCGAGCTGCATAAAGATTGTAGAGGAGCGCAGCATTCCAGTTAATGGCGACCTCGTTCGTTGACCAACTGTCATTGTCGGTAAAGCGTCCCTCCACAGGCTCGTTTCCGTTGCGGGGATTGGCCGGGTCACCCCAGTATCCCCAGATCGGGAACGGTTGGTTATTCGGGTAGGAGACATCGTTCCCGTCCGGCCATTGATTCGGTCCGCCGGCAAGCGCGCCCGGGAAATGCCACGGGTTGGCATTGAGGGCCTTCATCCAGTGGTGGAATCCGCGCAGCCGCGGCTTGGAAACGCCGGTGACACCACTCAGGTAGCACTGGTTCATATAGTTTCTGCCAAAAATCCACTCGAGATTGAACAGTGCCTGATCGAGATCGGCCGTTCGTGTCGTATCCAGATAGTATGCTCTCCAGGAAAACTGTCCGCTGCGATGCATTCCGTTGCTGGCGCTTCCCCAGTAGTAGTGCGTTGCGAATTGGAAGGGATGCGTGTTGCCATCATTGCGGACGCCATCAGCCATCTGAAAGATCCTCTGCCGAATCTCCTCCTTTCGTGCAGAGCTGGCGCCGGAGGGGACGCGAAGATACAGGCTTGCCGCAAAGCCTTCGCTCTTGCTGAACGAACTGATCCAACCGATCGGTTCATAGTATTGTTGAAAGGCCGCCTCGTACTGCGTCTCACCGGTCGCGTAGAGTAACCCTGCTGCCGCCCACATCCGGTTGGTTCTCAACAGGTGTGCGTCGTTTCCCTGAGCGTAGTTGTTGAAGTTAATCCCGCCGCAGCCGGCGCATCCGTCGTACGTGGCATTGGGGTTTGCAAGCATCCATGTCCAGCCGCTGCGGGCCGCTGCAAGACATCGGTTTGCGAAGGCTTGGTCGTACGAACGAAAGATACCCGAAGCATATCCGAGAACGGCAATAGCTTTGGCAGTGGCCTGGACGGTTGGCGGGACGGTCTTCATGTACGGTGAGACACTTTGCGGAAACGTTGTACCGTACGGATACGAGTTGGTTCCGTTGTTTGCAGTGGCGTTGCACCAGAAGCCGCCGTTTGCGTCTTGCATGGACAGCAGCCACTCGAGACCCCACCGCGCCTCATCCAGAAGATCCGGGACGCCGTTTCCGCTTTCAGGAATGTTCATGTTGTCATCCATCGGACGGAAGTCCGACCACGCCTCCAGCATCCAGAAGATGGACTGAGTCATCGTCGCATTGTACACCGTGAGGTCGCCTGCATCATGCCATCCTTTGACGACACCCGCAGGAGCCAGGTGCGCATCCGTCGGATGATACCAGGGTCCTTCGGCGTGCGTCTGCAGGATAGCTGTGAAGGCGCGCTGATAATAGAAGAAGCGAAACGTCGCGCGCAGGGGCTGATCAAAGATATCCGATCGAATATCAAACGGATAAGATTCGAGATTCCCGATGACGATCTTGTATCGGCCGGGAGTTCGGAAGGACGAAAAATCTCCCACCCAAACCGTCGCGCCGTTCAGCACCCCTTGCTGATCGTTCACCGAGCGAAGCGGTCCACCACCTGTGAACACGGTGGCATTGTCACTCACACGCCTGATCGTGAACGAACTGAACTGCGACGGTGAAGTAAACTGTTTCTTGCTGTTGGGTAGGAAACCAAGCTGCGTTGCGGCAATCTTATCGAACGCCAGAATGCCGCTGGGTCCGTTGGGATTGTCTTGCGCCGTCAGAGGAGAGTTGCACAGGACAAGGATGGCGGCCAATGAAATCCACTTCAAGCACGTCATAGTACCCCCTCTTGATTGAATGGGTTTCTTGGCACAACCGGCACCTGAAATATAATGAATAAATCAGGTAAAGCAAGCTCGCGCGGTGGAAATACCGATTAAAAATCAGTAATAACAGTCAAATGATTGAGAGGAGAGAATTCCAGTGGGATGAGTCGGATGGATAAGGCAGGCCCTCGGCTTACCATTTCACCGTGAGCGTGAACATATGCGATGGTTGGTAGTAGCGTCTGGTATACCTGTATCCGTAGTCGAACGCGAATTGCGAGTAGGAGATCCCGAGTCCGAACCGCGGTTCCAGGTCGCTACCCCTGAAAACGAAACCGCCTCTTACAGCGGCGCGGAAGGCATCGGCCGACCAGAAAGGATAGTACTCTCCACCAAACTTAAAGATGATTCCTCGCTCGCCAACAACCTTTTCATTTTGAAATGCCAGAACAATCTTTTCTGTTTGATCCGCGAAGGGATAGTCAATCGCAACCGAGAGGGCGAGGACTCTTGATATTCGTGGTGTAAACACATCCGTACGCAGGACGGGCGCAACCACCTTGTAATCCGTGCTGATGCCTTTTACGCTCAGGCCGTAGCGAATGTAGCGCGAGGGGGCGTACGCGAGTCCGAAGTCGCCGCCGAATGCCCAAACCGAATTCGGGCCGGTTGTTGAAGTGATAGCCTGGACGTTGATTCCGATCGCTAACGCCTCAGCGATTTCTCTTCCATATCCCAGACCTGTGCGCAGTTCGTATCCGAGGTTGCGCACACTCGCGTTCGTGTAGAAGTCCGTGCCGCCAAAATGCAGGATGTCCACCGCAAAAGCGATTCCGTCCACGCGCGTTGCCTTGTATGCGACTCCCAAATGTTCGAACGTAATTCCCTTCTGTACTCTGAGAAAGCTGTAATCAACAAGCGAGGTTGTGAGAAGTCCGAGCACGGCCGGGTTGGTACCGAAACCGGAGAAGTTATCGAGAACCGGGTCGGCAGCATCCGCCATCCCCATCAGTCGAGCACTGCTTGCTATGAACGGGAACTGCGGGCCTACTTTCTGGCCAACCGGCTGAGCATGGGCTGTGTGTGATCCCAACAGGAGAAGACCGACAAGGAAAGCGGACTGGTAATGATGCTTCAAAACAAACGCGAGTGTTTTCATGGATGCCTTCAGCTAAGCTCAGCGTCCCACGTCGGTCAGTTGGATGATGGTAAAGATGAATGCAACATCGCGGAAGAACTCCCCAAAATCTTTGATCACATTCTGCTGGCGCGGCACGAAGACAATTTCTCCCGGCTTCACTTTGGGAATGTTATCAATATCCGACCGGTCGAGGTAGTCTTCCAGGTTGACCTCAGTAGCGGGAACGGTTTTGTCTTTGTGAAAGATCTTGATCTTGTTGATGCGAGCCTCGGGAGTGTAGCCACCAGCCATCGAAATCAGTTCCAACAAATTGGTTTCAATGGAGACGGGGTAGTTTTCGGGTCGCACCACGGCACCCAGAATGGTAACCCGTTGTCCGATGGATGAAACGGCTGAAACAGTGATCTTGATGTCTCCCTGAATGTATTCCGCCAGCCTTTTCTCTAAACTTTTGATGAATTCGTCTTTGGTGAGACCTGCCGCTTTCACGTCACCGATGAGCGGCATGGTGAACATGCCGTTGTCCTTCACGGTTTGGGTTGTGGTAAACTCATTGTAACCCCAGACTGTAACTAAGAGCTGGTCACCCTTGTTGATGATATAGTCTGGCCCCTGGCCTCTTGCATTCGGTGCCAACGCAACAAACAACAGCACCACCGCAAGAAGCGCAACGATTCTCGAGCGACGAACCATTCGTGCATTAATCCTCATAACCAATACCCTACTCATGGATGTGATCTTGCTGCATGCGTACTGTCGAATATCGCATGTTTGTTGCCCAATGTAACAAAATGGGCTCCGAAATCCAATCGTTTTTCGTTGTCGGAATTGTCAATCAAGGCTTGCAAAATGTTCAGGTGTTCATTTCTCAGCGGTGAAGGACCAGCCCCAGAGGTGTTGTCGGTAACAAAAGTGTTATCCTGCAGGGGTTAAGGTGATTTTCCCCACCATTCCGTCAGCAGGTTTGTTCGATATTCAGATGTGCCGATGTGAGGTGTTACTTTCTTACACACATTGCCGATGGTCGCAGAGAAGGGCGTGGTTTTCTTGTGGAGTTGGAGGCTTTCGGTGTGGCACAAAGGTTGACTCACCTTAACTGATTTACTATCTTTTCTCACAAAGTTTGACGAGATTGTTTCGCACACCAATCGAGCGAAGGGCGTTATGAAGACGTATGTGACGGTTTCAGAGATCGTGGATATCATTCGGAGACGGAAGCAATTCTTCATCATTCCGTTTCTGATTATCTCTCTTATCAGCGTCATCGGCGCATACATCCTTCCGAAGCGCTATGAATCCTATACGACGATTCTGATCCAGAAAGAGAAGACGCTCAATCCGCTTCTGGACTGGGGCCGGGCGGTGATGTTTGCGATGGCGGATAACCAGCTTGCGTCGTTTAACGAAATTGTTCTCAGTCGGACGACGATTCAGACCATGCTGGACAGTCTCGGCATCAAGCCGTCGAAGGGCGAGAAGCTCGATGATCTCATCGAGGCCACGCGTCGAAAAATCTGGACCGACTTGCGCGGGAACGATTCGTTCAGAATCGGATTTGTGGACAGCGACCCGTATATCTGTCAGCGGGCGGCGACGATTCTATGCAACATTTACATTCACAAGAGCCTCCAGTCGGATCGCCAGCAGGCTGAGGAGACGGTGAGATTCCTCGAGCAGAAGGTTGAAGAACTTCGTCTCCAGTACGAAGCACAGCAACGGGAATATCTTGAGACGCGCCAGCGCGGGCTGGCCTCGGCACCGATCGGCGAAACGGGCTTGCAGGGCATGTTGGGGAGAGTTCAGGAACAGCTTACCGAGAAAGAGCGAGAATTGGAGCAGCAGCAGCGGGCCCTGAGTCAGCTCAAACTTTTTCAGAACAACTTGGATAATCCGGGCGTGGTCAGTCAGATCGCCGCGCTCGATCCCCAGGGTGGAACGATCCTCTATGTGGACACGCTCAAGGCCGTGTCGCTGCGGTACAACCAAATGCTCAGCCGGTACAAGCCAACGTACCCGGCCGTACAATCTTTACGTCGGGAGCTTTCCGATCTCCTTGCCAAGAGCATCGACGCTCTGGAAGCGCGCGTCGAGCAAACGAAAGCCGAGCGGGCAAGTCTTGCCAACCGCCGCGAGAAGACGCAACACGATATTTCCAGTTCGATCAATGTTGATATCGTACAGGGCGCCCGCGGCAGCGAGTATATCCGTGTGAAAGAGAATTATGACGGCGCGAAACAGAAGCTCGATCAGGCTCGCATCGCGAAGGAGCTTACCGACCGAGGCGCAAGCCGCTACGTGATTCTGGATCCTGCGGAAGTACCGACGACACCCACGAAGCCCAAGAAGCCGGTCATCATCGGCGGCGGCATGGTGCTGGGGTTTATCGTTGGCCTTGCGGCAATGTTCTTGATGGAATACTACGATCCGACGATTCGGCGAAAGCAGGATATCGAAATCTTTCACAAACCCATCATCGGCTATCTGCCATGAGGGTCGTGCTGCATGTGCTTGTGAATGAATAACTCCAGAGGATTTTAATCATTAGAAACTCATGACTCCGAATATCGAAGACGACAATCTCGCGTCAGACTACAGCAAGTACGAGGATGATGCCGAGCGGGAACGCTCTCGGCAGCAGCTCATCCGCAAAGGGAAGCTGCTCTTCTATAACCGAAAAGTCACGCCTGAGCTGGACGAATCGGTCGTATCGGTTCAGCGGTATCACGCGTTTGGGACGAGTCTGTTTCCGAGCAACAACGCCGATGCGCGATTCACCGTAGGCATTACCAGCGCCGGCACCGGAGAGGGGAAAACCGTTGTTGCAGCAAACCTCGCGACGTTTCTCGCGCTCGACACGGACGATGACACGGTTCTGATCGATCTCAACTTTTCCAACCCCCGGCAGCATGCTGTGTTCGGCGTTCCGTCTTCGCCCGGGATGCTCGATGCCGTGCACAACGATACGATCACGCTCTCGCGGACATCCATCAAGGGGTTGTGGCTTGTACCGTTAGGCTCGCTTGAAGAAAGCAAGGGAGGCCTGAGCAGGATTCTTGAAATCCGAGAGGTTGTTGCCACGCTCAAGCAGCACTTCCGGTTTGTGGTGATCGACCTTCCCTCGGCGAAGGATCAGAATTTTCCTGCTATGCTCACGAGTCAGCTTGATGGATACATCGTTGTCGTCTCCGTGGGCAAAACGAAGAAGACCGAGATCAGCAATATCATGCCGATGCTGAACGAGAATAAGGTCATCGGCTTCGTGATGAATCGTGTGTCACACGCGCCGCCGCAAACATGATCGCAATTCTGTTCGTCCTTGCAGGTATCTACTACGTTGCCTATGTGGAATCGCGCCCGAAACCGGAGAGGGCGCACCCGCTGAAGCGCATGTTTTTTGTCGCGTGCATGGTTGCCGTTTGCATGTATGGTTACTCGCATTACAAAGCGAACCGGCCGCCCATTGTGGATTACTACCGCATAGGCTGGTATTATCAGATTCGGGATCTCAACGCGTACTTTATGCAAATGGGCAGTCGGAACCAGATTCCACTCCCTGAGGGTTGGTAGTGGGCCGTCGATTCAACCTGCTTTCTCTTCCATTTATTGAGCGGTGGGGGACAACGCTGTGGACGTGGGGCGGCGTCATCCTCGTTTCCGGGATCGCCGGCGCCCTTAACGTCATCTCACAAGGGGATGTCCTCTCCATCCTGTTGCTGACCGGCTTAGCGTTGATTATCGGTCTCTCGCTCCTTCGCCCAACGCTCAGTCTGTATTTCCTCGTCTTTCTTGCCTTGGCCGTTGAGCAGGTTGCGGATTACTATAGCTGGACGTTTGATATCCCCTACCACAAGAATATGAACAACATCCATCCCCGGTTTAGCGGCATTGCGATCAATCCGCTGGAGATTCACATTGCCTGCATGATCGTGGGGATGGCTCTTCGGTTTTCGCTGCTCAAAGAAAAACCGATGCCGATTCTGGTGAAGGCCCCGTTATTCCTCTACGGTTCCTCGATTCTTTTTTTTGTTGTGTACGGCATTATGCGCGGCGGATCGATGTTGCCCGCAATCTGGGAGGTGCGCGGCATCTTTTATTTGCTTGTGCTCATTCTGCTTGTCCCTCAGCTCATCCGCACGCGGGAGCAGGTCACGGCGATGGTTTGGACGATCCTCGCCGCTCTCACATTCAGGGCCATTGAAGTCTCCTTCCACTTCATCAGTGCAGGGTTCACGATTGAGGGGAGCACGGGGGGGTGGGGCAATCATGAAGACGCGGGGCTTCAAGCAACATTCGTTGTGTTTGTTGCCGGGCTGTATGTGTTGAAGCAGGGCAGTAAGAAGCAAAAGGTTGTTCTCACCGCCTTGATGATCCCTGTCCTTCTTGCCATTGTCGCATCGGATAGGCGAACCGTGTATCCTGTGTTTGCGGCGAGCTTCACGCTGCTGGCCGTGATGATGCCGGGGGAGTTTCAAAAGAGAGTACTGCGCATCGGCTGGAAACTGGGGATTCTCTTTATTATCTACGTCGCAGTGTTCTGGAATTCTCGAAGCGAGAGCATCTTCTTGATGCCGGTGAAGAATATCCGCGAAGGATTGGCCGGTGAAGACCAGGAAGCAGCCGGAGAGTCATACTCCTCCAACCTCTATCGCAAAGTGGAAAACTACGACCTCTTTTCCATGATCAAATCCGAACCGCTTCTCGGGCACGGCTACGGCGTGCTGCTGGACTATCGCATGCCGGTGCCTGTTCAGTGGGACCTGGGTTTCTACATTCCTCACAATCAGATTGTGGGAGTGTTTGCCAAAACGGGTGCCGTGGGGTTTCTGATCTTCCTGCTGTTTTATCTATCTGTCTCGGCGCGTGTTGCGCGTGGATTCGGCGAGCTCGATGAGCGTGATTATCATCGGGCGATCCTCGTTTTGGTCGGCGCTGCCATCATCAACCACATTGTGTATTCGTTCTTCGATATCATGTTGACGTACTATCGAAATAACATCTATCTCGGCATTCTGCTGGGATTGGCAGGCGTGATTTTCGGTTTGCGGCGACAAGAGATGGAACAAACACCGGAGGCAGCGCCTGCGCAGGAGGAAGTCATCACGCCGCCGGTTCATCAACTTTTGCAACCGCATTCGGAGGAAGTGCCTCTGCTGCGGCTTCGTGAATAGAAGGTGATCTCGCGAAGCACAGTACGTTGCACAGAATTGCCTGCTACAGACGAGAACCAGAAATGCCGATACAACAACATTCAGTTGGAATTCCTGTCTACACGCCGTGCACGGGGGTGAGGGTCGGATTCGCTGCAACCGAAAACCATATCAGGAAGCGAGACTGACCAAGGCGCCATGAACGAAACGACCGCCTCGATTGCGCGCAACACCAAGGCCATGATGTTCTCCCAGATCGTGACGTGGGCGTCATCCTTCGTGTTGATGCTTTTCCTGCCGCGTTATCTCGGTGCTGAAGACTACGGACGCCTCTACTTCGCCATCAGCATCAACGCGCTGGGAGCCTTGGCGATGGATCTGGGATTCACGGCGCTCATCGTGAAAGAAATCGCCCGCGATCGCGCAAAGGCCAACAGTCTCGCCATCAATGCAGGCGTTCTGCGTGTATTGCTGTGGATTGTTTCTCTGGCGTGCACGATGGCATTCGTGAAGCTTGCCGGTTATTCGAGAGAGGCGATGTTTGTCGTGTTGGTGTTGGGGGGTGCCAACCTGTTCTTTGGGTTGTATGACCTGTTGCATCGCGTGTTTGTCGGTTTGGAGCGAATGGAGTTCCGCTCTTATGCCCTCATCGTGGAGAAAGTGTTCCTTGCCCTCGCGGGCGTGGGCTTGTTGTTGATGGGAGCCAATTCCCTCGTCATCGCAGGGGTGATGCTGGTGAGCATGGCGCTCAACTTTCTCGTGAGCGCGCATTTCCTGCGCAAGATTGTTCCGGTGAAGCTCGACATTGATCCGTCGAGCTGGCGCCCGTTGCTACGGGCCGGCCTACCGTTCATGATCTCGACAGTGTTGGGGTTTATTTACTACCGTATCGATGTGATGATGCTTTCTACGATGACAAACGAGAAAGTTGTTGGCTGGTATGGCGCCCCGTACAAGTTGTTCGATACGCTGATGTTCTTTCCGACGATTCTCAACACGGCTGTCTATCCCGTCCTTGCACGGCTCTATCACACATCGAAAGAGAGCATGGTGGAGACCTCCCGGAAGATTCTCGACCTGACAATGATCATCGCCGTCCCGATTGCCGTCGGCATGGTGGCACTGGCGCGGCCCATCATTTCGTTTCTATTCGGGCTGAACGAGTTCGAACAGTCGGTTATTCTGTTGCAGGTGCTGGCACCAAGTCTTCTTCTGGTCTATGTGGATTTCGTGCTGAACACCGTTCTGATCTCCAATGATAGACAGAAGAAGCTTGTCATCGTTTCCATCGTGGCAACGGTGATAAATGTCACCGTGAATTACTACGCGATCGCCTACTTTCAACGCAACGCAGGGAACGGCGCAATCGGTGCAGCGATCACAACGGCCATCACCGAGCTGTGTGTCATGAGCATGTCGATCGCCATTCTTCCGAAGGGATGCTTTGGCGTCCCCAATGTGCTGCTTGCGGGGAAGACACTTGTTGCGGGAGCCGTCATGGGGGCCGTCATCTGGGGATTGGATCATCAGGGCGTGTGGTGGGTTCTTGCCGGAGCAATCGGAACGGTGGTGTACGGTGGGGCGTTGTTCATCCTGAAGGTCGTCACCAAACGCGAGGTCAGATTCTTCTCGAACCTCTTGCCGTTTCGCAAAGTCGCGGTGACATCGTCGTCGAATAATTAGGGGAAGTGATTGTACAGATGAAGTTGTTGATGATCTTTCAAACATCGCCGTATCCTCCGGACCTCGGACCGACAAAGAGGAACATTCCGCTGTTTCTGGAGAACATCAAGCGGCACGAGGTCTCCGTCCTCGCGTTTGGAACCGAGGAGGAGGAGAAACGATTCCGGGAGATGTACGGCGCGCGGTGCAAACACATTGTGTTTGTCAACAACAAGCGTCCCCGCATCGTCAATTTCCTTCTGCGTCTCTGGCTGCTGGCGACCGGACGGAGTTCGTTTCGGCGGTTCTACACCCGGAAGTTCGCACGCGCACTGGACGAGCTTTTGAAGCAGGAACGATTCGACCTTATCCACTGCTGCACGACGATCCTCGGATACTATCAACTGCCCGCAAACATTCCGCTGGTAGGCGACACACATAACGTCGAGTACGACAACATCTACCGGGCATTCAAGCAGTCTCATAATCTCATTCTCAAAGCATATTTCTACTGGGACCATCTGCGCTTGAAGCATGAGGAATTGGAGATTACGAGGAAGTTCGACGTCGTCGTAACGACCACCGAACGTGATCGGCAGTTGTACCTCAAGGAGTTGCCGGACAAGCCCATGGTCGTCATCCCCAACGGTGTTGAGCCGGCGTTCTTTCAGCGACTTGAGATTGCGGAAGAGCCGAAGACGATGGTGTTTACGGGACTGATGAACTATCTTCCGAATCATCACGGGGTTACGTATTTTCTTGACGAGATTTTTCCGTTGATCCTCGAACGCGAACCCGATGCGCGTGTCATGATTGTGGGGGCTTTCCCTCCGAAGAAACTCTTGCGACGGGCAAGTGCAAACGTAATCGTGACGGGATGGGTGGACGATGTGCGCCCGTATTTTCTGCGCGGTCAGGTCTTTATCATTCCGCTGCTGATCGGCGGCGGTATTCGCGGCAAAGCGCTCGAGGCTATGGCGATGCGCCGCCCGATTGTGACAACCACTATCGGCTGCGAGGGCATCAACCTGAAACACGAAGAGTCTGCCCTCTTTGCCGACACGCCGAGGGAATTTGCCGACGCTGTTGTGCGTCTGTTCAACGACCCGACGCTCAGAGCACGGCTTGCCGAAAATGCGTATCGTAGTGTCGTCGAAGGGTATAGCTGGGAGGTCAACGGCCTTGCATTCGAGCGCGTGTATCAGTCTCTTGTCCGCTCCAACGGCGAGGACGATCCCTTCCGTCGGGACGAGGCTCGCGCGTCTGTGCGCGCCAATGCCGTTGATGTCCTCTGATCTTTCTCACATCATCACCTGTACAGGATGAAGCGATGAGTCTCTTGATTCACACCGATTGCCGCTTCTACAAAGGCGCCATGCCGTGCCAGTTCCACAAGCGCGACGGCAGGCTTTGCGATGGCTGTCAGGATTACGATCCGATCACATTTCGCATTCTCATCGTCAAACTCGCCGCCGTCGGGGACGTGTTGCGGACGACGTCGATCCTGCCGGCCCTGAAGAAGAAATACGCGGGCGCCGAAATCACGTGGGTGACGAAAACGAGTGCCGCTCCGCTCTTGCGCGGCAACCCTCACATCGATCGTGTGTTTGTTACCGAGGGCAGCTTCCTGGAATATCTCCAGAACGAAGAGTTCGACCTCGGCATCTGTCTGGATGCAGACCCGCAGAGTGCGACCATCCACAGCGTGGCGCGGTGCAAGGAACGGCGCGGGTTCATCTGCGACAAGGCGGGTCGTGTGCGGCCGGTGGATGAGCGCGCGCTCGAATGGTGGGAGATGGGTTTGAACGATCAGAAGAAAAAAGCGAACCGCAAGACCTATCAGCACATCATGTACGAAATCTGCGGCCTTGATCTGCCGACCGTTCCGCCGCAGTTGATTCTCAACGGTGCGGCCGGTCGCTTCGGGGAACGGTTCGTGCAGGCGCATTCGGGATTGAAGAATGTTCGCAAGATTCTCGGTGTCAACACCGGCGGTGGCGGACGCTGGCAATACAAGAAGTGGACGTTCGAAGGTTACGTCGGCTTTCTTGATTTGATGAAGCAGCGCCACCCCGATGTGGGGCTGGTGATTGTGGGCGGACCCGAAGAGGTTGACCTCAATCGTCGCATCATGGCGGCGGTGGGAAGCGGCGTCGTGGACGCAGGATGCAACAATTCGCTCGATGAATTTGCCGCCATCATCAGCACCTTCGATGTTCTTCTGACCTCCGATAGTTTGGGGATGCACATGGGCGTGGCGCTGGGAAAGCCCACCGTCGTTCTGGTTGGCCCGACCTCGCCCTGGGAATTGGATGTGTTCGGCAAGGGAGAGGTTGTCTACAGCGACATCGAATGCCTCGTGTGCTATCTCTCGCGGTGCGATAAAACGATGACCTGTATGAATACGCTCTCGCCGGAGTACGTTCTCTCGCGTGTGGAGAAGCATCTCGCCATGTAAGGAACAATCCCCGATGCGCTCATGACACCAACAGATATTCCCCTTGAGGCAACCGCGTCTGGAAGAAAGGAATCCCTTCTGCGTGCCTACATAAAGCTCATCCGCCCGAAGCAGTGGATCAAGAATCTCTTCGTCTTCGCTCCGCTCATTTTTGCTCAGGAGCTGTTTGATCCGGTGCACCTTCTTCTTGCGTTGAAGGCATTTGCCGGCTTCTGCCTTGTTGCCAGTGCTGTGTATATCGTGAACGATATCACCGACAGGGAAGCCGACCGAATGCATCCCGAAAAGAAATTCCGTCCGCTTGCAGCAGGAACGATCTCGATGTCCGGCGCTTACATCGCTGCGGGAATCCTTTTGGCAGGAGCCGCGCTTCTCTCCTTCAATATGGATCATGGGTTCATCATTCTCCTCTGCATGTACTTCCTGTTGAACCTTGCGTACTCGTTGAAGTTAAAGGAGGTCGTCCTGTTGGATGTTTTCATCATTGCTGCCGGCTTCATGATCCGTGTGGTCGGGGGGGCGTATGCCATTCAGGTCGAAACCTCCACGTGGCTTGTGCTGTGCACGCTGTTCATTTCGCTCTTCCTTGGTTTTGCCAAACGACGAAGTGAACTCATGCAGATACCCGATGCAAACTTTGCCGAGCGCAAGGTGCTGGGGCATTATCGTGTCAGTTTTCTTGATCAGATGTTGACCATCTCGGCGGCGGGCGCGGTGATCTCGTATGCGCTCTACACGGTTGCCCGACGGACCATGGAACTGTTCGGAACGGACAAGCTTATTTACACGACCGTGTTTGTCATTTACGGCGTGTTCAGATATTTGTATCTCATCCACACGACCACGACCACGGACAAGCCT
Source organism: Ignavibacteriales bacterium (assembly GCA_037441705.1). GTDB lineage: Bacteria > Bacteroidota > Ignavibacteria > UBA10030 > UBA6906 > CAADGV01. The sequence goes on from JBBIRR010000008.1 coordinate 49,839, forward strand.
GCCGACGTCGTTACGTCGGATGTGCCGATTCTCCTTACGGCGATTCTCTGGGTGCTTGCCTGCGTCCTGCTCATCTACTTTCGGGAGGCTCTATTCTGAAACACGGCGGCGATATGAGAGTCCTCGCGCTCTTCTACGACATCCCACGGCCGGACTTCGAGGAACTGAAAAGACTTGAGGACCAGGATCAAACTCCCCGTGCGACCATTTTCACGACGGAGTTCAATGCCGACGTGCTCGATCGGAAGATGCTTCAGCGTGCACCGGCGCTGCGGCGGTTCGTCTATCGTTTCTTGCCCGTTCCGCTGGCGCAGGTTATCGAAGCCTTCTGCATTGTTCGTCGGTACGATCTCGTGCTGTCGTGGCAGGAAAAGATTGCGTTCCCGTTTGCGCTGCTCTGCAAGATCACCGGGAATCGGTCGGTTCCTCACGTTGCGCTCTGCAGCTGGCCGGGCAAGGGGCTGAAGGGGCTGTTGCTGCGCTTCGTGCACTCGCACATCGACCGCCTGATTCTCTGGTCGAGCGTGCAGCGGAGGTTGCTGATTGAGAAGTACAACATCCCCTCAACAAAGATATCTTTCATTCACTACTTTGTTGATCAAAAATTCTTCCGCCCGCAACAGAGGGAGACGGACATGATCCTCTCGATAGGAAGCGAGATGCGTGACTTCCCAACATTGCTCAAGGCGTTGGATGGTTTGGAGATCAAATGCCATGTTGCTGCAGGCGAGTTGAAGGGGGTGAAGACGGAGTGGGTCAAGAAGGTCGAAACGGCCTCCTATATCCCTCCGAACATCACCGTGGGAAGGAAGAACGCGCTTGAACTGCGCGAGCTGTATGCGCGCTCGCGGTTTGTTGTTCTTCCTCTTCTTCCGACGCAAACAGACAACGGCATTACGTGCATGCTCGAGGCGATGGCGATGGGAAGACCTGTCATCTGTTCTCGAACCGAAGGGCAAGTCGATGTGCTGAAGGACGGCGAGACCGGTCTCTTTGTGCCGCCCGGCGACCCGCAGGCGCTGCGTGCAGCCATCGAGTATCTCTGGAACAACCCCGACCTGGCGGATCGAATGGGGCGCGCGGCTCGCCGCTACGTTGAAGAATTCCAAACGCTGGATAAGTTCGTTGGGGACATCAAGCAAATCGTGAATGAAGTCCTTTCCGCCCGCAGCCAACAAAGAGCGCAGCGAACAATCAAGAGCGCCCCATCTCCGAAGCCAGAAAATGGCGAAACGACCGCCGAGGACGCCCACGAACAAAGGGTTCATGCCAACCGTTAGGTTGGTATTCGGGCAGTCAGAAGCTATGTGAAGAATTTCTCGATGCCCGAATTAGGCTGGATAACTTTTACACACACCCCGTGGCGGGGAACGGTCGTTTCAGGCAAACCCATGAAGAATCGAACGTATTTGCTGAAGTGGGATTGGCATGTCGCTTGAACGGCTCTTGATGAATCATTGTATGATGAGATAGAATGCAAGCCGGCCTTCATTCCATAAAGGACTGATCTTGATCGAAATCGTTATTACCATACTTCAGGCCCCACTGCTGGTCATTGCGCTTTGCCTGTCCTTGTACCTCCTGCTGCTGACGATCGTTCCGTTTATTGTTTCTGCAGGACCCAAAAGGCGTCCGTCCGACCGCAAGAAATTCGCCATCATCATCCCTGCTCATAATGAAGAGAAGGTGATTGAGAAAACGCTCCGCAGTGTTTTCCGTGTGGACTACCCGAAGGAGTTGTATGATGTGATTGTTGTTGCCGACAACTGCACCGATCAGACGGCGAAGATCGCCCTGGAGTGCGGAGCGATTGTTTTTCAGCGCGTCGATGCTGCCCGTCGAGGCAAAGGCTACGCGTTGAACTGGGTGACCCCTCAGGTGCTGGAGCGCCTCCCCGCTCCCGGCTACGACGCCTGTGTGTTTATGGACGCCGATTCGATCATGATGCCCGCGTTTCTCGAAGAGATGAACCGGTCGCTGCACGAAGGGCATCGCATTATTCAGAGCAGTGACCTGGTGCTCGATAACAGTACCTCGTGGCGAGTGCAATTGATTCTGATAGCATTTGCGCTGCAGAACTACGTTCGTCTGCTCGGCAAATCGCGCCTGGGGCTTTCCGTCCTTCTCAAGGGAAACGGCATGTGCTTCGATGCGTCCCTCCTGCGCACCGTCAAGTGGGACGAATCCTCGCTTGGCGAAGACCTGGATATGGGAGTCGACCTCATCCGCAGAGGTGAGAAGATTCACTTCAACCCGGATGCCGTGGTCTACGCACTTATGCCCGAGCAGGCCTCGAGCGCCACAACACAACGCATGCGATGGGAAGGCGGACGATTTGCCAGCCTGCGGCGAAGGGTTCCCAAGCTCCTGCGTGAAGCATGGAAGAAGAAGAGCATCGATCTCTTGGAAGCGGCGGTGGACGCGGCGTTTCCTCCGCTGGCCGTACTGCTGTTTGGCGCAGGCACGTTTGTCGCAATCAACGCACTGCTCATTACCGCGGGCATCGTGACCGGCACGCTGATGCTCTGGGGTTGGCTTTGTGTGCTTTTGACCATAGCGCTGCACTGCGTACTGGGTTTGATCATTGCGCGCGTGCGGTTCCGCAACCTGGTTGCCCTGTTGTATGTGCCGCGCTATCTTGTGTGGAAGCTCCGTGTCTACTTCGCGATGCTTCTCGGCAAAACGGAAAAAGGATGGATTCGCACAGAGCGATGAGGCAAACGTGTTTGATTTCCTTTTCGATCGTCGAGATGATTCCAACTCACCATTTGTTCGGGGGGAAATATGTCGTTGGATGACAAATCCGTGATGGACGATTCGTTTGAATCTGCCCTGGGTGGAGAGTTGCTTCAAACACGCCCGGTCTCTGCCGCGCGCGTTACCTCTCCGATCGCCAGCAAACCGGGAATTGTACGCGCCTACAGGGCATTGTTTGCGCGGATTAAAGTTCTGGTGTGGACGGCGGTCGTGGCTTCACGCGATCCGGCGAAGCGCGTGTTCGACATCATCGGGGCAGCAACCCTGTTGGTGCTGACCTCACCTCTCTTTTTGATTATCAGTATTGCGATCAAGTTGTACGATGGCGGCCCCGTGATCTTCACACAAACCCGCATCGGAAAATGGGGGAGGCCCTTCAAGTTCTACAAGTTTCGGTCGATGGTCGTGAATGCCGAAGACTTGAAATCGAAGCTGATGCAATTCAATGAAATGAAGGGCGTTACGTTCAAGATGAGAAACGATCCGCGCGTAACACCGGTCGGACGGATCATCCGCAGATTGAGTCTCGATGAGCTTCCACAATTGTGGTGTGTGCTGAAGGGAGACATGTCGCTGGTGGGACCTCGCCCGCCGCTGCCGACGGAAGTGGCGCTCTACAACAATCGCCACCTCTATCGGCTGGATGGGATGCCCGGACTGACCTGCTTCTGGCAGGTGAAGGGACGCAACGAGATTCAATTCGAGGATCAGGTGAAAATGGACGTCGAGTATCTTCACAAACGCTCTCTGAAGGAAGATATTCTCTTGTTGATTCAAACCGTCAAGGCAGTGGTCACAGGGCGGGGGGCATCGTGAATCGAACCGGCGAGGGAATCCCGACCTACCCCACCGTTATCCTGGGGGTTCCATTCAGCACTCTCACGAACGAAGAGACGCTGCAATGTTTTGATCGGTTGATGGACCAGCGCTCGCATCATATCATCATCACCGCGAATCTGGACTGTGTTGTGCGAGCCATGAGAAACCCGATCCTCAAGCGCATTATGTACGATGCCGCGTTGGTAACTCCGGATGGCATGCCGCTGGTGTGGTCGGGTCGCACGATGAATCCGCCGCTAACGGAGCGTGTGGCCGGTTCCGATTTCATTCCTGTGCTGTTGGAACGAGCCGCTGCGAGAGGGCGTTCGGTGTACTTTCTTGGCGGGCGTGAGGGTATTGCGCAACGCGCTGCCGAGCGATGTAAGCAGATGTACCCCGGTCTGCGCATTGCCGGCACATACTCGCCTCCCTTCGGCACCGTGTGGGAAATGGAGAATCAGGCCATTGTCGAACGCATTAACGGTGCGGCGCCCGATATTCTGCTCGTTGCGTTCGGCAATCCCAAGCAGGAATATTGGATGTCGATGAATCACCGCAAGCTTCAGGTTCCGATCTCTATCGGCGTGGGGGCGACGCTGGATTTTCTTTCGGGCGCCGTTCCTCGTGCGCCCGAATGGATGAAGCGATCCAGCACCGAATGGCTGTTTCGCCTCATGCTCGAGCCACGCCGCCTGGGCAAACGCTACGCGCAAGACATCTGGTACGGACTGGTGCCTCTCGTCCTCCAAACGGTTGCTAACGGCGTGATGCGTCTTCTCACGCCTGCCCTGCATGCCGGCGATGAAGCCCGGATGCACATCAGGGACATGAACGTCACGGCGCACGATGGCCCGCTCACGATTGTCGTCGTGCAGGGATGCCACAAGCACGACCTGGCACTGTTTGCATCAAAGCTCGGCGAATACTCCTGCGACGCGGTGATTGTCAATTTGCAGCGCTGCACACATCTCGACTCGGAGGCCCTTTCGGCGCTCGTTGCCATTGATCGTCACATGCGCCGTCGGTCGAAGCACTGTCTCGTGGTGACCGGGATGGTCTCGCGGCAGATCCTCCGTATCGCCCGTCTCCACGACCTGTTCGCAACGCATGCTTCGATGGACGCTGCCCTCGAATCGCTCCGGTTCATGGGGAAGCATCCGCTGCGGATTCGGGAGACTCGTATCGGCGACGATGTGCGGGTGATTGCGTTGCATGGCGAGCTGACCAATCTTACTGCTTCTATGCTTGATGTTCTTCGGTTCGATACAGACGGCGGGAAGCCTGTGGTGTTCGACGTGCGGGGCTTGCGTTTTCTGGATACCGGCGGGCTGCAATATCTCCTCGATCACTGGATGGAGCAGCGAGGACTGGAAGTTGTTCACTGCGTTACGACAAATCAATTTGTTGCTTCAATACTTCAAACCGATGGCCTGCGAGAACATTTTCGCGTCCACTCTTCGCCGGACGCGATAATCCGGCGTACCAATGGCAGGGCATCCTCGTCAGATTTGTACCGGCTGCCGTCGGCAGCAGATGTGCACTAAAGACCATCACCCACAGCGCTATGGCACACATACGCAGAGCGGGACCCTTGACTCGAACACTTCATCGTGCGGACGGCATTCCATCGGCACGCATCGGGACCGCACGATCGTTTGTTGCGCTGTCGGACAAGCTCAATGCTGCTGCTGATGAGTACGCAGCCGTGCGCGAAGCGGTTGAAGGGGTGACTGCCATTCTCGAGGCACACGCGGGACTAATGTTTTTCCCACCTCCCGTGGATTTGCTTTATTCGCTGTATCGTCATCCGTCGGAGTCGTTCGCCCGCTTCGAGAGAATGGTGCGGGAGCGTGGCGAGCGGATGATCGAACTCCTCGGACTCGAGCCGCACAAACGAACGCATGAGGTGGATGGTCTGCTGCTTGTTCCGTTACCGTGGGGACAGAGAACGATCGGCCTTGCCGCATTCGACCGGGACGGACGCAAGCTTCCCATGAACGTCGAGGCGAATCTGATCGGCTTGTGCAATCACATCGCCGCCATCGTCGGATTGAAGGCGCAGCAGGTACAGGCGGGTGCCTCTTCCACGACGTCTCTGAAAACCCTGGAGGATGCCGTTGCCGTGCAGAAGAGCCTCTTGCCGGATATTCCGCCGTCGAACGTGTGCGGCCTCAGCATTGCCGTTCACACGCAAGCAGCCGAGCTTGTCGGCGGCGATTACTTTGATCTCATCTTGCTCGATCAAAAAAAGATCGGCATAGCCATTGCCGATGTCGAGGGGAAGGGTGTTTCGGCCGCCTTGTTCGGGAATATGCTGCGTTCGACGGTGCACTTCCTTGCGCGTGAAACTCATTCCACCGCCTCGGTCGTGCGAAAGATCAACACCATTCTCCACAAGGACGCGCTTGCGTCACAGAAACTCTTCTCGCTCTTCTATGCGGTGTATGATCCATCCGTCAAGATTCTATCGTATACCGGTTCCGGTCACGTGCATCCCATGGTGCTCCGCTCGCAAGGGGGGATGGTGGAACGGCTCCACTCCGATGGCATGCTCATCGGCATCGAGCCGATGCAGCCTCTTCGCGAGCGTTCAGCACTCGTGCATGAAGGCGATCTGCTTCTCTTCTTTACCGACGGTGTAACCGATCGCATGAATGCGATGGGCGAAACATTTGGCGATCTTCGCCTGGCCGAACTTCTTCGTCGCTGCAGCGGGAAACCCGTTGAGGAGGGTATGCAATGTATCCTGCACAACCTCGAGGCGTTCACCTCACTCCCGTATGCGGACGACATGACACTTATGCTCGCGAAAGTTTTGTAGAGGGGAGAGGATGACGATTCAAGAACTCACGGATGTGGGAATAATCCTGATCGAGCCGGGCAGTCGGCTGACGCTGGCGAACGCTCAGGAGTTGCTGCGCGCCGTCCAGGCTCTCCCGCGCGGAGTCGCACCGGTGATCGTGGTGAATATGGAGCGCGTCGGCGTTGTCGATAGCGCCGGCATCGGCTCGATGGTCAAAGCCCAGAAGCACGTCCAGGCCGTTGGCGGGACACTCTGCCTCGCGGGTCTTCGGCCGGAGATTCACCGCATGTTTCAGATGATGAACCTCCATCGCGTGTTCGAGATGTACGAGAATGTAGAACTCGCACGCAAGCAATTCTCGACCCGCAGAGTATAGGCTATGCACACTACCGCCAAGGGAATCATTTTGCCATCAACGAATGCGGATGCGTTCAAGCCGCTCACCTACCAGATGCCGGTCGGGATGCTGCCCGTTGTCAACAAGCCCATCATGGAACATCAAATCGAGTTCCTTGTACGCAACGGCATCAAGAACATCCGCATCAGCTGCAATCATCTTTCCAACAAAGTCCAGGCGTATTTCGGCGACGGCGCACGGTGGGGAGCGAACACAACGTACAACTTCGAGCGGCCCCCTTTTGGATTCGTTGCCGCGCTGCGGCAAGTGCGTCCGTATCTTGAAGGCGAAACGTTGGTCATTCTGCTCTCGAACATCGTTGCCGATATTGACCTGCGTGAGGCTCTGGAATTCCACTGGGCCAAGCGCGCCGATGCAACCTTTCTCTACATGACCACCGAAGCTCCCCAACCGGGCCTCTCGATCGTCGTTGATGAGAACGATCGCATCAGCGCCGTCGGTACGCAGAGCCACAATCCCCTCAAGCGGCTTCCGCTGGAGACGGGAATATGTATCGTCGAGCCGGAGACGTTGGATCTGCTTACCGACACGCTGGGTCATAATCTCCTGCAGGCCTGCTGGCTGGCAAGCCAGACCGTCCGGCTGCATCTGTTCGGCTATCCTGTGGAGGGGCCGCTGACGCGCATAACGGGTTGGGATTCGTACACGCAAGTCCAGAAGGACATTCTCCTCGGCAAATATCCCGGCGTCGTCATTCCCGGCATCGAACTGCAGCCCGGCGTATGGGTGGGAAAGAACATCAGCGCGTCAAGTGCCGTTTCGTTCGAGGCGCCGCTGCTCATCGGTGACAATTGCCGCATCGGGAAAGGGGTGAGTCTGGGAAAGGAAACGATTATCGGGCACGACGTGATAATGGATGTCGGGGCGAGTTTACAGAACGCCATCATTCTGTCCGACACGTTCGTCGGCCCGCAGACGCTCATCCGCGACGCGATCATTCAAGGCAACTTGATGATTGACCTCGCCAAGAAGTCGTTTACCGCGATCCAGGACAGACTCGCAGCCTTCGAAATTCCTCACACCAAGCCGGGCTACAAGTTTTACATTCTCCTGAACCGATGGGTGGCGCTCCTTCTGTGTGTGGGGCTTTCGCCCTTCTTGCTCGTGTTGTTCGTGCTCCTGATCCTGGGCTTGAAATTTCCGCTGATCACGCGTGTCCGTAGACTTGCGCCGGACTTGCGAGAGCTTGCGGCTGGGAAACTCCGTCTGCGGGTGTTCGATTTGATCTACATCGGTCCTGCCGACCTGACCAAACGCGCCGTGGGCCATAACCCCGACCCGTTTACAACGCTGCCGCACGTGATTGCCCGGCTCGGAAATCTCTTCAACGTGGTCAACGGCGATATCATGCTGGTGGGCAATAGACCGTCGGATCCGGAAGTGGCATTCGCGATTACCGAAGAGTATCGCCGCACGCGCCTGAAAAGTCAGGCCGGCGTCATCAGCATTCTGGATACCAACGAAGTAGATGACAGCACCGAAGAGGAACAGATCATCTCCGAAGGGTACTACGCGGTCAATCGGAATTTCTGGATGGACATGAGCATCCTCATCCGCGGGCTGTGGAGATTGTTCTGGCGCCTGGTAGGGTTGAAGAAAGTTGTGCGCGAGTACAAGCCGATTCCTCCGGAAGAATCTCCTTCGTTCGACTGATTCTCCGCCTATTTCCTTCCTTTCGCGTACGCCTGTGCCGCGGCAAGCACATACACCAACTGCGCGCTCTGGTTCACCGCTACTTCATTAGTCGACCAGCTATCGTTGTCCGTGTAGCGCTGGTCGATCGGCGTATCGGGTGGTTTGTTGTAGCCGCTGCCGAACAGGCCGAGATTGCGTTCGTTGGGATCAGGATTCTCGTTCGGTCCGCCGGGCAGGATGCCCGGAAAATTGTGCGGCGTTGCATCGAGTGCCTTCAGCCAGTGATGGAAGGCATTCTTCATGCTGTTGACGCCGAAGCCGCTGAAGTACACAAAGCTCAACGAGTTCTGTCCGAACGTGTAATGCAGTTGTTGTTGAGCGGTGAACAGGGAGTTGTAATTCTTGTTCAGCCGCCAGTCCAGAATGTTGTAGTTCCCAACACGCGCGAAGCTGGTTCCGAGCGATCCCCAATAGTAGTAACCGACAAATCCGAACGGATGCGCATCGCGATCGCGGTTGGCTTCCTCAGCACGGCTGATCAGCAAGTTGCGGATCTCCGCCTGTTTGGTAGGATCGGCTCCGGGCGTGCGGAGGTAGAGGAGGTACGCGAGATTCGTTTGGTTGTTGAAATCTGAAATCCAGTTGCTTCCCGGATCTTTCGTGAGGAAGAAGGTATGATACTTTTGTTCGCCGGTGGCAAGGAACAGCGCCGCGGACGCAAAGAACCGAGCGTGAATGTCGTCGGCGTCCTGATACCCGTCGCAATTCTCCGTAATGCTGATTTGGTCGGGATGGGCTTCGAGCCAGCTCCATCCGCGCAGCGCGGCTCGCTTCATGCGCGCGGCATACGCCGGATCGAACTCGGTATAAATCGTTGAAGCGTACGCAAGCATTGCCGAGGCCGCCGCGGTTGCCGCCGTGGTCTTGTTCGTCAACTCGTAGCCGGTAATCGTCAGAGGCGTCGTTCGGCCGTAAGAGTAGGGGGAGTTCTTCAGGACGCACATGTTGTGGAAGAAACCGCCGTCGGTCGTGTCCTGCATGTCAAGAATCCAATCGAGACCCCAACGCAGCTCGTCGATCAGGTCGGGCACGCCGTTGCCCGATTCGGGAATGTTGAGACTGTCGGAGCTGAAACGGAAATCCTGCCACGCCAGCGCAAGCCAGAAGCACGCATAGGTGTGATTCGGCATGTAGATGGCGAGGTCGCCGGCGTCATGCCAGCCTTTACGGACGTAGTGCGTTCCTCCCATGGAACGGGGTTTCAAGACTAACTCCTTTTCGTCCTTTGCGTGCACCCAGGGACCTTCTGCATAGGGCATCTCGATGGCGGTGTTGTTCCGCTGGTAGTAGAAGAAGCGTATCGCCGCGCGCAGCGTCGCATCGTACACATTGGGACCGATCTCGAACGGATATGACGTTGTTCCGTTGTCGAGTTTGATGACATAGCGGCCCGGCGTCTCGAACTTCGTAAAGTTGCCGACGTACACCACAACATCTCCCACCGCGCGATGCATCACCTTGCGCTTGTCGGTGCCCGTGTACATCACTTTGTTGTCGCTGACGCGAACGATCTGATATGATTGATATTCTTCTGCCGAGAACGTTTTGTACCCGTACGTGTCGTAGCCGATCTGATCGGCGTAGATGCCTTTGATGGAGGGAGGCTCTCCCTTTCCGGCATACAGTCGCACGTGAGAGATTCTGATATCATCGAGGTGGACGGTGGCGCTGCTGACGCCGCTGAAGATGAACTTTACGTCATTCAACGGTCTGCTGACAACGGCGGCGGGAAGGAGAACGTCGTACTGTTTCCATTGGTTCGCCTCGCCAACGTCGCGCATGGGAATAACGTCGTATTGCCCTTCCATCAACCCCAACTGCACGCTGAATCGGATTTTGTCGCTGCTCGGCCGAATCCAGAAACTGAGGTAGGAATTCTCATGCACCCAGAACACCGTCGTGTCTTTGTCCCAACCGCCCCACAGAAGGTGCATGCCGCTGACGTTGCTGATGTCCCAGCGCCAGCTTGCCTTCCCGTTTTTGAAGACGTTCTTATCAATCGAAGCGTTTCCTCCCCACATCTGCGTGACGATGCCTTTTGCGACATCATCCTGAAAGAACACCAGGTTCGTCGGGTACAGGCCGCCTGACGGCTCCTTGTACTGTGCTGCGGCGTGCAGATACACGAAGGCGAACAAGATGAATCCGGGGCGCATAACTCTCCTTCTCTTCGTTGTTGGGACAGCTTAGTTTGACGTGAGACTGATTGCGCTTCGCGCGAGGGGGCGGGTGAGATGATCCTCGAACCCAATACCTTCACTGATGATGTAGAGCGGCCGTTGTTTGACTTCGTCGTAAATTCTGCCGATGTACTCTCCGATGACTCCCAGCGTCATCAGAATCAGCCCGCCAAGGAATGTGATGGTACAAATGGTGGATGCCCATCCCAGGATAGCCTTGTTGGTGAAGAGCTTCTCATACACAACGAAAAGCCCACCCCCGAACGCCACGAGAGCCGAAAGGAAACCGACGTAGGAGGCGACGCGCAGCGGAACATTCGAAAAAGAAAAGATGCCGTCGAGCGCTAACTGCAACAGTCGGCCGAAGGACATCTGCGGCTCGCCCGCAAACCGCGGGTCGCGATCGTACTCGATTCCAATCTGACGGAATCCGACCCACGCGCGCAGACCGCTGATGTAGCGGTGTCGCTCCGGAATCTGCCGCAGCACTTCGACCACCTTCCTGTCCATGAGGGAGAAGTTTCCCGCATCCATCGGGATTTGAATGGAGGAGAGTGCGTGGAGGACACGATAGAACGTCTTGAACGCGAAACGTTTCAGGCGGTTCTCTTTCCGGCTGGTCTTGACCGTGTAAACGACCTGGTACCCTTCCTTCCATTTGTCGATCATCTTGGGAAGAAGTTCTGGCGGGTCCTGAAGGTCTCCATCCATCAGAATCACGGCCTCGCCGCGCGCAAAATCCAGCCCTGCGGAGATCGCCACCTGATGGCCGAAGTTGCGCGAGAGGCGCAGCACCTTGAAGCGCGCATCGGCCGCGTGAATCTGTCTGAGCAGCTCGAACGAATTGTCCTTGCTCCCATCGTCAATGAGGATCACTTCGAACGTCTCACCGAGCGGATGGAGCGCGCTCACCAGTCGCTCCTGCAATACCGGGAGCGTCTGCTCTTCATTATAGATAGGAATGATAATGGAGTACATGCGCGGGTCGCCTTGTTCCGAACGCCGATTCAGTATAACCGATTAGCTCTAAAGATGCAATGCGTGGGCACCGTGATAGAGCGCAGCCTTCGGGGCGCGCGTATTGCAGTCCTGTGCGGAGTTGTGTATATTGCTTCGCAGTTTTCACTCCCCTGAAAGCATCAATCCACGATTTACTGGGGTTTCCATGACGAAAGTCATGATCATCGATGACGACGACGCCATCTGCGCCATCTTGAAAGATGTGCTGGAGATCGAGGGCTACGACGTCAGCTATTCGCTCAGCGGCGAGGAGGGCATCAAGAAGTACATGGAGGAGTTGCCTTCCGTCCTGCTGCTCGACCTTCGCCTGCCGGGCATGGACGGGCTGCAGGTGCTCAAAGAAGTCATCTCGTTCGATCCGGATGCCATTGTTATCATGATTACCGGTTATGGCTCGGTGGACTCGGCCGTGCATGCCATTCGCATGGGTGCCACCGACTATCTTCAGAAGCCCCTCAGCAACGACGAGATCACCTACAAAATCGAGACGGCGCTGCGGAACCGAACCCTGCAGAAAGAGCTGAACTATCTCAAAGAGTACATCAACAAGCGCTTCACGATGAACAACATCATCCGCGAGAGCGAAGCTATGACCGCCGCGGTTGATATGCTCCAAAAAATCGCTGCCTACGATAAGCCCTTGTTGATTGCCGGGGAACCCGGAACCGGCAAAGACCTCGCGGCATGGGCCGTCCATCACAGCGGTCGAAGAAAAGAGAAACCGATGGTTGTGTTCGACTGCGCCGCCTATCCCCCCAACATCATGGAAACCGAGCTGTTCGGGGATGGCAAGCCGACGGCCCCGCGCAAGGTCGGCAAGATCGAAGAGGCTAATATGGGTACCCTGTATCTCGATCGAATCGATTGGCTTGCATTGCCGGCGCAGGGGATCATTCTCAATATCTTGCAGACCAAAACGTTCAAGCCGCGATACGGCGGCGCGCCCATTCCGTGCGACATCCATTTGATCGCGTCAACAACATCCGACCTGAAGACACTCAGCCGTCAAGGAAAGTTCAACGCGCAGTTATATGAGTTGATACGTCAGTATGAGGTGGTGCTGCCGCCGTTGCGCGAACGCGAGAACGACATCCCCTTGCTGGCGATGCACTTTGTGGAAGAGGCGAACAGAGAGTTTAACCTTGCCATCAGCGGGTTCGAGCCGGGAGCGATGCGTAAACTCCTCAACCACTCGTGGCCCGGTAATGTGCGCGAGCTGCGCAACGTTGTCCGCTCAGCGATCACGCAAGCTCAAGGGACCATCAAAGAGAAGGATATCGTCATCCATCGGCAAGGGATTGTGAACTGAGGGGATTTCTGCCCCGAAGCGTTACTTCTGCTTCACCACCGGATAGCCTTTCTCATTCCATCGTACCATCCCACCTTCAACGTTGTACACGTCGAAGCCGTGCTTTGCCAGAATCTCCGTTGCGGTCGCGCTTCGGCGTCCCGTGCGGCAGATAGCGAGAATCCGTTTGCTCTTGAACTGTTCGAGTTCTCCGATACGTTTTTCCAGCTCCTGAATGGGAATGAGAAGTGAGTGGTTGATGTGGCCGAGGGGGCCTGTGTACTCCTCGGGCGTTCGGACATCAACAACAATGACCGTCGAATCGCCGATGAGATGCTCCGCCTCCTCGACGGAAACGGCATGCTTGTGCGTTGTTCGTTGACCGAAGAGAATCGTTCCGGCAGCGACGGCGAGAACGATACCAATACTCCGCAACAGTATTTTCATCACGATTCCTCTATCTCAGTCCTGATCATGCGCTCACCATCGGGCGGACGACCGGATAGCCGCGCTCGATCCATCCGAACGTTCCGCCGCGCAAGTTGAGCACGTGTGCATAGCCGTGCTGCTGCAGCAGATGAGCCGCTTCGAGCGACCGGTTGCCGCTCGCGCAAATGCTCACGATGGTTGTGGACTTGTCCTGAGGGAGTTCATGCAGCCGCGTCTTGAGAATGCGGACGGAAATATTATGGACTCCTTCGATGGCTCCTGTCGTCATCAACTCGATCGGCTCGCGGACGTCAAGCAAGAACACTCTTGAATCTTTCTGCAGGAGTGCGTGAAGCTCGTCAGGTGAGACGCTCTGGAACGAATCGGTTGGTTGAGGTACTCGCTGCACGCCGCACTGCAACGTCATCTTTCCTCCGGCAGCGGAAGCCTCGGCGAGCGGCGGAAAGAAGTCCTGAACGAACTGTACGTATTCGGCTTTCGTCCGCCGCTGCAGGAACGGATTGGTTTTCTTCTCATCGCCGAGCAGGGCATAGGTGTTGTCTTCGTAGTCATGCCCCGGATACATCTTCGTGTCATCGGGGAGGGGAAGGATTTTGTGCATCAGGCTGTCGTATTGTTCTTCGGGATTGCCGCCCGGGAGGTCGCTGCGGCCCGCCTGGCCGATTAGAAGAAGGTCACCCGTGAACAGATTGTTGCCGACGAAGAGCGCAATGTGATTGTCGGTGTGTCCGGGAGTAAAGAGAACGAGAATGCTCATCGTTCCGCTCGTCACCACGTCGCCATCGTTGACGTAGATGTCGATGGGGATTTCGGCATTCGCCCGCAGCGTGTCGCCGATGCCGAAGGCGTCTCCCTGATCCACGATCTTCCACTTGTTCTTCGTGTTCTCGTGCATGACGATGGGCGCGCCGAAGAGATTCTGCAACTTCTCTGCACCGGAGATGTGATCGGCGTGCGTGTGGGTATCGAAGATGTGCGTGAGGCGGGCGTGCGTCGAGCGAACAAGGTCTGCAATTCGTTCGACATCTTCCTGATTGGGATCGATAAGGATTGCGGAAGACGTTGTTTCGTCAATGACCAGATACGACAGTGTACCTGTGCCATCGGTTGATCGGATCTGATGGACGATCATTGTGGTCCCTCCTTATCTTTATCAATGAACAGAATCAAGCGTCGGCGAATTGCACGCAGGAAGGATAACGAATCCGTCAATAGCATTCAAGTCCCCCGCCCTCGAGTAAGGTAGCGCGGTGCCGTCCGTATCTTGCCCGACCCGCTGCTTGACAAACCCGTTGGTTTTCCGTATGCTTGGGTGGCTCTTCGTTCTCAAGCGGGTGGATTTCTCTCCTGGGGAGGGCGGGTTCCTTCCGCGCCCAACGCTCCGAGCCTTGCTGGTGGAGCACCAAGATACTTGCGGGTTACAATACTTCCGTGCTTTCTTTCGCGCATAGCGCCGGCTGCAAAAACCCGGCAAAGGTTGATATGTTACCACTCAACCAAAGCACTCGAGCTGATGCGTCGTCATCTTGCATTCCCCTGCCAATTCCTGTAACTTCTACGCGCACGACAAGAGGATTTCTTCCATGGCCTACTGGCTGCTGAAGACCGAACCATCCACGTACTCCTACGCTGATCTGGAACGGGACAAGAAAACAACGTGGGACGGCGTGAGCAACAATCTCGCGCTCAAGCATCTGCGCGCGATGCAGAAGGGCGACCTTGCGCTGATTTACCACTCGGGCGACGAAAAGGCAATCGTCGGAGTTGCCGAAATCGTCTCCGCGCCGTATCCCGATCCCAAGCAGAAGGACCCAAGGTTGGTTGTTGTTGATGTGAAGCCAAAAGAACGGCTGCGCAACCCCGTGCCCCTTGCCCTGGTGAAAGCCAGGAAAGAGCTTGCCCGCTTCGAGCTTGTTCGCATGCCGCGACTTTCGGTGATGCCGGTCTCCCGAGACATCTGGATGATGCTGCTGGCCATGGGGAAATAGCATCGCATGGAATTCATATCCGTAGTGTTGAAGCTCGCGGCGGTGTTCGCGTTGGTGTTCATGAACGGCTTCTTCGTCGCCGCCGAGTTTGCCATCGTCAAGGTTCGCTCGACGCAAATCGAACCGCTGCTGCGCCGGGGCCAGAAGCGCGCAGAGATTGCCCACCACGTCATAACGCATCTCGATGCGTACCTCTCCGCCACGCAATTGGGCATCACGCTTACAAGTTTGGGTTTAGGATGGCTGGGCGAGCCGTTTGTTGCCCATCTGCTGGAGCCGGTCTTCTTCCTCGCCGGCATCACGAATCCCACCGTACTGGCAACAGTCTCATTCGCCGTCGCGTTCGCATTCATCACCTTCCTGCACATCGTGCTGGGTGAGCTTGCACCGAAGTCTCTTGCCATTCAACGAGCGCAAAGCGTTACCCTGGGCGCCTCCGGCCCGCTCCATCTTTTCTTCATCATCTTCAAGCCGGCGATCTGGGCACTGAATGGAACGGCGAATGCCTTTCTGCGCGCTGTCGGCATCCAGCCGGTCAGCGAAAGCGACCTTGCTCACTCCGAAGAGGAACTCCGTCTCCTGCTGAGTTACGGCAAGAACATCTCCACCCTCAGCAAAAGTATTCTGCTGAAGGCGATGGAACTGCGGAAGCGCACCGTGCGCGAGGTGATGGTGCCGCGCACCGAAGTCGTCTTTCTCTCGACCGATAAGACGCTCGAGGAGAATATCGCAATTGCCCTCGACCATCAGTTCACGCGCTACCCGCTGTGCGAACGCGACCTCGACAACATTCTCGGGATGATCCACCTCAAGGACTTGTTCAGGCTGCAGAATCAGAAAGGCCCCGGAACGGGACTTCTGGCGATCAAGCGCGAGCTGTTGTTCGTGCCCGAAACCACCGATGTAGAGAAACTGCTTGCGAACTTTCTCGCGAAGAAGATTCTCATGGCGATTGCCGTGGATGAGTACGGCGGAACGGCGGGGTTGATCACCCTGGAAGATGTGTTAGAAGAATTGGTGGGGGAGATTCGCGATGAGTTCGACGTGGAACCGCTGATGGTACAGCGTGTGAGTGAACACGAATTCGTGATCGACGGAACCATGCCTCTCCACGATTTTGCGCGGATGTTCGACGTTGTACCCGATACGAAGGATGTTGTGACACTGAGCGGCTATGTTGTTCACCTCCTGGGTCGCGTGCCGGAAAAGGGAACCGAGCTTCGCCTTGCCCAATGGCATGCAACGGTCGAGGCCGTGGATGGGAAGAAAGTGAAACAACTGAGGATCAAGAAGTCCGGAGGCGCAACGTGACGAGCGGCCGGTACCTCCTCTGCACAGCGCTGCTGCTGTGTTGTTGTGTATCTCCGGCTCACGCGCAGTACTACGAACACATGCCGACACATCCCAGCAGCCGCTTTGTGTATATCGGCTTCGTTGTGCAGCGCTTCCAGCCGCGCAGCACGAATACACAAGCGGACTCGCTTCGTATTTCCTACCGCCGCATCATGCCGACGGTGGGTTACAGACAGGGACTCGTGGACATTACCGCCGGATATACTCGCTTTTCGCTTCGTGGAGAGAGCAGGACAGCACTCTTTGTCGGCCTTGCAGTTGGTCACGAACTTCCTATCGCTCACACTGCAACAGGTGGTCTCTTGCTTCGCCTGCTGGTTTCCAGCGACTATACACGCGCGGAAAGCACCGGAAGTGATAAAGAGGACTTCATCGTTGGCAGCGCCGGCGTTGGCGCGGGACTGACCTACCGTCTGCGCCAGCGCGGATGGGAGTTCTCGCTCGCTGCGACAGAGGCCGTGCACGGAAGTTTTGAGACCTTCAGCACGGGAATCGGATTCTCGGCGGCAACCACAGCAGAAGCGCTGTTGCTGCTCCACAACGTGCTTCTGTTCGATGGTATTGCTCTCGGCTATCGTTTGCGCTACCAGACGTGGAACATGAACAACGCAAAGTTCGACTGCAAGGCTCTTTCACACGGTGCATTTGTTGGGGTGATGTTTTGAGCCTTGCCGTACGTTGACCCGGTTGAGCATTTCGGAATCTGCCGCGAACGCGGTATTGATTTTATTGTGTGAACTGTTTTCTTACCCACAGTTGTTCGCTCGCAGCACGTTCCACGTCAATGCATGATGCCCGATGGTGCGTCGCTCTGTGGTGTTTTCTTTCCTTGGCATGGTCGTCCTTGCCGCCGGTTCGTACTTCATCCTGCGTCCTGCCGCCACGCCTCCTCAAGAAACCTCCGCTGCGTCTGGTGAATCTGCTGCCGACGTCCTTTTTCCGGTGACGGTTGCCGTTGCCGAACAAGGGAATCTCATAAAAAGCATCGCCACCAACGGTACGCTCCGCGCACGACGCGAGGTAGAGTTGCTTGCGCGGGTCAGCGGCGATGTTGTCGGGGTGCATGCGCACAACGGCAAGCGTGTGGCACAGGGAGATCTGTTAGTGAAATTGGATGATCGGGAGTTTCGACTTGCGTTTGAGAAGGCCTCGGCAGCGCTGCTTGCCGCGCAGATTGAATACCGGACGCTCAGCACGTCGGAGGTGCTTGCCGGGCCCGATTCGGCGCGTGTGCAGGAAGAACTTGCCCGCGCCCGCGCGCGGCTTGCCGAAGCCGAAAGCGCCTTTCGGGCAAAGAGGATCGACGAGGCCGTATTGCTGCGCGCCCGTCGTGAGTACGATGCGGCCATGGCGTATCTGCACGTGGATCGGGGCGACATCATTGCCAACAAGAGCGGACTTGCAGCAGCGCAGGAAGCACACACCCGCGCCAAACTGGACTTAGAGGCGACGGAACTCCGCTCGCCGTTTGCCGGCTACGTCGGCAACCTTGAGCTGACGCCGGGCAAGCGCATCCAGGCAGGCACTGCGGTGTGCACCATTGTTGATCTCTCGACGCTCCTGGTAGATGTTGATGTGATTGAAAGCGAAGCGCCGCGTGTGCAGGTGGGGCAACGTGCCGAGCTGACTGTTGCGGCCCTGCCGGGCAAGAGCTTCACGGGCAAAGTCCTCACCCGCAACCCGATGATTGATCCGAAAACCAAAACCCTCCGTGTAACAATAGAACTCACCAACCCTCCGACATCTAACTCATTGATGCCGGGGATGTATGCAACAGTGCGGATACAGACCGAACAGTTTCCCAAGCGCTTGCTTGTGCCGAAGGCCGCGCTGCTGGTGCGCGACCAGCGAACGTTAGTGTTCGTGGCGCAGCAAGGGCTTGCCAAATGGCACTACGTAGATGTCGAAGATGAGAACGAACGCTTCATTGCCATCCGCTCCGGCATCGCGCCGGGCGATACGGTGATTGTGGATGGACACTACACCCTGGCGCATGATGCGAGGATACGCATAGCACCGTAGCTGAAGCAGTCTCCCTCTCACTTGGAGGTATATTTCGTGTCAATAGATACCTCAATACTGAAAACTTGGATACGCGAGAACCCGGAGAAAGCACTTAGTGCCAAAGTTGTTGCAGTACAATTTAAGGTAAGCGTTCATACGCTGTATAAAGAATTCATCAGAAAGGAGGGTATGTCAGTTGGCCGGTTCATAGATGACACACGACTTGAGGCGGTGAAGCGGCTCTTGCTCAGAACGGATAAGAAGGTCTTCGAAGTTGCGCACGAGTTTACATTCGGCCGCGAAGATGTTCTCGCCCGATGGTTCAAGACCCGAACGGGAATGACCATGAGAGA
This sequence comes from Ignavibacteriales bacterium, assembly GCA_037441705.1. Taxonomy (GTDB): domain Bacteria; phylum Bacteroidota; class Ignavibacteria; order UBA10030; family UBA6906; genus CAADGV01. Next base: position 68,967 of record JBBIRR010000008.1, read on the forward strand.
GTTTCGGGAGAAAAACGGATGGCACCGAAGTGTTGGCGGGGGGGTAAGATTGCAAACTAAAAGTGCAAACCAAAATTGCAAAGAGAATTTTCTTGATTTCGGGCACGGCGGGATGTATTATGTTGACGACCTGAGGGATAGACTGTGATCTTCATTTCCATTCACACTGAAGCATGAGATCGTGCGCACCCTTGCCGAATTCAAAAGATTGCTACCAACGTTTTCTTGTGTGCTGATCGCGGTCATCTTCTTTGTTGCAGCGATTGACAAGACCGCACATATGGCTCGTTTTGAAAGAGCTCTCGAGGCCCAAGGGATTATTCCGGTGTTCTTCTTGCCGACGGTGGCTAAGGCGATCGTAGCTTTGGAGTTCATTATCAGCCTCGCTTTGCTGGCTCGGCCGTTCCGCAGGGTTGCCTTGCTCGGAGCTTTGGTTCTGCTTGTTGCCTTTATCGTTGTTCTTCTGGTTCTTTCGTCGAGCAGTTCGATCAGTGACTGTGGCTGTGGCAGTCTCTTCGCAAATGTCCCTATTCCATGGAAAATTGGACAAGACGTTATCATGGTGATTCTTGCGGCCTGGACACTCTACATGCTGAAGCGCAGCAGTCAGCGAATGTGCCCTCAAGGCCCACCATGTCTTGATACCTATTCTCAGTGATTGCTAACCTTTCAATACATGTGGAGGTCCAGTATGAAACCCAACAACGTCCTGACAACTGTCGGAATGATGGCCTTCTTGATGGTCATGGTCGTAAGTATTTATGTGACATACCAGGAGAAGGCCTACGCGTGTGAGGGAAACTGTTGCGCTCAATGCGGGCGAGACGGAGACGAATGGCGGTGCTTCACACGACTGAGTTGGGGCGCGAACTGGTGTATGGTGGATGGCCGGGGCGAGTCGTGTACTGTCTTTGGTTCCTGTGGTGGTGGCCCAGCGAAGTAACCATCATATCAAGAGGCGAAAACGTGACGTTCGCGGGCGTACTCTCTTCCTGCACCACCATTGCGCGCTTGGGGTTGCTATGTATGTTCCTCAGTGCGTGCGAGCGACGAGCGCAACAACCGGCAGCGGAACCGAGGCACGTTTCGACCGAATCTTCGCGTACAGAGACAAGCACCGAAATTCGGCGCCTTCCGCCTCTGCTCAAGGAAGGCCAGGAAGCCCCCGGTGCGCACAATTATGATTGGCATGACATCAGCACCGATGGGGATGATACACTGTACGTCAGCGACAACTCTCAACTCTGTGTGCGTGTGCTGGTAGCTGAGTCCGGTCGGCAGGTCGCGCAGTTTGGTCGCAAGGGGCAGGGGCCGGGTGAATTTATGTTCATTGCGCGCGTGAGATACCTGGAAGGACTTGGACTTGCTGTGCTCGACAACATCCTGCGCCGCATTACCCTGTTCACGAGTGAGGGCAAGGTCATACGAACTGTGCCGTTGGATCGCATGAGCGATGATGTTGCTCAGCTGAGTTCCGAAAGTCTGGTCGTCAGCAGCTACAGCCTGGAACAGGGATACAAACCGCTAAGGACGATATCCCTTGCCAATGGCAACGTGGGTTCGGAATTCGGCGCCACGCTTGAGCCGCAGGTAGGCATTCGCGCACAGATACTGCAGTCGCCCGCTGGGCCCCGAGATATGCTTTTGTATTCTTTTGCGGGTATGACCCGGATCCTTTACATCCGACACCGTCCCATTTTGATTTACTCGCAGCGTCATCCATATTTTCTCATTCTGTTTCGGGATAGAGATCAAGCTGGTAAGCGGATCGATGCTGCCCTTCCTTTTTCTACAGCCGACAGTATGGAATATGTTGTCAAGGAGAGTCAACGTACAGCCACAATTCGCCGCAGCGGCGCGGTGCTTGATCCATTATATGTGGCGGGGAAGAATGCCTTTATTGTGGCAGCATTCAATAGTTCTGCACAAATGAATGTTTTAGATGTTTACAACCTCGAAGGACAACTCCGAAAGCGCTTGGCGTTGCCCGCCCTGGAGCATGGCGTCAAGCCGGTCTCAGCAGCTTTGCTTCGCGATAGTATCCTGACAATTCTTGTCCGGGACAAAGACCGGATCTACTGGATCGAGCGGTTCTCGATTATGTTTTAGCGAGTCCTCATGCGGTGTCAGACGAAGGAGAGCAGAGGCTCGAAGCAGGACGTTTTGAATTGCTGAATGCGTACATCATCAGTAACGCACAGCGATTGCTGAGACATCCGGAATGTGTCCGCGCCGCCTTGGCAGTCAGTGTTCTTCGTGTAATGTTCGACACGCACATGTCCCTCAGCTCCCTCTCGACATCCCGCCCCGTCACGGTGCTGATGTTCTACATCGGCGTGGTGATGCCTGGGGTGATCGTGTTCTTCCATCTGACTGAGGCGGGGGGCAAACCCAAGTGACGATAGTGTCATGTCCGAAATTGCAAACCGAAAGTGCAAAGAGAATTTTTTTTGACTTGAAATGTATGCCTTGCTACATTGGTTGGCGAAATCACTTAATCACCAATTCTTCCGAGGAGGAGTTATGAAGAGGGTCCGTGAGTTTTCTGCCGTTTTACTCTTGGCATCGGCACTGCTCATTGCAATATTGGTTTCGTTGCCGCGCACGGCATGTTCTGCTCCGCGCTGGACCGTTTGCATCGTCACCGGCGGCGGTGGTACGTCCTATTGTGCGGAGTGCCCTTCAGGCAGTAACTGTGTGTCGTGTTCGGGGCAGGATTGCTTTGCCGATGGGGATTGAATTCATTCCGAGCAAAATCAATCAGTGCCGGCCAGATGTCCCTTCAGATCACGCGCTACGACTTTTATCCATGTGCAAGGCTCAACTTCTCACTGTTCTGCATTCGATATTGCTGCTATCATGCGGCGAAAAATCGGAACACGCAAGCCCAAAGGTTCCGGCTGCATTTCGTGACAGACTTGCAACGGTTTCGCGCATCGAGGATGTTTTCTCCGAAAAACATGCGATTGCCTTGGAGGCTTCTGACAGCAGCTTTGTTGGCGACATCACCTATCTACACATTGCTCCCGATGGGTCTCTTGGGGTCATTCATCGCGCCAGCCGTGTGCCGGCAATTTTCGATAGCACGGGTCGGTTCGTCGGCAAAGTCGGCAGGGCGGGGAAAGGGCCGGGTGAATTTGGGAGCGCAGCTGCTCTTGTTTGGGTAGGAGATGAATCGTCGTGGTATGTTGCCGATAATGCCTCTCGGAGGATTTCAGTGTTCGGACGTGATCTGACCTACAACAACAGCTTTTCGGTCGACGACAGGATTCATTCGATGGAAGTCGGGCCGAAGGGCGCTTTGCTGCTTTTTGCCCCAGGGATGGCGGATGTGAAGAACCTCATTGTTATGATCAGCCGCGACGGAGAGAAACTGCGTCGCTTCTATGCAACGCCCGCGATCATCAAAGAAGTCCCTTACTACGTTCGAGGCGGCGGGCTTTGTGTAAGTGAAAACAGGATTTTCACCTCATACTACCTTGACAGTGAACTGCTATGCTTCAATGAAGTTGGAGAATTGATCGCCGCAAGCTCGCTTCAGCCAATGCGCAACTACGTTTCAGCCGACCTGAGAAAGGTAAGCGACCCCCATGAATTCCTTTACGAATGCACCGGCATTCTTAGAGTGCTCAAAGGTCCGGAACATACGATCGTTGTGGAGTACGGAAACCTTGTCCTTCAAAAAGAGCGAAAGGATCTCCAACGCCAACTCTACTTAGCGTTCTTTGACTTGAACGGAAAACTCATTGCCAGCGGCATCAAGACCGAAGACGAGGTTCTGGCTTCTGACGGCGCCGGAAGCCTGTACTCCGTCCATTACGAGGAGACGGACCGGACAGAACAAAATAACCCAGTGCTCCACAAATGGTCAGTCTCTCCCCGATAACAGTCTCATCGGCTTCCTGCAAAGTTCTGTTTTTGATGGCTGCCTTCGGCGTATGCATCCTTACGTGGTTGAATCTGATGGCAAAGGAGAATATTGACGAACTCAAGCACGAGGTGGGATCTCTCAGGGAGTACAAAGAGCAAACACTGCGAGAAAAAGCAACCATAGGTACGCAGTTACCTGTCAGTCTCCAGATAGCATTGCGCGCCGCCTCATATTCCACTTCCGAAGAACCTCAGTTCTGGCTCATCTACTTTGTTTCGGCGTCTTTGTGCAGACCTTGTTTTCAAGAAGACATTCAGGTTTTTCGTAATATGGTTCAGCGAAAGGGGAAATGTCTTGGCGTTTTCTTTGTCGGTCCAAGCCTCTCGAGCCGCGAGTTCTTGGGAATAAAGTCCTTTTTTGATGTGAATTTCCCGGCTACGCCAATTTCTTTTGACCCTGGTGCCCTGGGCATAGATAAGTACCCCACGACTCTTCTTACAGACCGGCAAGGTGTCATACTTCTTCAAGCTGCGACAGTTGCCCACGATACGTTGTCTGCGTCTATTTCCCGACTTGCTTTTTATCAGCTGGTTGAGAACCTTTCCTGTAAATGATGGCAGTTGTTCCGCCAACTCGAATGCAGTCGGGATTGAAATGTTCGTCAATAACATGTCTTTATCTTGTTCTCTATCTTTGATTCACACTTCCAAGCAGCGCGCCTTGAAAATCGCTGTTGTGTTATTACTTGGAACACCTCAACAGGGTCCTGCACAAGGTTTCTACGAACGAGCTATTGAACATTTTGCCGCGGGTGAATATCGTTCAGCCCTCTCGTTCTTCGACTCTCTTCTCACACAACAACCGGGGAACCACCGGTTCCATTATCTCGGTGGATTGTGCAGATACTATATGGCCGACTATCAAGGGTCGGCAAAAGCAATGGAGGCTGCACTTCGTGGCGACTCCTTGTCGTCGCAGTATCACTTCGGATTAGGCAGGGCATATGCGGCCCTGAATCTTTTTCCGGCAGCCCGCGTTGCGTTTGAGAATGCAATCCGGCTGGACACGAATGCCGCTGTTGCGCGTCTTGAGCTGGTGCGCGTGTTGTGCATGATGAAACAGTTTGATGAGGTGAAACATTTGTTGGGTCTGACTCCAACGTTTGATGAACTCTTGGTGGTGGGAAAGGCCCTCCTCGGTGCAGGTAAGCTTCAGGAAGCGTTAGAGTATGGAACACGGGCTGTTTCGATGGACTCGACAACGTTCTCGTCCCGGCTTCTTCTTGCAGATGCGTATTTCGCTGCGCAACAGTACGATGACGCATTTGCTCTTTATGCTTCTCTGATGATGGAGGACCAGGATGCAGCTCATGTTGCACGGAAGCTGGCTTTCTGTTATGAGAAGCAAGGCTCACGCGGCATTCCGGTCGCGATCCTGATGATGCAAAAGTACATGAGACTCACCGGCGATACGACGGCAACCGATCTTGCTCGGATCGGATCGTGGTTCTACGCTCGCCGACACTTTGATTCTTCGGCTGTGTACTATGCGCTTGCCGCGGCGCGTGATTCAACGAGCGCGGAAGTGCGCTACAATTACGGACTTGCACTTTTCCGGCTGGGCAAGCTCCGTGACGCGGAGCGCGAACTTCGTACAGCAGAGCAGCTTTCCACGTCCGCGATGAAGTTTCAGGTGTCAATTGCCAATACGATTGCCGCCGTGCTGCTCCAACGAAAAGCGCCAAGTCAGGCGATTCAGTACTATCAGAAAGCATTGCGTATGGATCCGGCGAATCACGAGGCGATGTACGAGCTGGCGGTTTCGTACGACAGATCAAGGAAACAGACACAAGCCATCCGGTGGTACAAGAAATTCCTCAATAGTGTACCACCCCGCCGTCAAGACGATGAGATGGTGGAGAATGCCCGCGCGCGTCTAGAGGAACTCGGTAGGCTCGGTAATCGCTAAGTATCCGCGCCGCGCAGGCGAGTCAGTGTTCTTCGTGTAATGTTTGACAGGCTCATGTCCCTCAGCTCCCTCTCGACATCCCGCCCCGTCACGGTGCTGATGTTCTACATCGGCGTGGTGATGCTTGGCGTTATCGCGTTCTTCAGTCTGAGCGTAGACTTCCTTCCTCCCATCAAAATCTCGAAGCTGACGGTTCAAACATCCTATCCCAACACATCGCCGGAAGAAGTTGAGCGACGAGTGACGCAACCGGTGGAGGCGGCGCTTGCGACGGTGATTGGCGCTAAGCGGGTCGCTTCCGTCTCGCGCGGCGGACAGTCGGTGGTGACCGTGGAATTCTACTGGGGAACAGACATGGATTTTGCCCTGCTGGAAGTCCGTGAGAAGTTGGACCAGATGCGCGGCGCGCTGCCGCGTGAAGCCGGCCGCCCGACAATTCTGCGCGTCGATCCATCCACCGAGCCGATCATGACAATTGTGCTGGCTGCCGCCCCGAAACAGGAGCCGCGCATGCAGACGGTGGTGGACACTCTTCCGCTTCAGTCATCCCGACAAACGTTGTCGGGCTTTGCTGCGCACAGGGTGACGCCCGGCGGAAGCGACTTGACGGAGCTGAAAGAAACGGCGCGGGCACTCGTCAAGAAGCGCATCGAGCAGATTGACGGCGTTGCGCAGGTGAGCGTCCTGGGCGGCGTCGAGCGGGAGATTCACGTCATCGCAGACGAGCAGAAGTTGGACGCGCTCGGCATTTCACTCGACCAGGTGTCGCAGGCGCTCGCGCAGTCGAATGTGAGCCTCCCCGGCGGCTCGATCAGAAAGGGGCTGTTCCGTTATCCACTGCGCGCGTTGGGCGAGTTTGCGTCGCTGGACGACATTCGCTCGGTTGTCGTGCACACAACGCCTGCAGGACGGCTCGTCCGCATCTCCGACGTTGCCGTTGTATGTGACACGATCAAGGAACGCACGGGCATCACCCGCTACAACGGCAGTGAAGTTATCGGTCTGCACGTCCGCAAAGAGGCGGGCACGAATACGATTGAAGTCTCGCGCACGATTCACGAAGTGCTGAACCAGCTTCGCCGCGACTATCCTACGCTGCAGCTTAGCGTCATTGCCGATCAGGCGGAGTTCATCGCGCAATCCATCGCCGATGTGCAGCAGGCAATTGCCATCGGAGCGGTGCTGGCGTTTCTCGTGCTCTTCCTCTTTCTGCGCCGGGCACGCTATCCGTTCATCATCGGCGTTACGATTCCCGTCTCGCTGCTTGCAACGTGCATCGTCATGTATTTTCTCGACATCAATCTCAACATCATCTCGCTCACGGGACTTGCGCTCGGCATCGGGATGTTGGGAGATAACGCCATCATCGTGATCGAAAATGTCACCCGTCTGCGCGAGAAAGGTATGCCGCTGCTCGATGCCGTGTTGGAAGGCGCCAAAGAAATCAATCTCGCCGTCACCGCATCAACACTGACCAACGTTGCCATCTTTCTGCCGATAATCTTTGTCGAAGGCGTCGCATCGAAACTCTTTGTGGATATGGGCGTGACGATGTCGGTCTCGCTGCTCGTCTCGTTGTTTGTTGCCGTCACGCTCGTGCCGATGCTGCTCTCGCGCGAGCGCTCACGTCCGGCACAGGGGAGCGGCGGTGTCCTTGATCGCCTCGTTGTGCGAGTGAGGGAAACGAGTGAAGCGGCTTTGGACAGCTACCTCAGGTGGGGACTTGAGCATCGGTGGAAGGTGATCGGCTGGACGCTCCTCGCGTTTGCCGCAGCAATTGCAGTGGCCTTCACCATCCGCAGCGAGCCGGCGCCGGATATTGATCAGAGTCGCTTTACGATTCAGATGACGTTTCCCAAAGGCGCGACGCTCGAAGCTGTGTCGAACAGCGTTGCGGAGCTTGAACGCCGCCTGCTTGACGTGCGCGATGTCGAAGGCGTCTATTCTTCCATCGGCATCACGGATGAGACGAGCATCTGGCGCATCGGTGATGCCGCGCTCGAACGAGCGACGCTGGAGGTGCGAGTGAAGCGCGGTGCTTCGACGCGGAGTGTTCTGGAGGACGCGAGAACCATTGTCGCCTCGTTGCAGCGAGGGACGGCGGGCGTGGAGTTCGCGCTGCGTTCGCGCGGCACAACGTTCGAGCAAATCCTTCGCCCGGACGTGAACGACCTGCGGGTTCGGGTCACGGGCAAAGACCCGTCGGCTGTGGCACGGATTGCCGCAAGCTTCTCCCTCCAACTGCAAGCGGTGCAAGGCGTTACGGACATCCGCACGTCGCAGCAGCTCGGCACGCCTGAGTACAGAATCGAGATTGACCGCGATGAGGCGAAGCGTCACGGTTTGAGCGTGAAGAGCATTGCGGCGTTCATCAAGCAGCAGGTGCAAGGTGAAGAGGCGACGGCGCTGAGCGACTTCGATCGAAAGGTGACAATCCGCGTTCGCAACGCGCGGGTCGACGATTTTGCATCGGTGCTCGATGCGAAGATTGGCGATGTCCCGCTGCGGAAGTTGGTGCACTGGCAAGAGACGACAGGCGAAGGAGAAATCTGGCGCGAGAACCAGCAGCGCGCACACGTGATACTGGCCAACGTGCATGGACGTTCGTTGGGAAGTGTTGTGGATGAACTCGAGCGGCGCGCGGCGTCGGCGGTGCTGCCCGCCGGATATGCAATCAGTATCGGCGGAGAGAATGAGGAGATACGCGAGTCGTTCCGCAGTCTCTTCATTGTCATTCTGCTTTCGATCTTTCTCGTGTACATGATTCTTGCGGCGCAGTACGAATCGGTGCTCTACCCGTTCGTCATTTTACTCACGAGTCCGTTAGCGTTCATCGGCGCCATAGGCGCGATGGCGCTGACGGGACAAGCTTACAATGTCATGTCGCTCATCGGACTGGTGATCATGATCGGGGCGGTGGATAACGATGCGGTGATTGTGGTGGATGTGATCACGGCGTTGCGTCGGAGCGGTGTGCCGCTGCACGATGCAATTCGCAACGGCATGCAACAACGCCTTCGCCCGATTCTGATGACAACGGCGACAACGGTGCTCGGCATTATTCCGCTCTTCTTCGAGTTCGGCACCGGCTCCGAGCTTGTGCGGGCACTGACGGTGCCGATTGTGGGGGGACTCGTTGCGTCCACGCTGTTCACCGTAGTGGCCATCCCGGTTGTGTACACGTTCATTGATAGACGAGCCGCGTAGGGCGATCTCGCCAACGGTGTTGAACTCTTACGGATGGGAAGGGCGAACGATTCGTTCCGCTCTCTCCCCATCAACTATTCGTAGACTTCGATGAAGCCATACTCTTCCGAGACTTCGAGAGCTTCGATGTCGTTCTTTCGCTTAAGGAGGACTTCTTTCAGAAAGGTAGTTTGTTGATTTCCCATGCGAAGGAGTACCAGTTTCGGTGGAAAACCTCGTTGAAGCTGCAGGCGAAGAAAATCTTCATCATTTCTCACGATTGTGTACTCGTTTGTTTTGGCGTACTGCCAGATTTCTTCATCTGCGGCGGGTTGAGACGTCGGGATGTTCTTGACATGTTCGATACCGGGATAGTGGGCGGCCAAATGTTGGCACAATCGCCACGAAAGGTTGGCATCGAGCAAGAGTTTCATTTCAGGTCAGAACGATTCTGCCTGATTGCTCGCGATGTGCAGCAAATGCTAATGCAGCGCGAATGCTCTCCTCACTCAACTCAGGGTAGTCTTGCAGGATGTCTCCGATCGACATACCCGAAGCAAGCCAGGTGAGTATGTCTGCAACGGCGATGCGCGTGCCTCTGATGCAGGGTTTGCCGAAGCGGATTGAGGGATCAATGGAGATATGTTCGGTGAATGGTTTCATAACTGCCGATATCAATATACCACCGTTGCAGTTGTCCCGCAAGTAGTCGGACGGGTAAGCCTAGACTGGCGTTCACATCAATACTCACATTCTCTCATTGGTTAGGAGGTGAGCCATGGGAACCGCACTCGACGATGTGATGATCTGGATCGATCTGCATCTTGATGCAATAGAAACTATTACTGACGTTGCAGCCCACTTCGGAGTCGCTGAGGAAACACTCCGAAAGACTTTTGCGCGGGCCGAAGGTGTACCGCTCTCCGATTATCTCCGCAAGAAACGGGTAGAAGTCATGAATCATCTGCTTGCAACCAGCGACTCGAAATGTTATGCCATTTGCGGCAAGTAGGCATCAAGAGAGAGGACACGGGTGTGAAGCTGTTCAAACGGATGACGATGAATGAATACAGACGATTGCACGGCAACAGCGTCAAGAAGTGGGGGGGGTGAGCTTAAACGACGATGATGTTATGTCCCCAATTGCCAACCGCTATCGCCAACCGCAATTGCCAAGAGAATGTGCTTGACTTCGCTCTTTGACGAGACTATCTTTGTTCAGCGCGCAAGTCAACAAAGGATGCAGGAGATTACCGGAAGAATCCTCATCAATCCTCAGGCAGGAAAGGTCATCGTCTCGGGAATGACGTTCGTCTTTCTAAAGCCCTCTGTCTTTACCGCTGGGAGACGAGGAGTTGAGAACCAAAAAGCGGGAGCTATCCCCGGGAGGTAACATGTTTGCTTCAACACACCTTCAAGGCGCAAAATTTCCCCAGGGAATTCTTCGTCAGCAGGTTTACTCAATGACCCATCCCAAGGATTGTCGTCTGTTTGCATGAAAACGCGCTCCATATATCTGGCTAGCTTTATATGTATGATTGTCGCAGGTTATTTCGTTGGATACAGATTTGGACCTGAAACCGGAGACGCCAGTGTCATTTCCCAACCCGGGAGCCTAAAATGGAAAGTGCCATCCTTCGTAAACTCCGGACCTCGTGTTTGGAAGTCTGTGAATACAAGAATCTTGAGAATAGTGTCTCAAGAAACTCAGCCGTTGTACCATCCGACGACGCTCAAAGTCGATCAAGAGGCAAATATTTTTGTCATGGATTGGGGTGATCTGAGGATAAAGAAATACTCCTCCAATGGTCGTCTCCTTAATGTTGTGGGAAAGGGGAAGGGTAGTGGGCCTGGTGAGTTCCTGAATCCGTTGTGTTTTGACATTGCGGCAAACGGAAGTATCTGGGTATGTGATTCGGAAACAGGAAGGCTGAGTGTATTCAGGCACGACGGCGTACTTGAGCAGACAATAGGAACCACCCTTATTCCTTCGAGGGTGGTAGCGTTGACCGCGGGAAACTCCATCGTGCTTGGCCAGCACGGTGATGAGCTGTTTGCATTACTTGATTCTGAAGGAACCATACTCCGAAGGTTCGGCAGCTTCGTGACGGACCAGATCAAGAACAAGCTCATCCTTGACGGATGGATAGCCCGTAACGGGAATGACGGGTTCGTCTATGCGCCGCTGTACGCAAGTATTCTCGCTGGTTATTCATCGCACGGGAGAGAGAAATTCATTGTCGAGCTCGTGGATCCGGTCCCTCGACCCGCCCTGACCGTGACGAAGCAAGGCGTATACATCAACCCTGCGACTCCACTCGTTACCTTGTCCGTCAACAGATGGGGTGAACATGTGTACCTGCTGAATCGGTCTGCCTCGGTAGGCAGGGATGAGAATGCAAGTATTATTGATGCATACAATGCTGAGGATGGCAAGTACGCATACTCATTGAAGATTCCTGAACGTTCGCGTGAAGCATACATTACAGCACAAGCAGTTTATACGCTTGCTGATACAAGCATTACCGTTTGGAAACGGTAGGCAGAGAAGTGAGTGCACCGGCTAATGGGCCTTCTGCTAAACGACACAATCACGTCATTTCACGAGTTGCTTTTCCTCACACGAACCGTTATTATGATAACGACACATTCAGCAAGCTGGCCAGCAACCTTCCCTTCTTTGTGTAGAAGAGGTGAGCATCCTGGTTCCAAACCTTCTCCACCGCCCCGTCGCCGTCAGCATGATATGCGGTGCGGTGGTGCTTGCCGGACTCTTCGCCTTCACGCGGCTTCCCATCGAACTTGCCCCGTCGATTGATTTCCCGAGTCTCACGATTAACACGTCGTGGGGCAGCACATCTCCCGAAACGGTTGAGCAATTCGTCACCGCTCCGATCGAAGAAGTGGTGAACACCGTCGCCGGTGTAAAGAATGTTCGCTCGCGTTCTTCCGAAGGCCGCTCGTCGGTGGATGTGGAGTTTGAACAGGGAACGGATATGAGTTTCGCGCGGCTCGAGTTGTACGAGAAGTTGGCCGCGCTCGCCGAGACATTTCCTGCCGGCGTTCGCTCGCCGCAGATCGCCCCGTATGTGCCGGAAGATTTCAAGGAACTGCAAGGATTTCTTACATTCGCTCTGTCATCGGACTTGAATGCTGCCGCGCTGCGAACGTACGCGATGGAACGCATTGTGCCCGGACTCATGTCCGTCAAGGGGGTCTCGCGCGTCGAAATCCTCGGCGGGGAAGAGCGCGAACTGCATGTGCTTCTTGATCCGAAGCGAGTCACCGCAGCCGGATTGACCGTTGATGCCGTTCTTGCCGAACTGCGTGATGTGGAGTTCAGCGCACCGGTGGGGATGGTGCACGAGGGCACAGCGAGAATGATTCTCGCCGTCAGCAACACGAACGCACGCACGGACGACATTCTCGACCTTCCGCTGTGCGTGAAAGGAAGCGCGCTGCTGCGGCTGCGCGATGTGGCGACCGTACGTGATACGATCGCTGAAACACGCAGCATCTACCGCATTGACGGCAGACCTTCCATCACACTTGTCGTTGACAAAGAGCCGCATGTCAACACCATCGAAGTCGCCGACCGGGTGCTTGCCCGTCTGAAGGAGCTTGTCGCTGCGTTCCCGGGCAATCTCTCATTCACAAAAGTCGTGGACAAGAGCGAGCAGATGCGCGAGGAGTTGGAGAATTTGCGACGGGAGGTCTTCTTCTCGATTCTCTGCATCTGGCTTGTAATGGTAGTGGCATTGGGAAATTTACGCGCTCCGCTGGTGCTTATGTCCTCGCTCGTCATTTCTCTTGCCGGGACGCTGCTCGTGTTCTGGCTGCTCGGCCTCAGCCTGCATTTGCTGACGCTGGCGGGCCTCGTTCTCGGCTTCGGACGCGTGGTGGATGATTCGATTGTCGTACTTGACAACATTCAGCGGCGTAGCGCAGGGATGGTCACTGATGGCGGTATCGTTCACGCGGTCGCACAGGTTCGGCTTCCCGTCATCGCCTCGACCATCACAACGGTGGGCGCGCTGCTGCCGATTGCATTTCTGCCTCCGGACTTGAAGCCGTACTTCCGTGAGTTCGGCCTTGCAGTCGGGATTGCGTTGGTGATGTCGTTGTTCGTCTCGTTCACCATCATTCCGGTGATGATTCGCAACGCGCCGGACGCACTGAAAACGAGCGGACGATTCGATGCACAAGGCGATCGTATTCTTTCTGCTTACCGCCACGTGCTGAGCTGGTGTTTGCGTTGGCGGAAGAGTGTGCTTGCCGTTGTTGTGCTTGCGTTCGGCTTGCCTGTGTGGCTCTTGCCGGAGCGGATTGATGCGGACCATCTTCCGGCTCGCATCTACAACCTTGTCTTTTCCAGTGAACCTGTCATCGCTGCACGCCCCTCCATCAACATGCTGCTCGGCGGAGCGTTGCATCTTTTCTCTACAAAAGTCATGAAAGGTGAAGTGTGGGAATGGGGGAACGAGACGTATCTTGTTGTCCGCGTGGGATTTCCGCAAGGGACGGAGCTTCAGCGATACGATGACGTTGCGCGCCTCGTCGAGCGTGAAGTGCAGGCCGCGCCTGAAGGCGTAAGCCGCATGACAACGCGCGTTGTTGACGATTATGCTTCCGTTCGAGTAGACTTCGATGAGAAGTCTGCAATGACTGCACTGCCGTACGTGATGAAGAACCGTCTGACGGTACTTGCGGCACAAACGGGCGGCGCCACGATTTCGGTGGCGGGATTCGGTCCGGGGTTCTACTCCGGCGGCGAATCGGCCCCGACCTTTTACGTCAAGGTGTTAGGATACAACTACACGAAAGTGAAAGAGCTTGCCGAGCAGTTCAAGCAGAAGCTGGAACGCAATCCGCGCATTGCCGACGTTGATATTGACCGGACGTTCGGCCGCTGGCCGAAATCTACAGAAGTGGTGATGCGTTTTGATCGCGACGCGATCGCCGCGCATCATCTCACTGTTGCCGACCTCATGCCGTGGGTTGGCAGTATGACGCGCGGAACGGTGGATTGGCACACCTTCACGCTCGGAGGCGAGCGTCTTCCGCTGCTCGCGAAAATACAAGGGTTCGATTCCGCATCTGTTCAAGACATCTCGCGCGAACGGATTGTGAATGCGCGCAGCGAAATAGTGCCGCTCGGAACGCTCATCAGACTCGACGAGCAGCGCGTGATGTCGCAGATAACGCGTGAGAACCAGCAGTATGTGCGGTGGATTTCCTTCGAGTACAGGGGACCGTACCGGTACGGCGATCAGTTCGTCGAATCCACCATCAACGCAATGACGCTGCCGCACGGCTACAAGTTCGACAGATCGTTTACGTGGTTCATCCTTTCCGAACGCGACAAAAGCTCAATGCTCTGGCTTGCCCTTGTGGCCCTGTTGATCGTCTTCATCGTCACTGCCGCGCTCTATGAGTCGTTCACCAAACCGTTCCTCGTTATCCTCACCGTGCCGCTGTCGCTGATCGGGTTGTTCCTCGCGTTTTATTGGACGGACACGCCTTTTGGCCGCGGGGGATACGCTTCCGTCATGTTGTTGATGGGAATTGTCGTCTCGAACGCGATTCTTCTGATTGATTACGTTGCGAAGCGTTTTCAATCACACCCGGCTTCGGTGGACGAACTTGTGCTTGCCTCGGCCGACCGGCTTCGTCCGATTCTGATGACCTCGATGACCACCATCGGTGCGTTGCTTCCTCTCTTACTCTGGAGCGCCCGATCGAGTGTGTGGTACTCGCTTGCCCTCGGAACGATCGGAGGGCTGCTCTCCTCAACTCTCCTGACTCTTCTTGTTGTGCCGACAGTGCTTGCGGTCGTGTACAAGGTGCGGTCGTAGGTGGGGTTATCCTTGCAGATACCAGCGCATTTACTTTTCTTACACACGAAAATTTCAGATGTTCTCAGTATGAAAGCAATGGTTCTCGAATCCCGGGCGGCACCCTTCGTGATGCGAGACGTCCCCACGCCGTCCTTGAACAGCGGCGACGTTCTCATCAAGCTCAAAGCCTCCGCCCTCAATCACCGCGATTACTACATTCAGCAGGGCACGTATCCTCGCACGAAGTATCCCATCATTGTCGGGTCGGACGGCGCGGGCGTCGTGGAAGCCGTTGGAGCAGATGTTTCGCCTGCACTCGTCGGCTCGGAGGTCATTATCAATCCTGCGCACGATTGGGGAGACAATCCAAACGTCCAGCAAAAGGACTTCAAGGTCCTCGGCTTCCCTGACAACGGAACTCTTGCCGAATACATTGCCGTGCCTGCGCGGTACGTGCAGCCCAAACCGCGGCACCTGACATTCGAAGAAAGCGCGGCGGTTGCGCTCGTCGGCTTAACCGCCTACCGTGCGTTGTTTACGCGCGGCAAACTCCAGCGCGGCGAAACAGTTCTCGTCACCGGCATCGGCGGGGGTGTGGCTGTAACGGCGATGCAGTTCGCGCTTGCTGTCGGTGCGAGAGTGTGGGTCACGTCAGGGTCCGATGAGAAGATCAAGAGGGCGATGGCGATGGGTGCAGACGGCGGTGTGAATTACCAGGCTACCGGCTGGGGCGATGAGTTGAAGAAGCGTGCCGGGGGTTTCGATGTGATCGTTGACGGTGCAGCCGGAGCCGGCTTTGCAAACCTTCTGGATGTTGCGGCCGCAGCAGGACGCATTGTGATCTACGGTTCGGTACAGGGGAAAATTCAGAACGCCGAAGCTGCGCGCATCTACTGGAAGCAGCTTTCTATTCTCGGCTCGACGATGGGAACGGAAGAGGAGTTTGCCGCGATGCTGCAGTTCCTCGAAACGCATTCCATCAGGCCGGTGATTGATAGTGTGTACTCGCTGGTGGATGCGGAGAAAGCGATGCAACGGCTATCGAGCGGTAAGCAGTTTGGGAAAGTGGTATTGAAGAATGAGTAGCTGCCTTCTGTTCGCCCTTTGAAACATTGCCGTCTTCTCTCCGTTTAACCTTCCACGTATCAAAGAAACTCGTCCGGGCATTCCGGGACGACACGTACATTCACATCACGGGACCAAGAAATGGTGGAGGAATTCATCAATGTTCTTCATATTCTCGCAACTGCCGTCTGGATTGGTGGCGCGTCGTTCGTGCATTTCATTCTGAAACCGGCCTCGCGTGCGATCGACGCGCAGCAGGCGGGCAAGCTGTTTGGGCTTGTCGCTCAACGCTTCTCGAAGGTAGCATGGGGAAGCATCATCACTCTTCTGATCACCGGGTATCTGAAAACACCCAACGGACTGATGTTCGACACGTCGTCCGAGATGGGAGTGATGCTGACGATCAAGCACATTCTGGTGGCGGGAGTCCTTGTCGTTGGATTGACGATCGGGTTGTATGTTGTGCCCAAGATGCAGAAAGCGGCGCCGAAGCCGGGTGAAGCGCCGTCGGCGACGTTCATCGGATATCAAAACAAACTCAACACGTTTGCCTCTCTCAACCTCGTCCTGGGCGTTCTGGTGGTGATCGTTGCATCGATGTTGTGGTAAAATTCCGAGGAGGTTACTTCCTGTACTTCGAAATAAACTCCTCTACCTCCGGAACGCCGCCTTGAAAAATGAGATAGCCGTTGCTCGGCTCGCGCTCGGTGATTTCGCCGGCTATCGGCGTCAGCATGATCTCTTTCACTTTCTCTAAGTCATTCGTCTGTCCTAACGCCCACCCCAATTTCACGTAGGCGACTTCGGGCAGCATGTTCGCGGCCGGGACGACGCCCAGCTCCATCATGTCGCGGCCCGTGTCGTACACGTACATCTGAACGTAGCCCCACAGCGTCTGCACCGTCATGTACACGGCGATGCCCTTGTCCTGTGCGCGCTTCAGCGCCGGATAGAGCGGCTTGTTGACGTGGCCAAGTCCTGTGCCTGCAATGACGATGCCGCGATAGTTGTTGTCGATGAGCGCGTCCAGAATATCGGGCCGCATGTTGGGATAGTAATACACGATCGCCACCATCTCTTCGAACGCAGTATTGAGGATGACGTTCGTGTCCGTCCTTCGACGGTTGTAGTCCTGCCGCAGCGGCTTGATGAATTCTCTGCTGACCATGGCGATAGGAATGTCGCCGATGGTGCGGAACGTGGAGCGGTAGCTGGAGTGCATCTTGCGCACGCGGGTGCCGCGGTGCAGCAATCCGTACTCGTCGGAGGTCGGCCCGAACATACACACCATCACCTCGGCGATGTCGCTTTCCGCCGCGGTTTTTACGCTGTGCATCAGGTTCAGCGCCGCGTCGGACGACGGCCTGTCGCTCGAGCGCTGCGAGCCGACCATCACGATCGGGATGGGCGAGTTCTGAACCATGAAAGAAAGGATTGCCGCCGTGTGATGCATCGTGTCCGTGCCGTGTCCGATGACGATGCCGTGCACCCCTTTCGTGATCTCTCGCGCAATGGCCTCTGCCGTTCCCTTCCATTGTTCGGGACCCATATTTTCGCTGAACACGCCGTAGAGTTTCTCGGTTTCGAGGTTGCAGATGTCTGCAAGCTCGGGCACCGAGCCGTACAACTCGCCGGGTGAGAATGCCGGAATCACCGCGCCCGTTCTGTAATCGAGCCTGCTGGCGATCGTTCCGCCCGTCCCTAGAAGTTTCACCTTGGGTTTCTTCGGGTCGTACGGGAATTCCTTCTCGGGGATTTTGTAGCGCGCCTCCTTGCGGCCGCCGACTCTGATCGCGCGGATGCGGCGTGCGGCGATGCCGATGTTGTAGCCGACGCGTAGCTTGAGAACGATGTGATGCGGATCGGCTGTTTCCGAGCGAGGAAGAACGATGCCCGAAAACGTTCCGGTGTCTGTCGAAATCTCGACGTCACTCCACACCTCCGCGTTGTGGCGTTTCAGCGTTTCGAGTGCCTCGCCGCGGTAGCCTTTGTACGCCTCACCGGTACTCATCGCCCAAGTTCCTCCGCAATCTGTTCCGCAGCAATCGTGTGTTCTATTCTTCCTCTGAGTCTGTTCATCACGAGTCCCATGAGAATCTCTCGTTTCTTTTCCGGGTGATGGATGTTCATTCGATTCAGTGACATGATGGCTTCACCGATGGTGGTGTGGAGTTCTTCCGCCGAGCACGGGGCAGGCAACAACTCCTCAGTGAAGCGGCCGTGGCGAGCCATCTCTCGCAAAACATAGTAGATGGCATCCTTCGGGATTCTTCCTTGCTTGTATGCTGCGATGAGGCATTGCACCATCGTTTCATCCACCAATGCGGCGTTGAAGCCTTCTCTCTTCAGACGTTTTGGATACTGGATCAGAATCGCTGCTGCGAGTTGTGGCAGGATGTGCCCTTCGTTGATGAGCGATTCGAACAGCGGCGCAAAACGGGACACGGCAAGCGATGGCACAAGGTCTTCGGGCACGCCGAGCGAGCGGTAGCGATCCTCTCTGTTCCAGAAATCCAGCGGCAGCGTTGCGCGTATCCGCGCACGGCGTTCCTCGGTGATGCGGATAGGCGGAAGATCGGTGTCGGGGTACATTCTGTCGGCGCCGGGAAGGATGCGCTCGAAGCCGTTGGTGCCGTCGCGCAGCGCCTGACGCGTTTCGGAAGGAACGCCGATGGTTGCCTCTCTCGCTCGAATGATAACCTCCTTCGCACCGGTGATAGCATCCTGGGCGTTGCCCCACACCAGAACGAGCGTGTCGTCGTCGGTCGCACCGACCGCTTTCTTGATTGACTGCCACTCCGCCGTGGAGAGCGATTCACTCGGGCTGTCGGAATGCAGGATGTTGGGAAGCGTGGTGAGACAGGCGATGACGCGCACGCGGTCGGAGATTTCTTTGGAGAAGTACGTGCCGGTTTGGGTTTGCCAGCGCAACAGGCCACGGAAGCCGCGGAGAACGACACACTGGACGAGCATGTTGCTTGCAAGCGCATCCTGCAGCGGCTGGTATTTCGTTCTGCGCAGCAGTTTCGTG
>JBBIRR010000009.1:0-84109 GCA_037441705.1 Ignavibacteriales bacterium
TTTTCAGCAGCAACTCCGCATCGTCGCCTCAAGACCAAAGAGGCACATCCTTCCTTCTCAACATCAACCGAAGGCAGCCCGGCGAGCGCGTGGCGCCTTCGGCGCCAAGGTCGCGGGTTCTGCCGAAGGCATCTCGCTGCGCGGAAAATCCCGCCGCCCCGACAAATTCTTCAGCAGTACCTTCGCATCATCGCCTCAAAGCCAAGAGGCACGCACTTCCTCCTGAACATCAACCGAAGGCAGCCCGGCGAGCGCGGAGGCTTATTAAAAAGATACCATTGTCATTCTGAACCCTTCGGCTTCGCTCAGGGTAAACTCAGCGAAGCGGAATGATGAATCTAATAAATGGTTCGGTTCTGGATTCTTCGCCTCTGAAAAACGAGGCTCAGAATGACGCAGTACTACTTTTTGGTCAGCCTCAGGTCGCGCGTTCCACCGAAGGCAACCCGTTGGCCACGACAAGATTTGCAACGGACTTCCCGATAGAAGCCCCTCGTCTTTTTCTTCGCTCACACCAAGGTTCAATCTCATTCGTATAAAAAAAAGGGACTCACTTTCGCGAGCCCCTTCTTGCTCTGACTATCAACGAAGCCTGAACGACGTCGTCGGCCGCTCAGAACCGTGCGCCGTTGTTTCTCACTCCGTTAAGGTCGAACCGGTCGAGCATCATCACCTTGTTCCAGGCTGCAACGAAGTCGTGCACGAATTTCTCCTGCGCATCCATACTCCCGTACACTTCCGCTAACGCTCGCAGCTCGGAGTTGGAGCCGAAGATCAGATCAACCCGCGTGGCGGTCCACTTCAGCTGGCCCGTTTTTCGATCGCGGCCCTCGAAAAGATTGTCATCCCCCGGCACTGCGTGCCATTCCGTGCTCATGTCGAGCAGGTTCACAAAGAAGTCCGTGCTGAGCACCCCCGGTCGCTTCGTGAACACGCCGTGGCGAGTGCCTCCATAGTTCGCGCCCAACATGCGCATGCCGCCGACCAGCACGGTCGTCTCCGGCGCAGTCAACGCGAGGAGCTGTGCTTTATCCACCAGCAGATGCTCTGCGGGTACCGCAGGTTTCCCTTTCACGTAGTTACGGAATCCATCCGCTTGCGGCTCGAGCACGGCAAATGATTCCACGTCGGTTTGTTCTTGCAATGCGTCCATCCGACCCGGCGTGAACGGCACCGTCACGTTGACGCCCGCCTGCCGGGCCGCCGATTCGACTGCAGCACATCCGCCAAGGACGATGATGTCCGCCAGCGAGATTTTCTTGCCCTCCTTCTGCGCGCTGTTGAACTCGTTCCGAATCTGTTCGAGCACGCCAAGCACCTTTGCGAGTTGCTTCGGCTGGTTGACCTCCCAATCCTTCTGCGGCGCGAGTCGAATGCGTGCGCCGTTGGCGCCACCTCGTTTGTCCGAGTTGCGGAAGGTGGACGCCGATGACCAGGCCGTGTAGACCAACTCGGAAACCGATAGACCCGAGGAAAGAATTTTCGCTTTCAGCGCAGCAACATCCTGATCATCAACCAATTTGTGATTGACCTGAGGAATCGGGTCTTGCCAGATCAAATCTTCTGCCGGCACTTCCGGTCCCAGATAGCGAGTGCGCGGACCCATATCGCGATGCGTGAGCTTGAACCATGCGCGCGCAAACGCTTCGGCGAATTCGTCCGGGTGCTCGTAGAAGCGACGCGAGATTTTCTCGTACACCGGATCATACCGCAACGACAGATCGGTGGTGAGCATCGTCGGCGGATGCTTTTTCGAAGGATCGTGCGCGTCGGGAATGATCGCCGGAGCTCCTTTGGCAACCCACTGATATGCACCGGCAGGACTCTTCGTCAGTTCGTATTCGTACCCGAAGAGATTTTCGAAGAAGTTGTTGCTCCATTTCGTCGGCGATGCGGTCCAGGTTACCTCGGGTCCACCGGTGATTGTGTCGGGTCCTTTACCGGAACGGAAGGTACTCTTCCAGCCCAATCCCATTTCTTCGATGGGAGCGGCTTCAGGCTCCGGCCCAACGTGGCTTGCCGGTCCGGCACCGTGCGCCTTTCCGAAGGTGTGCCCACCGGCGATGAGCGCGACGGTTTCTTCATCGTTCATTCCCATGCGGCGAAATGTTTCACGAATGTCGCGCGCAGCCGCAATGGGATCGGGATTGCCGTTCGGGCCCTCAGGATTGACGTAGATGAGCCCCATTTGCACGGCTGCCAGCGGATTCTCGAGCTGTCGATCGCCCGAGTAGCGTTTATCCTCCAGCCACTTTCCTTCGGGACCCCAATAGATCGACTCGTCCGGCTCCCACGTATCGACGCGGCCTCCACCGAATCCGAACGTCTTGAAGCCCATCGACTCCAACGCCACATTGCCGGCGAGGATCATCAGATCGGCCCATGAAATCCTGCGGCCGTACTTTTGCTTGATCGGCCAGAGCAAGCGGCGAGCTTTGTCGAGATTCGCGTTATCGGGCCAGCTGTTGAGAGGTGCAAAGCGTTGCTGCCCTGAACTCGCCCCGCCGCGTCCGTCGCCGATGCGGTACGTGCCGGCACTATGCCACGCCATGCGAATGAACAGCGGACCGTAGTGACCGAAGTCGGCGGGCCACCATTCTTGTGAATCTGTCATGAGCGCATGCAGGTCTTTCTTGACCTCGGCAAGGTTCAGACTGTTGAACTCTTTCGCATAGTCGAAGTCCTCCCCCATCGGATCGGAAAGCGACGAGTTCTGGCGCAGCATGCGCAGGTTCAGTTGCTGAGGCCACCAATCACGATTGGTTGCGACCGTGCCGGCTGCCGCCGGATGATGAAACGGACATTTGGATTCGGTTGACATCGTCATACCTCCTTGTGTGCGTTGATGGGATAGTTGGCGTACACCTCAATGTCGCGTTCACGCCCCCATAAATCCAATTGATAATCTTGATATAATGATAGAGGAAAGCTATCTTGCAGACGCCATGACACTCGTTCAACTTCAATACGTCATCGCCGTTGACACGTGGCGGCACTTCGCCACCGCGGCAGAGAAGTGCTTCGTCACCCAGCCGACGCTGAGCATGCAGATACACAAGTTGGAAGAGGAATTGGGCGTGCGGATTTTTGATCGCAGCAAAGTGCCCGTGATACCGACGGAGGAAGGCAAGGTCATCATCGAGCAGGCACGAGAGATTCTCCGACAGGCAGACCTCCTGCTCGCTCTGGCGCACGAAAAAAAAGATGAAATGGTGGGCGAACTCAAGGTGGGCATCATTCCCACGCTTGCGCCGTACCTGCTTCCCCTATTTCTGAAGACGTTCCTCAAGCGATTCCCGGCCATCCGGCTTTCGGTGACCGAGCTGACGACCGATTTGATTGTCGAGAAATTGAAGAGGAACGTCCTCGATGCCGGCCTGCTCGTCACGCCGTTAGAGGTGAACGGCATCAGCGAGCAGCCGTTGTTTTATGAAGAGTTCGTCGTGTACGTCTCGCCGGACGAGCCGGTGTACAAGAAGCGCTACGTGCTTGCCGATGACATCGACGTGCGCCACCTGTGGCTGCTGGAAGAAGGCCATTGCATGCGCTCGCAGATCATGCATTTGTGCGAATTGCGAACGCGAGCGCGAGAGGGAACCAATTTTCAGTATGAGGCAGGAAGCGTTGAAACACTAAAGAAACTGGTGGAAACGCGAAGCGGCATTACGATTCTTCCCGAACTTGCTCTGCGCGATCTCACCCAGCGACAGAGAAAGATGGTCAGGCACTTCAAACCGCCGGCTCCCGTTCGCGAAGTGAGCCTGGCAACCCACCGGAATTTTGCGAAGAAAAAGCTGCTCGACGCCCTGCGCGATGCGATTCTCCAATCCCTTCCGGATCACATGAAGCACAAGAAGCGACGCGAGATTGTTGCGATTGAGGAGGAGTGATAACGCCAGCCTCATTGCCAACCCGCCGCAGTTGACGATGCGAGACGATCGCTTTTCACCACCCAGCCTGCACGTGAAGCAGCGCGCGAGGCAATCGGCACCTCACCTGAGCACAATCATCCTCATCGTCTGAACAAACAGAGCAGACCTCCCGGCGTCCGCCTTCATGCGATAGAAATACACTCCGCTGGGGAGCGGAACACCATGCGCATCCACCGCCGTGAATTCTACCGTGTGCCGGCCCGCAGCAACGGTCTCGTTCAGCAGCGTTACGACCTTCCTGCCCTGAATGTCGAACACCTCAAGCTCAACGTCCGACTCTCGTGGAACATCGAACGCGATTCGTGTGGATGGATTGAACGGATTGGGAGAGTTTTGATGCAGGCGGAACTCGGTGGGCGTTGTTTGCGTCCCGTCAACGCCCGTCGAATTATTCACCCGAACGTTGATCATCATGCCGTCATCTTCATGCTCGAGGTTGTGGCAATGCAACAGGTAGATGCCTGCATAGTCTGTGAACTTGACGAGGGTTCTCACCGTTTCCGAAGGATTGACGAGCACCGTGTCTTTCCATCCCTTGTCGGAGGGCGGCAGATTCGTATTGCCGTTGCGCGCCAACACCTGAAAGAGAACGCCGTGAATGTGCATCGGATGAAAGAGCGTTGTCCCGTTCACGATGCGCCACTCTTCGAGATCGTTTCTCGGAACTTCTACATCAATCCGATTCAGGTCAAAGGTGAGGCCGTTGATGCGATGCATGTTTGCACCCATCGTCATGGTGAGCGTGAACGAGCGTGTGCGAACAACGTCGGCGGGATTGTAATATGGAATCGGAGGCATCGCGGCAGGAACAATCCCTCCCGAACCCTGCGTGCCTGTCACATCAAACCGGAGGATGTTCAATTCCGTGCCCTGACTTCCACCGCCGCCGGTGAAGGGCAGCGACTTCAGCAGAACACTTTGATTGAGTGCGTAGGACGAGAAATCCATCAGGATGTCCACGCGCTCGCCTGGAGCAAGAAAGAAGGAGGTGGCAGAAACCGCTTCGTCCTTCAGCCCCCCATCAGTTGCAATGATGTGGAACGGATGATTGTCGGAGAATCCTATCTTGTAGACTCGTGCATTCGAGCCGTTGAGGAGCCTGAAGCGGTACAGGGTTCGTGATACCTCGAAGTACGCCTCCGGCGTACCGTTGACGAGGACCGTGTCGCCAAGGTAGCCGTTCATCGTATCCAGCATTGTGGGCGAGTACGTGAACTGCGGCTGGTTTGCACTCCTCCGATCCTGAATCACCAACGGAATGTCATACGCATCACGCGGAAGGCCGAGCGGAATCTCGTTGTCATCATCCACAATGAAGAGTCCTGCAAAACCTTTGTACACATGCTCTGCGGTCATCATGTGTGCGTGGGAGTGGTAGAAGTATGTGCCCGCGCGCTGCAGGACGGGAAACGTGTAGGTAAACGATCCGCCCGGTGGTATCGGATCCTTCGGATGTCCGTCCATCGCTTCGGGCACAATCAATCCGTGCCAGTGTACGGTTGCAGGTTCGGCCAACTGATTCACAACCGTGGCGGAGAACGTTGTCCCGCGTTGAATCCGAACTGTCGGTCCGGGATACGACCCGTTGATCGCCTTGACGTTTGTTGTTGTGCCGGGCCAGACTTCGACCGTGGTATTGGCAAGCGTCATCGTTCCTCCGTTTGTGAAAGCCGGAGGGAAGCGAAGCGGATTGCCGACCTGCTCCACCAGCACGCCTGTGTCAAGCGCAAAGACCTTCGGCGGCTTGACGGTTAATCCGACTGCTGCAATTGCACTCCACTTGAGCGATTCAAGAAGCATCTCGCGGCGGTTCATTGACCTCATTCTTGTC
Source organism: Ignavibacteriales bacterium (assembly GCA_037441705.1). GTDB lineage: Bacteria > Bacteroidota > Ignavibacteria > UBA10030 > UBA6906 > CAADGV01. Next base: position 5,764 of record JBBIRR010000009.1, read on the forward strand.
TTTGTGATGATGATAGGATCGGGGGAGTTGTGACGAAGGAACTCTGCGCGTGGCGTGTCGTTCACTTCGCCAGCGAGAATATAACCGTTTGTGGCACAAGCAGCAAGGAAAGCGGAGCCGCCTTGATTGCCCCAAGCAATTCTCAGCCGCAACAAAGGGAACGGAGGTATTCCCGATCCTCATCGCCGTACCGGAATCCTTCGAGCAGGTCCAGAACGTCGTCCAGTCCGGCAAACACCACATACCCGCCGCCGACCGGTTGCGTCCGGAAGTAGTAATCGAATGTCGCCCGTGTGCTCGCCCGCCCGTGCAGAAAGTACCCCTGCGCCATTGATACTTCGTAGCGGTCAGTGTAGAGACCGATGTGTCGGTCAAAGAAATCCATGTGGATGCGAGATGATATTGTCCTCACCAGTGTACAGAGGCATCGGAAAAGAGTCAATCTCTTCCCCCAGGGAACCTTCTCATGGAGGCAATTGTTAGAGCATTTAAGCAATTGCTAAATAATCGTACAAGGAGAATGGTATGAAACGCGTCTACGTCGACGGCAAGCTCTGCATCGGACCCAACTTCAGCAAAGCCGAGTTTGCCCTCATCAAACGCAACCTCGCCGAGCAGAAAGGGCTGGCAACACTTGCCGACCTGCTCAACGTTGCCGGCAACATCCAGCGATTGAAGATCATCTACCTCCTCCACGCCCACAGGGAAATGTGCGTATGCGACATCGCAGAAGTGCTGGGGCTGACCGACTCAGCCGTCTCACAGCATCTGCGCAAACTGAAAGACAAGAACATTGTGAAGAGCCGGCGGCAGGGGCAGACCATCTTCTACTCCCTCGTGCAGAACATCTTCACGACGAACTTGCAGGATATGTTTGCACTCGACGAAACTAAAGAACCACATTCATTTATGCATAAGGAGATTGCGTGATGGAAAAGGAAAAACTCACAACTACAGGCGCCGTCGCTGCGGCAATCGTCGCTTCGCTGTGCTGCATCGGACCGGTTGTCGTTGCGCTCATCGGCGTCGGAAGCATCGGTGCGTTCGCAGCGTTCGAGCCGCTTCGGCCATACCTCATCGGACTCACGGTGGTGCTGCTCGCGTTCGCGTTCTACCTCACCTACCGCAAGCGTGAAGTGATCTGCGAAGACGGTTCCTGCAAGATCGAAAGCGCAGGCAAGTGGAACAAAATCGCGGTCTGGCTTGCCACACTCGTGGCTGCCGTTGCTATCGCATTCCCGACGTTCGATTTCACCAACGCCGCAGCAGCGCAGGCGATGCTCGATCAAAACCGACAGCAGCGCTCAACGTCCGCCATCGCTGTGCTCGACATCGAAGGGATGGACTGCAAAGGGTGTGCGAAAGGTTTGGAAGCGACGTTGAGTGGAGCTGCCGGCGTGAAGAAAGCGGCGGTGGAGTTCGAGAAGAGTCGCGCCGTGGTGGAGTACGATTCGACCAAAACGACGCTCGATCGTCTCATCGCAGTGGTGGATGAGACAGGCTTCACGGCGAAACGCAACCAGAAACCGGAATAATCATACAGGGGCTTCCCCATGAACAGCTACCCACTCATCATCATCGGCGGCGGGGCTGCTGCTTTCGCTGCGGCAACCAAAGCGAACGATCTCAGAACGAAAGCATTCATCGTCAACAGCGGACTTCCGATCGGCGGCACGTGCGTGAATGTCGGCTGTGTGCCGAGCAAGCATCTGCTCGAAGTCGGCGCACGCTACTACTACGGGCAGCGGCCGGGCTTCCCTGCCATTCAGACCAACGGACAGTTTCGGTTCGACTTCCCGCAAGCGATCGCTCACAAGAATCAGCTCGTCGAATCTCTGCGCCGCAGCAACTACAGCGACGTTGTTGCCAATTTCAAAACGGTGGAGTATCGAGAAGGCAGAGCGCGATTCATTTCGCCGCACGAGATCGAGATAGACGGTCAGCGTGTGCACGGCGAACGGTTCATCATCGCGACCGGTTCGAAGGCGAAGATTCTTCCCATCCCCGGCATCGAGCAGGTTCGCTATCTCACCAACATCGAAGCACTGGAGTTGAACACGCTTCCCACGTCGATGATCGTCGTCGGTGGTGGGCCGCTCGGACTCGAATTCGCGCAGATGTATGCGCACTTCGGCACGAAGGTCACGGTGCTCGAAAAGATGAAGCGCATTCTGCCGCTCGAAGAGCCGGAAGTCTCCGATGAGATGCAGAAGATTTTAGAAGAAGAAGGAGTGGTGGTTCACACAGGCGTGGACATCCAGCATGTGCGGGAAGATGGTGGGAAGAAGATTGTTGCGGCGCGCGTGAAGAATGAAGAGAGAGAATTCCGTGCCGATCAATTGCTGCTGGCGACGGGCGTCGAGCCGAACACGAAGGCGCTCGGTCTGGAGAATGCCGGCGTGGAGACCGACCAGCGCGGGTTCATCGCAGCAAACGAGGAGCTTCAAACGACACAGGCGCACATCTGGGCGGCGGGTGATTGCGTGGGCAGGATGGCGCTCGAGACCGTTGCGGCAAAGGAAGGCGCCGTAGCGGCGGAGAACGCGCTGACGAGTGCCGGCCGCACACTCAACTACGACGAAATCCCGCACGCCGTGTTCACGATGCCGCAAGTGGCAAGCGTCGGACTGACCGAGCGGGAGCTGATGAGGCGAATGAACGTCTGCGCATGCCGTACGGTACGCTTAGCGATGGTGCCCAAGGCGAAGGCTGTCGGTGAGACGCGTGGGCTGGTGAAGTTAGTGATCGACCCGCACACGAGCGTGATCGTCGGCTGCCACATCGTTGCCCCTGCGGCCGCCGAGATGATTCACGAAGCCGTGCTGGCGGTGAAGTGCAAACTCACGGTGGATGACATCATTGACACGGTGCACACGTTCCCGACCTTCAGCGAAGGGATCAAGTTAGCGGCGCAAGCCTTCACGCGCGACATCCGCGTGATGACCTGCTGCATTGGGTAAATCCAGAAATGAATGTCCGTGGAGATGTGCCGGCTGCTTAGGATAACTGCTTTTGCGACGAGAGAAGTTGTAGGGATTTTCGAATCGACTTTTCGTCTACAAGTTGGTGGGTGACAAATTTGTGCAACACACTCGAGATAAGAGTTTGATATGGAATTCCTTCTTGCTGTGAGAGTCTCTTCAACTCCTCAAGAACGGCTTCGGAGATCCGGATATTCACGTTCTTTGTCTTCCGTATTCGATTCAGGATTCCTTCGATCCTCCGGCGTTCTTTCTTTGAAACAGGACGATAAGCATCGGCCGATCGTTCAATCTCCCGCTCGTATCTGTCAAGTTTTGTTTTCATCAGTGTGTTTCCCATACTTTCGATCGAATTTGCGGCTTGGAAATACCGTCTTGAGAACGATATTGCTTTCCGCATCAATCACAAAAGGAACGGCGTGAATATATCCGTGAATTGGAATGAGGAATAATCGCTGCTCGGGACGCTTCGGATGCTCGAGAATAGCTACGTATTTCTTTTCCAGGATCATCTGGGCAACTTCTTCGAATGTAATATTCCGTTCACGCCTAAGTTTTTCATTCTTCTCAGTGTCCCAGATGATTGCCACGGCTCAATATATTACATCTTATAGGCAATGTCAATTTTCGTATGTTGGCAGCTCATGCAGATACGTAAACGAAGCCAACGAAACCATTTCAATCGTAATAAAGATCATTGGAGACCCGCATGAACTCCTGCTGCGCACTGCCTGTAGAAACCATTGCTTGCAACGAACATCTCACGAATGGAGAGTGTTGTCTCATTACAGATGTCTCTCAAGCACCAGCCACGGCTCCCTGCCCTGTTTCGCAGGCAGTCGGTCGAAAAATTCAACGCCGCACGTTGGAAAGTCTGCTGAAGCCGTACGCCCGCGCGCTGCTCGAACCTGTGCAGTACTACTACTGTCCCGACCCCAACTGCCCGATCGTCTATTTCTCGAACGCCGACGTCCGCACATTTTCGGTCGGGGAGCTGACGGTGCCCGTGTTCGATAAGGACACAAGCGAGAACACGCCGGTGTGTTACTGTTTCGATTGGACAAGGAAGAAAATCAAGGATCAAATTGCCGAGACCGGTAAGAGCAACGCAGCAGTTGAGATCGCAAAGAAGGTCAAAGCGGGTGAGTGTGCATGCGATGTGAAGAATCCGAAAGGACGATGCTGCCTTGGTGATGTGAACGCAGTCGTGAAAGCATTGATGGCCAGTGGGCGAACGTGAGTTCTGCATCACAACATCCGGATTGGTGACAGTTGGCCTCTATTCTCATCTCACGCCACTAAAGCACTCAGTCTACAGATGAATGGGATGAGAAGGGCCGGGCAGTTTTGTTGACGCACTCACCAGAGCGCCTGCACGTTCAAGCGCCTCGGCGAGATTCCCACAAAAATTCTCTTCGCCGATCTGATCCAGCAATCCCGACTGTTGAAGCGCGAAGAGCGGCTGTTTGTGCACACCTGAAATGAGCAGATGGGTGCCTTGCGCCTTCAGGTCTTTCCACAAATCCTCCATGGCGCGAAGGCCCGTCGCATCGATGGCAAGCAAACGGCGGGTTTCAAGAATAAACACCCGTGGCTTTTCTTGAAGAGCTCGTATCGCTTCAGTGAACTGCTCGACGGCACCAAAAAAGAGAGACCCGTACACCTCAAAGACTTCCACCCCGGCCGGCACCGCGAGCTTTTGTCCTTCCTCCTCTTCATCCGTTTCTTCCTGCAAGTCGCGGGTGATCGCGTTCACCTGACTGACCTGCGCCATCCGGCGAATGAAGAACAGAGCCGAGAGAATGACACCAATCTGGATGGCCACGGTCAGGTCAATGACCACAGTGAGCAGAAAGGTGACAACCATGACCGTCACGTCGCTGCGAGGACTGCGCAGAATCTTGACGAACGAATGCCACTCACTCATGTTGTATGCGACAACGATCAGTATGGCAGCGAGTGTCGGCATCGGAATGAGGACAGCCCACTGTCCGAAAAACAACATGATGAGTAACAGAACGCATGCGTGCACAATCCCTGCAATGGGAGTGCGTCCCCCGTTCTTCACGTTGGTTGCGGTGCGAGCAATCGCCCCGGTGGCAGGAATTCCCCCGAACAGCGGCGAGAGGATGTTGGCCGCTCCTTGCGCGATCAACTCCGCGTTCGGTCGATGGCGTGAGCGAATCATGCCATCGGCAACAACGGCAGAGAGCAACGACTCGATCGCGCCGAGGATCGCAATGGTCATCGCCGGCGAGACCATCCGCGTCATGGTGTTCCACGATACTTCCGGCAGCCGGGGTGGCGGCAGCGTGTTGGGCACGCTTCCAAAACGACTGCCGATGGTCTCCACGGGAATGTGCAGAAGATGAACCGCAGCCGTTGCAACAACAATGGCAATCAGCGATCCGGGAATGCGATGGGTAATCCGCGGCCAGAAGACCATGATCAGAAGTGACACGGCGCCAACTGCGAGGGCATTGATATCAATGGCAGCAGCGTTCTGAGCATAGACGGTCCATTTTTCCACAAAATCGGCAGGCAGATTCGGGATCGGCAGACCAAAGAAGTCTTTGAGCTGTGAAGAGAAGATGATGAGCGCAATCCCGCTTGTAAACCCGACGGTCAGGGGATAGGGAACAAACTTGAGGAGCGTTCCCAGCCTTGCAAGGCCCATCACGATCAAAATAACCCCTGCCATCAAGGTCGCCACGGCAAGGCCGTCGTAGCCGTACGTCTGCACAATGTGGTAGACGATGACGATGAATGCACCCGTCGGGCCGGCAATCTGCACACGACTCCCGCCAAACGCTGAGACTACAAGTCCCGCTATCACGGCGGTGAACAAACCCTGCTCGGGTTTCACTCCCGACGCGATGGCGAACGCGATCGCCAACGGAAGCGCTACGATACCAACAATGAGTCCTGCGACGAGATCAGAGAGGAGCTGTTGCTTCGAGTATCCTTCCCTCAGGAGGCTGAGGAGCTTAGGCTCGAATATCTTGCGGGATTCCTTGGGGTGAGCTTTCATATCCAAGCGTATGTGTTGCAGTTCCGTTGATCACATCAGCATTGCGTCGCGTCTGCGACGCGCAATGATAGTAGATTTTCGAAGGAAAAGCAATCAGAAGCCCTTCCGGCGATCCTGCTCATTCGATGACGTCAGCGAGATGATTCACTGCACGCCGAATGCGTGTGTCATCCCCTTCCAGTTGCATGATCCGCTGCCGCAATCCTGCCAGCAGATGATTGAACCGCGCCACTTCATTACGATAGGTCTTCGGATCGAGTGAGATCCTTTCACCGGTTTGTGCTGCCTCAATAAGCTCTGGCGGCGACCAATCCTTGGGCCACAGACCGTTCAAGAGATCCATTGCCTTGCGCAGGCGCGCTAACTTTTCCGCCATTCCCTGAAGAGCGTGGATGCTGGAACTTTCACCGAAGCGTACAACAATCTCCACCGCTCTATCCGTCCTCGAACGCGGCACGCGAACGAGAATCGTACACGAGTTCCCATCATAACTCCACGTTACGGGCTTTGCTGTTCGCGAGAATAGGACGGCTTGTTGACCGATCGTAACCGCTTCGGGCGGCACGAAACCGACAAGGCGAATCTCGTATGTCCGTTCACCTTCACGCGGCAACGTTCCTTCCACCGACTCGATGCGTACGCGGAGCGTTCGGCCCTCCTCTCGGAAGGACACAGGTGTCCATGCACAAACTCCTTTCTGGTAGCCGAGCGAGTTTCCCTCGTCTTCGTACACACGGACCGAACCCGAGTCGCCGGGGAAAATGGCAAGAACCAGCGAGTCGTCATATCCTTTCGTCGCATTGTTCGCCGGCTCGCGCATCGGAACTATCGAACCTGCTCGAACATACACGGGGATTTCATCGAGGGCAAACGTCCGATTGACGACAGCAGGCCCAGCGAAGATTCTTCCGCTTGACCACTCGATCCACTCTCCTGGAGGAATCCAGACACGTTTGCTGGCGAGAAGTGATTCGGGCCTGATGGGCGCGACCACAGGTGCTGCAACCATTGCATCGCCGAACTGATACTGTTCTCGGAAGTCGTACGCCTCGTCGAACTCCGGAAAATCGTAGTACAGCGGGCGGCAAAGTGAAAGTCCGGTGTCATACGCTTTGCGTGCCTCGGTGTAGATGTACGGCAAGAGGCTCGAGCGAAGGAGGACGGCCTTCCGCATGGCATCGAAATACTCGTAGGGGTAGGCCCAGATGCGTCGCTCCGCGTCGGGGTTCTTGGTTGTATGCGTACGAAGAACAGGACTGAACGCCCCCCACTGAACCCAGCGCGTGTACAGCTCCGGATTCACCGGCCCCGGAATGTGCCCGCCGATGTCGTGACTCCAGTACCCAAACGCGACATTTGCGGCCGTTGCCGTGAAGTACGGCTGAAACGCGAGCGAACTCCAATCAGAAATCACATCGCCCGAAAACCCGACCTGATACCGATGGTTTCCCAATCCTCCCCACCGCGCAAGAATCACGGGCCGCCGGTTTTTCTGACGCTCCATGTCGGTGAAGAACGTATAATTGATCCACCATGTTGGATTGAGAGTTGGGATACGTGTCGTATCCCACTGCTGCCAGTCCATCCACCAAAAATCTACGCCCTGTCGCTCAAGCGGACGAAGAACGATTTCGAAATAATTCTGCGCGAATTTCTTGTCGAGCAAATCGAACGGAACGTATCGCTGACGTGTCGGATCCATACCCATGGCTCTTGCCATCGCGGGATACACTTCTTCGTGCGGTTGAATTCCCGACGCGGGATGAAGATTGAGCGTCACCTTCAGGCCCTTCTCTTTACACCATTGCAGGAAACCTTCGGGGTCGGGAAAAAGAATCCTGTCCCAGGTGTAACCCGTCCACCCGAGACGCTGACCGGCCTGATCACGCCGATCCTTGTGCCATCGCAGATCGAACGTGAGATGCCAATCCATGTCAACGACAAGAACATCGAGCGGAATGTTGAACATCTCGAACTGCCGGACAAGCTCCCGCAACTCCTGATCGGTGTACGACCAGTAGCGCGACCACCACAGGCCAAAGACGTATCGCGGAGGCAGCGGAATTCTTCCGGCCACATTGATAAACTCTCCCAGCGCCTTCTTGTACTCATGCCCATGGCCGAAGAAGTAGAGGTCCTGACGTTCGCCGGGATCTCGTCGCATCACCCACGGCCACTCGCTGTCATCGAACACGGGCGAGTCGCTGTCATCAACAATGGTCCAACCATCACGCGAAAGCAAACCCGGAGCGAGAGGGATGGCTCCCTTGACGCCGTCCAGCGTTCGAATCGTTCCACCGAGATTTGCTTTATCCGTCATACCCGGGCGCCAGACGCGTTTGGCTCCTGCAACGAAAAACGCAATCTCCAAATTAGCGGCATCAAACCTGCCGGCTGTCCGCCGGTAGCGCAGCGCAAGTTTCTCCGTCTTCAGCACAAACCACTCCGTGTCAGTCCGGGTATGGAACGACGGAACAGGCAGCCGGCGGTTGATGAAGACGAGCGATGCCCGGTCTTCGAATCTTCCGTCGGCGGACCATTCCAGCCGAATCAGCTGAGGTGTCAACACCGTAAATCGGGCGTTGCCCACCGTGACGATCGCTCGCGGATCGGCCACCGGATTACCTGGCTCGGCTGCAAGTAGTTGTTGGGTAGAAGGAACGAGACGAAGAACCAGCACCGCGCACATGATGAACGATCTCGTGCTCATGAAAACATTCCTTGAAGAATGTGGATGTGATCGGAAGAGGAAAGCATCACCTGAGAATGATTTCGACGGCATGCCGCACGAACTCGCCGCGATTGCCGGACGGCATTTTCACTTTGAGAATGTCGCCGACGATGGCGCCTCCTGCAACACTGCTCGCCAGCTCGCCGTTCAGCAGGCGGAGGTCGTATTCCTCGTTTGCCCGACCTTCAACGGCAAGCGCAAGCCGGTTGCTCTGACGTTTGACCGACAGAATTTTCAGACCTCTATCCGGATCGCCTGTTTGTGAGTTTGGCTTGAGAGGCAGCAATTCAAGGGTCGGCACAAACTCTACTTCGATTGTGAGAGAGGAGGAGCGAAGCTCAGCTTGCACAACGGGCTGCGTTACTTGCTCGTACGTCCGGACTTCGAATGCCGCAGGCGCCCCGTTGATTTTTGCAGAGCGGATTGTACTGCCTGCGGCGAGCCCGGGAGCGAACCGCAGCGCGTATGATGCACTCCGCTGCGACTCGACCTCGAGGATAATTCTGTCACGGTGTCGTCGAACGTTGAGGGCGAACGCAGCATCTCCGATGCGATAATTCTTCACCGAGAGTTCAGGCCAATCAGCAGGAAGGTGCGGGGCAAAGGATACCTGCCTCGCGTGTGCGTCCCCTTCGAGTCCTAACAGGCCGCGCACCGTAGGCAGAACAACCCCGGCGCTGGAGAAGCCCTGATGCGAGACGGCTTCTTGCAGCCAGATGTTCGACGCACCGGAAAACACCTCGCTCGCTGCGCCTGCTTGATTATCGAACGAGTGCCGCACGGCTGTCATCAGCGTGTGGTAGCCTTGCAGGGCAGCGTGATGCTTATACTGCGCTGTGGCAACCCAGCTTCCGATGAAGGGCCACACCGCACCGTAGTTGTAATTCATCGGTTCGTAGTACGTGCTTCTGTTGGACATACTGCGCACGCCCCAATCCGTTGTCAGCTCCGATGAGTTGATGCGCTCGAGCGTTTGAAGGCTGTGCAGCGAATCGCCAAGCTCCCAACTCAATCCGACGGCGGGCCAGGGTACGAGTTCCGTTACCTGTTCTCCTTTTGCATTGAACGCGTACGTATAGTAGCCGCCCGCTTCGTACCAGAATTTTTTGTCAAATGCGGACTTTGCTTTTTCGTAATCGGCGTGGGCAGCGGCACTCATCGCCTTGTCGCCGACGACGTTCGCGAGCCTGTGCATCGCATAGGCCGCCCTCGCCCACACCGCCGCCAGATACACATCGGTCTCGATGCCGGTCAACGCCCCGAACTCCAACGCTCCCAATCCTGCTTTCTTGTTGTCCATCAGGCCATCGCCGTTCGCATCCGTCGAACGACACCACGCGTACGCGCGCTTCAACGACGACCAGCTTTGCTTCACAAACGTTCGATCGCCGGACATTCTGTAGTAGTCGTACATGGCCGCAAGATAGAACGGCGTTGTATCGCCATGAATATACCCGAAATGATACTTGCCGAACCAGTCAACGTACGCTGCTGCCTGTGTCAGTTCGTGCGCCATCTTGCCGTCTTCGCGCTGCGTCTTCTGCGTGAACGTGAGCGCATCCTTTACGGCGGCGTAGTTGCAGAAGCTGTTCAAACTGAAGGAATTGATGAATGCATCGCCGCCGAAGAACCACCCGAAACCGGGACGGCCGCTGGTACCCGAAGCGCCCAATCCCGCGATCAACCCCCGACCCAGATCAGGATTCTCAACCAGCAGATTGTCATACGCGACCTTCGCCCATTCGAACGCGAGATTCAATTGCTTATCCGGCGCGATGATCCGGAGGAGTTCATCACGAATCTGTTTGTAGTGATCGAATGCTTCACGGTAAAGTGCATGCGGATCTCGTTGGAGATTTTCATACACCTCACGAACACTCTGAAACGTTCCCTTGCCCCCTGCCATGTAGATGGGGATAAACCTGTCGGCCACAGCCTTGACGTCCTTGATTTCGATCTTGAATTCCTGCGGCATATCGCCGAGCATGTGGGCGGGCGTGTACGAGATCCCTTCACCTGCCGGTGATCCTACCAGAGCGTGATTGTTCCGCGACGATTCAGAAATGATGTATGCCTTCAACTTGTCATCCCAATACGAATACTGCCCGCCAATGCCGGCGGGCCACATCGGCTGGAGAACCGGCAGGAACCCACACACGATCGTCAGCGGCTCAACACTCTGGACATGGAGGAGGATGACTGCACCGGGACTGTGCATTGCCGCTACGTATGTCGCCTGAACCGTGAATGACTGATGAGCGTAGGTGATGGTCGTTGCTTCGGGAGTAGCAGAGATGAAACGAACGACATCCGCGGCTTTGAGAGGGCGCGTGGAGTTGCCAAGAAGAAAAGAAAACTCAAAATTTCGAAACAGCTTCAACGGATATGCCCACGCTTCAAAGCTGCCGCTCTCGTATCCGAGGATGGCAAACTTCCGCCCGACTTTGTCGAAGGGCGCGTGGGGACGGGCAATGCGACGAATCTCAAGCTCATTGCGCTGAAGGTCGAACGACGGAATCAATCCCTCCTGCGCCGATAGTGAATGCAGGACGGAAGATGCCGTCAGGAGTGTGAACAAGAAGCGTTTCATAGAATCATTACCTCTGATATGAGAGATCATACATCATGCGCGCAACAAGTCCATCCCAGATATACTCTCGGTGCCATCCACCCCACGCCGCATCCGGACTGTACAATTCCCAGAATGAATGATTTGTCTTCAACTGAGCAATCATCGCTGCGGCGACTTTCTCCGCCAGCAGCTCCGCCTCCCTTCTATAGCCGTAGTCCATGAGACCACGGAAGATCAGATACTGCCACTGCACCCACACAGGGCCATTCCAGTAGCCCTGCGGATCGTAGTACGCGTCATCGGCGGCAAGTGTAGGAATGCCGTACTTCCGCCAGAACATGCTTGTATCAGTCAGCGCTTTGACAAGCGCCGCCGCCTGTGACGGATGTGCAACCCCTGCCCAGAGCGGCAGAAATCCGATGATCTCTCGTCGCTTCAGGTCGTTATGCTTCTGATGCGTGAACGAGTGATCCTTCACGTTCACATGATAGTAGAATTGCGACTGCGGATCCCACATGTATCTGTTGATCCGTTCCTCGCGCCGCCGGCTCTCGTTGCGCCATCTCGCAACATCTTCCGATCGACCGAGAGCCTGCGCCATCTGGGCAAGCGATTTCGCCTCTTTCACGAGCATGCAATTGAGATCGAGCGCCTCGAAATTGGAAGGCCAGCCAACCTCGTCCCAAACCGCAACCTTGCCGTCGCGGACGGATTCCAACACGGCGTGTCCGCCCCATTCACACAGACCGTCACGATCGACGTCACGGTTCTTCAGCCAATACTCATAGAAACGCACACCCGCGCGATAGGCCTCAGCAAGAAATTGTTTGTCCTGCGTATGCCGGTACAACTCCCAATTCTCCCAGCAGAACCACGGCGCGGATGTCGTGAGTTGATTGTCGTAGGCGATGGTCTCGTCCAGATACGGTCCGGTGCGATAGTTGATGTAGCCGTCAGGCTGTTGCCGCTCGATGAAGACGCGCTGCGAATTCATGGCTGAAGTCGGATCCATCAATACGTAGGCGAGCATGGCAAGACTTTCATGGAACACCTGACCGCCGTGGCCCCAGCCCCACTGTGGCTCTCTCGAAAACACGTAGTAGTTGAAGCTACACTTTCCTTCCGGAGGAAGCATGCACTGGCGCAGCAGCGTGAACGCATTCCAGTACAGAAGTTCGTGTTCATAATTGGTGAAAAGAACACGTGGGATTGCGTTGAACAGGCGCTCGTTCCGTCGCAGGTGATGCCCGATGTTCTCGTCCAACGCCTGCCGCGCCTCAAACGATAAGCGAGCAGCATTGGTGTCCACCGGCGCTACCGACCGCACAAACCGTAAGCGCTCGCTCGCCCCCGGCATCAACGTAATCGTCTTCCGCACCGCTACAACCTTTGCCGAATCGAGGTCGGCGCTCAGGCCCCGGTCGGCAAAGATTCTCTTCAGATCGAGATCCGGAAACGCGAGCAAATCATCCGACTTATGAGAAGAAAGGAAGACATTTTGAACCTTCTCGACATGCGGGATTGCGTGTTCGAGCGTCCAGCGATCGGGCGGCTCGGTGTGCTCGAAGGTGAGAGCGTTCTGAGCGCGATCCCGCTGCACGCTCTTGAAGCGTCGCGTCGGGTTGTAGAGAAAGCTTGCGCACGTGAGCGTAACCTCCGTAGGCCCATCGTTGCGCAGCACTACATCGTGCAATGCTGTCCGAGAGGTGAGGACCAGAAATGCGGCTTCGACGATTATTCCCTTGAAGGGCGAGAAGGAGTGGAGAACAAGATCCGGATACGAAGCGCTAATCATCACCTTCCGATCCATCTCGTGCAGCTTGTACCTGATCAATCCTTGAGCCTGAAATGCAATGTACCAGTCTCCGGCCGAGTCGGTCGTAAAGCAAAGCCCGCGCGCCGAATCGTAGTACACGAAATGATATCCTTCATCGAGGATAAATTGCGAGCGCTCGATCGCTGCGGCGTAGGTTGTATACAACGGCGTCCGCTCATCTGCCGAAAGCGTGGAGAGAAATGATGGAGAGTCGTGTTCACCGGCGGGCGCGACGCGCGCGCTATCGTGAGATGCCGCGCTGACCTGAAGGAAGCAGAGAACGGTACACAAGGCGAAGGCGCGCCCTCGATTGCGCGGCGTTCGCCGTACCCTCACTCTTATGCACAGACTCGAAAACAAAATGTTGAGGCGTTGGAGTACGTTGAACAGTGTTGGCCGGCTCGTTCTTCCCCGTCAACGTAGATATTTCCAGTTGAAGTTTCAAGATGCAGAGCTATGCGCGAGCTGCGTCGGCGCCTGGCGGCGCTGTAGCATTCCGGCCGGTACTCCCTTGCGCCGTATCGCGACCAGCTCTGCCACAATACTCAGCCCGATCTCTTCTGCCGTTAGGGCGCCGATATCAATGCCGATCGGAGCATGAACGGAAGCGAGACGTTCCTCCGCCAATCCCTTCTCACGAAGACGAGCAAACGTGGCAGCTACCTTCTTCGCACTCCCAATCATTCCTACATACTGCGCGTCGTATTCGAGCACCTTCTCGAGGACCAGTTCATCGTGTCGGTGTCCTCGCGTAACGATCACGACGAACGTTGATGGCGTGATGGACAGTCGAGCAAATGTCTCAGCGAATCCTTCACACACTATCCGGTCAGCTTCCGGGAATCGTTCTCTGTTGGCAAACATCATACGATCATCCACAACAGTCACACGGAAGCCCGCCAGCGCTGCACACTGAGAGACAACTTTGCCGACGTGCCCGCCCCCGAAGATGACAAGAGGAGGCCGAGCCTCGATGAGTTCGGCCACATATTCAGCAGATCCCACCCGCACCCTCTCGATTGGATTCTCGCGCTTCAATCCCCCAATCGTCCTGCGAACATGTTCGCACGTCGTAGCGTCAAGCTCGTCCCCCGCGATCAATCGGCCATCCATCCCGCAGAGGCACTTCTTGATGCCTTGGCCTTCTTGCAGTACCGTAACAATCACAGAGTCGTTTCCCGCGGCTTCCTCCGCCACAACACGTTCAAAGACTGCGAGCATCGAATCATCAACCTGCTCAATCATCACCTCCACCTTTCCTCCGCAAATCAAACCCGTGTCCCCTACAGGATCATCAAGAGAGTATGTGAAGAAATGCGGCTTCGTCAGTCGTTCGTGCTCTACTCTCCAGACGATTTCTGCATCGAGACACCCACCGCCGACCGTTCCTATGCTGGCGAGCGGATCCGTGAAGCGCACGATCATGCGCGATTGCATTGGGGCAGGAGTGGAGCCTGAGGTCTTGATGATGGTTGCCAGCGCCGCAGTCTTCTCCTCACGCAGCACTGTGCAAAGCTCTCTGAAGATTCTCATAATCTGCTACCGTATCAATATTCCGTATAACTCCGCTGTCCGGGCAGGGGACTTCCACCACGCTATCCCGATGTTGCCGGACAACAGCACGCGCGCCGATGGAAAGCGGCGCCTGTTTCAACTCTTGAAACAAAGTGGAAGGAAAGATTACAGGATGACCACGCTTCCCTTCAAACGTCGGCAGCACGAGAGCGGGTTGGTGAACGAGGAAACTTTCTACCAACGCATGGACGGTTCCGGCTGTAACCAACGGGTGATCAACGGGGTGGACGATGACGGCGCTCGATTCTCCTCGCTCAGCTTCGGCAATGCCAACGATAAGCGACGAAAGTTGACCCCGCAGATAATCATGATTGACGACCACCGTGACATTCAAGTCCTTGATCTCCTCCCGCACATCATCAGCATGTGCGCCGAGTACGACGACAATGCGGGTGATGGCAGGATGGTTCAACGCCGCAATAATCCGTCGGATGAATGTCTGCTTTCCAATCCTCAGCAGCGCCTTCGGGCGTCCCATTCGCTTCGACTCACCTGCGGCGAGGATGATGCCGGTAATCATGACGCTCAAGAACTTATCAATTCAGCGAGGACTTTCCGCAAGAGTACCTTTGTCATCCTTCTTCGATAGCTCACAGTCTCCCCTATATTCGGAAGGGGCATGACATCTGCGGCCGCATGCTCAGCAGCATCTTCAATTCGATCGTCCGTCGGATGTTTTCCCTCCAGCACCAGCTCCGCCTCGTGCATTCTGAGCGGGGCGCTGGCCACAGCACCGATGAGAATGCGGAGATTCCGCAACGTGCCGTCTCCCTTCCTCTGGAAGGCAACGCCGACGTTCACAAGTGGATAGTCTATGGAACTGCGCTGCCGAAGCTTGCGATGCGCGGCGCGGAGTCCCGCCGGTGGCTCCGGCAGAAGTACCTCGGCGAGAATCTCTCCCGGCTTGAGTGCGAGATGGTGCACACCATCTTGTGTGTAGAACTCGGCAAGCGGCATCGTACGCTCGCCTGCTGCACTGACCAGGCGCACAGAAGCGTTTAGCGCGATGAGTAATGGCGCGGTGTCCGAACTGAAAACTGCCGAGCAGACCGAGCGACCTGGTGCGGCATGACAGATGTCGTGACCGTCTCCTCCGTTGAGACGCAGCTTCAAACACCCGCCAAGGGCAATCCGCCACGACTCGGATTCGTTATAGTAGTAGCAGCGCGTATCAAGACACAGATTGCCTCCGAGTGTCGCGCTGTTGCGAATGGCAGGTGACGCGACACTCTTTGCAGCGTTGGCGAGAGACGGATACGAGCCTCGTACTTCCGGCGAGCTTGCTATTTCCGCCAGCGTGCACATCGCTCCGATGGTGAGTCCGCCCTCTGCGCTCACCGAGATGCGACGTAGCTCCTTCATTCTTCCCAACCACACGAGCCGCTTTGGCGCATGCAATCCTTGTTTGAGGTTGGGAATGAGATCTGTCCCGCCTGCGAGGGTTTTGGTCTCGCCGTTCGAGTTAACCAGCGTCTCAATAAGCTCAGGAATAGACGCGGGCGCGAGCACATCAAGTTCCGGAAGTCGTATCATTTCGCCCCCACCTCCAGTTCGGGTTTCTTCACTCGAAGAGCCTTCAGGATGTCGTCCGGAGTGAACGGAACAGAGCTCATCCGCACGCCGATGGCGTCATAGATTGCATTGGCAATAGCCGGCGGAACGGCGAGCAGCGGACCTTCACCGGCTTCCTTCGCACCGAGCGGCCCTTCGGGATCGTTACTCTCGACGATAAAAACCTCGATCGGCGGCGTATCTAACGCGGTGGGAGTCTTGTACTCAAGAAGCGACGCGGCTCGGAGCAGACCGCCGGGTGTGGTTTTCGTCGCGCGTGTGTACTCCATGTTCTCAAACAGCGCCTCGCCAATCCCCATATACACGCATCCTTGAATCTGTCCTTCGACCAACGGTTTGTTGATAGCCTTACCGCAATCGTGCGCCGACCAAACGTTGTGAATGGTGATGTGCCCGGTTTCCTCATCGACGCTCAGTTCCACCGCGTGTGCTGTAAAAGAGTATGATGGAGAAGGGCCTGCGCCTGCCCCCTTGTACGTGCCGCCTAACTTCGGGGGCGTGTAGTAACCAACCGCCGAGAGCGTGCCGAACTTCGCTTCGGCAAGTCGTGTTGCCTCGATGAAGCTGAGCTGCATCTCCGGATCGCGGGTGTAGATGACTCGACCGTTCAGGATTGCCAGGTCCTCGGTCCGCGTTTGGAGTTGTTCAGCGACCGCTTCAAGCAGCTTCTGCTTCAGTTCCCTCGCAGCCATGAGCACGGCGTTACCCGCCATGAACGTCACACGACTCGAATAGCTTCCGAGATCAACCGGCGTGAGGTGCGTATCAGCCTCGACAACTCTCACGCTCTGAAGCTCGATGCCCAGCGTTCGTGCAACGATTGTGGCAAGAACGGTGTTCGATCCCTGGCCGATATCCGACGACCCGCAGAAGACCATCACGCCGCCGCCGCGATCAATCTTGACGATGGCGCCCGAGTGAGGCAGTCCGAGCCAGTTGATTTCCTTCCCCGCGCCGCTGATGTAGGCGCTTGCCGCGAGTCCGATCCCCCGCCCACGCGGAAGCTTGCCGCGCTTTGCGCGCCAACCCGATGCTTCCATCACCTTCTCGATACACTCCTTCACACCGCAACTCGTAATGCGCAGGGAGTTGATGGTGAGCGAATTCTGCTCGACGAGATTCTTCAAACGAAGTTCTGCAGGATCCATGCCGATCGCCTCTGCAATGCGGTCGAGATGCACCTCGAACGCGAAGCGGGGCTGTGGCGCGCCGTGTCCTCGCTTCGGGCCAGCAGGCGGTTTGTTGGTATACAGGCGCCGGCTCTCGAACTTGTAGTGTGGGACTTTGTACGGCATCGTGAGAAACTGCCCGCTGTAATACGATGTGACCACCCCGTAGCTGCCGTACGCTCCACCATCCAGCCAGCCTTTGTACTGAATGGCCGTGATCGTTCCGTCGTTCTTCACGCCGGTCTTCACCCACATCTTTGTTGCATGACGGCCGCGATGGGAGTAGAAGACTTCTTCACGCGTGTAGGTGATTTTCACGGGGCGTCCCGTCTTGATCGAAAGCCACGCGGCGCAGAACTCCAGCGCAAACGGCTCCGACTTCCCGCCAAACCCTCCACCAAGCTGCGGCTTGATGACGCGGATGTGACTCGCCGGCATGTCCAGCACCTTTGCCAAGGTCCGATGGACGTAATGTGGAGTCTGAGTAGCAGACCAGAGCGTGAGGTGGCCGTTCCTGAAATCTCCGTTCTCTCTCGCCGGCTCGAACGACGCAAGCGCGGCGTGCGGTTCGAGCATTGCGTGCGTGCTTGCATCGTAGAAGAACTCGTCCTCTCGAACGTAGTCTGCTTCGGCAAAGCCTTCTTCCACATTTCCAAACTCAAGCTCCACGTGCTTGGCGGTATTGTCCGGATACCTGGTCTCTTCGTGAATCTTCGGAAGATCGGATCGGAGCGCATCTTTGATTGAAAGAATAACAGGAAGAAGTTCGTACTTCACCTCGATCAACCTGATCGCTTCCTGCGCGATGCGTTCACTTGTGGCCGCAACGGCAGCCACGCCATCCCCCACATAGCGCACTTTGTCAATACACAACGCCGTCTCATCCTGACTTGACGGAAGGATGCCGTATTTCGTCGGCAGGTCTTTTCCCGTCATGACGGCAACGACGCCCGGGAGCTTTTCTGCTCTTGACGTGTCGATGGAAAGGATACGTGCATGCGCGTGAGGACTGCGGAGAATTTTGGCGAAGAGCATGCGCGGGAGCGAGAGATCATCCGTGTACTTCGCTGCGCCGGTTACCTGTCCCACGGCATCCACCTTAATGCCCTGCTTCTCACACGCCCCTGCGCTTCGGTGGCCCTCGCATTGCACTGCTTCGATGATCTTTGTGTAGCCTGTGCAACGGCAGAGATTGCCGGAAAGTCTTTCGCGGATTTCTTCCTCCGTCAGCTTGCCGCCTTCGTCCATAAGCGACTTTGAAGTCAGGATCATCCCCGGGGTGCAGAAACCACATTGCAAGGCCGCATGATCAATGAATGATCGTTGGATGGGGGAGAGCGTGCCATCTTTTGCTAGACCTTCGATTGTCTCGATCGCGCAGCCCTCAACAGTCACTGCCAGCGTAATGCACGAGAGAATCGGTTTCCCGTCGGCAAGCACGGTGCACGCGCCGCAATCGCCAAGGTCGCAGCCGATCTTCACGCCCGTGAGGCCGAGCTGTTCGCGCAGGACTTCGGCAAGCGTCCACTGCGGCTCGACGGCTACCTCGTGCCGCTCGCCGTTGACGGTGAGTGTAATGAGATGCTTTCCCATGAGAGGCTTTTATGAAATCTCAAATCTCAATACCCAAATCGCAAACAAGTTCCAAAACACAGGACTCAAACGCCCTCGATTTCTCATGATGTTTCTCTCTACCATGACGATACACGTTGAGATTTCAGATTTGACGATTGGAACTTGTTTGTAATTTGCCGTTTGTACATTGGGATTCCAGACTCAGCTTTTTCCCTTTTTCAAACGCTCGCAAATTCAAATCCAGAATTTTTGCATTCAGCGATTCCTTCATCACCGCCATCCAATGCTCATCGCCGATGCCGGTCTCATCAGCCATTGCGCCAAGCAAGACGGTGTTCGCTGCGCGGAAGTTGCCGAGTTGCGTTGCGACGGCGTTGGCATCAAAACACACAACACGGAAGCCCTTGCCGTTCAAGAACTCCTCGATGTTCTGAGGATACTCCACCGGCTTGTCGGTGAGCCGGGCCGGGACGCGGATCTCATCGTTGATGACTATCAGTCCGCCCTCGCGGACGTAGTGT
Source organism: Ignavibacteriales bacterium (assembly GCA_037441705.1). Lineage (GTDB taxonomy): Bacteria > Bacteroidota > Ignavibacteria > UBA10030 > UBA6906 > CAADGV01. The sequence continues at coordinate 25,307 of JBBIRR010000009.1, forward strand.
GCCCAACGAAGTGCTTCGAGTTTCTCCAGCGCAAGCAGGATGTCCACTTCACCTGCGGGTGTGAGCGGTGAATAGACTTTTCGTGCGAACCGGACATGACTCACCACGCTGCCGCCGCGCTGGGCCGCACCGTGCACCTCAGTCTTCTTCGCATCGAATCCCGCAGCGATTGCCGCACGCGCCGCAAGCTCGGAGACAAGCAGGATTCCCTGTCCGCCCACGCCGGCAAAGAGGAGGTTCTTTCCTGAACTCTTCTGGTTCATTTTTCTATCTTGAAAAATCCCAAATTGCAAGAAACAAATGGCAAACAAACCCCAATTATCAAATCACAAGTGGCCAGTCAAATCCCAAATAAGCACCAAGAGTCAAGCTCGAAAAGCCAAACACGATGTAAGCAACAATCCCTTGTCACTGAACCACCCGATAGATCACCATCGCAACGCCGCAGACAAAGATGGTGGTGAATATTGCCTTGTTATTCTTCGCCAGCCATTTCGGCAAGAAGATATCAAAGTTGTCGTCCCTTGAAGTGGTGAAGCGGGCAGCCACCGGAGTCAGAGGACAGCTTCCGTTGAAGGCGAGAAGGACGATTCCTTCCAGCACCACCAGTCCGATTGCATACCATACAAGGGCATCGATTCTGTTTCTGAGACCCGCATACACGACATAGCCGATCGCCATGACGAAGAACATCCATATCAAAGTGTGCAGTGACTTGACCAAGAGGAGTTTCTGGTCATTATTGAATGATCTATTACGCTTCATACTCGATCCTTTGTACAGGTCGAATGGCCTCAAACGCGCACAGCTTCGCGCACAGATCGCAACCGACGCACCGTTCCTTCGAGATGTGTGGAATCGAGTCGAGACCTCCGATAGCCGGGCAGCCGATCTTCAGGCACAGGTCGCACTCTTCACACAGCTCGTCAATCACTTCGTACGGCACATGCGTCTTCGCTTTTTCTTCCGGAAGCAACACACACGGTCGCCGCGAGATGACAACGGACGGCTCTCCGCAGTTCATTGCCTCCTTGATCGCTTTCTCGGTTGCCGTCAGGTCATACGGATCAATCACGCTGACGTGCTTCACACCGATGGCGCGAATGAGTTCCTCGTAATTGATCGCGTACGTGTCCTCGTTCTTCACCGTCTTCCCCATGCCCGGATGCTGCTGGTGTCCCGTCATGCCGGTCGTGGAGTTGTCCATGAGGATGACAGTGGAGATGCCTTTATTAAAGACGATATCAATGAGCGGCGCGATGCCGCTGTGGAGGAATGTCGAATCGCCGATGACGGCAACGAGCTTCTTGCCGATCGTGGCTCGATGCACTTTCTCCATGCCGAACGCGTTGGCAACGCCGGCGCCCATGCAGAACGTCGTGTCGAGGGCGTTGAACGGATAGAGAGCGCCGAGAGTGTAGCAGCCGATGTCGCCCGTAACCACGGCCTTGAGTTTGTGCAGCACAAAGTAGACTCCGCTGTGCGGACAGCCGGGGCACATGACCGGTGGGCGGGGCGGGATGGAGATTTCCGACTCAAACGACGCACGGCCATTGGTTCCAAGCAACGCGTGTCGGAGAATATCGGGCGAAAGCTCGAACGTGTTGGGGATGAGTTCCTTCCCGACGAGATTCATCACTCCGAAGGGGTTCTTCACCCCCATGATCCTGAGCTGCTCCTCGAGGAACGGCTCCAATTCTTCGATGACATAAATCGTTTCGACGCCGTCGCAGAACGAATCAATGAGTTTCTTCGGGAGAGGATAGACCATGCCGAGCTTGAGAATCGAAGCCTGCGGGAAAACTTCCTTCGCGTACTGATACGAGATGCCGCTTGTGATGATGCCGATCTTGCGTTGATTCCACTCGATCATATTGTGCGGGAAAGTCTCGGCGAACTCCTCTAACTTCTTCAGTCGTTCTTGGATGTTCTTCCTCCAACGCTTCCCGTGTATCGGCACGACGTGTTTTGCGGGATCGGATTTGTACTTCCGCGGCGGCTGGCGGTGTGGCTCATCGAACGTCACCACCGACTTCGAGTGCGACGTGCGAGTCGTGGTCCGCAGGAACACCGGCACATCGAACTGCTCGCTGATCTCAAACGCCAGCTTCACGAACTCCTTCGCTTCCTGGCTGTCGGAGGGTTCGAGCATCGGAATCTTGGCAAACTTCGCCAAGTAGCGGTTGTCCTGCTCGTTTTGGGAGGAGTGCATCCCCGGATCGTCTGCCGTGATGATGACAAAACCGCCATGCACGCCGGAGAACGGCGTGACCATGAGTGAGTCCAGCGCGACATTGACGCCCACGTGCTTCATCGCAACCAGAGCGCGAGCACCGGCAAGACACGCACCATAGGCAACATCGAACGCCACCTTCTCGTTGGTGGACCATTCGACGTCAATGTCTTCGTAGCGGGCGAGGTTTTCGATGATCTCGGTGCTCGGCGTGCCCGGATAGCCCGCTGCGACGTGCACACCCGCTTCCCACGCACCTCGTGCGATGGCTTCGTTGCCGGAAACGAAATGGCTATTGCTCATATGGTTCATTGTGAAATTCCAAATATCAAATGCCAGGTTCCAAAGAAGCTCCAAGAATCAAGTTCCAAATTCAAAGAGGGTTCTTCGATGTCGACTTTTTCTTTTTGATATTTGGAACTTGTTTGTGATTTGGAGCTTGATGTTTGGAACTTAGTTCAGGGCACTACAATTGACCTCAGCGCATTTTCATCATGGCGCCTGAGCAAATCAAACGCATCGTTGATCTTCTCCAGCGGGAATTTCTGCGTCACCAAGTCCTTCACCTTGATCTTCCCGATACGGCAAAGCTCGATGAGCTTCGGGTAGTCAACGGGGCGGCAGCCGAGTGAGCCGCGCACTTCCATCTCGAAGTACATGATCTTTGCCGCGCTCAGCTTGATGTCTTCCGCCGAGTAGCCGACCACCACCAACCGACCGCCTTTGCGAAGCGTCCCGAACGCCGCCTCGATGGTCTGCGGCTTGCCGATAGCTTCGATGGCGATATCGGCGCCGCCGCCCGTTATCTTCTTGATCTCCTTGCCGAGGTTCTCCACTTTCGTCGGGTTGACGGTATAGGAGGCGCCTAATTTCTTCGCCCACTCCAGCTTCTTGTCGGAGATGTCAACAGCAATCACCACACCGCCGAATGCGGCAGCAACCTGCACAACATTCACTCCCACTCCCCCGCAGCCGAACACGACCACCGTATCACCTGCCCTCACTTCGGCGCGGTTCTTCACAGCATGGTACGGTGTGGAGATGGCGTCGGCGATAATCGAACCTTCTTCGAGCGGGATTTCATTTGGGAGATGGAAAATATCCTTGGCCGGAGCGACGACATATTCAGCATACGCGCCATCCACGTTGTTGCCGAACATAGTCATCGTCGAGCAGATATTCTCTCGACCTGTCCGGCAATACTCGCACGTCCCGCATGTGAGCACAGCGGGAAGCAGCACGCGATCGCCTTCCTTGAAATTCTTCACATCCTTGCCGACCTGAGCGACGATGCCTGACGGCTCATGACCGAGAATGAGAGGCGGTTTCTTGAATGTCGGCACACCGTGGTCAATGTAGTGCAGGTCGGTGTGGCAGACGCCACACGCGGCAACTTTGACCAACACCTCGTGTGAGTTGATGGTCGGTGTTGGCCACTGGTCAATGACGAGCGGCTGATTGGGTCCGTGGAAGATGGCGGCGTTCATGTGACGGGTACGTTTGTGGTCTGATGCTTCTGCTGCTCAAGTTTTCGTAGCCGACGCTGGACAAGCAAGCACGCACCGAGTGCACCTGCATACTCGGAATCGGGCGAGACGTTCACAGGCTTGCCGATCTTCTGTTCGAGCGCTTTCACCATGCCGACATTTTTCGTGATGCCTCCCGTCAACGTGGTTTCGCCGTCCGATCCCACCTGCCGCAACATTGCCACGATACGGTCAGAGATGGAAAGCTGCGCGCCCATCAGAATGTCTTCCACCGGATATCCGGTCGTCACAAGGTTTATGACTTCAGATTCGGCAAGTACGGCACAGATGGAACTGATCGGCTGCGGATCTTTGGAGCGAAGGGACAGAGCTCCGATCTCCTCCAATTCCAGCTCCAGACCCTTCGCAACTCTCTCCAGGAAGCGTCCGGCGCCCGAAGCACATTTGTCATTCATCTTGAACTTCGTCACGCGTCCTTCGTGATCAATCCTGATGGCTTTGGCATTCTGTGCGCCGACATCGAGGATGGTGGTTGTGTTCGGAAAGAGATACTTGGCGCCCATAGCGTGACAGGAGATGTCGGTGATCTGGATGTGACGCATCGGCACTTGATAGCGACCGTAGCCGGTGGAAGCAACATAGAAGACGTCGCGTATCGGAATCCCTGCCGTCGAGCACGCGGCGGCAAGCACTTTCTCGGAAGCTGCCGCAAGGTTGTGTCCTGTAAGCATAGTGGCACGGGCAATCACGGTTGATGACGCAGTGTCTAACACGACACACTTCGTCATCCGTGTGCCGATGTCGATCCCGGCGATGTAGCGTCCGTTGGAGGATTGCGCAAGCTTCATGCTTTACTCTCCTCGTGTGTTGGTGCCGGCTGACCGTCGTGCTTGGCCCTGGCGCGATCGAGTGCGAACAGAGCAGCGCCCAGCGCACCGATAAACGGCGAGTCATCGCTCACGTTGATCGGACAGCCGAGTTTTTCTTGCAGCGCGGCGATCATGCCTTTGTTTCTGGAGACACCACCGGTGAATGTGATCTCCGGCTCCAATCCCACGCGTCGCATCAGACTCACGGAGCGGCCGGCAATGGACTGATGAACGCCGGCCAGAATGTCTTCTCCTTTCTTTCCTTTCGAGAGATGATTCATAATCTCCGTCTCGACAAACACCGTACAGACGTTGGTGATGCGCAACGGATTGTTCGAACGCAAGGCAACATCGCCAAGCTCATCCAGCGAAATGCCCATCACTTCGGCGGCCGCAGCAAGGAACCGTCCCGTGCCTGCGGCGCACTTGTCGTTCATGCAGAAATCCACCACCTCGCCTTTTTCGTTGATGCGAATACCTTTTGTATCCTGCCCGCCGATATCGAGAATCGTTCTGGTTTTCGGAAAGAGAAAGTTTGCGCCCCGTGCATGACACGAGATCTCGGTAATCTGCGTGTCGCCGAAGGGTACTTTGTAGCGTCCATAGCCGGTGCCTACCGTGTAGGCAATCTCCCATTCCTCCAACCTCGCGGATTGCCGCGCCGCGTTGAATGCTTTCTCCGCGGCTTTCACAACATTCGCTCCCGTGTTTGTGATGCCGCGTGCAACAATCTCGGCATTCTCGTTCAGAATGATCGCCTTGGTTTGTGTTGATCCAACATCAACGCCGGCTACTAACATGGCTTCCTCTGGTTATGGCTGTGTTGAAATGCCAATCTTCAAAAACAAATACCAAACAAATCACAATGGCCAAGTTGCAAATTCCAGAGCAGTTGAGATTTCGTATTTGACACCTGGAGCTTGTTTGTAGTTGGGATTTTGTGATTTGGAATGTGTTTTTCAAGCTTGTACAACTCTCTTGTGTTCCAGCGACTCGAAGAACGCATCAATCCTGTTTCTCAGCTGCGCCGTTTGAAAATACCGCGGGTCGGCAAGGTCGCTTTCGATTAGCAGCGTCGGGATGTTCCACTTGCGTATGAATTGCTCGCGCATATCTGCCTGACCGACGGAGAACGAGCGGCATGACTTGACTGAATGGATGACGATCGCGTCTGCGTCGTACTCCTCAGCGTAAGAACGCAGTAAGTCGGTGCGCATCGGAAGATTGAGGTTCGTGTAGCACGTCAAACAATAGTCGGCAATGCTCTCCAGCGGTCGCGACGGATCGTGCCGGAAGCCGTGATCCCAGAACCCGCCCACTTTGGAGTAGCTTGACGCCACAGCGCACACGCCCCATTTCTTGAGCAGCTCCCAGAAAGAACGGAAGTGCGGCCACGGCGGCGGACCTTCGATGACCACTCTGAACTTCTCCTCGGGAATCGGACCGATGCCATGCTCGATACGTTCTTCGATTTCGTTCAGGGCTTGCCGGTAGTAGTCCGTGCACTCCGGAAGGCCGCGCAGCACATAAATCGGCGCCATGAAGAAGACCGCCTCGAAGTAGGAATCGAACGGCGACGGCTTGTGCTTAGCAGAATGGAGAATCTTCACCCACATATCCTCGGCCTCAGCCGCATGCCTTGTAATCTCGACGAGCCTGTCGTGATCGTATTTCTTACCCGTGATCCTCTCGCAGATGACCGCAAGTTCTTTGAGTTGTTCGACAATGTACTGCCGATCTTCCTCTTCAATCTCGCCGGAGCGAAGGTATGGCACATCAAGCATCACGAGCGGCACATCGTAGTAGTGTGCGAGCGCCTCGAACCATTTGATGAACGTCGTGCATCCGCAATAGGTACAGAGCAGGAGGTCGGGCTTGGGAATCGTTGTGCCCGAGGGACCGACATTCCCGGCTAACATCATGCCTATATCGTTCTTGACATAGCCGCACACGTCGGGCGAATAGCCGACATCCTCCGCCTTGAGAATGAGATTGCCGGACATCTTGCGCACGCCACATTGCAGCGCGTTCACCTCCGGAAACACTAACTCGAAGTCGAACACGCGCAGAAACTCCGCGATGTTTCCCGGAACGAAGAGGTAAGCAACCTTCCGTCCGTCATCTTTCGCCGATTGCAGTCGGTTGTACCATGCCGTGAGAAGCTGCTTCTGGTATTCCCGGCCGATGCCCTGGTATTGGAACTTGTCTTCCGTTGCCATAGATGGATGCCTTATTAGCTTCGGGCTTGAAATGTGATGACGTAGTCGATGTCCCGAACCGTGATCTTACCATCACCGTCCAAGTCAGCCGCGTCAAGGGTTCCGGCACACCTGTGACAGTGCCAGATAGTCTTGAGATACTTCTTCTCGAGCAACTTCGGAATCATATCATAGTACTTTTTTTCAGCCTTGAGCCGGCGACGGTAGAACTCATAGAGACCGAGATCGCCCTTGGCGCTATTACACGATCTGCACGCCCACACTTGATTATGAATCTGTTGAACGTGTTCACAAGCAGAACATTTCTCATTGATGGCAATCGATTTTGGAACAATGTGTTCCTGTGAAAGCTGTTCAGTTGAACCGCAATAGATGCAGGTTCTATCGTTTTGAACGAATTGCCAGTCCTCACGAGTAATGTCGGACCATTTCGTCGCTCCTTCTTTCAACTCTCTGAATTTCTTCTTGATGAACCCGTAGTGAGCTTGCTTTGCCGCCTTGCCGTCAGGTACATTCATAGCGCTTTTCGCTATGATCTTTGCATACTGATAGAAGATGAGTTGCTCAATAGTCTGCACTTCACGATCGGGCATTTCGGCGCACCTGCTACGAAAAGAACATCACCGACTCCACGAACGTCTCGACCTGCGTCCTGATTGACTCGAACACGCCCATTTTCTCTTCGTACTCGAACGAGAGGTAGGCGATCCCCTGCTTTTCGCACTCGTCCTTGAGCACAACATAGTCCAGCAGCGCAGGCTCGCAGAACTTCGGCGCTGCAAAGATAACCCCGTCGATTTTTCCCGAGCGAACCTTTTGGACAAACTGTTCCTTGCGCGATGTGTTGCCGTAGTGCCGTACGGACGAGTACCGACTGTTGCGGATGTAGTGTTCCGATAACGCAAGCAGCGGATCGCCGTTGACGTGCACGTTTCCTTGAAACCAGCGTGTATGCAGCAACAGGTCGTCATCCACGATGTAGCAACCTGCCTCCTCAAGCACCTGCAACAACTCCAGCGGCGGTTGCTCGCAGAAGCTGCCTTCAATCATCACTCTCATATAGTCGCGGGGCTGGCGGTTGCGCTGCTTGATGAGCGGAATGACTTCCTCAAGTATCCTGTTGTGTTCTTCGACCGGAATCAACGTGCCGATGCGCGTGAGGATGTACGCTTCGTACGTCGCGAGCAGCCAGGGCGTCGCTCGCTTGATCGCGTACAACTCGGCGCAGAGCGCCCTGTTTCGGTTGTACACCGTGATGCTGTTGAGAAGGTCGGCGTCTGAAACGTTCCTGTTTGCCAGTTGTTCAAGGCCGGTCAGCAACTTCCGCAGCTCCGTTCGATAGTGCGTCACTGCCGAGGGCGAGTTCATGTTCTGCGGAAAATGGATGTACGAAACGTGCTGCTGCGGGAAGTTCGTTCTCCACACACCCGAAAGGTTCCGGGCAACGTCGCAGATGGACGTGAACCAGAGCGCATCGAAGTCCTTCGCCATGTCCCGGAGTCCGAGTTCAAGCGTCGAGCGAGCGATGGAACAGACAAACGACTGGATGCGCGAGTCGGCGTGATCAATTTCGATCTTCCCGCCGGCGCCAAACAACCCGACAGGCAACATTCCGGCCGCATGGGGAAGCTCGTACGGTGTGTACACCGGGAACATCCCCACAACCTTTCCGCCTGGATGGTTTGACTTCCACTCCTTTACTGTGGGAAAGGATACATCATCGATGATCTGGCGATATTGTTCGATTCGATCGTCAAATGTCATAGTTAAACCTTGTTTCAAATCCCAAATGGTTGGAGCTTGTGTTTTGAACTTTCAGATTTGTTTGTGATTTGGGATTTGAGCATTGGAGTTTGTTCCTATTTGTTTTTCCACACGGGCGTTCGCTTCTCCAGAAACGCGTTCAGTCCTTCGTGTGCATCTTCCGTCTTCATCATCTCACCCATGTACAACTCCTCCGCTTTGCTGATGGCTTCCATGCACGGAGAGTACAACCCACGGTCAATCGCTCGTTTTGTCATTTGCAGGATAACTTTGCTCTGGGCCGTCAACTTCGCAACGAACTGATTCACGTGTTCTTCAAAGCCTTCGGCTGGGAACACTTTGTTGATCAGCCCGATACGCTCGGCTTCCGTTGCCGAGATGGTATCGCCCGTCATCAACAGTTCCATCGTTCTATTGCGGCGGATGAGCCGAGGAAAGATCGCCGCGGCAATCGGAGGAAACACGCCGACTTTAATTTCAGGCTGACCGAATTTCGCCCGCTCGGAGGCAACGACCATGTCGCAGTAGATTGCCAGCTCGCATCCACCGCCGAGGGCAGCGCCATCAACAGCGGCGATCACGGGAATCTTGAAGCCGTGCAGCAACTCAAACGTTCGATGAAACTCGCTCATCATCTCATCCACCTTGTCTGGAGTGTGGTCGGCAACGTCAACACCTGCTGAGAACGCCTTCCCCTCGGCTTTGATGAGAAGGACTTTCGCTGCCCCGTTCTTCTGCAACTCTGCGAGACCTGTGTTGATCTCCTTTATCATGGCGATGTTCATGACATTGAGAGGCGGACGGCTGAGCACGAGAGCGGCGACCTCGTCCTGACAGCTCACCTTGATGAACTGGTAAGCTTTCATGTGCGGTCCTCTTTGAACGGCAGACATGAGTTCTTCAGTATCGGTTTCACGCGGGCAATCTGCTCCTCGTCCGTACCGACCGGATGAAACCACTCGTCTCCAACCTTCGTGAGCCCCACCATCACGTTTGCGCTCAGGCGCACAGCTTCCATCGAGAGATCGACCATGTGCGTGCAGCCCTCGGCGTGTCCGAGTGCGTCGGCGATTTTCCTGTTGATTCCGCGTTCAATCTTCAAACCGACGAGCTTGTTGATGTTGGGAAGCGTGAGCTGGCAAAGTCCGTACGGGACCTTCACCATCCGCGCCTCTGCGCCGATAATCATTTCTGATCTGAGGTCGATCGTCAGCTCAACACGGATGTGGTGATTGAGATCAAGCATGGAGGCACGCGTTACAATCTCGTGCTCGTTCTGCCGGGAGACGGCGATGTTGATATTTCGTTCGTAGATTTCAGACATCAGCGGTCAAACTTCCAAACTTCAATTCCCACATTCCGAACAACTCTCAATAACCAATATCCAACCGGCTCTTGGAGTTGGGATTTGAGAATTCGAGTTTGTTTGTATTTTGTCATTTGTGATTTGGAATCTTGTCATATGTACTGTCCCCCATCCACCTTCAACACTTCGCCCGTGATGTGCTTCGCCCTGTCGGACACGAGGAAGACGACCGCGTTTGCAACATCCTCGGGCTGGCCGAACCGGCCCAGAACGATCTCGGCGACGGATTGCTGCTTCACCTCGTCGGACAATACCGCAGTCATGTCTGTCTCGATCATGCCGGGCGCGATGGCATTCACATTGACATTCGACCTGCCAAGCTCTTTCGCCACCGTCTTCGTCAAAGCGATGACCCCGGCCTTCGATGCTGCGTAGTTCGCCTGGCCGAACTTCCCGCGCATGCCGTTGATCGAAGCGATGTTGACAATCTTACCGGACTTCTGTTCTCGAAACACGGGACTTGCCGCACGAATATAGTTGAAGCATCCTTTCAGATTCACATCAATCACCGCATCCCACTGTTCCTCCGTCATCTTCCAGACAACTCCGTCACGGGTGATGCCGGCGTTGTTCACCAAGATGTCGAGTCGTCCGAACTCGGCGAGTACACGCCCTACAACAGCTTCGGCTTCAGCATAGACTGAGACATCGGACTCGATTGCGATACATTTCCTCCCGATTCTCTTGACCTCATTAACAACATCTTCTTCTTCGCCGGCTCGATTGCGATAGCCTTTGAACGTGAACGCTACATCAGCTCCTTCGCGAGCAAGAGCCAACACGATCGCCCTGCCAATCCCAAGCGAGCCACCCGTGACCAGTGCGACTTTCTCTCTCAGTTCCATCCAACCATTTTACAGATAGTGAAAAACAGGTGTTTGTTTTTGGATTGTGGAGATTGGAACTTGTTTGTGATTTGAAACTTGACATTTCGCATTTCAGGACATTCATTTTGGTTTCGGTAGCACTTCTTCCATCAGCGCATCATCCAGCGCATGGCCTTCTGCTAACAACTGTCTGTACTTTACGAAGTCAATCACATCCTTACCTGTTTGCTTGCGCGCGTTGAACGCGGAAAAGCCGAGGAACGCCTCGCCCATCATGTTCGCCGCGAGCCAGTGGCGGTTCGGCAGCTTCGTCTGATCCCAGAAGAATTTCTTCTTTGCTCGAATGCCGTCAATTGACTTGATGAGACATCCGGGGAACAGATTGGTAAATCGCCAGATGATGGCGTTGACTTCCTTATCCAGCAGCGTGAAGTCGATCTGCGCCGCTTCGACTTCCTCGCGGGCGCGCGTCGCCTCATCGCCCTGAACGAATTCGCCGTACACGATTTCACCGTCTCTCACGTATGTATCGGTGATGACCAGAGGATTTCGTTTGAAGCCTGTTGCCGTCTTGATCACCGGCACGACTTTGCTGATGAGTCCGAGACGCTTCATTTTGTACGCGCTCCAGACTTCGCACGAGACGCAGTTCCACATTGCATCTTCGATGTTGAGGAAGAGAGGCAAGAAATCCGTCGAGCCGCCATCGGGGGCGGAACCATGACGAGGCCCCGCCTGGCCGAAGACCGCAAGGTCGGACGAGATCGTGATGTCGGTCGCCATGCCGATCTCCTGTCCGCCGGCAACCCGCATGCCGTTGACGCGGCAGATCGTCGGCTTCTTGCAATTCAGAATAGCGTCAACCATGGCGTTGAAGAGATCCATGTACGCACCGTATTCTGTTGGGCGGCGCGAATAGTATTCGGCGTACTCTTTGGTATTACCGCCGGTACAGAACGCTTTATCGCCCACAGCGGTAAAGACGACAGCGACAACGCGACGATCCATGGACGCTTTGTGGAAGCCCGCAATCACTCCCTTCACCATCTGTGTCGTGTACGAGTTGTACTGCTTCGGATTGTTGAGCGTGATCCAGGCGGAGAAGAGTCCATCAACCGGCTGTCCCGTGTCGTCCACGATCGGCTTCAACTCATACATCGTGGAGGGCGCCTCGGTGCCGAAGTACTGGCAATCAAACAACTCGTGGTCTTTCAACTCGCTGTCGCGCGGAAGCCAATCGAGACTCATGTGGGTGTCCTTTGTAACTGGCCGTTGATCAATTCCGTTTCGATGAAGGTCTTCAGTTCTTCGTCGGTGAGAAGTCTGTTCGAGTGCTTGGCATAGTCGAAGATGTGCTGGGCAAGCCCGTTGTACTGCTCGTAGCCGTGCTGCTTCAGCCAGAAGAGGACGTTGGACACGCCCGACAGCGGGCCGATCTCGATCTTCTGCGTGCGTCCAACCATGCTCGCAGGAACGCCCGAGTAGACCATGTCTGCCAGACAGTTGTCACCGGTGTTGATGGCCTTGATGACGGCCGCAGCGTGGACGCCGGTGGCCGTACGGAACGCGTCGGGTCCGATTACGGGATAGTTGAACGGAATCGGCACATGCGTCGCTTCGGAAACGAGCTGGCAGTACTCGTTCAGCTTGCTCAGATCATTATCAATGATCCCCCACATCTTCAGATTGACCAGGAGAAGATCCATCGAAGTATTGCCGCAACGCTCGCCGATGCCGAGCGCGCAGCCGTGCACACGATCCACGCCCGCGCGGATGGCAGCAAGCGCCGCCGCCAGCGCAAACCCCCGATCGTTGTGCCCGTGCCAGTCAATCTTTACGTCCTCACCCGTGTTTTCGATGACATCCTTGACGAAGCGTACAAGGTTGATCGCTCCTGTTCTGGTGCAGTGTCCGACGGTGTCAGCGATGACAACACGCGATGCACCGCAGTTGACTGCCGCGGTGTAGAGCTTCTCGATGTCATCAGGATGCGCACGTGTCGTGTCTTCCGTTACGTACATGCTGGGCAGATTGTGCGCAACGACGTACTCGACTGCGGTCTCCGTGAGTTTAAGGACGGTGTCGATCGTCCATCCTTCCACATACTGTCGGATGGGACTCGAGCCGACGAAGGTAGCCACTTCGATCGGGATACCCGCCTTTTGCGAAATGTCAATCACCGGGTCAATGTCGGCAATGACCGTGCGCGCCGCGCAGTTCGGCATGATCTTCATCTTGCATCGGGCAATCTCCTTTGCAAGCTCCAGCGTATCGTTGTAGGCTCTCGGCCCGGCACCGGGCAAACCAATGTTCGCAGCATGAATACCAAGGTCCTCCATCAGATGAAGAATTTTGATCTTCTGATCGATGGTGGGATCGGTCACGGACGGCGATTGGAGGCCATCGCGCAATGTCTCGTCGTCGAACTGAATGTGCACGACGCCTTTGAGGTCCGCTATTCCGCCCCGGTTCCAGTCGTAAATCAGATCATGAGGCATAGCTGTATCCTTTCACATTCGTTGTAGGTCATTGCTTGCCGAGGTCATTGTTCAATGCGAGAGAAATCGAACTCCAAGCTGTGTTCTGACGTGTCGCGAACCTGCTTCATTTTCTACCATCGTACTTTGGGCGGCGGACTAACAAGATCCTCGTCGTGATGTCGTTCCCTTCTTTCCGCAATCCGCTTCCTGGCAAACTCCACCATCCCCCCGGCGTTGATGATTTGTTGAATGATTTCCGGGAAGGGCGGAGTCTTGTACGATTTTTTCTTTGTCACATTCGTAATGGTTCCAGTAGAGAGATCAACGCTGATTTCATCGCCGGTTGCGGCATCATCCACTGCTTCAGGGGATTCGAGAATCGGAAGTCCGATGTTGATGGAGTTGCGGTAGAAGATGCGTGCGAACGATTTTGCGATGACACACGAAACACCGGCGCCTTTGATGGCTATCGGAGCGTTCTCGCGAGAACTCCCGCAGCCGAAGTTTCGTCCGGCAACGATGATGTCGCCTTTCTTCACCTTCTTCACAAACTCCGGATCGAGATCTTCAAGCGCGTGCGGGGCAAGCAGTTCTTCCGTGAATGCCGTACAGTATCGTGCCGGAATAATGACGTCGGTGTCGATGTTGTCGCCGTATTTATGAACTCGCCCCTGCAGCATAGACTCGCCTTGTGTGTTTGGTCAACAGGATTTGCAATTTGTTTATTGGAACTTCTTTGAGATTTGCCATTTGGTTGTTGGGGATTTTCTAGAGGGGATATCGCCTCCTGAAGTTTGGAAACGTCCCCTTCACCGCCGCCTCGAGTCCGATCAGCGCATCAGGATGCTCAAAGACCGGCCGTAGATGGTGCTCAAGCTCAAAGGCGGCGAGCGTCTTGTTGTCAACGCCGCTGATGAACCCTTCAAAGCCGCGCGCAATCAGATAGTCTGCCACGCACACCGCGTGCGGAGAGGCAGCCACCACGCGCCGCAGCGCTCTCGACGCGATTGCTTCAAGCTCGCCGGTGAATCCCACCTTCACGTGACCGCGAGCCTGAGCATAGAGTGTCGGCAGAAGATCAGCCTGATTGAACAGGTCACGGGCGACATGCAGCTCTTGCCGATCAGCCAGGGACAATCCTGTTTCCAACCGCTCGAAGGTGAGCGCGTCGATCTGTTTCCCTTCAATCATTCTGCCGCCGTTTTCGATGATGGCGTGAGCAATCACATCGGCTGCATCGTCGCGCCGATGCTGAGGAACGACGACGTCGGCAAAACCCAGGTGATACAGAAGCTGCGGAGAAGACGTCGGGATGCCTCCTGCAAGCATGTAGTAGCGTGCAAGCGCAACGGCTAGCTCCGCATCGTTCGTCTTTTTGTAGATGACTTGCGGAAACGTGAGCGTACCGCGCAAACCGGGATAGATGCCGAGACGCGTTTCAGGAAGCGAGAAGGTCGTGCGATTGGTGATGAGAACGATCGCGTTCGGGTCGAGAGCAAACGCACATGCCACTTCAACCCCGCCGCCGAATGCCTGTCCATCCACGATCGCGATCTTCGGCTTGGACGTTCCTGTCATGACCTCGAAGATGACCTGCTGCCATTCTTCCGTGTCACGCTTGATGGCATCAAAATCCTGTGCCTTGATTCTCTCGATAAACGTTGGAATGTGTGCCCCGGCAATAAAGGTTTTGATCGGCGCAGTATCGAAGATGATGACCTTGCAGTCGTCATCCCCGTTTGCCTCCTTGAATTGCTGCTTCAACTCGGCGAAGACCTCGTTGCTCATAGCGTTGGCAGCACGAGGATTTGAGAGTGTGATCCGGCGGACGGCGCCGTTGCGCTCATGCTCCGTGTACACCGTTGAGAGGCGGAACCGCCACGGCGTTGCCACACCCATCTCTTCTTTGAGGAGATTGCAGATGGGGAAATCCTGCTTGAACGTTTTTGCAAGCTCGGCGCGTTGCAGGATAATCTCATGCACCTTCTTCTTGCCGATCTTATTCATCAGCGTGAACGGTCCCTCTCGCCAGAGAAACGCATTTTGCGTCAGCAACTCGAGGTCTTCAATCGTAATCAATCCGGCATCAACCGTCTCCGTTGCCGTGAGAAAGCCGATGGCGAGAAAGCGGTTAGAAAGAGCCTCAATGGTTTGGGGTTCGGGGGTCGACGTTTGGGAGCTGCTGTCGTGAACCCAGCGGACTGTTGACTTGTCGGCTGCTGCGTTGTAGCACTCGATCAGCTGAACGTAATTCTGCCGGGGCGTGAAGAAGTTTCCATAGACGCTGAAGAGGGGATCATTCGGATTGGACGAATCCGAGAACGAACGCATGGAGTGGAGACCAACGGGGAGTCCGGTGACATCCATCAGCTCCAGAAAACCGACGGGGATGCCGTAGGCCTGCTTGCCCGCAGCTTCTACGGTCGCCACATCGAACCCTTCCTCTAACATTCGTGTGGCTTCAAGCAGCAGCGCAACGAAGATAATGTCAGCAACACCTCCTTTGCGGCTCCCGCGAATGTGTGTGGGGATTTTCCCGCCGAGCTTGAGGTACCTTCGCGCAAGCGCCTTGCTCTCTTCGGAGGCAGTCTCCGTACCCGCATACTCTCCGGCTCTGTTCTTGTGCGGAAGATAGAAGTAGTGCATCCACACGACTTTGTGGGGACGTTTGGTGACAGCAGCGAGAGTGTTCGTATCGAGCGAGGAGGAGTTTGATGCAAGAACAACGTGCGGAGCGGCAAGCGAGTCGAGGCAGCGGAAGATTTCCTGTTTGATGTCGAGCCGCTCGGTGGCTGCTTCGATCACGAGCTTGAGGTTCGATCCCTTGCAGGCTTCGCTGTAGCTGGTCGTGCCGATGATTCGCTCGCGGATTGCTCGCACCTCGGCCGGCGAGAAGATCTTTCCTTTGGCGCGTTCAAGCTCATGCGCGATCGTCTGGAACCCGCGCTGGAGGATTTCGCCCGAGACATCCAACAAGCCCACGTGGAAGCCGCTCTGCGCGTACGTCTGCGCGAGACTTGCACCCATCGTGCCCGCGCCGACGATGAGAAGCTCTATGTTATTCCAGGACGTCTTCATGATGCTCAAGCTTCTGTGCCCAAGCTCCAATAATCAAGTTCCAAGTCCCAAAGAAATTCCAAATCCCAACTCTCCAGTCTCAACACCGAACCTGCTGGCGAGCACGGCTATTGGAAATTTGAACACTGGAGCTTCTTTGTGATTTGTCATTTGTGTTGCTGGAATTTCTATTACACGTATCCTTCGACAATCAGCGCGCCGCCCTGACCGCCGCCAATGCATGCGCTGGCAAGGCCGAAACCGCCGAGCTTGAGCAGCGCAATCGTCATCCGTGCGCCGGTTGCACCGAGCGGATGCCCTAACGCAATCGCTCCGCCGTTCAGGTTCACTTTTGTTCGATCAAGGTCAAGCTCGCGCTCAACGGCGAGGTACTGTCCGCCGAACGCCTCGTTGATCTCAATGTGCTTCAGGTGTTTCCACGTAAGCCCGGCGCGCTTCAATGCAATTATTGATGCAGGGACGGGACCGATTCCCATGTAATGCGGGTCGACGCCGGCAACGCCCCAGGAAATAAGCTCACCGATCGGCTCGACGCCCAACTCTTTTGCCTTGCGCGCAGTCGTCATGACAAGCGCCGCGGCACCATCCACAATGCCGGATGAGTTGCCGCCCGTGTGCACGCCGTCGGGTTTCACAGACGGAAGTTTCGCAAGAGCAGCGAGCGTTGTATCGGGACGGGGGTTTTCGTCGGTAGAAAGAATGCGCTCCTGTCTTCCTTCACGAATCACCACCGGCGTGATCTCTTTGCTGAGCCGGCAGCGTTCCTGTGCTTCCTTCGCCTTCATCTGTGACGACAGTGCGAACGCATCCACCTCCTCGCGCGTGATGCCGTACAGGCGAACGAGATTCTCGGCCGTCCCCATCATGTCGTTGTTGATAAAAGTATCGGTGAGTCCATCCTTGAAGAGGAACATCATTCGCGGCCCAAGCATGTACGGAAAGCCAAATGCCGCCCCGTACACAAGCATCGGGGATTGCGAGGTGCTTTCGTAGCCGCCAACGATCACAACCTCGGCCTCGCCGCCCAGCAGCTCCTTCGCTCCCTGCACAATCGCCTCGCCTCCCGACCAGCAGATGCGGTTCACGGTGAGAGCGGTAGAGAAGTGTGAGAGACCCGCCTTCAGCGCGACATGCCGTGCCCCATAGTGCGAGTCAATGCTCGTGTGCATGCCGTTGCCGAAGATGGCAGCGTCAATCACCTCGGTACGATCCGCGAGGCTTGCTTGTTCGATGGCCGCCCGCGCTGCCAGCACGCCGAGATCAATCGACGAAAAGTCTTTCAGGCTTCCGCCGACGCGACCGAATGGTGTGCGCGTCGCTGAAAGAAAAACGATGCGTTCGCCAGAGTTCCGCTTGAACCACGGTAGGCCGGCGGGTTTCTCCTCTTTCACATGATAGAGGATCGTGTCAATCTTCTTTCCCATTCATCGTCCGCCAGATGGTGTTGAGCGTATTGATGAATTCTGATTCTTGTTGTGGGGAAAATGATCTCATCGCGTCGCGGTTGATCACCTCAGCAATGGCACTTGCACTCTGCGCGAGAGCTTTCCCTTTGGGGGTAAGAAAAACATTGATGACGCGTCGGTCGCCGGCGACGCGGCGCCGTTCGACAAGCCCGTCGCGCTCCATCCGATCCACAATGCCGGTGATCGTCGGATTATCGAAGTAGAGTTTTTGTCCGAGCAGCGAGAGCGACGCTCCATCATGTTCACGCAGAGCTTCGAGCACGATGTACTGAGTCGCGGTGATGTTATGTTCGGAGAGTCGGGCTTCGAGCGCGCGCTTCATGCTGCGGGCCGCCCGCGCAAGAAGGAAGCCCACGCTCCCGTCGAGAGCGTTCATGGTGCCTTTACGAACTTGGGATTATGCGCCCTGAGGAGGGTAGATTGCGGAGGATATCAGTTCAGGGCGAAGAACAGTTTGTACGCTGAATATTCGTACACTAATAATATAAGGCAAAAAACTCGGAAATCAAGGGGGTCCCGAAGATTTAATCTTTCAGACCATCCTTCTCGGGTCGGTAATCACCCCGGCCACCGCCGACGCTGCCGCCACGGCCGGACTTGCGAGGAAGACTTTGCTTGTCGGGTGACCGTTGCGGCCCTTGAAGTTCCGGTTGGTGGTGTAGAGGCCCACTTCGTTCTCGGCGAGGATGCCCATGTGGCCGCCGATGCACGGGCCGCAGGTCGGCGGACTGATAGTTGCGCCCGCTTCAACGAATACCTTCAGCAACCCCTCGTCAATCATCTGCAAATACACTTGCTGCGTTGCAGGAATCACAATCATGCGCACGTCGGGCGCGACTTCACGTCCGCGCAGGAGTTCAGCGGCGATGCGAAAATCCTCAATGCGTCCGTTGGTGCAGGAGCCGAGAACCACCTGATCGATCTTTATAGAATCAATTTGTGAGATCGGTTTAACGTTGCTCGGAAGATACGGAAGCGCTACTTGTGGCTCCAGATCGGTGACATCAATCTCCATCACCTGTGCATACTCAGCGTCTGGGTCGGAGTGGTGGATGACATACGCGCGGTCACTACGGCCGCGGATGAACTCCAGCACCTTCTCATCCGCCTCGGTGATGCCGCCTTTCGCTCCGGCTTCAATCGCCATGTTGCAGAGCGTGAACCGATCCGCAAGCGGAAGCTGCTCCACAACCTCTCCGGTAAACTCGATCGAGGCATAGATTGCGCCCTCGACTCCGAGGATGCCGATCGTGTGGAGAATCAAATCCTTCCCTCCAACAAATTCTCCCAGTTTGCCTTTGTAAACGATCTTGATTGACGGCGGCACTTTGAACCAATTCTCCCCTAACGCCCACGATGCGGCCATGTCGGTACTGCCAACGCCTGTGGCAAATGCACCGAGCGCCCCGTAGGTGCACGTGTGGGAGTCCGCACCGATGACGAGGTCGCCCGGCATCACAAGCCCGCTCTCCGGCACGATGCAGTGACAGAGACCCGAGCGACCGACTTCGAAATAACTCTCGATACCGTACGTCTGGGCGAACTCGCGCATCGTTTTGGAGAGACCGGCCGCCTGAATGTCCTTCGCCGGCACAAAGTGGTCGTTGACGAGGGCAATCTTCGTCCGATCGAACACATCATCGGCGCCGATCCTGTTGAACACTTCGACCGCAAGTGGGACGGTAACATCCGTCCCCATGACAAGATCAATGCGGGCGTAGACAAGTTCGCCGGGCCGCACAACATCACGATCCGCGTGCGCGGCGAAGATTTTTTCGGTGATGGTCATTGGCATGGTTGAGCCTCCATATTATAGACTGTTACGCTCGGCGAGGTTGAGTTAATCGCTGGCGGCACCTGACTTCAACACCTCCAGTACAGCCTCGCCGGCTTCACGCGTTCCCAGTGTTCCGCCGAGATCGCTTGTTGTCTTGTTCTCGCGAACGGCCTGCCGCACCGCCTGTTCCACAAGTTCGCCTTCCGCTGTGAAGCCAAGGTGCTCCAGCATCAGCGCGGCAGTGAGGATAGCACCGAAAGGATTTGCAACATTCTTGCCGGCGTATTTGGGTGCCGAGCCATGCACCGGCTCGAACATGCACACGCCGTTCGGGTTGATGTTGCCCGATGCTGCCATGCCCAGCCCGCCTTGCAGTTGCGCGCCGATATCCGTGATGATGTCGCCGAACATGTTGTTGGTGACAATCACCTGAAATTGCTCCGGTCGTTTGATCATCTGCATCGCCAGTGCATCTATGAACCAGTGCTCTTTCTCGATATCGGGGTACTGCTCGCCGACCTCCTGAAAGACGCGATACCACAGGTCGCCCTCGAAGCGCAGCGCATTGTTCTTATCGCTCATCGTCACCTTCGAGTGACCGTGTGTTCTGGCATACTCGAATGCGTAGCGGATGATCCGCTCGACGCCTTTGTACGTGTTCACGCTTTCCTGCACCGCAACTTCGTCTTTGGTTCCCTTCTTGAAGATGCCTCCCATGCCGACGTACAGCCCTTCGGTGTTTTCACGGAAGACAACGAAGTTCACATCTTCCACACTCTTTCCTTTCAACGGACAGAGTTTTTCATCGAACAGCTTCACCGGACGGAAGTTGACATACAGGTCGAGGCCGAACCGCATACCGAAGAGAATATCCCGCGCATGAGCCATGTCGGGAATACGCGGGTCGCCGAGCGCGCCGAGAAAGATCGCGGCGTAGTTCTCGCGGAAATCCTCAAGCTGTTCTTTGGGCAGCGAGATGCCGCTGCGCAAATACTTCTCTGCGCCGAAATCAAATTGCACAAGCTCAAGATCGAGCGCGCGGCTTGACGCGATGAACTCAAGGACCTTCACCGCTTCGCGAGTGACTTCAAGACCGATGCCGTCGCCGGGAATCACGGCAATCTTATGCCGAGAAGAAGGTATCATCATTCGATCCTGTTCTTCAAGCGATGCTATTCACATCAATCCCCAACTGCGTTGGGAGAGCATCCGATGAGAAGAAACGGCGTTCGAAAGGGGGAAGGCCCAGCGCGGTGGATGTACGAGGAGTGATGTGAAGGAACGGGCAGTAATTTCAGAGATTGCTGTCCGAAGTATACAACATGGGCGCGTCAATGTCAAGCGTTGCCGCAACATCAGCGCTGCGTCCGATGATGGAAATTATTTTTTGAAGAACATGTAGATGGAGATAAGGAAGAGAAAACCGGCAAACAGCCTGCGCAGCGTATCGCCTGAAAGCTCTTGTGCAAGCTGCGCTCCGAAAAATGTTCCGGCAAACAGCCCGGCAGCAACAATCAACCCATCTCTGAGGTGAACCGAAGTAATGCTGCCGCTGTGATAGTAACTCCACACGCCAAGGATACCCACCGGCAGCAACAATGCGACAAGGGAGGTTCCCGTGGCCGCATGCTGCGGCATGCCCAGCAGCAATACCAGCGCGGGGACGATCAGCACTCCTCCACCGATGCCGAACATCCCTGCGAGGATTCCGGCAGTCATTCCTATCAAGCCAAGATAGACATAGAACATTCTACCCTCTTTGTTTTGTGGGTTGATGATTTTGGAAGAATCCTCATCCGTCTGCTACAAACAACCGATGGATGGCAGCGGCTACCTGTGCCGCGTTTTCGTACTCCTCCATCTTTATCCATCGGATTCTCTTGTCGCGCCTGAACCAGGTGAGCTGCCGTTTTGCATACCGGCGTGAATTCTGTTTAAAGAGGCGCACCATCTCGTCATAGGAAATCTCTCCGCGCCGGTAGGCAAACACTTCGGCGTAGCCCACCGTATTGAGTGCATTCAGCCTCGGTGTGTAGCCTCGCTGTTCGAGCGCTTCAACTTCTTCTATAAGCCCCGCGCGCAGCATCTCCTCGCACCGCTTATCAATGCGGTCATAGAGCGTTTGCCGTTCCCACGCCAAGCCGAAGAGCACGGGGGTAAAGGTGATCGCCTTTTGGGCTTCGCGATGCAGTTGCGAGATCGGCTTGCCGGTGAGGTGATAGACCTCCAGCGCTCGAATGATGCGTCGCGGTTTTGTCGGGTCGATTCGCGCAGCCGAGACGGGGTCGACGGCGCGCAGTTCTTCGATCAGGTGCGGAAGCTCACCCGCCGCAATCCGACGCTCGAGCGCCGCGCGAAATTCTCTGTCGGCCGACGGCCCTTCGAAGATGCCGTCAATCAGCGCCTGAACGTACAGGCCGGAGCCTCCGACAACAATCGGCGTGCGGGCGCGGGCGAAGATCTCTTCAACAACCTGCGCTGCGCGCTCGCCGAACTCGCCCGCGCTGAAGTCTCTCTCGGGTGGAAACTCGTCTACAAAGTGATGGGGGACTTCCTGGCGCTGCGTGCGCGCAGGTTTCGCCGTGCCGATATCGAGCAACTGGTAAATCTGTCGCGAGTCGGCCGAGATGATTTCCGACGGCAACAGTTTTGCAAGCTCCATCGCCACTGTTGTTTTCCCGGAGGCGGTCGGTCCGACCAGCACGAGAACCTTCCTTCCCTGTTGCATCGGCACAGCTACCGGTGGTGGAGAGGGAATCCGCCGTCACTCACTTCGCCCATCCCAACTTTCCGACCAGCGGGACGAACTTGAACCCGAAGGCCTCCTTGCGCTCGTACTCCTCGCCGCGGCGTGTCACGACAAGAAGATTCTGGACATCGAGATCGCCCACCGGAATGACCAGCCTGCCGCCATCGGCAAGTTGCTTGAGAAGCGGTTCGGGCACGTCGGGTGCCGCGGCAGTAACAATGATGCCGTCATACGGCGCGAATTCGCTCCATCCAACTGTTCCATCGCCTACTTTTGATGCTACGCGATAGCCGAGCCGATCCAGCACCTTTTGTGCACGGCTGAGCAATTCCATATGCCGCTCGATGGTGAAGACGCGCGCGCCCATTTCCGCCAGAATCGCCGCCTGATACCCCGACCCCGTTCCCACCTCCAGCACTTTGTCGCCGGGCTTGACCTCGAGTGCTTGCGTCATGAATGCGACCGTGTAGGGCTGCGAGATGGTTTGCATCATCCCGATGGGGAGTGCGGAATCCTCGTACGCTCGATTGGTGAACGGAGGCGGAACGAACAGATGCCGCGGCACTTTTGCCATGCTGGCCAGAAGTCGCTCGTCGCTGATGCCGCGCTCTTTCAGCAGCGCGATCATTTCCTGTATTTCTTCGTCGAATCTTCCCACGATGAATTCTCGTTGTTACATAACGTTTACTCCGAGTTACGGATGAGCCGCATAATCGACCGGATGGATTTGTCGGAGTCTGTGGTGAGGCGTTCCTTCAGTTCGCGGCGCAGAACGGCGGGCGTGAAGCCGCGCTTGAGCACACCGTTCTCGGCCACCGAGATCGTTCCCGTTTCCTCCGAGACAACAACAACGACGACGTCCGCTTGTTCCGAGATGCCGAGCGCGGCGCGGTGGCGTGTCCCCAACTGCTGCCCCTCCCACTCCGCCGTGCTGGAAAGCGGCAGAATCACACGCGCGGCTTCGATGAGACGATCCTTGATAACGATCGCCCCGTCGTGCAGCGGCGATCTTGGATTGAAGATCGAGAGAATGAGGGAACGGCTCACGAGGGCTTCCATCTTGGTTCCCGTCTCTACATACGTCTTGATGCCCGTCGCGCGAACGAAGATAATGAGCGCCCCCTGTTTCTTTCGCGAAAGCTCGGTCACCGCGCCAACCACTTCGTTGATCGATTCGTCAACGTCCATCTTGATGAAATAGCGCACGGCAGGATTTCTGCCGACGAGGACCAGCAGGCGCCGCAATTCGGGCTGGAACAGGACGATGAATGCGATCACCCAGATGTCTGTCAGCGTGCGCAGAATCCAGCTCATGGCGCGCAGATTCACCGCCTGCGCAACGAAGGAGAACGCCAGAATCACCACCAGGCCGGCAAAGATCTGCGCTGCGATCGTTCCCTTCATCACCAGATACAAACGGTAGAAGATAAACGACACCAGCGCCACATCCAGCAGATCGACGAGCGTGAACGAGAGGAACCCTATTTTGAACAACTCTATCACGCCACACCCGATTGTACGTGATGGTCGGCTGCTGCGCGCACGATGGCATCGGCAATCGTGATCGCGCGTTTTGTCGGAAGAACATCATGCACGCGCAGGATACTGGCACCGTGCTGCACAGCGGCAACGGCTGCCGCCAGCGAACCCTCAAGCCGCTCATCCGGCGGCAGGTCCAGCAGGGCCCCGATGAAACTCTTGCGCGATGCGCCAACAAGAATCGGATAGCCGAGTGAACAAAATTCGTCCAGCCTGCCGATGAGCTGGAGGTTGTGTTCGAGCCGCTTGCCGAATCCGATGCCGGGATCGATCATGATTTGGTTGATGCCCGCCCGCCGCGCAATCGCAATTCCTTCGGCAAGATATGCTTTAACCTCGCCAATCAGATCTTCATACGCGGGATTGAGCTGCATCGTCTTGGGTGTTCCTTTGATGTGCATAATAACGGCGGAGGCGCCGGCCCGGCCGATCACGTCAGCCATCCCGGGATCGAAGCGCAACCCGCTGATATCGTTGACAATAGTCGCTCCGGCTTCGAGTGCTCGACGGGCAACATCGGCCTTGTAGGTATCAATGCTGATGGGGATGTCTGTCTCTTTTGCGAGACGTTCAATTACAGGAAGAACGCGACGCAACTCCTCCTCTACACTCACCGGCTCGGCCCCTTCCCCGTAGGCCGCACTCTTCGGACGCGTAGACTCCCCTCCCACATCAATGAAGTCGGCCCCCTCCTCAATCATCTCCAGCGCCCGTGCCACCGCTGCCTCCGGGTCCAGATATTTCCCCCCATCCGAAAAAGAATCCGGAGTGACATTCAGAACGCCCATCAGGTGCGTACGCGAGGAGAGATCGTACTCGCGGCTGCCAAATCGGTATCGAAGAACCTCAGGCATGCTTCCGTCAAAGCAAAAAAGGTGACTTCCTCAGTCACCCTCTTGCGCCTCACGATGATGTTTTCTTTTCTCGTTCCGCCTTGCGCTTTGCCTTCATGCGCTCGACGGCTTTCTTGTGCTTCTTCCGGACGGCTTTCAGTTTCTTGTTCATGCATTCGTTCCTTTTTTAGTTGATGACAAAACCATCGCTCTTGATGATCCGCTCGACTTCACCGAGTCGTTCCAGCTTCGGGATGACATCTACAAAGTAGTCGTGAAGAAGTTTGAGCCGCTCGTTTTCCGAATCCAGCTCGAGTAGCACCTGACGCCGGGCAAGCTCCATCCCCGCTTTCTGCGCAACCCTGAAGGAAAACAGCGGATTGGTATCGTCATATTCCAGGCGATACGCTTCATCACGATAGACAAGGTCCACAAGCTGATTGTGTAAACGCACGGTTTCGAGTGCGAGCGCGCTGTCCACCACCTCGTTCTTCAGAGACAGCATGGACACTTTGCCGAGGCTGTAGAGCGTGGAAGATGGCACCATGTCCATCAGCATGTATCGTCTTCTCCCCTCCACAAGGATGTCCATGCGTCCATCGGCATAGCGGGTGGTAAGTTTCACGACAACCGCTGTGCATCCCACCTTCGCCAGCCCGGCCTCCGTCACCAGGTTGATTCCAAACTCCTGGTCGCTGTCAAGACATCCGTTGATGAGCAATTTGTAGCGCTCCTCGAAGATGTGCAACGGCAGGACCGCCTGAGGGAATAACACCGCCTGCAACGGAAACAACGGCAGGAGTTGTTCGGACATGACACTCACGCTCGATGTTCTGTTTCATGATAGAAAATTCTCCGCTGAACATCAAGGTAAGCACCTCAGGCAGATGGACTCCACCTTACCAGTAGGCAGAGTCCATCTTGCGGGACGGGGAGATCTACCGCGCGTACTTCTTATACCGCTCGTTGATTCTTCCCCAATGGAGATTCGCGAGGAAGTTATCAATATAGGCGGCGCGCTTGGGACCATCCTTGTGGTAGTACGCATGCTCGAACACATCGCAGGGAATGAGCGGAATGCCTCCCCAGATGGCGCCGTAATGATGTTCGTCCACGAGGACGTTGAGCAGGCGTTTCGAGTAGAGCATGTCGTACGCAAGCACGCCCCAGCCACTGAGTTTCGCCGAGAGTGCCGTGGCCTTGAAGTCCGCCTTCCACGCATCAATCGAACCGAATTCCTTCTCGATAGCCGCCTTGATATCAGGGCCTTTGTTCACATCGCCGTCGCCGCCCATCACCTCCCAATAGACGTCGTGCAGCAGCGTGCCCGCGTGATTCCACGTTGTGCGGCGTTTCAGCTCGCCAATCTGGCTATAGTTGCCGTTCGCTTTCGCGCGGTCGGCGGTTTCCAACTCCTTCTCGATCGTGTTGAGTGCGGTGACGTACCCCTTGTGGTGCGTGTTGTAGTGCCAGTCGGACGTCTCCGCGTCGATCACGGGTGCGAGGAGTTTTTTGGCCTCTTCGTCAGAGTACGGGCGGGGATTGAACTTCCATTCGTATGCCATGCGTTTATCCTCCTTTGAATGAGAAAATAAATGAAACGATGAATGTGGAACAATCAACGGACTTCCGGCGGCAAGCGTTCCTGCCGCGGCAGCTTTCTTGAGAAACTCGCGTCGCTTCACAACCCCTCCTTCCGATCAGAACCCTTTGATTTTTGCTGACTTCTTGTACGTCAATTGGACGGCGATCCAGCCGAGTGCCACAGCGCCGAGCAGATAGAGCGGACTATTCCCGCCGGGCGGACTTGTGTGCATGTTGATCATCGTGTAGAACAGCGGGACGGAAAGAAACGTGTTGTGCTTCGATCGGGCAGCGACAAGAGCAACGATTGCCGGGTCGGGGGTTCCACCGTCCTTGACTGCGGCGATGACTTTCTTCTGCGAAGGCCAGATGCGCATCCACACATTCGCCGCCATGATCGTCCCAAACATCGCGCCCATGTGAATGTTGTACGCCCGGTAGCTGTAGCCCGCCCCATCAATCATCAAATACATAACGGCCGCTATCAACACAAAGCCGATGGCGCCGAGCGAACGCAGTTCTTTACCGAGAGGAGACTTCGCCAGCGCGTCGTACACCGCAAATCCCCCAAAGGTTACCACCAGCATGATGATGGCGGCCGCATCCCAGCCGCGATCTCCCTCAAACATCAATCCCCCATGATAAAACACCAACGCCAACAGCAGAATGCCGGTGACCCATGTGTACGCGGCTCCCCAACGGAACCAGTACAGCGCACGCGGCATCAATTCTGGCACCACCTTCTTCTTCGTCTCGGCGTCCATTGTTGGGGCAAATGGCGTATTGACAAAATTGAACCAGTAGAGCAAGCCAATCCACAGAATGCCGGCAGCAATGTGCAGCCAGCGAAAGAGAACTTCAAGCACTGGGGTGATTTCCATGGTGTTCTCCGAGAGTTGTGAGTAGTTGCTTTGGTACGATGGATAATCCGCTCAGGGAAGCGGCACTGAAAGTGGATCCGAAAGTCTGCACAAGAACTTTTCTCTTACCGCAGGAAGTTCAACAGAGACAAAGCGCGCCTTCTGTGTTGAAGGCCCTTCTATTTCAGCAAACCATCAACCGGAACGAGTTGCTTGCCGATGGGGTCAACGGCGTGCGTAGCGCTTGTGTCCAGGTGAGCGCTCGATATTTGCGATTTCAATGTCGACCGAAAAGGTTCCCATTGATTATTCACACTCCAAACGATTGTCCGCAGCCGCAAGTGCGCGTGGCCTGCGGGTTGTTGAAGACGAAGCCCTTCCCGTTCAGTCCATCGCTGAAATCCAGCACCGTGCCGGAGAGAAAGAACAGGCTCTTCGGGTCAACGAACATTCTGATGCCGTACTGTTCCATGATCTTGTCGTTCTCTCGCGGTTTCTCATCGAAGGCGAGAACGTACGTCATGCCCGAGCAGCCGCCGCCCTTGACACCGAGGCGAAGCCCATGATGTTCGGGAATGTTGTTCTCCGCTTTCAACTTCTTGACCTGATTCGCTGCCTTTTCCGTCAAGATAATCTCTTCGTTCAGCTCAGGCTTCGCCGGAATGTTTGCTACCGTTGTTTCCATCGAACCTCCAAAAATGAGAACTCTATAATCTCTATGAACTCTACCAACTCTCAGCTCTCGTTCAAAACCCCAACTCCAACTTGGCCGCTTCCGTCATCATGCTCGGATTCCACGGCGGGTCCCACACGACCTTGACAACAGCCTGCGTGACGTTGGGAATCGCCTTCACTTTCTCCTCTACCTGACGCGGAAGGAACTGCGCCGCCGGGCAGTGGGGCGTCGTCAGCGTCATCACCACCAACACACCGCCATCCGCGGCAACCTTCACGTCGTAAATCAATCCTAACTCATAGATGTTGACGGGGATTTCCGGGTCGTAGCACGTCTTGATCGCCTCGACAACATTGTTGTAGATGATGCTTTGCTCGATGGCACTTAGCTGCCGCTGTTCCGCCTGCCCTTCGTTCTTCTGTTCCGGTGTTGGCTGATTGGTTTCTTCCATTATTTCTCTTCCTCACCAAGGCTATTCCGTGCTAACAACTTTTGTCTGCTCTTGCATGGCGGCATGCAGCGTGTGCCACGGCAGGCTTGCACACTTCACCCGCGCCGGAAACTCGCTCACGCCGGCAAACGCAGCAAGCTTACCGAGCGCATCCAGATTCGCCTCGCCGTTCATCTCGCCCGTCACCAACTTGTGAAACGTTTCGAACATGCGCTCGGCTTCGGCTTTCGTCTTTCCTTTCACGATCGAGCTCATCACCGATGCCGATGCCTTGGAGATGGCACACCCGGCTCCCTGAAAACTAACGTCCGTGATGACGTCGCCATCCATTTTTACAAAGACGGTATAGTGATCGCCGCACAGCGGGTTGTATCCCTCCACCGTTCGCGTGGGATCATCCATCGCTCGGTAGTTGCGGGGATTCTTGTTATGATCAAGAATGACTTCTTGATACAGTTCTCGTAATGCAGCCATCAGCCGAGCACCTCTTTCACTTTCCGGACGGCTCTCACGAGCACATCGACTTCATCTTTTGTGTTGTAGAAAGCAAACGATGCACGCGCCGTTGCAGGGACGCCGAAGCGCTGCATCACCGGCTGCGCACAATGATGGCCCGTACGAATCGCGACGCCCTCGTAATCGAGAATTGTCCCGATGTCGTGCGGGTGAACGCCTTCCATCACAAACGAGATGACGGCGGCTTTCTGTTTCGCCGTACCGATGATGCGGAGACCGGGGATCTCCAGCAGTCTTGCCGTTGCATACTGCAGTAATTCATGCTCGTAGGCCATCACCGCATTCATATCCATGGCGTTCATGTAATCAATCGCAGCGCCCAACCCGATGCCGCCGGCGATGTTCGGCGTTCCCGCTTCGAACTTGAACGGCAGGTCATTGAACAGCGTTTTCTCAAACGTCACGGACTTGATCATGTCACCCCCGCCTTGATAGGGCGGCATCGCCTCGAGAAGTTCCTCTTTGCCGTACAGAATACCGACCCCCGTCGGCCCGAACATCTTGTGTGACGAGAACGCGTAGAAATCGCAGTCGAGCTGCTGCACATCCACCTTCATATGCGGAACAGCCTGTGCGCCATCGACCAGCACCGGGATACTCCGCGCGTGCGCCGTCGCAATGATCTCTTTGATGGGATTGATGGTTCCGAGGGCGTTGGAGATATGCGTGATGGCGACGATGCGTGTTCGTTCCGTGAGAAGTTTTTCGTACTCATCCAGAAGCAACTCGCCCGCGTCGTTGATGGGAGTGACACGGAGGCGGGCACCTTTCTCTTCACACATCAACTGCCAGGGAACGATGTTGGAATGGTGTTCCATTGCTGAGATCACCACCTCATCGCCCTGCTTGATCTTGAGGCGGCCAAAACTGCTTGCAACGAGATTGATTCCTTCCGTCGTGCTGCGGACGAAAATGATCTCCTTCGTGGAGCGGGCATTGATGAAGCGCTGAACTTTCGCGCGGGCTGCTTCGTACGATTCGGTTGCCCGCTCACTCAAATAGTGCACACCCCGATGGATGTTGGAGTTCTCCTCGTAGTAGTAGCGCATGATGGCATCAATGACCACCTGCGGCTTTTGGCTTGTTGCCGCGTTGTCCAAATACACCAACGGCTTGCCGTTCACCTGACGACGCAGTAGCGGGAAGTGAAAGCGACAGCTTTCCACCGGCATCGGAGCTTTCACCTTCTCCTCGGTATATGTCGCTGTGATTTCCATTGCTACACCTCGATTGTGCGTCCGTGTCGGAGCCGTTCCTGAATCATCACGTCGAGCTGTTCGCGCAGCGGCTCGACATGGATGCGGTTGATAATATCGCTTGCGAATGCAAACGTGAGAATGTCCTTTGCCGTCTCTTCGCCGATGCCGCGGGAACGAAGGTAGAAGAGCTGTTCCTCATCCAGATGCCCGACGGTTGCCCCGTGCGTGCACTTCACGTCGTCGGCAAAGATCTCCAATTGCGGTTTCGTGTCCATCGTGGCGTTGTCCGAAAGAAGCAAGGTCTTGTTCGTCTGCTTGGCGTCGGTTTTCTGTGCATCTTTGCGGACGAAGATTTTGCCGTTGAACACGCCGCGCGAAATGCCGTCGAGAATGGATTTGTACATCTCGTGACTCGCGCAGTTCGGCTTCGCGTGGTCGATCGTCGTGTGGTTGTCAACATGCTGCGTGCCCGTTGCAAGCGAGAGGCCGTTCAGTGTTGTTTCAATGCCTTCGCCGGCAAGAACGGCCGTGATGTTGTTGCGCACCAACGCCCCTCCAAGATTGACGGCATTGGAGACAACATTGCTCCGCGCCTGCTGTTGAAAGTGAATCGTGCCAACATGATACGCGTTCAGGCTTTCATCCTGCAGCTTGTCATGCTCTATGACCGCTTCCTCGCTGACGATGAACTCGGTAACAGCGTTCGTAAGGTACGGACGGGCCGACTGCCCCGTGTAGCTTTCCGCAATGGCCACTTTTCCTCGCGTCCCAACTACAATAAGATTTCTCGGATGGACGGAGAGCGGCTCCTCTCCTGCCGTCGTGTAGAAGACCAAATGGATCGGCACGTCCAGCGTTGTATCGTCGGGAATATGGATGAAGGCGCCGTCGAGCATGAAGGCAGTGCTTAACGCCGTGAAAGCATTGTCGTCGTACTGGACGTAGCGAGCAAGATAACGATGAGCGAGGGCGTCGCCGGACTTCAGCGCGAACGCAAGGTTCGTCACCACGACACCATCAGGGAGATTGGCAACGCTGGAGAGATGCGGTGCGTAATGGCCGTTGACAAAAACCATCCGCACACACGCCGTTCCGCCGAACGAGCGCTTTGCAATGTCCTCTGCCGTGACCCGCGACGCATCCATCCGAGCCGCGGGGATGAATCGCGTTGCTGCAATCGGTGCAACGTTCGTGAAGCGCCACTCCTCCTCCCGCGTGGTGGGGAAACCGATCGCTTCAAATGTCTCGATCGCCCGACGGCGGAGCGTATGCAGGTCTGACTTTGTTTCACCGTTCAGGCTTTTCTCAAACAGCTCGAAGCGCGATCGGTACCATGCTGTGATGTTGACGACTTCTTGTCTCATGCCTTCACCTCACGCTGCCGCTTCTGCTTCTTCACGAAGCCAATCATAGCCGCGTTCCTCCAACTGAAGCGCCAACTCCTTGCCGCCGCTCTTCACAATGCGCCCATCCACCAACACATGGACAAAGTCGGGCACGATGTAGTTCAACAACCGTTGATAGTGGGTGACGACGATGGTGGCATTCTCCGGACGACGAAGCTTGTTGACGCCGTCGGCGACAATGCGCAGCGCGTCAATGTCCAGTCCCGAGTCAGTTTCATCCAGCACGGCAAGCGTCGGCTCCAGGACTGCCATCTGGAAAATTTCATTGCGCTTCTTCTCTCCACCCGAAAACCCCTCGTTCACGGGCCGATTGAGAAAACTCGGATCCATATCCACCAATTTCAGTCGCTCTTTCACAAGCGTGAGAAACTCGACTGCGTCCAACGGCTCAAGTCCACGATGTTTGCGGATGGCATTAAGTGCCGATTTCAAGAAATAGCTGTTGGTGACGCCGGGAATTTCCACCGGGTATTGGAAGGCAAGGAACAATCCTTCACGCGCCCGCTCTTCGGGATCCATCTCGAGAAGATTCCTGCCTTTGTACAACACTTCGCCTTCGGTCACGGTATAGGCGTCGCGCCCGGCGAGCACCCCGGCAAGCGTGCTCTTGCCCGAACCGTTCGGGCCCATGATGGCGTGGACTTCGCCCGCGTTCACGTTCAGATTTACGCCGTGAAGAATTTCGTTGCCGTTAACAGAAGCGTGGAGATTTCGGATTTCAAGCATTGAGTTGTTCCAAGTTGATTGATTACTGATTACCAAATTCGTTTGACGCCGTATTTATCGAACACCGCTTCGCCACTCACAATTACGTACGCTTCCACTAACCCTTGCGCGATTATAAGTCTATCGAACGGGTCCCTGTGATAGAAGGGTAGCCTTCTAACCTGGATCAAATGAGAGAACCGCGCTTCGAGAAGAGTGAATTCATTCTCCTCAATCCAAGCAAGCAATTCGGAATATGGACGTCCCAGCTCGAGCTTCCGGAGACTCACCTTGATTGCGATTTCCCAGAGACTCGCTATGCTCACGTACGTGAGGTTCGATCGGCGTTCGAGCGCCCTTCTCGCACTTGACGGTAGACTTCTATCTCCCTTCAAGTACCAAAGAAGGGCATGAGTATCAACCAGCAGGTTCATTCCATGTACTCTTTGAAGTCGTCCAACGGCTCATCAAAATCCGGTGAAATCCACTTGATGAGATGCTTGCCGCTCCCGAACTTCGGTACCTTCTTACGAGTCGTCTTCTTCCCCTTCTTCTTCAGAAGAAATTCGGCAAAATCCTTGACTTCGTTCCGTGATTCTTCTGGAAGGGACGCGATCGTTTCACTCAGTGATGACTTTTGCATGATGTTTCGCTTTGTGTTCATTTCATCCCACACTTCCTTCCAAACTCACCCCTAACAGCTTTTGCGCCTCGACGGCGAATTCCATCGGCAGCTCGCGGAAGACTTCCTTGCAGAAGCCGTTGACGATCATGTTGACTGCGTCTTCTTTCGAAAGGCCGCGCTGCTGGCAGTAAAAGATCTGATCCTCGCCGATCTTCGACGTGGTCGCTTCGTGCTCGACTTTCGACGACGTGTTTTTGACTTCAATGTACGGGAAGGTATGCGCCCCGCACCTGTCGCCTAACAGCAGCGAGTCGCACTGCGAGAAGTTCCGCGCGCCGGTCGCCCCTTTCGTCACCTTCACCAGCCCGCGATACGAGTTCTGCCCGAAGCCCGCCGAGATACCCTTCGATACGATCGTACTGCGCGTGTTCTTTCCGATGTGAATCATCTTCGTGCCGGTATCCGCCTGCTGATAGTTGTTCACGACGGCCACCGAATAGAACTCGCCGACCGCATTATCCCCCTGCAAGATGCAGCTCGGATATTTCCAGGTGATGGCAGAGCCGGTTTCGACCTGCGTCCAGGAAATCTTGGCGTTGTTCATCGCCTTGCCGCGCTTGGTGACGAAGTTGTAAATGCCGCCCTTGCCTTCTTTGTCGCCCGGATACCAGTTCTGCACCGTCGAGTATTTGATCTCCGCGTTATCGAGCGCAATCAACTCCACCACAGCAGCATGCAACTGGTTCGTATCGCGCATCGGCGCCGTGCAGCCTTCGAGGTAGCTCACGTACGCTCCTTCATCTGCAACAATCAGCGTTCGCTCGAACTGCCCCGTCTCCGCCGCGTTAATCCGGAAGTAGGTCGAAAGCTCCATCGGGCATCGAACACCCTTCGGGATGTAGCAGAACGACCCGTCGCTGAACACAGCAGAGTTGAGCGCGGCGAAAAAGTTGTCCGTGTACGGAACGACCGAGCCGAGATACTTGCGGACAAGGTCGGGATGGTTCTGCACCGCTTCGGTGAAGGAGCAGAAGATGATACCGAGTTCCGCCAGCTTCTCCTTGAACGTCGTAGCAACGGAAACACTGTCGAACACCGCATCCACGGCCACGCCCGCAAGGCGCTTCTGCTCTTCGAGCGAGATGCCGAGCTTCTCGTACGTCCGCAGCAGCTCGGGGTCAACGTCGTCAAGACTCTTGAGCTGCTTCTTCTGCTTCGGCGCTGCGTAGTAGTGATACGCCTGGTAATCAATCGGCGGATACTTGACGTTCGGCCACGTTGGCTCTTCCATCGTCAACCAGTGACGATAGGCTTTGAGCCGCCAGTCAAGCAGCCAGGCCGGTTCGTTTTTCTTCTCCGAGATGAGACGGATGACGTCTTCGTTGAGACCGCGCGGGGCGATGTCCATCTCAATGTCGGTTACGAACCCGTACTTGTATTCCTGCTTCGCTAAGAGTTCGATATCGTTCGTTTCGGTTGCCATAGTACTCTGTTAGTAGTTGTTCATACAATATCTACTTCTTTCCTGCCGGTTTATAGTTACCTTTCAACGGCGGAAGGGTTCGCTTCTCGCCCGTTGGCGCAGGATCGGGCGGCTGAACCTGCGTCGCCGCGGTTTGCTGAACAGACGACTCTTCCACCTTCGGTTCGGCGCTTGCAGGCGGTTGATCACCCGTGCGCGTCGGCGCGGCAGCAGATGCCTGCGGCGCCGTTGGCGCAGGCCGTCCGTCAGTCGGCTTCGCACTCGTGATGGGCGGAAGTCCCGGTTTTGCGGCTCCTGCCGGTCTCGCACTCGTCAATGGCGGAAGTCCGCCGGCCGGTTTAGCACCTGTCGGCGGCGGCAGTGTGGATGGCGCGCCGGCTGCCGACGCTGTCCCTGCCGGCTTTGCGCTGCCCAAGGGCGGCAGAGGCGGCCTCGCACCGGACGGTTTCGCCGCAGCAGGGGATTTCGCAGGCGCTGCGCCCGGCGCCGGTTTGGCCGGCGTCGCCTGAACCACGGCCGGCTTCTTGAAGGCCGGGTAGTTCAACACCCAACTCTGTCGGTCAATCGGCGTGAGAATCTTTTCCTTCTCCAACTTCTCTACAAACGTGCGCGCTATGTTTTCCGCTTCCATATAGCCTACCCTGTGACCTCTCCGCTCGAGCATCGTGCGAATGCCGTACTGAATGTCGCGGAAGAAGACGTTCGACAAATGGTACATGGGATAGTGACTCTTCAAGAATTCCAACACGTCTTTCTCGTTATTCAGAATGTAGTCGATCGGTTTCATGTCTGTGTCTCTGATGGTTTCTGGATTTTGGGTGATGATGAAAAACTCTCCCGTCCATCCTCTTCGTGATGCAGAA
This sequence comes from Ignavibacteriales bacterium, assembly GCA_037441705.1. GTDB lineage: Bacteria > Bacteroidota > Ignavibacteria > UBA10030 > UBA6906 > CAADGV01. Next base: position 60,362 of record JBBIRR010000009.1, read on the forward strand.
TGACTTCGTCGCGGATCTCGTCCGTTCTTTTCGCACTACCCCGCCCTCGGCGCCTCTCACGAACTTTCGTTACCGTCTCAACAACTCGTGCGAGAGCAAACTCGATTTCTTCTTCCGTCGTGAATCTTCCCAGGCCGAATCGCAGCGAACATTTCGCCTCTTCGGTACTCAAGCCGATGGCTTTCAGAACGTGCGAGGGTTCAGGCTGAGCAGACGAGCACGCCGATCCTGATGAGACGGCAACATCTTTCATTTCCATCATGATTGTGTCCGCATCCGCATCTTTGAATGTGATGTTCGCGTTGTTCGGCAGTCGGTTCGTCGGGTGGCCGTTCAGCCACGTTGCTTCCAGCGTCGAGAGAATCTGCTGCACCAACCGATCGCGCAAGCGGGCCGTCCTCCGGCGATCTTCCTCCAGTTCCTGCGCCGCAATGCGTGCCGCTTCGCCGAAGCCCACGATGGCGGGAACGTTGAGGGTTCCCGAGCGCAAGCCCCGCTCATGTCCGCCGCCATCAATCTGAGGCAGCAATTTCACCCTTGGGCTTGCTGCGCGAACGAACAGCGCACCAACGCCCTTCGGCCCGTACATCTTATGCGAGCTGAACGACATCAAATCAACATTCATCGCACGAACATCTACAGGAACCTTCCCCACGGCCTGCGTCGCGTCGGTGTGAAAAAGAACGCCGCGTTCCCGACACACTGTGCCAATCGCTTCGATGGGAGCAAGCGTTCCGATTTCGTTATTCGCCGCCATGATGCTTACAAGGACCGTCTCATGGGTGATGGCATCCCGCAATGCGTCCAGCGCTATCAGGCCCGTTCGATCAACCGGCAGAATCGTGGCGCGGAACCCGTACTTCTCCAGCCGCTTGCAGCAATCGAGCACGGCCTTGTGCTCGGTTGCCGCCGTGATGATGTGCTTGCCCCGTGATGCGTATGCTTCAGCTACGCCCTTGAGGGCAAGATTGATAGACTCCGTCGCTCCGCTGGTGAAGACAATCTCTTCGGCGCTGGCTCCGATGAGGGTTGCAAGATGCTTGCGCGCCTGTTCGACGGCGGCCTCGGCTCGCCAGCCGAACTCGTGCTGCTTGCTTGCAGCATTGCCGTAGTGTTCGGTAAAGTACGGCAGCATTGCTTCCACAACGCGGGGATCGACTCGCGTCGTTGAATGATTGTCAAGATATATCGGCAGCCGGCTCATACGATCTGCGCCAGTGTCATGGATTTGAATGCCTGGTCGATGTTTGCCTGCACTTTGGTCAGCGGCGACTTGATGGTGCAATTGCTGAACACTTCGCAGCTCTCCGGCCCCTGGGTCATGCACTGAGCGATGGCCGGGGGGGTGCCTTCAATGGCGTTGATGATCGAAGAGATGGTTACGTCGTTGGGATTCCTGGCGAGAGTATAGCCGCCGTGAACTCCCTGCTGCGAAGCGATCAAGCCCGCGCGCGCAAGCCGCTGCAGTACTTTGGCAAGCAGCTCATACGGAATCTGATGCTTGTCGGCAATTTCCTTCGCCGTCACGACATCGCCGTTCGTGCGCAAGGCAATGTAACGGATCGCAATCAATCCGTATTCGACTCGTTTGGAAAGCCTGACCACGCTAAACTCCGACCAGTGAAGTCCTAATTATCCCCAAAAAAATGCGCTCATTCGCGTCTTCCAACCATACGTCTTAACAAACTCTTCTCTCTTGTCGTTCCTTCAGGTCTCTTTACGCGCGAGCTGTTTAGGAGACCATCAACAAAATAGGAAAAAGAAGACTTACTTACAACGAACAACACAAAGCGAACAGTGAATTCTATTTAATAAAACCTGAGAGTAACGATTCTGTCAGACGCAAAGTGCAGCCAGGTTTCGGTGCCAGCACCGGTGATCGCCACAGGTGTATCACGAATCCGTCGACGTGTTGAGAAAATCGCCGCTCACCAATCCATCGCTCAACACAATCGAGCGCGAGTGCAAGAGGAACGTGAAGCCGAGGTCTCGTTGCATTCCCCTCTGATTTTGGATATTTTTCCCGAGGGGTTCACCGCGCGTAGCTATTGATCCTCGAGATACGTTTATGACGAGAGAGAACACCTTGCTTGCAGCCGTCATCGTGCTTTCGTTCTGGCTGCACGCTGGCTGCCGTGAGAAAACGGCTCCAACCTCGACTACCACTCCCCCGCCGACGCAAGTGTGGGATTCGCTTGGCCTCGCCGGTGCGACAGTTCATGCGATCGCTTCAGACCGGCGCCGCATTTTCGTCGGGACCGCAAACGGATTCTATCGTTCGCTCGACAGCGGAAGAACCTGGCTGTTCACCGCATCAATCAACGGCAGAAGTTTGTTTACCAGCGTTGCAATCAGCGGAACAAATGTCTTGGTGGGATCGGACACCAACCTTTCCGTCTCTTCCAACGACGGGACAACCTGGACATCCGTAATAGCCCCCGTGAGCGTGTTCGCTATGGCGCACGGTAGTGAGTATCTGTTCGCCGCGACCTCAATGGGTATTATTCGATCGCGGGATCGGGGATTCACCTGGACGCCTGCAAATACGGGACTTCCTTCACCTCTGCCCGAGGTGCGAGGGCTCTCGGCCGAAGGAATAACGCTGTGCCTCGGATCGCCCAATGCTGTCTTCGTTTCTTTGAACAGCGGCGATTCATGGACACAGGCCCCGACTCCGTGGTCCCCCCACACCATCGACCGAGTGTTGGTCAACAAAGAAATCTTGTACGTTGCGACGACCGGGGGGTTGTACACTTCACGCACCCAGGGAAGTTCCTGGATTCTCGCCGCTGTGGGAATTCCGGAGACATCTCGCGTTGTCGGCTTTGCGGCCATCAAATCCGGCGTTTACGCTGCCACCGACAACGCCGGCGTACTCACCAGTGCCAACGGAGGCGTGACATGGATCTTCAACAACTTCAATCTTCCCGATCTGCAACTCACCACCGTTGCTGCCGACAGCAGTTTCGTGTACGCCGCCACGCGTCGGCGAGGCATCTGGCGATACTTGCGATAGCCGCCCGAGGACATCGTCGAATTCCCTGACATCACCGTGCACGCCATTACAGCCGAATCCCTAACAAAAGTTTACCGAGACTTCGTCAACCGAAAGCTATCGGTCGTTGCGCTCAGGGACATCTCGCTGGAGGTGGAGCAAGGTCAGATTTTCGGATTGCTCGGCCCCAACGGTGCAGGAAAGACCACGTTTATCAAAATCCTCCTCGGCCTGGTTCGACCGACAGCCGGCCGTGCAATGATGTTGGGCGTTCCGTTGCCGAGTGTGGGCATACGCGAACGTATCGGCTATTTACCGGAGAACCATCGCTATCCGGGCTATCTCACCGCCGTTCAGGTGATGCGGTTCTTCGGCGGCTTGAGCAAGATGAAGCGCGCCGAGATTCTCTCACGATCTGCCTCCCTCCTTTCGCTCGTCGGACTTGATCAGTGGAAAGAGATGAAGGTGAAGCGCTACTCGAAGGGCATGATGCAGCGCCTCGGTCTCGCGCAGGCTCTCATCAACGATCCCGATCTGTTGTTCCTTGATGAACCCACCGACGGCGTTGATCCGCTGGGCAGAAAAGAAATCCGCGACATCCTCATGCGGCTCCGCAACGAAGGCAAGACCATCTTTCTCAACTCCCACCTTCTCTCCGAGGTAGAATTGATCTGCGACCGCGTGGCCATTCTCGATAAAGGCAAACTCTTGACGGTCGGAACGGTTGCCGAGATGACCGTGAGCGACACGAACTACGAGATCGGTGTCGTCGAGCCTCCGCCCGAAAGCTTTCATCACGAAGCTGCCGCGACCGTGCTGAAGTTCAGAGTAGATAAGAACATCCTCTCGGCCGATGTGCGGGATGTTACAGAGTTGAATCACCTTATCGACCTCCTGCGTAAACACGGCGTGAGCATCACGCATGTTGCGAAGAAACGAAGCACGCTCGAAGACTCGTTCCTTCGACTCCTGAAGCAGGAGGTCGGCGCATGAGTATTCTTACGCTGATGCTGGCGACGTTTCGAGAACTGTTCTCCAAAGCCACGTTGTACATCCTGCTCGGCATATCCACCTTTGTCCTTCTCGGGACACTTCTGGCGTTCTCTTCCGATCTCACCGATGATGGAATTATCCTGAAGGTGTTCGGCGTGCCTGTCAGTCCACCAACGCAAGCGGCAGAGCTCGAGCCGATGGTCTACGGCATGCAGGCCGGACTGGCCAAAGGGTTGTTTCTCGGCATCATGCTCTTTGGCGTGTTCGCCAGCGCATCGGTCATTCCCGACGCGCTCGAAAAGGGAACGGTGGATCTCTATCTCTCCAAGCCCCTTGCACGATGGGAGCTTCTGTTAGGCAAGTACGTCGGAAGTGTCGCGGTGATCGGCCTTGCCACTGCCTACTTCATCGGCGGGGTATGGCTGACGTTCGGTGTGCGTGTGGGTGTGTGGAATGTACAATTCCTTCTCTCTGCGGCGACCATGACGTTCATGTTCGGCGCAATCTTCTCGATCGTGCTTCTGTTAGGCGTCGTCTTTCGCAATGCTGCAGTCCCCATCATTGGATGCTTCCTCTATTTGATGGTGATAGACAATCTCCTGGAAAACCGACAGACTCTTCTCTATCTCATTTCTGAAAGTTCGTTCTACCGTACAATTTGCGACGCGTTGTACTACCTCCTTCCTCAGATCGCCGGCATGCAGAGACAATTAGAGAATCAAATCATGCAGCGAACGGTGGAGTGGCGTTCGTTCATACAACCGCTGCTATCGTCCGCTCTGATGTTTGGCGCGGCGTCGTTGATTCTGGAAAGGAAAGACTTGTAGCATGATTCTGCCGCCAGTCCTGTTGATTCTCACGGTCCTGCAATCCGCAGGCCCGCTGCCGCACCCGCCGACAGGTCTTGACTCACTGGCGCAAGCATTTGCCCATGAGCTGGAACGCCTTCCGTCTCCGGCCTTCGATGCACTTCACCGGTCGGTCCATCAAAACGGATACGTGAACGTTCTTTATGATGAACTGAAACAGGACAGCATGAGCGCGCTCGCGGCGTTCATCCGCATGAAACTGCACAGGACATTCTCTCTACCTCACATCACGTTGGTGGCCGTCATTCCCAATCCACGACAGGAGATTCGCACGCCGATCGTGATCAACTTCCCGACGGGATTCATTGTGCTGGATTGGCACCAAACAAAAATCTACAAGCGCGCACCTGAAACACTATCGAGCGACCCCTGGAACAAAAAGGGAGGGTAAGGATGAAATCTGTCGGGTTCCTCATAGGGCTGATCGTGACGGGCATGATGGAGATTCACGCGCAACTGCCTGCAACCGAGAATCTCGACAGTCTCAGCGGCGAATTCCGAGCGGCGCTTACAACACTCACCTCCCCTGCTCTTGAAGAGCGCAGACGTATCCGAAGGAACATGCAGAGGAAAGGCTACGCGGCTGCTCTCCTGAACATTCTCGGCCAGGATGGTTTGACCGCGGCACTGGTGTTTGTACGAATGAAACTCCACATCGAGTACGCCATTTCGCACAGACAACTCTATGTCCATGTTCCGGTTGTGCGGGGAGAGGGCCGCACGGTTGCCCTTCCGCTTTCGGATGATTGGTCGTTCCCCCTCGATCCATGGAAACGAGAATGACGACGTCATCATCCATCGGACGCGTGCTGTTAGACGTTGATCGGCAACGCATTCAGGCACTTTCCCCACGCATGAAGCTATACGCTGTGGCGATAGCAATCGTGAATCTCTTTGTCTGCGGGCTTGCCGAGGCTTCGCTTTCGGCTGATCGGACTGGCTACTCCATCTCGCTCTTCGTGTTCATCCATGCCAGTATGTACATGCTGCTCGCCCTTTCGTACTTTGCAGGGAACACTCAAGACATCCTGCGCAAGGCGCGCATCTTTCCGACGGATGCATCGGCCCGGTTCGTGTTCGCGGCTGCGGGATTCTTCCGCCACCCATTTTCGCTGGCCATGATAACGAGTAATCTTCTTTTTCTGGCCGTTCTATATCGCGAGCGTATCGCCACAACGGCAAGCGGCCTCCTCCTGTTCACTCTTCTGATGGCCACGATCGCACTCGCCGCAGCGGTTGTGTTTCTCGTTTTGGAACGGAGGAATTATCCGGCCAGCGCAGCCCTCGTAGTCGTGGCGTTCTGCGCGCTGCTCATGCTTACCGCTTCGATGGTTTTTCATAACGAGCTATTCGTCACGCGCCTTCCGCTGTTGCGCTGGTATGTTGACGGCATACGGGCGGCAGAAGCCGGACAGCTCGGTAACGTGGCCCTGTACGCGACCCGATTCGGTATCGTCATCCTTCTCGCCATTGCAACCGGAAAACGTTTTGGGTGATGCGCCGATGAAATTCTCTGAAACCGATCGGGCTTTGCTCAAGATGGAACTGCGGCAGGCGTTCTCTGCTCGCCGGATTCCGCTGTTAGTGTGTCTTGCCGTTCTGGCCGTTTTCGTGATTGTCCAGCAAAGCGAACTACCTCCGGCAATTGTCATCGTTCTCGTCGTCCTTGCAGGCCTCGAATCCCAGTACACGAACATACTCTTCCGCACGCCGAATGAGCTGGAAGCGCTGAGCATGTTTCCGCTCGAGTGGAGATGTGTGGTTCTCATCAAGAACGTCTCCACCATCATAGTCACGGCAATGGTTTGGATGATAATCGCAATGGCTACGCTCTATTTCTCTCCCAAACATCTCCGCCTTGCCGACCTGGGCAACGCCATGCTGTACGGCAGCACGATTATCTTTCCTCTGCTTCATATCGGCAATATCGAATCGCTGCATTCTCCACGACGCACCAGTTCCTGGGGGACTGATGACCTTGTACAGGCCGGAGGAATGCTGCTGTTCGTTCTGGTCCTTTCGCTCCCGTACCTGCTGTTGGTGTCCTTGCTCGACCTTCCTCTTGCATGCATTGCGTACGTCGCGCTTACAGCCATGCATTGGTACACGCGCTCCGTCCCGATGACGGCTGCTCGCATCCGGCAACAACTTCCTCACCTTTGTGCAACGCCATGACCATTCTGAGCATAAGCAACCTTTATAAGACGTACGAGAACGGCCATCGCGCTCTCGACGGCCTGACACTTTCCATCAAAAAAGGAACCATCACCGGTTTTCTCGGCCTGAACGGTGCCGGCAAGACCACAACCATACGGATTCTTGCGGGATTGACAGGCAAGGATTCCGGCACGATTACACTTTTCGGCAATGAGATCTCGCCAGGCGACGTTGCCTCGAAGAAATTGCTGGGCTTCGTCCTCGATGAACCATTGTATTTTGATTGGATGACTCCCGAAGAATACCTGCTGTTCGTGGGGGTAATGTACGGCCTGGAGCGGTCGGAAGCCCGCATGCGCTGCGAGGAGCTGATCGAGTTCTTTGATCTGGGCGAAAAGGTAGATGATCCGATTGCAACCCTCTCGACGGGCATGAAGAAAAAAATATCGCTTGCTGCGGCAGTGATCCACAAGCCGGAGCTTGTTGTGTTAGATGAACCGCTCGAAGGCATTGACCCGCTCGCCGCACGTTCGATCAAGGAGACCTTGAAGATGACGGCACGAAATGGGACGACCGTCTTCATCACGTCGCACGTCCTCGACACGGTGGAAAAGCTGTGCGACGAGATTGCCATCATTCATCGCGGGAAGGTACTTCTCCAATGTCCGACCTCCGAAGTTCACACGAAAGTGCAGAGCACGCTCGACAGCGCCGTCCGACCGACGCTGGAAGAACTGTTCGTCGATCTCGTCTCCGAACACACCGCAAAGAGACCCCTCTCGTGGCTGTGAGATGACCTCCACCCGGCAAATCTTTACACACACGCGGTTGCAGCGCATTACGTCATCGCCAAACTGGATTGGTGCGTTTCTTACCCTCGCGACGCTCAGCGTTCTTCTTCATTTTTTCCTGCATCCTCATTTTGTGCGCGCAACCCTCGCTCATCTTCCCCTTTCTGCAACAGCGGATGACAAAGCCGCGGTTGCGCAGGCCCTCACAGATGAACTACCGCTTCGGCTTCTGTTCCTTCCTGTGCGCTTGCTTGTCGGGTGGTCCGTGTTTGCGTTGCTGCTGTTCGGGATCGGCGTCGCGTTTCGCCTCCCCGAGCGACTGCACTTCGTAAAGGTCCTCGCTCTCGAAGTACGGGCAGAAGCATTCAACATCCTGGCACAGTACGCGGCACTCCTCTATCTCTTGTTGAGAACAACTACCGAAACAAACCCGCTGGAGATCCCCTTCAGCGTTGCAATGCTCGTTCCCTCGAATGACATCGTACTGTTTTCGTTGTTAAACTCTCTCAATTTGTTTACGTTGTGTTACCTGATTCTCCTGACATGGGGCATTTCGGTTCAGTCAGGATGCTCGCGCACCAAAGCTGTTCTGATTGTGTGCTTGACGTGGAGCCTCTGGCTGCTCTTCCACGTCGGTGCAACCAGCTTTCTGCGGGAGGCGCTGCACTTGCTTGTGTAGTTGTTCGGCTATCCTTTATCACCGGTAACAAACTCATGGCACAGAAACTTAAGATCGAGGACCTGCAATTCCCACTCTCCACCAAACGCAAGTCCAAAGAGGATTTCAGTCTTGTGGGGGTGATAGGCTTAGGCGTGATGGGACAAGGGATTGCTCAAACGGTTGCAGGCGCCGGTATCGAAGTGATTGTTGTGGAGAAGAATGAAAAGACGATGAAGGCGGGTCTTGAGGCGCTGAACAAGTCCATGGACACGGACATCAAACGATGGGGAATGACGCAAGCCGAAAAGCGCGCCATCCTCTCGCGCATCAAGACCACGACCAACCTGGTTGACCTGAAGGGATGCGATATCATTATCGAAGCAATTGATGAAAACTTCGAAGCCAAGCGGCAACTCATCGAAGCATTCTATTCGGTGGGAAAGGAAGATGCCGTGTTCATCTCCAACACTGCAACACTCAGCCTTACGAAACTCGCGCAATCCAGCAAGCGGCCCGATCGCATCATCGGCATGCACTTTTTGAATCCTGTGCCCCGCGTGTCGCTTGTCGAGATTGTCCGCGGCATGAAAACTTCGGACGAAACCTATAAGCTCGTCAAGCGCTTTGCCGAACGGATCGGAAAGACGCCCGTCGAAGTGTTCGAGTATCCGGGGTTTATCACCACGCGCATCATCCTGCCGCTGCTGAACGAAGCCATGCATGTGTTGATGGAAGGAATTGCCAAAGCGGAGGACATTGATACCGCCATGCGGCTCGGCTACGGCATGCAAGCCGGACCGTTGGAGATGGCCGACGCGATGGGACTCGATGAAGTCTTGATGTGGATGGAAACGCTCTTTCACGAACTGGGCGAGCCGCGTTACCGTCCATGCCCGCTGTTGCGCCGCATGGTGCGAGAGCGAAAGTTGGGAAAGAAAGTGGGCGAGGGGTTCTTCAAGTATGATCAAGACGGTAAGAGAATCGCATCGTAGGTTCAGGGGTCTTTCACCGCAAATGACATGAAAGGGACACGAATCCACACAGATTTCTTTCTGAGTCTTCCATGAATACTCTTGTCCTTAACTGTGGCAGCTCATCCGTCAAGTATCAGCTAATCGAAGCCGTCTCACGCAAGTGGCTTGCGCGCGGCAGCGTCGAACGCATCGGCATGAGCGGGGCAACGCTCAAGAATCTCCGTCACGACGGTGATGAGATTACCATTGCCGGAGAAATCGTTGACCACATTGTTGCCATCGAATACATTCTTGCCGTTCTCCTCAGCCGCAATCACGGTGTCATCGAGGACAAGTCGGAGATACACGCTATCGGTCATCGTGTGGTGCACGGCGGCGAAACGTTTACCGGCTCGGTGCTGATTACCGATGAGGTCATCAAAGGCATTCGCGCCAACTTCGAAATCGCTCCGCTGCACAATCCCCACAACCTGCGCGGCATCAATGCCTGCCAGATCAACTTACCGGGCGTTCCCCAGGTAGCGGTATTCGACACGGCCTTTCACCAGAAAATGCCGCGCCGCGCATTCCTCTATGGCATCCCGTACTCCCTCTATACCCAATACAGAATCCGACGCTACGGATTTCACGGCACGTCGCACCGCTATGTTGCCGAGCGCGCAGCAGAGCTCTTAGGCCGTCCGCTCAAAGAGCTGAAGCTCATCACATGCCACCTCGGCAACGGCTGCAGCATGGCCGCATTGGATGGCGGCGTGTCCATCGACACGACGATGGGCTTCACACCGCTGGAGGGCCTGCTGATGGGAACGCGTTCGGGCGATATTGACCCGTCAGTGATTCTCTACATCATGGGCAAAGAAGGACTGACACTTGCCGAGGCGAACACCCTGCTCAACAAGCACAGCGGACTTCAAGGCATCTCGGGTATCAGCAGCGATATGAGAGAGATTATTCAGGAAATGATGAACGGCGACAAGAAGGCGAAGTACGCCTTCGACGTGTTCTGCTATCGTGTGAAGAAATACATCGGCGCGTATGTGGCAGCCCTGGGAGGCGTGGATGCTGTCGTCTTCACCGGCGGCATCGGTGAAAACAGCGCAGAGGTCCGCAAAGCATGCTGCGAAAACATGAACTACTTCGGCATCGCCATTGACGACGCCGCAAATGAATCGGCGGACAAGGAGAAACTCATTACCCGGCCGGACTCTCGCACCAAAGTGCTCGTCATTCCCACGAACGAGGAGTTACTGATTGCGTTGGATACGATGGAAATTGTGAAGGGAAAGGGGTGACCAAGCTTTGCACGCGGCGGGATGGCCTGGACGACAACCAGACCTTCTTTGGGATCGAATCGGTATCTCATAGAGCTACTGCTGTCCCTTCAGGTAACTTGCCTGTATAAATCACTGCAAATCGTCTTGGCCTCCGAGTGGCTGCGACACGATAGACCTCATCGCGATCCTTGCTGTGATAAATTACCTTCCCCATCTGAACTTCGAGCGAATCGTTCGTGGTTGGCTCTTCAATGAGCACCCATTCTGAATCATACGTGGCTTCGATCTCCTGAATCGTTAGCAATTTGTCCATTGCCGCCTCCTGTTCCTTACTTTGACGTAACCGCAAGAAAAGTAATCAGGCACAGCCGCAATATCAAGTAGCCAAAGCCTCTTTGATCTCACGTCCGCTCCCGCCACTGTTTCAGTCCAATATTCCCCCGCGTCTGGTTCACCAAGGCCGTCTTCAACTCCTCTTCCTTTGACAGCCTGATTTCAAGCACGGCATGAACGTCCTCCTCGTACGTCGTATCCACGATCTTTGCGCCCAATTTGGAAACCACATGCATGACATCGCCGATGCGAGAGTGCGGGAATGTCGCTTCGAGCATCGTCGTCTTGTACTTGGTGACGATCTCTGCCCGCTGCAGAGCAAGCATCGCAGCTTCGTTGTAAGCCCGCGCAAGTCCGCCCACGCCGAGCTTCGTTCCGCCGAAGTAGCGCGTCACAACGACGATCACGTCGGTCAGTCCGTGTGCATCAATCGCAGCGAGGATGGGTTTTCCCGCGCTGCCGGTCGGCTCGCCCGCATCTCCGTAACGAAAGAGAGTTCCTTCGGTACCGAGACGATAGGCGAAGCAGTGATGGCTGGCGTCCCAGAAATTCTTTTTTTCGCGAGCAAGAAACTGTTCGGCTTCCTCCTTCGTTGCTACGGGCAGCACGGCGGCAAGAAATCGAGATCCTTGGACGTTCGTTTCCGCCCGTGCCAGCCCTTTGATCGTCTTGAATTCGTCAGTCATCGCTGTTCAGGGTAAGCGTATCGCGGGAAATATTTTCTACACCTGATCCATCGTGCACGAGATAGTTCTTGCACATTATCGCTTCGCTCACTATCTTCATCGGGACAAGGAAAGCACCTATGAAAATCGGTATCGTATGTTACCCCACGTATGGCGGCAGCGGCGTAATCGCCACGGAGCTGGGCAAAGCGCTCGCCGAGCGTGGGCACCAAATCCACTTCATCAGCTACGCTATGCCGATGCGCCTGGAGGCGTATTTGGGGAATATCTTCTATCATGAAGTTGAAATGGCAAGTTATCCGCTGTTTGAGTTTCCGCTCTACACGCCTGCGCTTGCGAGCAAGCTGGTGGAAGTGGCCCGCTTCGAGAAGCTGGATCTCATTCATGCCCACTACGCCATTCCTCACGCCATCAGCGCGTTCCTCGCTCGCGAGATCGTGAATAACGGTCTGAAGATCATCACAACGCTGCACGGAACGGACATCACGCTGGTGGGGCTGGAACCGAGTTTTCTGCCCGTGGTCAAATTCAGCATTGAACGAAGCGATGGCGTGACGGCCGTGTCGCGCTTCCTGCGCGAGAAAACGTTGACGAACTTCGGCATCAATAAGGACATCGCCGTCATTCCCAACTTCGTTGATACGGCAAAGTATCGGCGGATTCCGTGTGAAGAAATCTGCGAGCGCTTTGCTCCGCATGGCGAGAAAATCCTCGTGCACGTTTCCAACTTCCGCGTCGTCAAACGCGTTCCGGACGTGATCAAGATTTTTCATGAGGTTCGTAAGAAAATTCCCGCGACGCTTATTCTTGTGGGCGATGGACCGGATCGCTCCGCGTGCGAGTTGTTGGTGCGCGAGTTGGGACTTCAGCAACACGTCCGGTTTCTCGGCAAGCAGCAGGAGCTTGTGCCGATCCTCTCTGCCGCCGATCTGTTTCTGATGCCGAGTCAATCGGAAAGCTTCGGGCTTTCGGCGCTGGAGGCCATGGCGTGCGAAGTGCCTGTGGTCTCCTCCAGTGTCGGCGGCTTGCCCGAGCTTCAGGTCCACGGCGAAACGGGCTACATCGCCGAGATCGGCGATATTGACCGCATGGCCCGGTACGCCATCGAGCTGTTGACGAACGAACCGAAACACCGGATGTTTGCCGAGGCCGCGCGGCGGCGCGCCGTCGAGCAGTTCGATGTCCACAAGATCGTCGGTCAGTACGAGGCATACTACGAGCAGAGCCTCGCCGGCGCACTCGCATTCCAGAATTAACAAACACAATCGGAGAAGGTAACGACAACACGATTGCGATGGTCATAGACGTTGTTCACATTGCAAAATCCAAGAAACCCACACTCGAGGAACTCACTGCCATCCTCGAAGCGGAGGGGCTTGCATGGGAGCTGTACTCCGACAAGCCCGGCACAAAATACGGACGCCATAAGCATGACTTCGATGATTTCATCGTCATCGTGCAGGGACAGATGAAGCTTGGCACCGAGCACGGCGAATGGATCATGAAGCCCGGCGATAGAATCGACCTCCCCAAGAATACTGTTCACTGGGCGGAGATGCTGGGTAAGGTTGAGGTCAAGTACCTCAGCGCAGCGAAGTAAACTCGCCCCTCGTCACGTCGTCTTCGATTGCTCGCCTTGCGAATCCCGCGAGGTTTCCTCAACCGCCTTGCATAAAGACATGTCCGTCCCCGTTGACGCGATGTTCTTTTCCGTCGCAGGATCGTTCGCGCTCGTTCTTCGAAATGGTAACCGGCCGCGACGTTCTCATGCAGCCACTGTTGTGTCCCGACGTAGGGTAAGAATGGGCACAGCGATGAGAATCAGCAGCGGAATGATAGGCATCGAATAGCGCGCCCAGCCAACAATCGAAGCGTGCAGGACGATGTAGTACAACGTGAGCGCAACGATCGGCGTGAGGCGTGCCATCGCTTGTCGCTGCCGGACGACCGAAACGCACGCGGCAAGCAGCAACAGCCATTGCAGTGTGCCGTAGAAGGCAGACTTCAAAGGAGATTCACTCAGCGACCAGAAAAGAAAGAAGTTGGCGACTGCTCGTCGAGCCAAAAACCATGGCTCATCAACGTAGCGGCGAAATGCTGTCTGCGTAAGCAACCGCTCCCCCTCAACGCCGCGAAAAGAAGGGATGCCGCGCGGTTCCAGAAGTGAATCCACGCGAGCCTGACCCATGTGCCAGAAATCGAGGTTGCAGCACCACCGACCGGGCCAATGCTCGCCGATCACATCTCCTTGAATCAGATTAAAGCCCAACGAGGTGTGAACGGGAACGAACGCCTCTGCAACGCGATAGTTGCGCACCGTCCACGGAAGGATGACCAAACAACACACGGCAAGCGCAATCAGCCCGTAATGCAAACCTCGCAAGCCGTGCCGTCGGAAGAGCAAGAGCGTAAGCACCAACGGAAAGAGCATGACAACGGATTTCGTAAGCGATGCAACGCCGAACGCACTTCCGGCACCGAGCGCGGCGCGGAGTGTGCCGCGTTCGTACAACACAAGAGCGGCAAATGCGGCGAGAACAAGCACGAAGGCATGCGTTGTTTCGATCCAGATGCGCCCTGTGTACCAGAGGAGGATCGGATGCAGAGCACACAGAAGTTGCGCGCGAAGGGCGGTCGCCCTATCGTACACCCGCGATGCAATGGCAAACACCAGGATCGTTGTTGCCGCATGAAGCATGGCCTGGAAGATCTGCACAAGACTCAGCGCGTAGCCGCCCGCCAGCGCGAATAACGCAGCCACGAGATACGGGTACACCGGCGCACGATCGAGGGCAGGCGGATCCGTCGCACTGTACCTCATCCCTGTACCGGTGTAAATGTTGTAGGCCAGTGCCCCGTTGCCGTCGGCATCGAGATTCACGTTGTGCGTCTCTACAATGTGAGGCAGAACGAGGAAGGAAAATGCAAGGCTCAGCACAAAGGCAGCGCAGGCAATGCTTAGAGCCATACGATCAAGCTGAGGTTTCATTCGTGGCGGATGGATACGAGGTGAATTGGCGCGGCGCCGAAAAACTCCCATCAGATTCGCAACGCGGCCCGTACGCGCGCCTCAAGAGCGAACGGCCTCGTTTTTTTGTGCGCGGAGCGCGGCTCGTTCCTTTCGAATCAACTTGATCCTGAGAACAATCCGTGCAACAACGAGGGCAAGGGCGATCACAAGAAACGGCACGGCCCAGGAGTCCGGCACAATCTTGAACCAGAGTAACAGCAGCAATCCCATCATGATGGTGATGCTGATGTAGCCGGCGTTGTTCAGCGTCCGTTGATTGAGCTGGAACGTCTTCATTGGTTTCCTCCATGAACGCTCGACATGAAGCAGATCATGTCGGCTCGGCGATGCGAAACGTACACGTTAGTCGAAGATCGAGTCAATCACGCCTCCGCCGACGATGTCCTCTCCCTCGTAGAACACAACCGACTGCCCGGGAGTGATTGCCCGGCGCTTCTCGTCGAATACGACAGACACGACGCCGTCGGCTGTCTCTTCAATTGTCGCCATTCCGCCGGAATCCTTGTACCGAATCTTCGCCTCGACGCGCAGCGGGGACTTGCAGTCGGCATACTTCTGCATGTTCACATTGGTCGCAAGCAGGCCGCGATGATATAGCTTCTCCTCCTTCCCCACAACGATTCGATTGTTTCGATGGTCGATCTCGGTGACATACAGCGGCTCCGGTCGCGCCAGGCCGATGCCTTTTCGCTGACCGATCGTGTAGAAGGGAAAGCCGCGATGCCGCCCGACCACCTGGCCGTCGTACACAATCTCGCCGCCCTCGACTGCTGCGGCCAGATCCGGCACGCGCTCCTTCAGGAAGCGCTCGTAGTTGTTATCCGCAATGAAACAGATCTCGAAGCTCTCGGGCTTCTGCATGTTCGGCAGGCCGTACTTCTCACCCAAGGCTCGCGCCTCGGCCTTGGCAAGCCCGGCAAGAGGAAAGAGCGTCTTCCGCAAGGAGTCCTGCGACAGCCCCCACAGGGCGTAGGATTGATCCTTCGAGGCGTCTCGCCCGCGTGCGACATAGTAGCGGCCGTTGTGCTCATTGAAACCAATCCGCGCGTAGTGGCCCGTGGCGATGTAGTCGGCACCGAGCGCATCGGCTTTCGCAATCAACTCCTCCCACTTGATCTTCCGGTTGCAGATCACGCAGGGATTGGGCGTGCGGCCGTGGAGGTACTCATCAATAAAATTGTCGATAACCTCGATGCCAAACTTCTCGCTGAAATCGAGCACGTAGTGCGGAAAGCCGAGCTGCGCGGCAACGGCGCGGGCGTCGTTGATCCCATCGAGCGAGCAGCAGGTACTTTCGCTGCCGACATTCCCGCCAACATCCTCATATTTGTATGTCTTGATCGTAATGCCGATGAGATCGTACCCCTGGTCGGCAAGAATTGCTGCCGCCACGGAAGAATCCACACCGCCGCTCATCGCCACGACCACACGCTGTTTCTTCACTCCTCACTCCCGCAAAAAATTGCCTGTTGTTCGCTCAGAAGATAGCAATTTCGACTATCTCTTACAACGAAGTTGCACCGCTATGGGGTCATTGAATATGACGATCTCGCTCATTGTCAGGTGCATGCGCAGAGTCCCGCGCGGCGTCACGAAGATTCCTTCCCGATCATCCGATAACCTTTGTGAGTCTATCAAGCTGGAGAATGCACATGAAGCTCCTTGTTGTCGACGACGATTCGGTGATGCGCATGGTGCTGAGGACGCTGCTTCGCTCGGAAGGTTACTCGGTGGTGACGGCGGCCGACGGTGAAGAAGCGCTGGCAAAACTCTCCGAATCTCCATTCGATCTGCTCATCACCGACATCCGCATGCCGCGGCTTGACGGCGTTCGTCTGCGTGACCGCGTGCGCGCTGAAGGAGGGAAAGCTCTGCCGATCATTTTCATCTCGGGCTACGATGACCGTCAAGCTCGGGAGTCAGTCCAAGACCGCACTCTTGAGGGATTTTTTCGGAAGGGACGTCCCCTCGCGGAACTTCTGAACTGGATAAGATACTTGAGTACGCCGGTGCATAAACGCCCGGCGTATCCGCCGGATCATGCCGCCGGGCCGAGCGTTCGACCGCGCGTATTCACACGAGAGCAGCGCAGCAGTCCCCCGCCACCGTAGCGGCATGCACATCGCACGCACGGCCGATCCTTGCTGATCATCCCCTGCGCCAGCAAGGAGGAAGAAAAAAGGGATGTCCGTTTCGACATCCCTCTTTCGTGACGCGAGGCTTATCGCTTTGCGCGACGCTGCAACGCCCTCAGATCGATTTCTCGAATCTTGCGCAGCTGCTCTGTTTGCTCTTGCGCACGCCGGGCCTGCTGCACTTCGGTTGCTTCGGCAAACTTCTGGAGCGCCGGATTGGCTGCAAGAATCGAATCCCGCCGAGCAACATCGGAACTCTTCTGCAATTCAAGCAGGATTTGCAAATCGTTGTCGGTCTGTTCCAGGTCGGCAGTCAGTTCGGCGATCTTCTTGGACTGTGCGTTCAACTCTGCCGCCTGAATGCGCGCGAGTGAGGAAAGGCTGTCGATGGCGCGCACACGCCGCGAGTCCACAGTATTGAATTGCATCCGCTCCCGGATCAGCGATGCGATGATGACCGAGCGGGCGCGCTCGCCGCGCGAGAGCCAGGGAATCTCCAGATGTTTGGTAAAGTAATACAACGCCACGCTGTCGTTGCGCGCAGCATTGAACGGATTGATATAGAGCAAGCCGAGATTGCGAATGGCGTTGGCATAATGTTCCGTGCCCTCGTAGAGTTCCGCCACCATTTTGTACACCAGCGCAGCGCCCTGAAATGCCCCTGCCGTCTCAAGGCTGTCGGCAAAAGCAAAGTGATACTCCGCTTTTGCCTCCCGTTCGCTCATCGCCGGACTCTCGGGTGCCGAGCTGCGCGCGGCACACCCCCCAAACGCAACGAGCATGAGTCCCACACCAACCATCTTCACCATAAAGCCTCCACTCAGTTGACGGATTGTTGGATCGACGCGGCAAAGTCGGGAAGGAGGTGTTCTTTCACGGCAGGCAGTTCGACGGTAAAGGTTGTGCCCTGCCCAACGGTGCTTTCCGCAAAGACACGCCCGCCGTGCGCCTCGACTAATGCCTTCACCAATGCAAGCCCGACGCCTGTTCCTCGGGTGCTTGCTTTGTCGGCATTCTTTGCCTGATAGAATTTTGTAAAGATGTTCGGCAAGTCTTCGGGCGCAATACCCACACCCGAGTCGGTGACCGACACGCTGACGCCGAATTTGGAGCGTCCGATTTCGACGTGCACACGCCCCCGTTCGGGCGTGTACTTGATGGCGTTGCTGAGAAGGTTGCTGAACACCTGCGGCAGCTTGGACGCGTCTCCCTTCACTTTCGGGATCGGAGCAGCGTTCACCGTCAGCGAGATGTTCTTGCGCAATGCGATCAACTTCGCCTCTTCGATCACGGGCACCAACACACTCACCAGATCCGTCGGCGCAAAGTCGTACTGCATCGCCCCCGACTCGATCTTGGAGATGTCGAGGAACTGGTGGCTGAACGCCGTGATCTTGTTGATACCCTCGCGCAGAAATTCCGTGAGCCGCGTTTGCTCTTTGTTGAGTGTCCCGTACCGTTGATCGGCCATGAGATTGAGGGCGGATGTCATCGCCTGCAGCGGCGTGCGGAGTTCATGCGAGATGTGATGCATCATCTCCGTCCGCATCTTTTCGTTGGATTGGAGTTTCGCGCTCATGTCGTTGATGGCGCGTGCCAGAAGAGACATCTCGTCCTGCGTGCGGACTTCAATCGGGGTGAACTTGCCGCCGGCAATCTGATCGGTTCCCTGAATCAACACGCCGATAGGTTTGGTGATGGCGCGCGTGATGAAGACGGCAGCGCCCAGGGCGATGAGTAACGTAACGGCCGTGAGGACATATGCAACATTAGCGGACTTCGACATTCGGTGTCCGGCCTCCGCCATCGAACGTTTGATGGATTGTTCCGTTCCCGAAATGAAGTCCCGCAGATTCGCGTGCAGCACATCAAGGCTGTCGTTGCGCGCGGCTTCGTCGAACGCGCCGTCGTTTGTTCGGCCAATGCCGTACGTTGCTCGGCGGACGGCTTCAGCAAACCACTTGTGACCCTCGCGTATGCGATTGACCAGTATGCGATCCTGCTCCGAAAGGCTTGTGCGGGCAAGAGAATCGGCAAACTGCTCGAACACATTCACCTGTTCGGCAAAAACTTTGTAATATTCCGGATCATTCAAGGCTGCTGCTTTTTGCGCATACGGCTCTTCTTCAAACAGCAGCGCCTGCATCTGCTTGGCCAAATCAAGTCCGCGGAAATCGTAGGCATACGTTTGTGTGGTGGTCGCAGTCACCTTTTGCATTTGCCGCAACACGTAGAGGTTCGTCGCAATCATCAACACGATGATGACGCCGAACCCGATGAGCATCTTTCGTTTGATCGTGAACTTCATTGTGGCATGTCCCCTTTCCGCAAAAGGACCATGGGTGGTACAGCACGTTCTCGCCGAAGCTGACTACGCAAATTTAGGTAGAGTGTTCGTGATAAGCAAGAAGATGGGTGATGGTGCTGCCCATTCTTTCGCCGCGCGGCTGCGCTGCTACGCTAAACGGCGTAGTTTGTGCGAAAAAAGGGATTTCGGCTGCCCTAAACCGATCGCTTTCTGCTCAGTGGAGGGCGCGCTCGCTTGCATACCACTCGGCCGGGTAGAAGAACACGGAGTTGCGGCCGGCGCGCTGCGCCTCAAGCAAGGCATGCCGGGCAGTCAACAGCAGATCATCGAGGGTGCTGCCGTTTTGAGGAAACGTAGCCACGCCGATGCTGACCGTTGTACGAATAGCATTGTTGACGAACGGCGTTCCCTCAACCGCACGGCAGAACCGCTGCGCAAACTGCACGGCCGAAGCCAGGTCGGTTTTTACCAGCATCGCGATAAACTCATCAAATCCGTATCGCCCGGCGGCGTCAATGCATCGGAGTTCCCCGCGCAGAAGTCTTGCCATCTCCTTCAGACAGCGCAAAGCGCTTTCATACCCGAAGGTCCCGAGGATGTCCTTGTAGTTATCTACATCCATGATCATCAGCGAGAGATGCTCGTTGAACGATCGTGCGCCTGTGAGTGCAGCTTCCGCTTTGCGGATGAATGCCGTGTACTTCTCCAGGCCCGTGTCATGATCTATGACATCGAGCCTCAAGTTCTCATCGTGCAGCCGGGCTTTGTCCACGGCAATGCCGGCCATGTCGGCGAACGCCTGCAGGATGGGAAGGTCATCACACGAAAACGTATGCGGATATCTGCCATCAACGTGGAGATAGCCGAGCGTACGATGGTCAACGGCAATCTGCAGACATGCACACACATCAAATTCGTGCTCGAGCCGGATTTCGGCGGCCACGAGAGGCTCACGCCGCGCATCGTCGATGAAGATCGGCTTGCCGGTCCACAACATTTCGCCGATCCGCCCGACGGCAAGCGTACGTCGAAATGCCTTGCAATAGGTGTGCGAGAGACCAACACTGTTCTCGATCCGAAGATACTCCGTCGCCGGATCAATCAAGATCACGGCGCAGGTTTGTGTCCGATACAGACGAACGAGGCGGTCTGTAATGAGATGGAGCGCCTGCTCGTATTGATTGGTCGACTTGATGGTATGAACAATCTCTGCGACATAGCGCATCAGCTTCTGTTGGGTCGTTGCCTCCATGAGAGTCACCCTTTCCAAGAAAACGAAACGGCGTTACAATGCATGTGTAACGCCGTGTGTAAGGAACGGCTAACGCTTCTGCTCACGCGGGAGCGAGCTCAGTGGTAATATACGATCGGCTCTACCGCATGTCAATATTGAAAAATTGAACGGTTGCGATTGGCGGCTACGGAAGGAATCGTGCCCGAGAGTGCGGCGGCGGAAGAGGGCATTCCTCCAACGGAGACGATCCAAACCACCGAAAGCGATTGCGCGCGACCCAGTCGTACACCCGGTCGCGAACAGCTCGAGGAATCACCGCAAGGAGTGTAAGCGCTTTCCACGCGCCGTTGAGAAGGCGAAAGATCTCCAGCACCGCATCGGACTTCTCGTATACTCGCTCGCGGTCCGTTCCCATATGCGACACGAGAATAATCGTCTCATCCGTATGCTTCCACAAAGGGGCAAGAGACCGCGCCGTCTCGCCCTGCAGCGCGGCGAACATCAGTCTCCCCTGACGATCACAGCGCAGAAGGAAGCGCACGATCCCGTTGCACAATGGACAACGTCCATCGTACAGAACAAGATGCATCAGACAACGGTCATCCAGCAGGCGATCATCCGCCTGCCGAATGCGTTCCTTCCAGTGTAGGTCCTCGTGCGATGTCATTTCAGCAAGTATTCTTTCATGAACAGGACGGTTGCGTAAAACTGATAGTCTTGATTCTTCTTCTTGGCAAATCCATGCCCTTCATCTTTCGCCATCAGGAACCAGACGGGCACCGAGTTGTTCTTGAGCGTCGCCACCATTTGCTCCGCTTCGCTGGCCGGGACACGAGGATCGTTCATGCCCTGCACGATCATCATCGGGCGTGTGATGCGTGACGCGTTGTTGAGCGGCGCAATCTTCAAGAGATAGGCTCGCATCGTGGAATCGCGCTCGTCGCCGTATTCCACTCTTCTCAAGTCGCGGCGATAGGCTTCCGTCCGTTCGAGAAACGTGACAAGATTGGACATGCCCACAACCGGCAGCGCACACCGAATCTGGTCCGAATAGAACGTCGCAATGGCAAACGACATGTGCCCGCCGTAACTGCCACCCGTCACCATAATCCGATCACCATCGAGATCGGGCTGGTGCTTGATCCACTCGAGAAGGGCGCCGATATCCTTATAGGAATCCTCACGCTTCATTCCGTTGTCGAGTTTCAGAAAGGTCTTGCCATATCCCGACGAGCCTCTGACATTGGGAAAGATGAACGCGACGCCCAGCTCCGTAATGTAGTAATTGGTTCTGCCGAGGAATGCCGGACGGAACTGCGACTCCGGCCCGCCGTGAATGCTCACAACAACCGGGCGCTTGCCCGTGAACGATGCGGGCGGGCGATACATGAAGCCTGAGATCATCCTGCCGTCGAACGATTTCCACCGGATGAGCTCCGGCTCGGGGAAGTTCTCCACATTCAATCCTCCCGACTCGCTGAATGTCCAGCGCTCGAGTTTTCCCGTCTTGGTATCAATCGAAAAAACATCGGTCGAAGAGCGCGCGGAACTCATCGTGAAGCCGATGTGCCTGCCGTTCTTGTGCCAGCCGACTCCGCCGATCACACCTACAGGCAGCCGCGGCAGCTTCTCTTCTTTCCCCGTTGCGACGTTCAGCAGATGAAGAACGCTCATTCCATCCTCATTCGTAACAAACACAATGCGCTTTCCATCTGGCGAGAGATCGAAACTGCTCACATCCCATGCAATGTGCGACGTGAAGAATTTCCACTTCCTTGTTGCAATGTCGAGATAGGCAAGACGCATGAACTCGTTATCCCGATCCGTCAACGTGAAGATGCCTTTCCCATCTCTGCTGAACACTCCGCCGTCATACGCGATCGGCTCGGCCTCTTTCGGCGTCAGCAGAGTTTTCTCGCCTGTCTGAACATCGAACACCCAGAGATAGGATTCGTTCACCGACACGAATTCCTCGGCGAGAATTTTCCTGTCGTCGGGCGACCAATCGAGAACGTTCCACGCCTCGCCCTTATCGAGCTGGGCAAGAAGAGTGTTGGACGTCGGCTCTTCCGGATTGATGAGATAGAAATCCATGTCCTTCCCGTTGCGCCGGGTGGACCCGTAGGCCATGCGGTCGCCTTTGTGGGACCAAACGCCCAGTGTATTGCGCGACTTCCCGTCGGTCAGGAGCGTCGTCTGACCGGTCGCCATATCGTAGCGATAATTCTGGAACCATTCGCCCCCGCCGACATCTTTGCGGAAGACGAAGTAGCGCCCGTGCGTTGGTTGGAACGACGCGCCGGCAACACGTTCGGTGAAGAAGGTCAGTTGCGTGCGCGCACCGCCGGGGAATTTCACGAGATGAATCTGCGGCACATCGCCGAAGCGTGTCGAGATCAGCATCTCCACTCTGGTTGGATGCCAGCTCGAAAGCGCAGCCGAACGAAACTCCGTGTAGCGACCAACGCCTTCGACAATGGCAGCGGGAATGGGGGGAATGCCGTCAACGATGAGGTTGTCCGCGGGAGTCACATCCCCCGCGTGCATTGAAAAGGTTAGAAGAAAAACAAACGCACCGAACAGAATCGTCAGGATGAATTTCATGTTATCCTCGAGAAAATGGTGGATGGTGTCAGAGAACCGCTCGTTCTAATATACACCCTGGGTGGGAGAGGTGAAAGTGTTGGGCGACTTCTCTTCTGCTCGCGCGGTCGCGAGGTTTGGGGTTTGAGGTTTGAGATTTGAGGTTCAAGGTTCGGGGTTCAGGGTTCAGGATGAGGGATGCAGGATGCAGGATTCACGGACCGGAACATAACCAGGTCGCCCCAATGGGGCTTGCGCGATGTCTTTGCCGTTGAGTTCTACAGCCAGTACCGCTCCTACGGAGCGGATGCTTAAATCAACACTCGTGCTACTCGTCGTGAGGGCGAGCTGTTGCCAGGCGTGTGCAACCAACGTGAGTCCCGTAGGGACGACCTGTTTGTAGCAGTGACAATGCCTAAAAGAACGTAAGCCCCGTAGGGGCGACCTGTATCGCCTCGCCACGTTGACACTCCGTTTCGCGTTTCTCTTCTGATCACCAGGTTTTCATTCCGTCGCTACGCGACGGGTGTGATGATGCGTATGATTGGTATCCCGACCTTGAAAGGTCGGGCTATCGTCGTGAGGTCACTACGTGACCCACGAGTGCGCACCGTGGAGATTGCACTGGCCAACACTGTCATGCTGAGCGCTGCTTTCCAAGCGCGAAGCATCCACCCTTCGACTCCGTCCCGCCTGAAAGGCGGCGGGACTGCGCTCAGGGTGA
>JBBIRR010000010.1:0-83596 GCA_037441705.1 Ignavibacteriales bacterium
TATCGGCGAGGAAGCCGACTTCGTGTCGCGTGGTTGAAGATTGCGCAAAGCCGACGAACGCCTGACCCGCAACCGACTTCACCATCGTACTCGATGATTGAGGCATCGCAAAGCCCTGATCGAAGGCACCCCAGAGCACGGCAGTGCTTTGTGCAAACGCTGCGGTTGCATTCAGAGCGAGTGCGAAGAGGATTAGTCCTAAGCGCTTCATGGTTCAATCTCCGTAGTTGATGGGTCAATGCTATTGTTTCTGCGGTTGATGGTCGAGGACCGGAGGCTTCGGCTCGAATGTTCTCGCCGGTAAGCCGTAGAGTTCGGGATGCGTGTATGTTCCCTTCTCTTCAGCAGGTTTCTCGACCTCTACCTGCATCGGATAGGCTCTCGCGTATGCGTCGTTGCGAATGCCGGTAACCTGCCACGAGACCTCGACGTTCGGCTTGTCGGTTTTGATGGAGAACCGATTGTTGCTGAGTTTCTGAGAGACGATTGCCTGTGCAAACTGGCCGATGACGGTGAGCTGATAGCGGAAGTCTTTGTTGAGCGCTTCGAACCAATTCGGCAACTCGACGGTAGCGTTCCCATTTGCGTCCGTGATGATGTTGCCGTTGTAGATGTTCATGCGGTCGTTGCTTTCGACGCAGGAGTGAACAAAAAACTTGTTGGCAGGGTCGAGGGGATGATCAATCATGAAATTCTTCGACCCGCCGACGGACAAGTCATAGTCAATTCTGAGATTGCCTTCGAAGAGTCCCGCGTACTGGTTGGAGAACTGACCGCCGCTGGCGGCGCGGCCATAAACAGCGATTGCACGAGCGCCGCTGCCGCTATACGCAAACACACCGGTCGGATGCGTTTGTCCGCCTGTTACGGTCTGCAACCCGATCGCCGCGAGCGAAAGCGTAGCCGAGTTATAGCCGTAAATCGCGTTGGCATCCGTTGAGCCTGCCGAGCCGCTCACGCCGTATCCGTTGACGCTGCTGCCCGCGACGCCGACACCGTTGAACGCATCATTGTGTCCCCACACGCCGCTTTTGTTCGCTGCATTAGTTGAACCCACAACGCCATCACCATTCGTGCTCGTGCCGGAGACGCCTACTCCGCCGCCGCTGCTGCCGGCAACACCGACACCGGTTGAGCGATCGTTATGTCCCCACACCCCGCTTTTGTTGATACCGGTCGAGTGTCCTTCGATCGCGTCACCGTTGGTGCTGAACCCCTTCAGCCCAATGCCGTTGGTGCTCGTGCCCGATACGCCGATGCCCTCCGTGCTGCTGCCGGCGACACCGACACCGGTTGCAACGTCATTGTGTCCCCACACGCCGCTGCGATTCGCTGCGCCCGACGAGCCTTCGACGCCATCGTTGTTGGTGCTTATGCCTCTCACTCCGTCTTCATTCGTGCTCGTTCCTAACACCCCGATGCTGTTTTCTGCCGTTCCCCAAACTCCTGAGGCGCCGCTTGCCGACGAGTTGCTGAACCCGACAACGCCATGATAACCACCCTCGCCTCGCATGCCCGCGCTCGTCGGATTGTCAATGCCTTGCGTTCCTCCGTACACTCCTACTCCTCCCGCGTTCCTGCTCAGTCCGTACACACCGTATGTCCCTTGCGACTCACCGTACACACCGATGTATCCTTGCGTGATTCCTTCGACGGCATTATCGCCGTTCGCCTGCGTGTTGCGGACTCTCAAGACCGGTCCATTGCCATAGTTCGATGCCGCGCTCATCGTAAGCGGGACTTTGAGGTTTGCTGTTACGGTGGGACCCGAGGGATTGATGATGTCCAGCGTGTTGTTGGTGTTTTGCAATCCCTGCACGCCCGTACCACCGCCGCCGCTGCCTGCGTTGATGGTGATGGTGTCTCCGGACGAGGTGATGGTTGCGCCTCCTTGCGCTCGGAGCGTGATGGCGTCTCTGAGTCCGTTGAGACTCTTCACCACCTGTCCGCTTGCGATCTTTGCGGCGGTGATGGAGTTGTTGGGAACCGTGCCTGCGATGCGTGCACTGTCGGCAAAGATTCCCGCGTTCAGCGCGACGCGCGCCGTATCGGCGCGGAGTGAGTTGAGACTGTAGCCTACTGCCGAGAGCGCAATGCGCGGCAAGAGTTCCGGCTCAGGCGAGACCTGAATGCCCAGCCAGTACTGCCGTTCAAATGCGAGGGACGATGGAAACGGCGTCTGACTGCCCAGGACGGCCGAGAAGAGTCCTCGCCTCACCTGCAGCGATTGCGTTTCCACCCAGAGCAGCGTCCCTCCGCTCGGTGCGTCGTAGAGGCGAAATGTGATGGCATAGAGTCCATCGGGCTTTGGTGTGCCGAGTGTATCGGAGAGAATTCCCTGGTACGAGAGCGTGCGGGGGATTTGGGCGGGCGCGTATGGCACGCTCAGACAAAGCGTGAGAACAAGAAAAAACGTCACGCTGCGAAGGCATGCGGCGCGGTTCATAGTGGCTCCTTTCAAGAAGAGAAAGAACGTGAACAACGATGACTAAGCTATGCACCGGAGCGCGGGGTTACAATGACACGCGGGTGTCATTTTTGTCTTTTGCCGCGGTGAAGTCTCTCAGACAGGACACGGCGGAGCCGTGTCCCTACACAAGTGCGCGGAACACCCTTCGACTCCGTCCCGCCTGAGAAGCGGGCGGGACTGCGCTCAGGGTGACGAGACCGTTCATCCGTCACGAGTTCCACACACACCGCGCATCGTCAACGCAAGCATTCAGGATTCCTCACATCAGGACATGGCGGAGCCGTGTCCCTACACAACTGGTATGGTGTGGTGATACGGGTGCTTTTGCGTTAGGCGGCCGGAGGGTGCCCGCCGCTTTGGGGCGGGCAGTGCTGAGCGCTGTTCAGCGAAGCACCGAAGCGACAGCGGAGCCCGCAGGACGCCGACGGCGCTGCGAAGCGCTTAGCGCCGGAACGCCCAAATCACCATGCCCGACGACCGGCGGTCAATGGTGGCTTACACGAGTCCCTGCTTGATTGCCTTTGCGACTGCTTCGGCTTTGGAGTGCACCTGGAGTTTTTCGTAGATGTGGCGGAAGTGATTGCGGACGGTCTCGAAACTGATGAAGAGTTTTTCGGCGATCATGGTGTAGTTCATGCCCTGGACGAGGAGCGTGAGGACTTCGATCTCGCGTGGGGTGAGGGCAACATCGGAGGGTGGTGCGGGTGAGAAGCGTTTGAAGAGTTCGAGCGCTTGCCGCGCGACGAAGGGCGTCATCGGCATGCCGCCGGCGGCAGCATCTTCGACGGCACGCAGCAGCAGCGCGGGGGGAGTTTTTTTCAGGAGGTAGCCGTCGGCACCGGCTTGAATGGCGCGGAGAATATTTCTGTCGTCGTCGAACACGGTCAGCATCACGACAGAGGTTTTGGGATGGCGCTTCTTCAACTCGGGGATCGCGTCGATGCCCGACTGACCGGTCAGCCCGATATCAAGCAAGAGGACATCTACCTCCGGCAAGCTGCGGCGCGCTTCTTCGACCGATGAATATTTCCCGGCTGCCTGAAATCCCTCGGTGGTTTTGAAGAGATGATACAGACCTTCACGAAAGTCGTCGTGGTCTTCGATGATGGCTACGCGAATGGGCATACTGGGTTAAGCTATGCTACAAAAAGAATTCGCTCCTGACAATGACACATGAAGGTCATATTTTATTGTCCACGACCTTAAGGTCGTGGCTATGCGCGTCCCACGTCATGCTGAGCGTTGCTTTCCAAACGCGAAGCATCCAGAAGCAAAGGAAGCACAGGCGGCTGTTTCCGCAAAGCACCTTCGACTCCGTCCCGCCTGAACAGCGGCGGGACTTCGCTCAGGGTGACGCGTGCGAGCATAAGGCATCATCGGATTGCCACGAGCTTTAGCTCGTGGATAAGCGAAAGCAAAAACCACTCGGGCTTTAGCTCACAAACAATGCGGGACTAAAGTCCACGAGAAATCCTGTTCCGTTTCTTTTCCACGACCTGAAGGTCGTGGCAATCCGCCTTGAAGGTCATCGCCCGTCACGCTGAGCGCCAATGCTTCTCATTAGAATCATCCAGTCTAAAAAGAATACTCACACTGGTTCCCCTTCCGGGGGTTGAGTGGATCGTCAGCTGCGCACCGATGTCGGCGGCTCGCCTGCGCATGTTGCGGAGACCATGACCGCGGCTGGTCGCGTCCTGCTCTTCGACGGTAAATCCTTTTCCGTTGTCCGCGATGGTGATGCGCAACCCGTCCGGTGGAAGCTCTGCCGTCACGGCGATGGCGGTTGCCCCGGAGTGCCGGACGATGTTGTTCATCGCCTCTTTGAAGATGAGCAGGAGACTCTTTCGGACGTCGTTCTGCAGGATATGCTCCGACTCGCTCGAAGGTATCGTAAGCGTGTAGGTGATTCCACGCGGCGAACACATTTCCGCCGTCAGGTCGCTGATGCGCGTGAGCAGGTCCTTCAGCGTGTCGTGTGTGGGTGAGGTTGACCACACGATGTCGCCCAGGGCATCCTGTGCCTCCTGCGAGAGGGTGCTGATGCGTTCGGCAAGTCCGGCGCTTTCACGCTCATGCTGAACCTGACGCTTCAGCGATTCGGCATAGATGACAACGCTGCCGAGCGTCGAGGCAACATCATCGTGCAGGTCGCGGGCAATCCGTTCACGGGTTCGCTCGCGTTCGAGTTGTATCGCTCGATCCTTTTCGAGTTCCTGCACGCGTCGCTGCAGCTTTTGCGTCGAGACATATTTCACCGTGCCGCCGAAGACGACGCTCAGGAGAAGTCCCGCGCCCGCCAGAAACCACCACCGCCGCCAGATCGGCGGTTGAATCGTGAAGGTCAGTGTCGCGGGCTGCGCACTGGAGATTCCGGCGTTGTTGATGGCGAGAACTTCAAAGGCGTACGTGCCCGGACTGAGTGTGGCATACGTAACGTCACGCTTGCTCGAAGGCTGGCTCCACCCGGCATCAACTCCTTTCAAGCGATAGTGATAGCGAAGGCCGTGCCGGAAGCTCACGCCGAGGAATTGCAGAGCGACATTGTTCTGATCGGATGAAAGTTCCATTTCCTGTTGCACCGGCGTCGCCTTTCCGTTGATTGTCAAATGAGAGATGTAGATCGGGGGAGGCACGGTGTTCACGAAGTCCTTCGTCGGTTCGTACAGCGAGAGTGTCTGCGAACCGACCACCCAGATTCGTCCGTTCGTGTCTGTAGCGCACATGCGTGTATCTGTGCCAGTCAATTCCGCATTCCATCCCATGCTGTGCGGGTCGCTGCTTCGTACAAACATCAACCCGAGCGACGTACCGAGCCACATTCTTCCATCAGGCCCCTTCGCGATGCTCCACACAGCGTTGCTCAACATTCCATCGCGAGCGCTCAGTGTTTGGAATCGCGTGCCATCGTAGATTGCGAGGCCTCCGTAGCGTGTGCCTATCCACAATCTTCCTTCATCATCTTCAGCAATGGAGCGGATGCCGTTGTCCGGGAGTCCGTTGTCGGTGGTGAGATGGTGCATCGCCGTGTTTCGCCACTCTGCGTTCGGCAGCATGGCAAGTCCATCGCCGAATCCCCCAAACCAGAGGTTGTCCCGCGTATCCTCATAAATAGCTCTGACAGCTCCTACGGGGACATCGGCCGGATAGGAAAAGTGCCGTTCGAGCTTCGGTTTCTCACCGAGCCGTACAACTCCCACACCGGTCGGCTCGGCTGTGTACCACAACAAACCACGATGATCTACAAAGGTGAGAAATGGTGACACGTTGGGAAAGTGCACGCCCGCTCGAAGCGTCATCATCGGTTGCAGCGGTGCGCCACCTCGGAACGCTGTGATATCGTACGCTCGAATGCTGTTGTCGGACAGTACACACCACAAACGACCTTCGCGGTCGAGCGTCATCGAGCGAATGGTGGAAGCCGACGGCACCAGCGTGTGCGTCGCCGTGCGCCATCCGCCTGCATCGTTCCAGCATTCCAGAATTTCCCTCTCAGTAGCTGCCCACACATGCGCTCGCCTGTCGATGGCGAGTCCCAGAATTGTTGATGCAAGAGTGAATCGCAGAATATTCTTCTCGCTCAGCTTGCCTACGCCTTTATCGTGCGATCCGAACCAGAGGTTCTCCTCTCTGTCCAGAAGAAGCGCTGTGATATCGTTGCTCGGCAGACCGTTGTCACTGGTGAGGTGTTCGAACTCTCCGCCCGGAAGGTGTGAGGTCGGTATCCGCAGAACGCCGTTGTGGAGAAGTGTAATCCAGGCAATGCCCTGACGATCAACGAGCATGGACCCGGGCATGCCGTGACGGAGATGCCGCCGCAGAACGAGGGACGTATCACGATAGAGCAGCAGCGAAGAGTCACTCCCTAACACCCACATCCCGCCGCGGCTTTCCGGCGAGAGATTGTTGATGACGCCGTGGTGACGAAGAGGGATGGTAACGCGGGAGAGCGTGACGCGGGAGGAGGAGAAGCGATACAGCGTGTTGTTTTCTCCGATCCACAGAATGCTGTCGGTGCTCTGGGCGAGGGTCATGATGGCGTTCGGCTGATGGAGTTGGAGTTTTATCGGGGCGCCGTCGGCTGCAATCACAATCCCGGCATTTGTCAAACACCACAGCGCTCCCCGGTTGTCCTCCACGATTCTACTCACTTCGTTTTCTTCGTGGTCGGAGCCGAGTCGCAACGTCGTGAACATTCCATCGCGGAAGCGGCTCACGCCTCCGCCGTTGGTTCCGATGAGCAGCGTTCCCGGAGAATGCCGGCTTTCTGTAACACACCACGGAAGATGATGAGCCAGACCGTCGAGCGATGTGTAGCTGGTGAATGTGTATCCATCATACACACTCAATCCATCGAACGTAGCGATCCAGAGGAAGCCTCGAGAGTCCTGAAACAAATCGTTGATTGTGTTGGAGATGAGTCCGTGAATTGTGGTGAAGGTGTGAAACGGCAGAACCTGCGCAGCGGATTCATGCGGCGTCAGCAGTTCAAGTACAAGAGCGAGAAGGAACGGTGTGGGAAAAAACGGTCTCGTCGGCACTCGTGCTCCGCATATTCTCGAGTGAACAACCTTAGTTGTCCTGACCAGAATATACTCCGGTGTTGGTCAAAGTGCAACGGGAGGGAGGGGTAATAGCGATCATCACGACTTCAGCGATCCATGAGATTTAGCGGCGCATCCACGCGAATGGGCGCGAATGAATGAAACGCCGGAGAGGAAAAACTCCTTGTTTTGAGTAAGGGATTGAATAAGGGAAAACCGAAGTGCCGCGAGGAACGGAAAGTGGGGGAGCGGGCTTCTGTCAGAGTCCAAAGTTGATATGTACCCGAAACTTGAGGTAGAAGAAAGTCTTGAAGACATCGTTATCGAATCCTTCACTGGTTGCGTTGCTCCACAGAATCAGTCCGGGAGCGAGCTCGGCTCCAACGTGAAATCCAGAGAATTGGAAGAGATGAAGGCCGGCACCGACGAACATGTCAAGTCCCGATAATGCGTCGCTCGTGATCCTGTCGGTACCGATCACGTTTCCAGAATTGTCATACTTGTTTGCTGTAATGGCATTCTGGTAATCCCAAGACATGTGGGAGAAGTTCATTCCCAGCAGAAGGTATGGTCCCAGGAACGTGTATGAGGGTGTCAGAAAATATTTTCCCTCCAAACCAATACCCGTGATAATCACACCATCCTTGATTGATTTGTTCAACGCGGCTGTCTCAATCAGAGTCGAGCTGCTGAAGAATCCCCAAACTTCTCCGTAGAATCGGTCGCTGATGTATGATCCCGCCGATACGCCGAATTCACCAATCCCCTCAAAATCGCCCGCCTTCAGCGTGCCGCCACCAAGTCGAATGCCCAACCACATGCGAGATGAGGGTCTCTCTCGGAGAGAATCGGTCGTGATATCTTTCTGCTGTTCGGGGCCAGACTGGACCGAAGTGTCCGTTGGATTCAGTCGGGTTTCGACATTGCCTACTGCAACGGGAGTTGGCTGGGCCGGCTCCGTCGGCACCTTGCGATCTCCTTTGTTTTCTTCAGAGGCTTTTTCCATCGCATCGCTCAGTTTTCCCCGACGCGTTTCGCTGGAGCTGCTGCATCCGGCTATCGTGGCCATCAACAAGCAGGACACAACGGTGCAGGTGAGGAGGCGGTTTGCATGTGGATGGAACATCTTGACTCACTCGACAAATTGCCGGAAAGTTATTTGATGTAGAACGATATGCCAAGAACCAAGGATGACAAAAAGAGTGTCCCGTTTGATGCGGGATGGATCGCGCCATCAAGTTGCAGATTGATTGAAAACTGACGGGCACACGAACCGAATGATCGGCAACACTCGAACCGCGAGGATTGATTCACCAGCTCTTCGATTGTCTTTCGGTAGAAGGTATTGTCCTCAACAATCCAGATCGTAGACTTTTCGTCAGAGGTCATCAATTCCCCTGGTTGACGTGCTTTCCTGTTCTGTCCTTCTCTCATGATATGCTTCGTCGTCAGCGATTGCCATGACGCATTCACGTCGTTTTCATCAGGAGAGTGATGGTTGTTCCGTGCCCTGGCAAGGTGGCAATCTCCAGCTCTGCACCGATTGCGGCCGCGCGTGATCTGAGATTGGCCAGGCCATTTCCGGTAAATATTTGAGCGGGATCGAAGCCGCAACCGTCATCCGCAACGTACATGCGGAACTGTCCGCCCGTTCGTTCCAGACGAACCTCCACGTTCCTGGCCCTCGCATGCTTCACGATGTTGTTCAGAATCTCTTTGTAGATAAGGAAGAGATGCCGCCTCCGCTCGACATCGAGCCGCACATCGAACACATCGGGGCTGCAATGGAACGAAAGGTTCATACCACCGAGCATAGCAGCGGCTACATCTTTCATCTTTAAGAGAAGGATCTCCGGTCCGTCATGTTCGGGGTTGATGAACCAGACAATTTCCCGCATCGTGTCGGCAGTTTGTGTAGCGCTCTCGCTGATCTCGGAGAGCCTGTGTCGCTGCTCGTCCGTCAAGTTTGCACCTTCCTGCACCATGCGGCCAGCAAGCGCAATGGCGCTGAGATTGCTGCCGAGTTCATCGTGAAGATCCCGCGCAATCCGTAAACGGACTCGTTCCACTTCGAGTAACTTGTTGACGCGATAGTTGTATGCCAGTGTGAGCAAGCCTACAAAGAAAAGGATCGCGAACACCCGGAACCACCACGTTTGCCAGAATGGTGGAGTGATAATGATGGCAACGGAGGTCCCCACGTCGTTCCACACGCCATCATTGTTCGAGCCTCTAACGCGAAAGATGTACGTGCCGGGATCGAGATGGGTGTAGTTGGCGCGCCGTCTCGTCCCAATCTTTATCCAATCATTGTCAACTCCTTCAAGCATGTACGCGTGCTGGTTCTTTTGGGGAGCAACGAAATCGAGCGCAGCAAACTCGAAGGAAATGAAGTTCTGCGTATGGTCCAGGACTATCTCTTTCGTTGTATGAAGCGGTTGAGGCAATGGGAATGGCTCATTGAGAACGCTGAAGTCGGTGAGAACGACGTTCGGTATGTGGGGGTTGTCACTCACACTATCGGGATGGAAGACATACAGGCCGCGTACGCTTCCGATAACAATCTCGCCGGTTCTGCTCATGATGGCAGATTCTCCCAGTCCCGAGATCCCATCACCCGCGTCGTAGTTGTGAAGTGTTCGCGAGTCGGGGTTGAAGCAGGAAATCCCCTTTGGCGAGACGATCCATAGATTGCCGCGCGCATCCTCCAACACCGCATGGACAATGTTGCTCAACAATCCATCCCGTTCCGTAAGATGCTGAAAGGAAGAGGTCTTCGAGTCAAACAGATCAAGCCCGCCGCCGATGGTTCCCAACCACAGTCGGCCTCGCTTGTCCTTAAAAATCACCCGGACGTAATTGTTGTTGAGACTGTTCGACTCGCGCTGATCATGTTCGAAGTGGGCAAGGATTCCACGCGACGGGTCGTACTTGATCAATCCGCTGAACTCCGTTCCCAGCCACAAAGTACCGTCCCGTTCTTCTATTATGCTCTGAACATCATGTACCGCCGGGTCGCGGCGCGGTATGGTTGCATAATCTCCGTGGTAGGTAAAGCTCTGTTGCACAGGGTCGTACGCGACAAGGCCGCGGGATACTCCGATCCAGAGGTTCCCGTTAGAATCTTCGCAGAAAGCCGAGGCAGAATTGCCGGCCCTGCTTGAGTCCGAGCTTTCCAGCTTGAAGGTCTTGAACAGCCCCGTTCGGGTGTCGAGCCTGCACACTCCACTGCCGATGGACCCGAACCAAATTGATCCGCGCCGATCCTCGTAGATCCTTGAGACATACCGGGTCATCAGACCGTGAGGATTTTGCGGTTCGAAAGGGTGAAAGCGAACGTGCTGCTGCCTGCGATTGAATTCTGTGACCTCTCCGCCGCTGTTATGGACAATCCACAGCGTTCCACCGCGATCCTCGTGTAGAGGACCAGCAGGCTCACGAATCCGTCCGCTCTCATCTCCCACCCGAACCAATGGGAACTTGTCTTTGGCGGGATTGTATTTGCTGATACCGCCATCCGCCCCGATCCAAACGATGCCTGACGTGCCTTTGCATATTGCGTAAATGTGATCTCCAATGACGCTTGCCGGCTTTCTGACATCATGCGTGATGTATCTGACCTCCCCCGTCTTTGTGTTCAGGATGTTCAATCCGCCCCCCGAAGTGCACAGCCACAAGTTGCCTGCGCGGTCTTCGTACATCGCTCGTATCGTGTTATCATTCAAGCCGGTGGCATGGTCCGGCCGCCAGGGAAATCGTAGAAACTTCCCTGTCTGTGGATCGAGCTTGTTCAACCCGCCGGTGTACGTGCCGAACCAGTGTCCCCCTTGTGAGTCCTCAAAGATTGAGATAACATGATTCTCCGAAAGACTTCGTGAGTCATTCGGATCATGTCTGAAATTCGCAACCCGCCGACGGTCCCGTTCTATTTCATAAAGGCCCCTGAACCACGTTCCGATCCACAGAACTCCTGCCTTGTCTTCATAGAGGGACCGGATAACGGCCCCTCGTAACATCAACAGTGTGTCTTCAAGCGTAATGAACCTTTTTGTTTTTCGGTCGAACGCATTCAGATCGGTCGCGCCCACCCAGAGGATTCCGTTGTGATCGATCCTCAGCGCATACACATATTCGTTGTCGAGGCCGTGTCGAGAGAATCTTCCGGTTGACGCATCGAACGAACTCAGCCCGCCGCCGCCTGTTCCTATCCAGAGAACGCCGTTGTCATCAGGAAGAAGACATTGAATATGATGGTCCGGTATCGAATGGGAATCCGCGGGATTGTTCTTGTACTCGACCATCGTGTAGCCATCATACCGGTCCAGCCCGTCCTCGGTTCCAAACCACATGAAGCCGAACCTATCCTGTACGATTGCTCTCACATTAGGATGAGAGAGGCCGTCTTCGACGGTGAGATTCTCGAATTGAAGGGTCTCGATTTGGGCGTAGAGTGCTGATGTCGGACGGAGAACTACGAACGCAGACAAGAGAACCGCCCCATTCAGCCCCCAAGGCATGATCTTGCAAGCATCAGGCAACGACAACCTCTTATAGGTTGGGAACTGTGCACACAGCTCGCAGAGTCGCAGGACTTCAAGAGAGGATTGAGACGCGGAGAAAGTGTGAGTGGACTGCTGGGTTCGGTGCTTTCTACCGTTATCCCGCAAGCTTTGCCATGGCTATGCAATATAGAACAGCGCTACATCATTAGCAATGTGGTTAGATTAAAACCGCGCATCCACGCGAATGGGCGCGAATGAATGAAACGCCGGAGAGGAAATAGGATCTCGGGTCATCGCGGCATTGCCGAACGAGATGAACTGCGGCCTATCTGCCACGCAATGTCAAGACAGCGTGCATAGTCCTCTGGTGTGTTGATGTTCATGAGGGGATGGGCGGGCGAGTGCTGAACGTCGAGAGGAGGTGATACGATGGACGTGTGCAGCTTCTTCAGACAATCACGCACCGAGTATTGCCCGCGCTGAAGCTCCTCTTCGATCACCGGAAGACAGCGGCGCCGGTACAACCCGCACAATGGCTGAAGGCTGTTCCCGCCCAACACAATGGTCACATCGCCACGATGCTCTCGGGAAAGAACTAAACGAATGAACGCCGGCGTCAGGAAGGGCACATCACAGGGGACGATAAACACGGCATCGTTTCTGGCAACAGTGAGCGCAGCATGAATTCCTCCTAACGGCCCGCACTGTTTGTAGATATCGGCATGAATCGGCAAGCCAAGGAAAGCATACTCGTCGTGCCGATCTGCGATGATGACAACATCCGTGACTGTGTCCAGCATCGTTTCGGCGACGTGCTGAAGGAACGGTTTTCCGTTCAGATCGAGCAGCGCTTTGTTACGATGCAAGCGCGAGCTTCGACCTCCCGCAAGGATGGCACCCGTTATTCTGTTTGGTTCGATCACTCGCTTGGCCATTCTTCCCATCGTGAAGAAGTTTCAGCCGTTACACACCCGCAGATTGCATGATGGTGCGGGCATGGATGCAGTTAGTTCTGTGCCGCGAGCTTCTGCGTCAAGCGGCACTTCGCGCAAAACCGTTCGGTCGGGTTTGACCGAAGGTCCTCAAACGGTGCCTCGGCGTCACAACGAACACATTTGCCGTACGTTTCCTCCGTTCGTGGTGAAAACGATCAGCCTTCATCGGATCAGCAGAAGCTTTCGTGTTTGCGAACCCGTCCCGGTCGTTAGCCGGTAGAGGTATGTGCCGCTGGGGACGGCCGTTGCATCCCACGTCACCTCATATGTCCCGGGCTTTTTTTCCTCCTTTACTAACGTTGCAACTTCACGACCAAGAACATCATACACCTTGAGCGTCACGAATCCATAATCCCGAATCTTGAATCCAATGGTCGTGCTGGGGTTAAACGGGTTCGGGTAATTCTGTTCAAGAACAAATCGTTCCGGCTGCGACCAGGTCTCCGCCGCGGCGTTCGGTCCCGAAATCACAAAGGCGCTGTCGCTCGCATCGCTCACTGTCGGAAAAGCAAGGCTGGTGATGCGCACGAAAGCGGCACCGGTGGCCGGACCGGTGACCACCCAGTCTTCTGTTCCATCGTTGCT
Source organism: Ignavibacteriales bacterium (assembly GCA_037441705.1). GTDB lineage: Bacteria > Bacteroidota > Ignavibacteria > UBA10030 > UBA6906 > CAADGV01. The sequence continues at coordinate 13,094 of JBBIRR010000010.1, forward strand.
TGTGCTGTCGAACAGCGTCGTATAGGATTGTCCGCCATCGCGCGAGAGTTCGATGCGGACGCTTCCGGTGAGTAAGTTTGAGGTCCACGTAATGGTGTTCGTGTCGCCGATTCTCCAGTGCTCGCCGCCGGTAGGACGGCTGAATAGTAATAGCCGACGGGTTGTGCCCTTCGTGCGCGGAACGCCTCCTGGCGATACCCGCGCGGCGGAATGCGGTTATCGAAATAGAACGTGTCGTTGAACGCGCTGAGAAACGAATGGCCAGCCGGAATGCCGAGCGCGTCGGCAAGCTGCGGTGAGGTTCCCGGTTGAGCCTCGTAGACCTTGAGCTGCGAGTCGTTCCGCAGGCGCCCCGTCGCAGCATCATACTCACCGGAAGAGAATACCTCTCTACCATTCTCATCCTTGCCGACGACCGAAATCCACATGCGCCGCCCCTCGGGAAAGCCTGTCGGCAGTTTGTGTCCGGTGAGATTCGTAAGCCGCACCAGGGTAACCACACTGCCGGCATCGCGCCCGGCAACCACTTCCAGCCGGACAGCATCTTTGAGACGTTGCTGAGACCGCGCGATGCCTTCCTGCAGAAAAGAGACGGTGATGCCGCTCCAGTCTTCGGCTACCGCATACAGCCCAAGCGTATTCCCACCGGAGAAGTCATGGCTTGCCACATCGGAGCGATAGCGGGCACTGGGCGAAGTAGATGCCCGACCCGCCGAGGGCTTCATGTGGCACGACTGGCATGTCTGCTTCCCCTCGGCAGCATACCAGCTCATCTTCCACTCGCTGTACGTGCGCTCCATCGGAATCTGCTCGCACGGCGGTGCGGTGCGGGGATTGTGCGAGAAGTACGGATTGCTCACCTCATGACAAACTCCGCAGAACTCGCTCGTCCGATAAAACGTGTCGGCCTGCGTGAGCTCGCAATGCTCGGGCAGTCCTCCTCGCGCCCCGCGCATCGGTTGGTTGGTGCGCTGCACCACGTACATCCCATTGCCGTAACCCGGAACAGCTCCGCCGACGATTGCTCCGCTATCGGGACGCATCGGGTCCATCGAGCGATGGCAGAGGTCGCAATGCACACCGTCGAGATCGGTGCCGAACAGTGCCTGCACCGAGAGTTCATGCGAGCGTCCGGCCAGCCACGCGGAAGGCGAGTGGCATCGCAGGCAGTATTCCGGCGTATCGAAGCCGCGGGGAATCGTATACTTTGTTGTGATCGCCAGCAGGGCGTTGAACAGCGGGTCTCGCGTCGCGTGCGCCATCATGCTGCCCGACCACTCACGCACCTGCGCAGGATGACACATCACGCAGCGCTCCACCGGCTCGGCCTCCGTCGTTTGCCCGGGTTGTGTGCCCGGCAGCCACAGCATGAGATGTTCGTTTGATCCGTACATGATCATGCCGAGAACACCGCCGAGGAGGGCAACCACAACATACCTCACGCTTCGCATTCTGCCGTCAGGTCATTGCACGTTGATGATTGTTTCTTCCGTCTTCATTTCGAAGATTGGTAGCTCGCGAATGTACTGCTCGGAACCCAACGAACGGAACAGATACGGACCGAACGGACGAAAGAGCAATCGAGCGCGTACGGTCCAGATGCCGGTATACGGCACACGGAATCTGTACGTCCCTGTTCGCGCCTCGAACGGTTTGAGGGATGTGTTGACCACCGAGTCAATCTCAAAGACACTCGTCTCCTGCCCGTTCTTGAACAAATATCCCGAGAACAACATGAGATCGCGATCGGCGTTGGGCTGAAGCGAGCTGTGACGATCCATCAGGTCGCCGTTGGCGTCAAGGTGTCCCGACATGTACGCCGTATCCTGATCGCGATGCACTGTCAGTTCCACCCACATTTGTCTGTTGAAGAACACCGATGAGGGGATGTTGTGTCCCGTCTTATCGTTGCACACCGTAACGCGTACTTCGATCGTATCGGTTCGTCGCGCTGTGCTCGGCGCCGTGAGCGTCATGCAGGCGGAGTTTTTCAGCAGAGAGTCCACCATGGCGCGCTGGGCCGCCTTGTTGGGGAAATCGGTGATGGCAACATCAACACCGACAAAATCGTGGCGATGGAGATTGGATCGGATGGGCCCGCCCACAGCAGCGCGGCCTGTGTACGTTCTCATGTGGCAGTTCTGGCACTCCACCGACATCGCCCCCCAGGCGCTGTTCTGCCACTCGGTGAATGTGATTTCCACGGGAATGTTGTTCACAACCAGGTCGTGACACTCGCGGCATTTCTCCGAGCGGCTAAACGACGGATCGTAAGCGCTCTCGTGGAAGCCGGAAGGAACGGGATCAGCAATCGAGCCGTACCTGGTATTCCCCGGCGAAATGTTATAGCGGATGCGTTGATTCGTTGTTGTGTGTGGCGGTCGCAGGGTGTGGCACACGTCGCAGCTCACGCCCTCGCGCACAATCTCCGGAAGCTCTTCGATCCGAAAGCTGGATCGTGCATTGCCCGTGAGGAATGCGATGGGTGAGTGACATTGCCAGCACCAATCGCCAAGGCGGCCGTTTGTGCTTTGCTGCAGACTGTTATTGGCAAGCATCCAGATCGGATCGTTGGTCGCGTAGCGGTGCATCGAGCCTGCCCACTCCTCGTAATGCTGCGGATGGCAGGTTGAACAGACCTGCGCCGAGGTGAAGTCGGTTAGCCGCAACTGCTTCGTCTTCGTCGGCGCGTCGGCTCCCTGATCCTTGCATCCAGCGCCCAGTACGATTATGACGACACCAAGTGCAAAAGGATAGAGTATGCGATTCATTTGGATTTTTCTTTTTGTTTAATGGCTGATGCTATGCGCGGTTGGAATTAAACCGCGAATTCACCCGAATGAGCGCGAATAGAAATCGGACGAATGAAATCCTTGTTTTCAGTATCTCGGTCGAACGGTGGATTGTCTCGGCAACCAGCGCCGCCCCGCCGACCATCACCCTATAAATGACGGCAGGGTGGAACGAGCAGAACGGGAATTTGTTTCCGAACTTCAACATTGCCCATCAAAGAGGGTAAGCGCCCGGTCGTGTCCATTGGCTTCTTGCGCAAGATCGGTTAATGAGTCACAGCAAGCCCTGTGGGCATCTTTCCCACCTCTAACACTTTTGCAATCTGGCCCGTCCTATGGTCAATGACGCAGACATTACCGACGTACTCCATGGAATACCGCGGTACGTACAAATGACTGATATTCTCGTTCGACACAAAAACGTAGCGACCATCGGCGGAGATATCCACGCCATGGGGATAGGCGAACGTGGCCGGCGCAGCAATTGTAGATATAACGTGACGCATGGGAATGTGAATGACGGAGACGGAATTACCGAGTCTGTTGGTCACGTAGCAAAACTCTCCGTCCGGCGTGAACTGGAGATGCCACGGCTGCGCACCGACGTGGAAGGAATCGATTAACGTGTTCGTTGTCGCGTTAAACATCCGCACCTCGTTCCATTCGGAGCAGGTTACCATGAACACGCTGTCGTTGGGAGAGACGGCAACTTCCATCGGCATATACTTCGTTGGACCGAACGGGCTTGCGTCATACGCAACAGGGATCGTGGCTATGACACTATCGCGTGCTACATCAATGACGGAGATGTTGTCGGACATCATGTTGGCAACGTACAGCCGCGTACCGGCGTGGTTCATGCGCATGCCATGAGGCATCGTCCACACGGTGATCGTTTTGATTACTGTCATCGTGCTCGTGTTCAGAACCACGACGCGGTTTGTACTCGACGTCATGAATTGCGAGACATAGAGTTTGCTTCCATCCGGCGTGAGTACGAGCAGGGCGGGGGAACCCTGTACCGTTCCCTTTTTCACCAGCGTATCGGCATGAATATCAAACTTCCACACCTGGCCTGTACCGATGAGCGAAACGTACCAGTAATGATCTCCTGTCACGACGAAATGCGGTGCATCATTCGCGGGCGAAACACCTACGGAGATGTATTTCATGACGACGCCGTTGTCGAGATCTACCACCGCGACATTATCGTCCGATTGGTTGGGACAGTAGAGCTTGCGCGTTGTATGCATGAACGGTGTCTCTCCGTTGTCGTTGCGTGCTCCTTCCGCTATCCACCGCTTGAGAAAAGCAACCTCAGGCGTTGTGAGTGAACGGCCGGTGAGCGTTGGGTGCGTTCTGCGTAAGGTCGTTCCATCAAACAGCAGCGTCAACAGACTTCGCTCGGGAGCGAACGGGATAAGCGCTTCACCGTGGCGTGAACCCTTAAGCACATCGGCCCATGAGGTGAGTGCAAGACCCGCGGCCTTTGTTCCGGCGTCGTGGCAGTTTGCAGTGGCGCACGTCTGGTTCAACAACGGCTGAACGTGCTGCGAGTAAACGATCGTCGAGATGTTGGTGTAGTCAATGGGCGCTGGAGTGACCACGCTTTCCTGCCTGGTGCAACCGTGCAACATGCCAAGTACAACGATCACCACAATGAGTCTCTTCATGTTCATTCCTTTTGAATGATAAGCCGATACCAGTTTGTCACCATCTTCTGACCGTTGCGGTCGCCTAACGCGCCATCCCACACGGCGAACGCGATCGGGATCGTCATTCCCCTCTTCAGCACTACATCGTTCTTGTCGTGAGTGATGAGTGAGAATCTCGCGATGACTTGTTGTCTTCATACGACATCCTCACTCAAGGAAGTGGATTGAAGATCAGACTAATTCGGATTTCTGCCGCTCCGGACAAGTAGAGAGAAGCAAGTCAGAAAGGGGACGTGTGGACATATCAGGAACAATGGAGCGGGCTGTACAAAGAACAGAATGCGTCGCCTTTCAGGACACAGTGGGGACTGTTCAGGCGAACGTCCGATGTTTCGGATACCCTTATCCGAAATATACGTTGCGAAAAGGGTTATGTCAAGTACGTCGGATCATGCAGCGCGGCCAGGTGAATGAATTAGCGCAGAATGGCGTTGCGCAGCGTGTGCACGGCGAGCCAGAACGATACGATGAGGAAACCGCCAAAGGCGATTCCTTCCGCCATAATCGTCTCGACGCTGCCGAAACCGATGGTAGCAAAGCGCAGGACGTCGGTGTGCCAGGTGAGGGGATTGAACAGGGAAAGTGTTCTCAGCCATGTCGGCATTGTATCAACAGGATAGAACATGCTGCTGCCGAACATCAGAACGAAGTAGGCAAGGTTCAGAACCGTATTAAAGATGTCGTTGCGATGAATGCGGAGAGCAAAAATCGCCAGGAAGAAGAACCAACCGGCAGTCCCCAGAACAATACCCACCAGCGCAACGCTCATCAGCGGCCACCGAATCGGGATGTCGAGGACAAGGACTCCCACCGATATCGTAATCACCGACTGCAGCAGAGCAAGCGAACAGTTGAACACAATCTTGCCGATAAGGAATTGCCCGCGCGTCATAGGATACGTCAGGAACTCATAGAAAATGCCGTTATCGCGGTCCACAAAAAACCCGTAGGAAGTGTTAATGGCGATGCCGAAGCACGCCATCGAAAGCACGCCGGCGAGAAAGAAGGACTGATAGGACATGGTGATGCCCTCGGAAACAATCCCGCCGGAAAGCGCCTTGTCCAACCCGATGCCGAACATGAGCAGGTACACTAACGGCATGAACAGGTCGAAGAACATCCACACAAAGCTTGTTGCCCGGATTCTGTACTCGCGATACAGGACGGCGAGAATCATGTTCATGTCTTTTTCTCCTCCGCAGGCCCTAACAACTCGACGAACGCATCTTCTAACGTTCCTCCGTTGATTTCAAGATGCGCGATCGGTACGCGGCGCGAAAGCTGCGTGATGGTTTCCAGCAGATGCGTCTCGACCCCGTTGACACACAGGACCACCGAGTTGCCTGATTGCTCCAGGCGCATCGGTGCAAGCGCATGAAGGGAGGCAACGACATCGTCTGTGAGATATTCAAACGTAATGCTCACCTCGAACACGCTCGTTGCTTTCGCCTTGATAGCGTTGACGTCGCCGAGAGCAACGATCTTTCCCCTGTTGATCATGGCGATCGTGTCGCATAACTCCTCGGCCTCTTGCAGGATGTGCGTGGTCAGGAGAATTGTTCTTCCGCTGCGCGCCTGCTCACGAATGGCATCGAGCACGGCACGTTTGTAGATCGGGTCCATGCCTGTAGTTGCCTCATCGAGAAACACCACGGGCTTATCCACCATGAACACCTTCGCAACCTGCAACCGGCGCTTCAGGCCTCCGCTCAAGTCCATCACTTTCTTGCTGCCGTGTTCGGCGAGGCCGAAGCGTTCCATCACATGCACGGCACGCCGTTCGCGCTCATGCGATGGCATGGAATGAAACCGGGCATACGTCGTGAGATTATCTTTGACGGAGAGAAACATCTCCAGCGCGTTTTCCTGAAGGACGGCGCAGATGTGTTGACGTACTTTCAGTGCATCCCGCTGGACGTCGTATCCCATGACGGAGGCTGTGCCGCTTGTTGGAGGAATGAGCGTCGTCAGAATGCGCAGCAGGGTGGTCTTGCCGGCCCCATTCCTTCCCAGCAAGCCGAAGATTTCGCCCTCACGGACCGACAGGGTGAGTCCGTCCAGAGCGCGGGCACGCTGCCGGACTTGCCCCTTGTACACTTTGATGATATCTTGAGTTTGGACAGCGATATTCCCCATGCAATAGCCCACAACGTACGACATACCACCTATGAATCCTCTCAATAAATGAATTTCATGAGTAAATCCCAACATTCTTTGCAACCATGTATGGCGCGCGACGTACTACTTAAGCGGATGAGTGTCAGCGTTCGAAATAGTGATCTGTCTATGATTCGCGGGGGCGTGCTGTCGCTTCTCATCGTCTTCTCATTCTTCTCCAGTGCAAGGGCAGGCGAGAAGACGGTGGCGTTGCTGCGTGATTTCAGGACGACGGAGCTGAAGTCGGCAGGACTTGTTCTTCCGCGACCGACCACGCTGCATATTGTCGCCCGCGGAGCTGCCGGAAGCAAATGCGACAGGGAGAAGAAAGGGAAAGGCGACGACATGTTCGCCTACGGCTGGATTCTCGATGCCGACCGTCGCGAGGTGGTGTGGACGATGACGAGCGAGAACACGTCACGAGCACGAGACGACAGAACGTTTGATGACTACGTGACGCTGCCGCAGGGAAGTTACGAGCTGTACTTTGTCGCCGCCACCTTCACGTATGTTTCGACCTTCAAGAACCTGAGCATGAACGTCGATCATCGGGAAGCGGGACTGTTCAATATGGGAATATCGTCGAACAAGCGAGAACGGGGCTGGTTAGAAGGATGGTTCGACAAGCTCTTTGGCGATGATGTGCGTGAGGAATGGGAGAAGCGCTCGAAGAATTGGGGGATGGAGGTGTTGGTTGATGAACGGTATGCATCGTCGGTCACCTCGTTCACGCCGCCGAAGGAGTTCTCCGATGTGCTGGTGAAGGCAACGCGGCTGGGCGAGGACGAATTCATCCGCCAGACCTTTGCCGTCTCCGAGCCGATGACCGTACGGCTTTACGCGCTCGGCGAGGGTTTGGGGGGAGACTATGAGCTTGCTGACTACGGGTGGATCGTCAACCTGCGGGATCGGTCGCGCGTGTGGGAGATGCAGTGGCGCAATGCGCAGCATGCCGGGGGCGCCTCGAAAAACCTGAAGTTCGATGGACAGGTTTTTCTTCCAAAAGGCGAGTACACCCTGTACTACGTCACCGACAATAGTCACTCAGCGGTTGATTGGAATTGCGGACCTCCGGCGGATCCGCTGAACTACGGCATTACGCTTCTCGCAGTCTCCGAGAAGGACAAAGCACACTTCAAGCTTCTCTCGAACGTTGACGAGGGGTATGCCTTCGTCAGCCTCACCAAAATGCGCAACAGCGAAAGTCGCAGCGAGGGTTTCACGCTCAAGCACGATGCACGCATTCGTGTCTATGCCATCGGCGAGAGGAGCAACCAGCGGCGCTTGATGGCCGACTATGGCGTCATCCTCGATGCGCGCTCTCGCACAAAAGTCTGGACGATGGATGTTGATCGAACAAGCCACGCAGGCGGCGCATCGAAAAACAGAGTCATTGACGAAATCATTACTCTCCCCAAGGGAAGTTACATCGTTCGGTACGTTACGGACGACTCGCATGCCTACGGCGACTGGAACGCCGATCCACCGTACGATGCAGAGCGGTACGGCATCACGCTCTACGGCGTTGGGGAGTCGTTCGATCGCTCCTGGGTGAGCAAGTACGTCGAGCAGCGTGACAAGTATGCCATTGCGCAGATCATCCGCGTCGGCAGCAGCGAGAACAAAAGTCTTCGCTTCAAGCTCGATAAGACCACGCGCGTTCGTGTGTATGCTCTCGGCGAAGGGTTCAGTCGCGAGATGGCCGACTACGGATGGATTACCGACAACACGACGGGCACGACGGTGTGGGAGATGACCTACTCGATGACGACGCACGCCGGCGGCGCGCGTAAGAATCGTCTTGTGAACACGACCATCATTCTGGACAAAGGCCAGTACACGCTGCACTACTCGACCGACGACTCCCACGCGTACGGCGATTGGAACTCCGATCCGCCCGAAGATCCCGAGTACTGGGGCATCACGCTGTACCCGGACGAAGGAAGCCCGCCCGTTCCGCCAGACCCACCGAAACCTCCGGGCAATTGATTCTCACGCGATGAATCTCTACCTTCTCTCACACTATCTGTGAGTGAAGAATGCCAACGACACGCCGTGAATTCTTGAAACGCGCCACAGCCGCCGGTGCCGGCGCCCTTGCCCTTTCAACCGTCCCTTCTGCACTTCGTTCCGAGCCTGCCGGCGTTGTGGCAATTGCCAGCGGCAACGGACTTCCTGCCGTGACGAAAGCGATGGAACTTATCCGGCAGGGAACCGACGCACTTGACGCGGTAATTGCCGGAGTGAATATCGTCGAGGACGATCCCAACGATACCAGCGTCGGCTACGGCGGCTTGCCCAACGAGGAAGGCGTTGTGGAATTGGACGCCGCCGTCATGCACGGCCCCACGCACAGGGCAGGCGCGGTAGCATCGCTGCGGAACATCAAGAATCCATCCCGGGTTGCGCGCCTGGTGATGGAGCGAACCGATCACGTCTTGCTTGTCGGCGAGGGCGCGTTGCGTTTCGCAAAGGCGCATGGCTTTATTGAGGAGAATCTTCTGACCGACCGCGCGCGCGAGGAATGGCTGCGGTGGAAGGAGACGCTTTCCACGAAAGATGACTGGCTGCCGCCGCACACGGCCGATGACAAAGATGTCGGCAGTATCTTTGAACCCTTCTTTCGCCATACGGGAACGATTCACTGCGGTGCTCTTGATCAGAACGGAAACATCTCCTGCGTGACGACGACAAGCGGCCTGGCGTTCAAGATCCCCGGGCGCGTCGGCGATTCGCCGATCATCGGGGCCGGGCTGTACTGCGATAACGAAGTCGGTTCTGCAGGTTCCACCGGTCGCGGCGAAGCCAACCTGATCAACTGCAGCAGCGTCATGGTTGTGGAGTTCATGCGCGCGGGCAAATCCCCCGAGCAGGCATGCCTCGAGGCGTGCAAGAGGATCGTCCAGCACAACAAAATGCGCCGGCTGAAGGATGACGCAGGCCGGCCGACCTTCAACGTCAACTTTTATGCAATCAACAAACGGGGCGAGTACGGCGCCGCGGCAATCTACAGCGGCAGCAAATTCGCGCTGCATGACGGCACATCGGCAAGGCTGCTCGATGCTGCATATCTGTACAAGAGGTGATGCACGGCGTGCTGTTCCGTCCCTCGTTCTTGGGCTGACTCTCCTCGCGGCAATCATAACCGCCGCTCGCTCTCAACCTGAGCCTTTCATCACACGATCTCACGATACGCTCCGGTTGGGCGACCGTCCGTTCTTCTTTCTGGGTGCGAACGCGTACTATCTGCTCGAACAGGCAGCCCGCGGAGATACGCACACCGTCATCAATCTTTTCCAAACTGCTCGCCGTTTGAACATGACGGTCGTCCGAACGTGGGCCTTCTACGATTCATCGGACAGCCTCAATCCCGCGGTCATTCAGTATCGCCCGGGCAGGTTCAACGAGCACGCGCTGCGCAGCCTGGATTATGTTCTTCTTCAAGCGCGCCGGCACAACATTCGGCTCCTCCTTCCTCTTGTCAATAGCTGGGATGATTATGGGGGAATGAACCAGTATGTGCGATGGAGATTGGAGACGTTACCTTCAACGTCATTCGAAGCCCCTCGCTATCAGGCGCACGATCTCGAACGCACTATCAGCGGAGACCAGGGTCGTTCGTATCGCTACGCCATCAGCACGGCGATGGGCCACGACGACTTCTACGCAGATTTCCTCATCAGACAGTGGTTCAAGGGCTATATTGCCGCCGTGTTGGAACGACGGAACGTCTTCACGGGCATTGCCTACCGGGACGACCCGTTCGTCTTTGGCTGGGAAGTAGCCAACGAGCCGCGCTCATCCGACCGCTCCGGCAATCTCGTTCGAACCTGGATCGCGGAGATCTCGGCCTACATCAAGTCCGTCGATCCCAATCACCTTGTGGGTACGGGAGAGGAGGGCTTTGACATCTCGCCTGCGGGCTACACTCTCGCGACGTACAACAATCAGCAATGGCTGTTCGATGGCAGCGCGGGAATCACCTTTTCTGGAAATTCTGTGATACCAACTATTGACTTTGGCAGTTGCCATTTGTATCCTGAGGTGTGGCATCTCTCGAACAGCGCCGGCGGAGTTTGGATTCGAGACCACATTCGGGTTGCGCGAGGCGCCGGCAAGCCGTTGGTGGTGGGAGAGTTCGGCGTGCGCGAGTATCAAACAGCGACCTACGAAAGCTGGCTCACGACGGCACTGTATGACAACGCGGCGGGGGCAATGGTGTGGCAGATACTGGAAGGTCCGCGCACAGACCGAGAAGGGTACGGGTTTCGATGTTCAGAGCTGGAGCAGTTGTGTTTGCGTTTGGGTGAGGCTGGAGAGCAATTCATCGCCAAGTCAAACAGCGGAACACTGCCGCGGCCGCAAACGTTCAGGCTCCTTCAGAATTATCCGAACCCGTTCAACGGCCTGACGACCATTGCCTACTCTCTGTCCGCCGATGTGTTTGTGAATCTTTCGATATGGACCGCGCTCGGAGAACACGTTGCAACTGTGGTTGAGGGATACCAATCGGCGGGTGAACGGAAAGAGCTGTTCGACGGACGGATGTGCGCAAGTGGAGCGTACTTCTGTCGATTGACGGTGGAACAAGTGCCGGGCGCAGGTCGAGCATCGTTTCGTCAAACAAGAAAGTTGCTTTTGTTACGTTGAGTCCACAGAAACTCCCGGAGGCATTAGTCTAAGAGAATATTGATAACACCTACAGGATGAATATGAAGCAGTTGGTATGGTCCGCAGTTGTCCTGATGGGCATCCTGCCAACTCGACAAATCCTTGCACAGCAATACCGAGTCGACACCCTGGCTCAAAGTCCCGCGGTAGCCTTGCCGGTGTGCATTGCGTTCACGCCCGACGCGACGCCACGGTTTTTCTTCACCGAGAAGAACACCGGCGCCGTCAAGATTTTCGAGAACGGTGCGGTGCGACCTACACCCTTTGCAACGCTCAGCGTCACCTCGGGAGGTGAGCAGGGTCTGTTGGGTATTGCCCTGCATCCGCAGTATCCCGACTCGCCGTTCGTCTACGTTCAGTACACGCGCAGCGGCGATCGCGCAAATGTTGTCGTGCGCCTGCGTGACTCCAGCGGTTTCGGCGTCGACCCCCGGACGATTGTCGTGTGCACACGCATCAACACGGCAACGAATCACAACGGCGGAAACTGTCACTTCGGGCCTGACGGAAAACTGTACGTTTCCTTTGGAGACAATGCCACCTCGTCGAACGCGCAGGATTCCTCGGCATCGAACCTGCGCGGCAAGATTTTGCGCCTCAACCCGGACGGCTCTATCCCGGCAGACAATCCCTTTGCAGGCACGCCGTTCTGGTCTATTGGTCACCGCAATAGCTTCGATTTCACATTCGACCCGCTGACCGGCATCATGTACTGCACGGAAAACGGGCCATCGTGCGACGATGAAGTGAACCGGGTTCCGCCGCGCGGCAACATGGGTTGGCCGATTGAGGGCAACTGTTCCTACACCAACAATCCCCTGTACGTCCGTCCGTTGTACTACTTCCCCAGTTCGCCGCTTCCGGCGCTGACCGGTATCGTCGTCTATCGCGCGACGGCGTTTCCGCGGCTGCGCGGGAAGTTGCTGTTCACAGGCAACAGCACTCCGACACTCTGGACTCTGACGCTCACGCAGAACGGCGACACGATCGTGCCCGGCTCGTTTGCGACGCTGTTCACATACTCGACCGGCTTTGCCGATGTAGAAGTGGGACCGGATGGGAACATCTATCTTGCCAACGGTCCGTATTCGGCCAACCGCCTGCTGCGCTTACGCCCCGTGACGCCGACATTCACCTCAACGGCTCCCATCAACGCGACGCAGGACTCGTTGTACACCTACACGCCCACGTTCAATGGAACGCCGCCGGGGTTATCTCTTCTCGTTGCACCCGATGGTATGACGGTGGATTCAACAACGTGGTCGCTTCGCTGGACGCCGACCAACGGGCAGGCGTTGCAGGGGATGCATCCGGTGACGCTGCGTGCAGAAAATGGGGCGGGCTTCACCGATCAATCATTCAATATCTTCGTTGCGAACGTGAACGATCCGCCGGGCGCATTTCATCTGCAGTTCCCGTCGAACGATACGACGTTTTCCTTCACCAACACGCCGAGCGTGCAGTTTGTCTGGACGGCCTCGCAAGATCCTGACCGCGACACCGTGCGATACCGGGTGCAGATCGACACGGTCAACACGTTCAACAGTCCGGCGCTGCACGACACATCGGCCGGGACGGACGTTTCACTTCGCGTCCCGCTTCCGCGCGTCAATCGCAGTTATTTCTGGCGTGTGGTTGCCTCGGACGGCCAGATCGCCGTTTACAGCGCGGAGGTCCGACGCTTCACCATCACCATTGTCACCGCCGTTCGAGAGGAAGTGCAGACCGAAAAGGAAACAGAAGCGCAGGCAGTCTTAGAGCAGAATTTCCCCAATCCGTTCAATCCTACCACCACCATCCAGTACACCATTCCCAAAGGCGGGTACGTCCGGCTTTCGGTCTTCAATCTGCTGGGTCAGGAAGTTGCAAGAATCTTCGAGGGCGTTCAAGGCGCGGGCACATACGAGATAACCTTCAACAATGCGGAACTTCCTACCGGCATCTACTTCTACCGGATTCAGGCCCCGGGCTTTGTGGAAACGCGGAAGATGATCATAACAAAATAAGTCCAGAGCGCTACTTCACTCGCTTGATCACCAGCACCGTTTTGTCGTCGGAGTACTCCACCATCCTGTTGTGGACTTGCACATCTTCGAGGATGAGCTGGCAGATCTCCTTTGGCGAACGGGCGCGGTGTTGCTTCAGCAGGGTGACCAGGCGATGCTCGCCGTAGAGTTCGCCCTCGCCGTTGGACGCTTCGGTGATGCCATCCGTGTACAGAAGGAGGATGTCTCCTTTGTTCATGACGGTGAAGTCCGTCCGATATCGTTCGTCAGGAAAGGGACCGAGAATCTGTCCTGTGGCTCGCAGCATTTCCACTTCATCGGTTTTGTCGCGCAGCAGAATGGGGTTGCTGTGTCCGGCGTTCACGTAGAAGAGGAGGCCCTTGTCGCTTGTTGTCAGTTCGAGGTACACCATCGAGAGGAATTGCTCCGCTTTGAAGGTGCGATGGACGAGGCGGTTGATGCGCGTAATGAACGCGTCCATTTTCGTCTGGTATTCGACCCCCATCCGGAGGGCGCCGGAAACGTACAACGCCTGAGCCGCCGCCGAGAGGCCCTTACTGGCCGCATCGCCGATGACGACGCCGATCCGCTCTTTGTCGCCCGACGCCTGCAGGTAGTCGAAGAAGTCTCCGCCGACGATGCGTTCGGGCAGAGAGACGCCGTACATCTCGTATCCGGAAAACTTCATTTCATGCTGGGGAAGAATGCTCCGCTGAATCTCCCGTGCCTTGTCGAGGTCTTTTTCCAGCTCCGCGGCTTTTGATTCGATGCGCCTGTTCTTCAACGCGGTCGTCAGCACGCTGCTGATGATATTCATCGCGTAGGCTTCATCCTGCTTCATGTACTCGGCGTTGAAGCCGATGACATAGGGATACAGGCTGTAGCCTTTCCACTGCACAAGCTCGCCCACGCCCGTCGCCGAATACAATCGGATGCCGCGCTGACGGAGATAGCGATCCGTTTCCGTTGCCACCACCGTCCGCTTGCGGCCGAGCTGGAGAAACATGGGGTAGTTCAGGATGCGCAACCGGAAGTTCTTCCTGATGGACTCGACTTCTCCCGATTGGTAGATGAGCCGATACGTTCCCTGGAGCGGCTCCAGTTTCCAAATACGTCCGCCGCGAATGGGGATTTCTTCGTTCTTGATAATACTCTCCAGCACGTGGCGAAGCATTTGTTCGTCGGTTCGAAATTTCTTGTTGATAAAACTTTCAATTGTTCTGTAGAGTCTATGCTGATTCATGAGAGGAAGAGAAATGTGATGAAACGACACCAGTGCACTGCAACAGCGAACGGCGATCACTCATGGTACTTCTTCTCACCGACGCGAAGGGCAACATCCACATGGTCTTCTTTCCGCGGGATGGCACAGGAATACAAGTCGCTGTACGCGCAGTATGGATTGTACGCCTTGTTCAGGTCGATCGTGTAGAGAAAGTTCGGGTCCGGATGTTCTTCGCCGACTTCGACGTAGCGTCCTACGTTGTACGTTTCCTTTCCCGTCGTCCTGTCTGTAAACCATACGCTCAGCACATTTCGGTACAGGGCATACCGTCTTGCGTCGTAGGGGGTGAACTTGTACACGTTGAGACGGATGGTTTTCATCGTTCCGTCCTCGTCGGGTACATCGAACTCGAAATAGCCGTAGCGCAGGTGTCGGCGCTCTTCGCCTTTCGTTCCCATGACGGTGACGGTGTCCGGGCGGTCGTACCGATGCAGAACGGATCGCCCGCGGAAGTAGGGGTTGATCTGATACCACTTGATGCCATCGTAGTGGATCGTGGTATCCCGCTGAAACGGTGAATCCGGGCTGCTGCGGAAGAATTCCTCCATCGCCGCTCGATGCTTCAGGTTCTCCTCGACAATAGCGAGACTATCCTGCGGCGAGAGAACGGGTCGGCGGCGTGCATCGCCGCAGCTTGCCGCAATGAGGCCGGTAATCGCAACCACGTATGCTAAACTACGGACAACGTTCTTGGTCACTAAGTTCATTGATGAATATTTCCTACACCGTTTCAAGATACGGAGCGCTGGGGTGACAAGCAAAAGACAGGGTCACGGACTTGCATTCGGGGCAGGCATGGCGTATCTTCACAGGCCAACCATACTCATCACATCCATCACACAACGCCATGAAAAAGACACTCGTTGTTCTTCCGGTGCTTCTTGCGGCTGCTCTCGCGTATGGGTTTTTCCTGTTCCAGGCTCGCACCGTGCGCGCGTTGGAGCAGGTGGGCATACCGGGCAGTTTTGTCAAGGACTGCATCTGGTCCAGCTTCAGCGGCGGGTATCTCAGCTACCCGAGCGTGGACCGACTCAAAAGGATTGGCTCCGGCGAGCGTGCGGCAGTGGTGCGCGAAATTGCCGAGTTCGCGAAGAGTTATGTCCGCTCGGAGGAATTCAAGCAGAAGTACATGCAGTACCGCGACGGTCAGAAGCCGGAGAAGCCTTTGCCACCACGGACGACGGCCGAGCAGCGGAAAGCAGACAAAGAAGAGATGCAGCGGCAAATTCGCGAAGCACAGCAGAATTTGAAGCAAACGCCTGCCGAGTATCGTCCCGTTGTCGCGCAAACCATCGAGATGATGAAACAACAGCTGAAGGAGATCGACAACCCGGCCAATCCTATGTACTCGCCGCAAGTGGATGAGTTTAACAAACAAGCCTACCAATTGCAGCTTGAGGACTACAAGAACCGTCTTGAAGAATGGGAGCGTGAGTATCCGCCGTCGCCTGCTGTGATGATCAAGAAATGGCTGACGCAGTTTCTTGAAGAGTCGCGCGACGTTGACTACAACGCCAAACTCACAGAGGGAGAGTACGGCAAGATGGTCTTTGTCAACCCGACGTACGAAAGTAAGTCACCCCACTGGAAGATGTGCTACCGCGCGGGGCGTGATGTTGTGCAGGCAGGGCGTGCTGCAGCCGAGCAATGGCTGCAGGAATTGAAGTAGACCGTCGCGGCGGAACGGGTAAGCACAGAGTGCGTCCGGTGTGCTACTCGTTGCTTCCGTAAATCTCATCCACGCCATACTTGCTTGCAGCCCAGAGGGCAAGATTGGTGCAGATGGCAGCGATGGCATGCTTCTCTGCGTCCTTTCGCACGACGAGGTCGTATGTGTCGGCAACGAATTTCATGTTTCTCAAAATCTTGCCGACCTGCTCGCGCTTGACCGCGCCATGCCAGTACGCCACCTGTGTTTTGATCATCTCGCCGTGACGACGCAACAGCTCGCCCATGGGGAAGACTTTCTGGCTGAGCGGGGTACGCGGCGCGCAAATCTGGATGAGGTCGTCAAAGTACTCATCCCAATGCGTTGCGAAGGTGTGATTCTCGGGTCTTCGCAGGTAGCGCGCACGCTCGAGCGAAAACCGCGCTTTGGTCCGCACGCGGAACTTCGGCACCACCGGGTGCAGGTCGTACAGCGTTTCGTGGATATCGGGATCTGCCTCATCGAATTCCTTGTACGCCCAGCGCCGCTTCAACTGCCGCCAGGTGGCGACACACACAACGGGTGCCTTGCTGCTGTCGAGGTAGATAAAGCGTCCCTTCTCTGCACCCACAACCGTAATCCAGTGACCCCACCCATCGACGCAGAGAAGCGCGGGATACCCGCGTTTGAGTGTCAGCAGCAGTTCGTGCTTTGCCCGTAATGCGTTCTTCTCGCGCACGAATCTGATCGTACATCCGTATGCCTTTGCAGCTTTGCCGAGTTGGATCTCGTCGGTTCCGTACCACCACGTGGAGCCTGCGATCTCGCTCACCTCTTGTACGTTCACAAACTCCCCGAGCATAATCAGCGCATGCTTCAACGCAAAGGGTCCGCACTGCCATTTATTTGGTTGGGGATAGAGGCTCATCGTCTAAGCATTTCCTTCGGTTCGGTTCGTGCACACATCCTACCCACGACGGCTGGTCAATTGTGGGGGAGGAAAAATAGAGAAGAAGAGGAGAAAATCAAATAGGAGATTGTCAGAAAAAATCTCCCATTTTTCTTAGGAAATCCGGCCAATGTTTGTTCGGCGCCCCGGGGCGGGGGATTTGTGTTACAGATCGAGTGCGGCCCGTACCTTCAGCAAAAGATCATTAGGGGTGTAAGGCTTCTGCAAAACGTGTTTGGCTCCCATCGCCAGAATCTCCGCTTTCTGGTCGGGGTCGATGTAGCCGCTCGTAAGCATGAAGCGAACAAAAGGATTGATATGCAGCAGCTGCTGGAACACATCATAGCCGCTGAGCTTCGGCAAACCGAGGTCGGAGAGGACAAGATGAATTGCTTCATGATGTTGTCGGTACACTTCTAACGCCTGTTCACCATCTGCGGCCGTGAGGACGTTGTAGCCGTGCGCCTCGAGCACGGATTGTGCAAGCTCGCGCAAGGGTTCTTCATCCTCAACAATGAGAATCGTCTCCGTCCCCGATGGGAGCGCCTCGGGAACAGATTCGCTCACTCGTTCAGCCTCGGCGGCGGCGCCTCTGGCAGGCAGATACACGAAGAAGGTTGCGCCCGCTCCTGGCGCGCTCACGACGTCGACAAAGCCGGCGTGACTTTGCACGATGCCGTACACGACCGCAAGTCCCAGCCCCGTTCCTTTTCCGCGTTCCTTCGTGGTGAAGAAGGGTTCGAATGCTCTGCGGCGGATCTCCTCGCTCATGCCCGTCCCGGTGTCCTTCACTTCAACGACGACGTATTTCTGGGAAGCACTGCCGGGGGCCTTGGCCTGCACCTCCTCCTCGGCGGCAAGGCGCGTTCGTAAGGTGAGCGTTCCTCCCGAGGGCATTGCATCGCGCGCATTGATGCACAGGTTGAGGAGGACTTGATGGAGTTGATTGATGTCTGCCGTGATGAGCGGCAGCTCGCGCGCAAGATGCGTGGTGATGGTGATCGTCTTGGGAAACGTTTCGGCCAGAAGACGCGCGACGTCGTTCACGACCGTATTGATGTGGGCGGACTCGAGTATGACGTCCGTCTTGCGGGCAAACGTGAGAAGCTGGCGCACAAGCCCCGAGCCGCGCTGCGCCGCGCTGATGATTGCATCCATGCCGCGCTTCACACGATCAGGTGTTGTCCGAAAGCGCTCTACCATCGCCGCGTGCCCGAGGATAATACCGAGGATGTTGTTGAAGTCGTGCGCAATCCCGCCAGCCAGCGTCCCCAAACTTTCCAGACGTTGGATTTCGGTCAACCGTTTTTCGAGTGCCTTCTGCGCAGTGATGTCGCGGACCATACCGGAAATGATGTCCCCTTCCAGCGACGCACTGACCAACACCGTCCTCTCGTGCAGGTGCTTCGTCAGCAACTGCAGTTCGAAGTTCATCACCTTCCCCGATCTCTTCAGCTCATCAAGAAAGCGTTCTCGATCGGCAATGTTCTTGTAATGTGTCAGGGCATTGCGCGACATCATCTCCTGCTGCGAATCGAATTCGAACATCTGAACCATTGCCGGGTTCACATACAACACATCTCCCCAGACATTGCTTTTGAACACACCGACGGTTGCAGTCTCCACGAGATCCTTGAATACCTTCTCTGAGGCGGAAAGGGCACGCTCCAGCTCGGTGCGTCGTGCAAGATCCTCTTGCAGCAATGCGGTGCGCTCATCAACTTTCTTCTCCAGGTCGTCCTTCAGAGCTTTGAATTTGGAGAGAAGCCAGGCAATGATGAAAAACATCCCCGTTCGCGAAGCGGCATTCCAGTATGTGAACGCCATACTGGTGCCTCCTTCGTGCCAGAATGCATTGGCCGTAAACCACGTCAATCCGCACATCAGACTGACAGCAATTCCTACCCACAGACCGCAAAACCACGTGGAGAACATCACAGGGATCAAATAGAAAATCGTGAACCCAATCTGCGGGCCGGTGAGGTAGTCCGCCGTGCCAACCAACAGCGCCTGCACGAGGGCAAGCAGAACAACCAGGTTGCGCGAATGCGCGAGACGTTCCGCAAGAATTGTGAGCGTTATTGCCATTTCTCTCGTGCATTCCTTCTGATGGACACGACATCCCGAAAGAGCTGGACGACAAGAATGACCACGACTGCGCCGCAAACGGCCACACCGGTCCAGTGGACGGTAGCCGCCATCGGCTCGGCCGCATCGAGCCGCCCGCGAAGCAGCCAGTGCCAATCGTGAATCAATCCCTCGCGAATCAACCTGAGGTTTCGGTAGGGGGCGTCGCCAATGTACGCGGCAACGTTCACGAAGTTTTCCCCGAACCAGAACATCGGATACACGGTTTGCCGGGGATGTTCGCGGAACGTGACCGCCGCCAGCGCAAGCGGAAGGAGACACTGCATAAGCGATCCTCCGAGGATGGACATTGTTTGACCAAAGATGCGAAAGAACAGATGCCCGGCCTCATGAATGAACAGGTTCACAACATCCAGAACCCACAAGACGAACGGCGGATGAAAGCCCAGGGGATCGGCAGGGTGATACTCGAAGGCGAGAAACCAGAACAAGTACGCCAGATAGCAGGCAATCAAGAATCTTGCAGCAAGTGCGCCATAGAGTTTCACTGTCCTACCGTCGTTTATCTCTTGGTCTCGCGATAGAACAGAATCAAATCGGTGCTGACCGGCTGCATGTCTAACTGTCGCAGCATCGTAACAATCTGGCCGCGATGGTAGCTTGAGTGATTGACCAGATGTTGAAATGCCTGCCAGTACACATGCGTGTACACATCACCCTTGAGCGTCTTCATCTCGAACACTTCTTGCAGTTTCTTGTCGGACATCGTCCCGATCCATCGCGCCATTTCATAGCCTACATCTTCCCAGATCGTCCGCAGAGCGGAAGCGGAAGCGATCTCTTCGGCCTTCAGGAACGGCTGAGGGTTCCCGATGAAGCGTTCCAGCCAGATCTTCTCGGCGCCAACCATGTGCGTGAGCGTGCCGTGAATGCTGCCGTGACTTGCCTTCATGTCCTTCTTGTACTGCTCCTCCGTCAGCCGCTGGACGGCATCGAAGATCCGGTTGTTCGCCCACGCGTTGTACGCGTGCAGCATCTTCACTTCCTGGAGTGTCATGGCGCACCTGTGGTTGTGTTACTTCGTCATGGTGAAAACATTGTAGGCGAGAATAACGGCGAAGAGGATGAATGCTCCCCCGGCAAACTTGAAGATGGTGGTGATCAATGTCGCGGAGAGCTTAGCATGATGTTTCATGATGAACCGCAACATGACGGCGAACCACAGCGTGGTGCCGATGCCGAACCCGATGGAGTAGAAGAGGCTCGCGCTGAACGAACGCTCGAGGATGCCCTGCGCGTGAAGATAGCTGATAACGGCGATCATCGAAGGAAGGAATGTTGGGGTAGCAAGGTTCGTGAATGCGATGAGCGTCCCGAGGAACAAGGGCGAGCCGTGACCGATCCTGCGTGCGCGTTCCTCCTGTGCCCGCTCCCGCTCGATGATGTGGCGTTCGGCTTTCGGATCGTGTTTGTCCATCAAATAGCGTATCCCCAACACCATCAGAATTAGAAAGCACAGAATCTGAAACAGAATGGATACCCACCGATTCTCCAGAAAGAAGCTACTGAGCCAGACAACGAGAGCCGATGAGGCAAAGGCGGCAAGCAAGTTATAGAACACATCCATCACAGCAGCGCCGGTGCCGACAAGCATCGCCTCTTTGTAATGCTTGCTGACCGCCTTCTTCATGAAGGCAAGGGCGAGCGGTCCAGGAGGAATGGAGAGCGTGAAGCCGAGGAGAATTCCGAGAACCAGAGCGGCGATCATGATGTTATGCGTACTGTGGCGGATGATGCATGGTGATCTCCTCAGAACACAATACCCTCTTGGAGGACCCGTTCCCTCATGAGCTGAACCCGCACCTTCAACTCGGCCATGAGCGATTGGAATCCTGCGTCGGCATGGAGATTCTCCAACCGAGGGTCCACTACGAGCCAGCGATAGTCTCTCCACCCTCGTGCTATCGCCTTGCTCAGCCACCGATTGGCTTCTTGAAGATTGCCCAGCATCGAGTAAACGTAAACAACACCGAGGACGGGCAGCTCATCGCCTTTTTCAGCGACTTCAGCGAGAAGGCGCTTCAAATCCGTCTCGAGCAATTGAGTAGCCCTCCGATGTTCTCCCAACTTCTGAAGAGCAAACGCAAGCTGGAACGCCGATTCAACCATTCCCTGAGAATAGAGCGTGTCGTAGTACGCGGCGGCCTTTGCATAATTTCCGGAAAACGTCTCCACCTCTGCAAGATAGTCGAGGACGAGATGAGTATCGGGCGTACGGCGCAGGAGCGTGTCGCGCACCGCTTGCGCCCGAGAAAGCTCACCGCGTGTCAGATGCAGCCAGCCGAGCTGCATGTATGCATATTGCTGGTTCGGATCGAGCGCAAGGGCGCGACGGTACGCGCGAAACGCGGCGCTGTCCAATTCCAGAATCTGATACACCAACGCCATGGTGATGTGGATGTACGGCCGTTCCGGTGCCAGGGTCACAGCCTTGTTCAACAGCGAGATCGCGGTATCAAGATTCCCTCGCCGCTTGTAGATATCGGCGAGATTGGTAATCACCGATGCATAGTTGGGATTAAGCCGGAGGGCTGTCTTGTATGCCTCGAGAGCTTTATCCTGCCACGCCTTCGCGTCATAGGCCAGGCCGAGTGCCTTATAGCCTTCGGCCAGATTAGGATCCAGCTCGATGGCGGTGAGACTTGCTGCGAGCGCTGAATCGATCCACGTCTTAGGGTACTCGAATTTGTAGACACGCTGCGAGTAGGCATCGGCAAGGCCGGCGTAGGCGATGGCATAGTGGGGGTCGAGACCGATTGCCTTGCGAAAATATTCAATGGCGATCTCGTTATCGTCCTTGCTGTACCGATAGTAATGCTCTCGACCTTTCAGGTACAGAGCATACGCGTCGAGATTTGTTGTCGGGGTAGTCTGGATCAGACGCAGCTCTTGAGGCGAGAGTGTAGCTTGGAGAGACGCGGCGATTTTCTGCGCGACTTCGCTCTGAATCGAGAAAATATCCTTCAGCTCTCGATCATACGTTTCCGACCATAGATGCTGATCGCTTTGGGCATCAATCAACTGGGCGACGATTCGGACCCGGTTGCCCGTCCTCCTGAAACTTCCTTCCAGCACAACACCGGCACCCAGCTCTTCAGCTATTTCCGGGATGCTTTTTTGGACGTCCTTGTACTTCATCGCCGAGGTTCTGGAGATGACGTTCAGGTCGCCGATCTTTGAGAGTTGTGTCAGAATATCCTCCATGACGCCGTCGCTGAAGAACTCATCCTCTTTGCTGTCGCTGAAATTCTTGAACGGAAGCACGGCAATCGTGCGCTCCTTCGGCGGAAGCTTTGCGCGGCGTGTTGCGCTTCCGACATTGAGGGAAACGACGAGGGCAACAACGCCAATGACGGAATGCATCACGATTTCGCGTACGCGTACGTTCTGCGGCCCTTCCTTGCCGTGATACCACGCAACCAGAAAGGCGCTGGCAAGGCCGCACGTTGCCAGCGTTACCACCACCGGGAAAATACGCGGCGGAAGGCCGTACACGTCGGTGAACAGACGAACAATCCCGATCGTTGTCAGGGCCGAACTCATGTAAATCGCCAGCGTCTTCCGAACGTTGCGCGCCTGCAGCTCATTGAAGAAGCTCTTCACGACGGGCATGGACAGTGATCGAGGTGGTGCTTGCGTGCTTGAGGATGGACGTGGCCCAACCGGGTTCAAAATACGGATTACACCTGCAATGTGCAACGCCGTTGCTTCTCAGCCACGTACTTCCTACCTTTGAACAGCCAATCCTGTTCTACCATCACCAGATCGTTCCCATGCGTGAATATCTTGACCTCGTCGAACGTGTTCTGACCAACGGGACGTACAAGAAGAACCGCACCGGCGTTGATACCCTTTCCTGCTTTGCCGAGCACTACATGGTTGACTTGAGCAAGGGTTTTCCGTTGCTCACCACGAAGAAGGTCAACTTCAAGGCGATGCTGCATGAAGTTCTGTGGTACCTTTCGGGGGAAGATCATATTCGCAATCTGCGGCAGCATACGAGAATCTGGGACGCATGGGCGGACGAAAACGGCAATCTTGAGACGGCCTACGGTCGGTACTGGCGGCGTTTCCCAAGCGCACAGATCAATCCCCAGACCGGAACGTATGAGGTGGTGGAGATTGATCAGATCGGAAAGATCATCGAGCTGCTGAAGACGGACCCGAACTCGCGTCGGATGGTGGTGACCGCCTGGGAGCCGGGCAACGCGCTGAACAGCAAGCTGCCGCCGTGTCACTACACGTTTGCCTTCAACGTGCAGGGAAGGAAGCTCAACTGCCATCTCACGCAGCGCTCCGGGGATATCGCCATCGGCGTTCCGTTCAATCTTGCCGCGTATGCGCTGCTGACGCAGATTCTCGCGCAGGAGTGCGGGTTCGAGTTGGGCTTCTTCAGTCATACCATCGTTGACGCCCACATTTATGTGAACCACATTGAAGGCTTGAAGGAACAGCTGAAGCGGACGCCGAAGCCTCTCCCGCGTCTGGAAATCGCGCGCAAACCGATCGACGAACTACGCTTTGAAGATTTTTCGTTGATCGGGTATGAGTGTTACGAGCCGATAAAGTTCGAGGTCGCGGTGTGATTCTTGCCATCATCGCGGCCATCGGCAAGAACCGGGTGATCGGGAAGGAGGGGAAGCTGCCGTGGCACATTTCCGACGATCTCAAGCGCTTCAAACATCTCACGACGGGACACACGGTGATCATGGGGCGCAGGACGTTCGAATCGCTCGGCAAGCCGCTGCCTCACCGCCGCAATGTCGTCATCACCTCTCGTTCGATCCCTCATGTCGAAACCTACCCGTCTGTTGATGCCGCACTGCATGCGCTCGCGCATGAGGAGCGTGTCTTCGTGATCGGGGGAGCGCAACTGTATGCCCAGACGCTCGAGCGGGCAGACGAGCTGTACCTGACGATGGTGGAAGGCGAGTACGATGGCGACACGTTCTTTCCCGCGTATGAACATATCGTCGAGGCGCGCTTTCGCGCGATCCGCACAGAGAAACATGAGGGGTACACGTTTGTTGACTATGTGCGGAATACAACGCGCTGATTGCCGTTGCCTTCCTTCCATGTTTTCGCTACATTGATACGGGCACATTCTCACGCGTTCTTTCATTCCTCCATGCACGCCTTACGGGTAGACAACATCTCGTTCGCATATCGGCGCGGCTCTCCGACGTTGAGGAATGTTTCGTTCGCTGTCCACAAGGGGGAGTTCCTGAGCCTGGTTGGTCCGAACGGTGCCGGGAAGTCCACACTGCTGAGATTGCTCGATCGAATTCTCCTGCCTGATGAGGGGAACATTTTCTTGGGCGAACAGAGGCTGACAGGCTTCTCGCGAACCGAACTGGCACGCCGCATCGCGTTCATTCCACAGGAGGCAGGCATTCTGTTTCCGTTCACCGTTGCCGAAGTGGTGTTGATGGGCCGCTCGCCGCACACGCACGGCGCAATGTTCGAGAACGAGACCGACCGGCAGATTGCACGCGATATGATGCGCCTGACCGACACGCTGCATATCGCCGACCAGCCCGTAACGGCGATTTCCGGAGGCGAACGACAGCGGGTTTTCATCGCGCGGGCGCTTGCCCAACAGCCCGACATTCTGTTGATGGACGAGCCGAACGCCCATCTCGACATCGCCCACCAGCTCGAGACGTTTTCTCTCATCAAGAAGCTCAATCTCGAACAGAAGCTGACGGTCGTCTGTGTCTCGCATGATTTGAATCTTGCGGCAACGTACAGCGACCGGATCGGCATCCTCGTGTGTGGTTCATTGACAGCGTTAGGAACCCCACACGAGGTGCTGACGGAAAGCACCATACGCTCGGCGTTCCAGGCGTCGGTGATCGTGGATCGGCATCCGACGAAGGACGCTCCGCGTATTTCACTTCTTCCTCTCTCTTGACGAAAGAACTCTCATGGGCATCTTTGAACAACTCCAGAAACGCGAGCATGAACAGGTTGTCTTCTGCTCCGACATCCCGTCGGGTCTCAAGGCAATCATTGCCATTCACAATACCAATCTTGGTCCCGCGCTTGGCGGCACGCGCATGTGGACCTACGCAGCGGACGACGAGGCGTTGATCGACGTCCTGCGTCTCTCGCGCGGCATGACGTACAAGGCAGCCGTTGCCGGCCTGAATCTGGGCGGCGGCAAGGCCGTCATCATCGGTGATCCCAATAAGGACAAGACCGAGGCGATGTTTCGCGCCTTCGGTCGCTTTGTGGAGGGACTTGCGGGACGCTACATCACGGCCGAGGATGTGGGGACCGACGTGCGGGATATGGAATATGTGCGGATGGAAACGAAGTACGTGACGGGCATCGACAAGGCGCTCGGCGGAAGCGGCGATCCTTCTCCGGTCACGGCCTTCGGCGTGTATGTGGGTATGAAGGCCAGCATGAAGGAATTGACCGGCAACGACTCGCTTGCCGGCAAGAAGGTTGCGGTGCAAGGGGCGGGGCATGTTGCGCAGTACGTGTGCGAGCATCTCGCCAAAGAAGGAGCCAAAATTGTTCTCTGCGATATTTTCCCCGACAAGGCCAGGCGTGTGGCGGAAAAAGTGAAGGCAGAGGTGGTCGATCCGCAGCGCATCTACGACGTGGATGCCGATGTGTTCTGCCCGTGTGCGCTGGGCGCCGTCGTGAACGATGAGACCATCCCGCGCTTCAAGTTCAAGATCATCGCCGGCGGTGCCAACAATCAGCTGGCCGATGAGCAGAAGCACGGCCGCGTGTTGATGGAAAAGGGGATCCTCTACGCGCCGGATTATGCCATCAATGCCGGCGGCCTGATAAACGTGTCGAATGAGCTTGAGGGATATTCACAAGAACGGGCGCTCAAGCAGGCGGAGGGAATCTACGACACGATGCTGAAGATTTACACCATCTCGAAACGGGAAAATGTCCCCACGTTGGAGGCCTCCAATCGCCTTGCGGAACAGCGGATCAGCGCGATCGGACGCATCAAGTCGATCTATGCGGGGAAATCCCAGTTTGTAGGACGGCTGGGTGAGAACGATTTCGGCAAGCGGTGAGGGCACATGAAGGGCAGAAACATCCGTCGGCGGATCGTTCGCGAAAAAGTGATGCAGGCGTTGTACGCATACGAAATCGCGAAGGATCCGCCCGAGCATGTCATCAAACATATCCTTGCGGGTCTTGAGGACAACAAGGATGCGCATGCGTTTGCCCGGCAGCTCGTTCTTACGACGATCACGCACGCGCCCGAGCTGGATCGGATCATTCGATCGAAAGTGACGAACTGGGACTTTCGTCGCATCGCCGTGATTGACCGCCTGATCTTGCGTATGGGGATTTGCGAGCTGCTCTATTTCAAGGAGATTCCGCCGAAAGTATCCATGAATGAAGCGATTGAACTTGCCAAGTTGTTCAGCACCGAGAAAAGCGGACAGTTCGTCAACGGCATTCTGGATGCAGTGTTAGAGGACGTGAAGAAAACAGGCGAGCTGACCAAAGCCGGACGAGGTTTATTTGAAGGCGCGGGGCCGCGCGCCAACAAAGCCAAATCGCCGAAGAGTTAGTTTCTCCTTCCCTGACGTTCATGCTACCGCACAGACTGCACTCCCTCCTTACGCGCGTGGGATTGCATCGCCCTGAGCTGCGGGCATGGGCGATGTACGACTGGGCGAATTCGGCGTACTACGTCGTCATCATCACCGCCATCTTTCCCATCTATTACCAAAAGGTTGCCTCGTCGGGCATTGAGAAAGAGCTTGCGACGCAGCGTTTTGGGTGGGCAACGACGCTTGCCCTTGCTCTCGTGGCGGTTCTGTCTCCTATTCTCGGCGCGTATGCGGACTATCGTGCTGCTCGCAAGCGCATGCTGGGCGGCTTCCTCGTCCTCGGTGTCGCGGCAACGGCATTCTTGTTTTTCATCCATGAAGGTGATTGGCTGCCGGCGCTGCTGCTGTTTGCGCTGGGGAACGTTGCCATCGCTACCAGCTTCGTCTTCTACGATTCACTCTTGCCGCACATCGCCAGCGAGTCCGAAATGGATCGTGTCTCGGCCGCAGGCTATGCGATTGGCTATCTCGGCGGCGGGCTGCTGATGCTGGTCAACGTGTTGTGGATCGTGATGCCGGAGACGTTCGGCATCGCCGACAGCGACGCAGCAATTCGACTTGCGTTTCTCAGCGTTGCCATCTGGTGGGGGGTGTTCTCGATTCCTCTCTTCCGGAGAGTGCCCGAGCCTCCTCGCATGATCGAAGCCGATGAGCGAGGCGCTGCAGGTCCGGTGCGCGTCACGTTCACGCGACTCGCCGAAACGTTCCGGGAACTTACCGGCTCGTACAAGCAAGTCGCCCTTTTGCTGCTTGCTATGTTCGTGTATAACGACGGCATCGGCACGGTGATTCGTATGGCGGGCATCTACGCTGAAACGCTCGGGCTTCCCATGCCCGATGTCATCACGGCCATTCTTCTCGTGCAGTTCGTCGGCATTCCGTTTTCGTTTCTCTTCGGAAGCCTGGCAGGACGAATCGGTACAAAGCGGGCAATTCTCCTGGGGCTCGCTGTCTATGCCGGTATCACCGTTGTGGCCTACAGGCTTGAGAGCGTCGGGGAGTTTTACCTGTTGGCCGTTCTCGTTGCCATGGTGCAGGGAGGCACGCAAGCGCTCAGCCGCTCGCTCTTTGCTTCCATGACTCCGAAGCACAAGACCTCGGAGTTCTTCGGCTTCTTCTCGGTCTTCGAAAAATTCTCGGGTATCCTCGGGCCTCTCCTTTTCAGCATCATGATTGCTCTGACAGGCTCGAGCCGCAATGCCATTCTTGCGGTCTCCGGCTTCTTCGTCATCGGCGGGTTGATCCTTACTCTGGTCAGAGTGGAAGAGGGAAGGCGCCGAGCCTCGGAAGCGGACAGACTCCTGCTCGAGGGAGAAGTTCGGCAGAGTCAACCATAACCCGGACGACGCTTCCTGTTTACTTTTCAGCGCCACTTCCGTACCTTGAGTGAGAAGAAAGTTGTAGAGAAAGCCCATCGAGCGTTTTCTTGCCACACAACCAACAGCAGAGCGGTTCATTCACCTCCCGTATGGCGGCGTATTTCATTTCTGATGTTCATTTAGGATTGGGCGTGAAGGAACATGAGAAGGAAAAGGAGAACCGCCTGCTTGCATTCTTGCGTGGAATTTTTCCTACAGCCGAGATGTTGTTCATCGTTGGCGATCTGTTCGATTTCTGGTTTGAATACAAGACGGTCATTCCCAAAGGATTTCATCGCACGCTTGCGATGCTGCAGGAATTTACCGATGCAGGCAAGCCGATTCACTATGTCGCGGGCAACCACGACTTCTGGATGAACAATTATTTTGCCGACGAGCTGGGCATGACGCTGCATTTCGAGCCGTTCGACATCACCGTTCAGGGGAAACGCATTTTCCTCCATCACGGCGATGGGCTGGCACAGCATGATCTCGGCTATCGGCTGATCAAGCCGATCCTGCGCAACAAGCTGAACATCTGGCTTTACCGCTGGCTCCATCCCGACATCGGCGTACGCCTGGCGCGGAGGTCGTCCCGCACAAGTCGTGAATACACCTCGACCAAGAATTACGGTGAGGAAGAGGGAATGGTGCGTGAAGCCGAGAAGAAAATTCGCGAGGGGTTCGACATTGTTATCATGGGGCACCGGCACAAGCCCAGCGTTGTTCCCATTGACCATGGAGTCTACATCAATCTTGGGGATTGGATTGCCCATCAGACGTATGCGGAGCTTTCTCATGGAACGATCGCCCTGAAAACCTGGGAACCATGAAGGACAACGGAAGAGTATGGCAGGCTATAAAGACGAAGACCTTGAGCGCTTCTTCAACGATCCCGACTTCAGGAGGCGACAGCTGAAACGTCAGCGCATCAAGATGACGCTGCGGCAGATGCTGGTGGTATGCGCCGTGGCGCTTGTAGGTGTGGGGGCGTTCGGCTACTATCTCGCCTCCGGCCTTCCTTCGCTGGACAAAATCGAGAATCCGAAGCCGGAACTTGCGACCAAAGTGTTCTCCAGCGATGGCGAGGTCCTCGATCATTTCTACATCAAGAATCGGTCGCAAGTCTCCCTTCAGGAGATCCCGCAACCGATCGTCGATGCGCTGATTGCCACCGAGGACAAGGATTTCTACAATCATTGGGGCGTGGATCTGATCCGGTTCGCCAAGGCGATGGTGAAGAACCTCTTTTCGCTTCGCCTGAAGGAGGGGGCCAGCACCATCACGCAGCAACTTGCCCGCAATCTCTATCTGGGTAAGAGTGATCGTAACGCGTTCGACAAGGCCGTACGGAAAATGCGGGAGTTCATCACCTCGGTGCAGCTCGAGCGGCGATTCACCAAGGCCGAAATCCTCGAGTTCTATTTCAACGTCGTCTACTTTGGACGAGGTGCATACGGCATCTCGTCGGCGTCGCAGGTGTACTTCGGGAAAGCCCCGGCCGAACTTTCTCTCGCTCAGATTGCAACACTGATTGCCGTGCTTAAGGGACCGAACTATTATGACCCGATCAGTCATCCCGAGCGGGCCATTGCGCGCCGCAACGTCGTCCTCTCGCAGATGGAGAAGTATGGGTTCATCACGCCGGAACAGGAAACACAGGCGCGGGAAGAAAAGCTCGACATCAAATCGGAAGAAGAAATCCTCACGCCCGGCATTGCCCCACATTTCGTGGAGTACGTTCGCCAGCAGATGATGCAGAAGGCGGAGAAGTACGGCTTCGACATGTACCGCGATGGCTTGAGCGTGTACACGACGTTGAATGCACGCATGCAGCGCTACGCAAACCAGGCCGTCGAAGAACACCTGACACAGTACCAGAAGATGTTCGACAAGATGTGGGACTGGAAGAAACACAAGGACGTCCTGCAGAACGTGATTGATCTTGCTGTCGTCACATCACCGGAGTACCGACGTGCCAGAACGAGCGAGGAACGCGACAGCATATCGCGAGCGCTGCGCGCCGACCAGGCCTGGGTTGATTCGATGGCGCGGCTGGCAAAACGCATTGAAGTCGGCTTTGTGGCAATCAATCCGTCGGACGGCAACATCCTTGCGATGGTCGGCGGCTCCAACTTCAGGCACTTCAAATACGGGCTGAACCATGTCACGCAAATCAAGCGGCAGGCAGGGTCGGCCTTCAAGCCGTTCGTCTATACCGTTGCTATCGACAACGGCTACCCGCCGACATTCGAACTCCTGAATCAGCCCGTCACACTCATCATGCCCGACGGCAAACGCTGGACGCCGGAGAATGACAACAAGGAATTCGGCGGCAAGATGACGATCCGCGAAGGGTTGAAGAAGTCCGTCAACCTTATCGCGGTTCGCGCCATCATGGAAATTGCCCCCAAAACACAGGTCGTCCAATACGCGAGACGCATGGGAATTACGTCGAAACTTCCGCCGTACGAATCGCTGGCGTTGGGGGCTGCGGAAATCTCGCCGTTAGAGATGACCACTGCCTTCGGCGTGTTTGCCAATCGTGGCGTGCTGGTGGAACCGATCTCGATCTTGCGCATTGAAGACAAGAACGGCAACGTGATCGAGGAGAACACGGCGGCCAAACGCGAAGTCTTGAGCGACGAAACAGCCTTTATCATGACGTCCATGCTTCAGGACGTGGTAGATGAAGGGACGGCTCTGCGGGTGCGCAACTTCTTTCATCTCCCTGCCGCAGGAAAGACCGGAACCACGAACGATTATGCCGACGCATGGTTTCTCGGCTTCACGCCGCATATTGTCGCAGGGGTGTGGGTGGGATTTGATAACAAAACTGTTCGCTTCACCAACGCCGACGGTCAGGGAGGGCGAGCGGCAGCACCGATCTGGGGAAGGTTCATGAAATACGTCTATGCCGACAAGAGCATCGGCTTGCCGCTGGAGTATTTCACGCGCCCGCCCGGAGTGTTGGAGGATTCGATCTGCGTGGTCACAAAGCAACTTGCGCGTGAGTTCTGCCCCGAGAAGGCAGTGGAGTATTTCACCGAACGAATGCGACCCGACAGCTGCTCGGTGCATACCAGCGCGCATTGGAAGGACTTCGAAGAACCATCGGGGACAATCCGCTACTGAAGGACCAGAAACACAGAAGCCTGCCACTGAGGCAGGCTTCTGCATCACCATCGCTGCAACCCGATCCCACCGTCAATCTGCCCTCAACTCGCGTTCGAAAATATCATCCGTATCATCGGCGGCGAGAGGCGCACGAACTTTCCTGCGTTTTTCGATCAGCAGCAGAGGAACCGAGGCAAGCGCCAGAAGAGCAAAGTACTTCAAGAACCTCATTTCATCCCACCTGTTGTTTGATGTGATTGTCTGATGCACGGACAACATACAATGGAACGGTCCGCAGTGCCGTGACATTCAACACACGGCATATTCCCTCCTATCGCCAACCAAGCCTGTCCGGTTCCGGGGTGTCCTATTAAGGCTTGGATGCGTACTATTGGGTAATCTTCCGGACGAATTCCTGATCGCTGCGGAGGGCGAGCAGGTCAAGATCAAGAATCTGCTGCAAGGAAAACCGCCGGTAGATTGCCTTTGCCAGGAGGGCATAGGCTTCCGGCGATTGCCCGCCCTGGAGTGCAGCGACACGAGCCGCATAATAGAGTGTTTCGTAATTGTCTGGCGCAAGCGCCAGCGCACGTGAACGCGCCTGAGTCCCCTCCTTGAAGTTTCCCAAGCGCGTTTCGATAAGGGACAGGTAGGAGTAGAGCTGCGCATCGTGCGGCCGGACTTTGAGCTGCTGCAGCACGAGTTTTCTGGCATGCCCAAGCACCTCGTCCCACATCCGCTTTGATTTGCCCGCAAGCTGATACATCCTGCCGAGATCGTACAGCGCGGCGATTGTGTCCGGTTCGATCGTGAGGTTCTGCTTCACGACGTCCAAAGCCTGCTCACGCCGATCGTTGGCAACCAGTGCCGCCACATAGGTATCACTGCGATGGCGCTCATGCGCGGGCCTCAGCGAAGCTTCCGTCTGAAGCGCCTGCAGCGCTGTTTGTGCGTTGCCGAGCAGCAGACTGAGGTTGCCCAGCAGAGCGTGGGAGAGAGGGTTGTGGGGATCGTACTGGACGGCGCGACGGGCGGCGTCGACGGCCTGCTCGGTTTTGCCCACGCGCAGCAGGGCGAGCGCAAGACGTCGCTGTGCCTCTGCGTCGCTGGGAGCGACTTCTACTGCCCGGCTGAGTCTCTCAATCGCCTCGTGGTATCGTGCGCTGTAATAGTCAATCATGCCCCAGAGTGTGTACACGCCGGAGCCCTTCGCGCCCAAACCCATCCCGCGCTGAAGGCTCGCATATGCTTGTTGCAGAAGCGCGTGGGAAGTATCACGCCCGGTTTCGTACAGCAGAACGCGCGTTTGCCCCCAGAGGATTTGTGCATCGGCAAAGAGCGAGTCCTGCCCTATGATGCGCTGCAGCACCTGTGTTGCCGAATCAAGTCCACCCGGCTCCGGGTGATGCATCAGCGAGCGGGCGACAAGATAGGCCTCGTACGTCCCGTCCAACGGAAGAGACATTGCCCAGCGCGTTTGTGATTCGTCGCTGGGTATCCCCATGGCCCGAATCAACGTCGGAATCGCATCGTTGTGGATGAGCGCAAGTTTGCTTCTCTGCATCGGATAGGTTGTGCCTGCGACGACGCGCCCTTCGGACAGTTTTCGCAGCACCATTCGAACATATGTTGAATTCTCTCTTGCAACAGTGCTTAGCGTAAGGACAAACGACGCGCCGACCTCGCGAGCCAGACGCGTCCCATCTCCGTCGCTTGCGTGACGGCGCAGGCCCGTCTCCGTTGCAAACACTTCGATGTCGCGGAACTGAGCGAGCCGTGCGGTAAGGTCGTCAGCTAATCCCATCGTGAGATCATCGGGTGCGGTTCCCCCGTCGGCGTGAGCGACCGGAACAATGAGCAGCGATACGTGTTCGCGAAAGACGGTAGTACGAAGTTGATGATAGATCACTGAGGCCGTCTGCACGCCGAGAAACACAAGCACGCCGGCAAGCACCACGCTCCACCTATGTCTCATGAGAACGTTCACCACCTTGCGGACAGCCGGCGTAGGAACATGAACTGCAGTGTGCGCCTCAGTGGGCGGCGATGGGGGTGGCAGAGGCTCCGGCAGTTCAGCAGGAGGTGTGTCGATTGCCACGGAGGGCTGCACGGATGGGGCGGGTTGTTGCTCTTGTTCGAGCCGACGCTTCTTCTCTTCGGCTTCAAGCCGCTCGGCAAGCTCTTTCGCTTTACGGATATTGCCTTGAAGCTCAAGGGCGGCAGCGTTTTCAGGATCAAGCGTCAGCAGCGTTGCGATGTTCTGCAACGCGATGTCATACAGCTCACGCTGGTAGGCTTCGTTCGCTGCGTTGAGCAGGTCGGCAATTTGCGATCGCTCTTCGGTAGGCGGCGCAGCGGGCGAGTCCTTCGGTGCGTTTGCTTCCCGCCGCCGGGTAATCTCTGCACCGATTTGATCGACGATGGGATCATCGGGCAGCAGCGCAATCAGTTCATTGTGCAGGGCGGTTGCGCGCTCCAGATCGTTGTCCACCAGAGCCTGTGCCAGCTCGTCACGCAGATCGGTGACCTCCGAATCGTGGAGAAGGTCCAAACCCGACGGCGCCGGGTCGGCCGACGGCACCGACGCGGTGGGAGACTCGAGGGCCAGCTTCAACTCTTCCGCCTCAATACGAGCAAGCTCGGCTTCTTCAGCCCGCTTACGAATTTCATCCAGAAGCTGCTGTCGCGCGGGTTCGCCAGCTTTCGCATCAGTCAACATAATTCCTCACCGGTACCTTACACTGCCCGAACATTGTGGGTTCTAACGCCTCCAGAAAAATAGGTGCAAGCACTCTGCCAACGTCGTGCTATCCTCCATATTGTATATCGGCAGAGAGGGGACAGTTATTGAGACTGCGCTTCGGCGAGAATGGCGAGAAGATCGTCTTCGAGCGAGGTACGCGGCGCTTCAACGATCCGCCCGATTTCTTTTCCGTTCTTGAACAAGATGAAGGTGGGAACAAACTCTATGTGGTACTGATCGGTTACGCCATCGTTACTTTTCTTGGTGCGATCAACGCCATAGAACTTTATTCGTGATGGGGGAATGGAAGCAAGATCGGCGATCTTGAGAAACCTCGGGACATGCCGCTTGCTATCGCTGCACCATGTGCCGAGAACGACCACGATGTCAATATCCGCATGGAGCTGACGTATCATCTCGACAACGTCTGCTTCAATCTGCGTCGAATCGTACACCTGCTGAAAGCGCGGATAGGCCGATGTCATGAAATCGTTCCGCTGAATCCAGCCGAGCGCCATTTCTTCGGCGGACTGTGTCTGTTTGCTCGAGCCGCATCCCGACCCTGCGATGAGAAGAAATGCTGCGATGCAGAGAGATACACGAATCATCGGTTGCGCACTCCTCATATTTTCTTTCTGACCCGAATCAGCTATATTGGTTGCACCTCAAGGTAGTAACGCTGCGCATCAAACACAACGACCATCATGCCCAAGCCGCTGGACAAACGATACGATGTGGAAGATGTCTCCCACGTCGATCGGGCCGTATTAGAGACCTTCCCGTACGAGTATCCGGGCAAAGATACCGTGATCAACATCAGCACGGATGAGTTCACCGCAGTGTGTCCGTGGTCGGGATTGCCGGATTTCGGGACGGTCCGCATCGAGTACATTCCGAACAAGCTTGTTATCGAGCTTCGGTCGTTGAAGTACTATCTGCTGTCGTATCGGCAGGTCGGGATTTATCAGGAGCATGCGGTCAATCGGATTCTTGAGGATCTTGTTCGGTGTGCGAAGCCGAGGTGGATGAAGGTCGAGCTTGACTACAAAGTCCGCGGCGGGATTCACACGGTGGCGAGCCGCGAATTTCACGGGAAGGGCCGCCGCAGGCCGTAGGATATGGGCCAAACGCTTCTGATTGCGCTGTACATTGCCTGCGAGCTTATCGCGAACGTGACGGCGTCGAAACCCGTGGAGGTTCTTGGGCTGACGACGCCGGGTGGTGTGTTCATCTACGCCGTAACGTTCACCCTCGTTGACCTTATCAATGAGCAGGTCGGGAAAATTGGTGCGAGGCGCATTGTCTATGCGGCGTTTATCGCCAATATCGTTCTTGCCCTCTACGTTTCGTTGGTCGTGGCGTTACCTTCTCCTGCCTATTACTCACAGCACGCTGCATTTGCGGGCGTGTTGGGGTCCACGCCGCGCATCGTCGTTGCCAGTCTCACAGCGTATCTGATCAGTTCGCTTCTCGATGTCGAAGTGTTTGCCTGGTGGAAGCGTCGTGTCGGCCGCCATCGTTGGGCGCGCGTTCTGGTGAGCAATACCATTTCGACCCTCGTGGATAGCGCCGTGTTTGTGGCAATCGCTTTCGTCGGCGTGCTGCCGCTTGCTCCGCTGGTGATCGGCCAGTACGCCATGAAAATGATCATCACGCTGCTGAGCATCCCTCTCATCTACCTTGTCCGAGGAACGTCCCGCAGCATCACCTGAGGTGCCGCTTCAGGAAAACTGCGTCCTTAAGATTGTCGTGCAGGGTTCTTGCGGTCCTGAGCGCTCGCAGGTTGAGGGCGAACCTCATCACGCGGCGGCCT
The DNA here is from genome assembly GCA_037441705.1 of Ignavibacteriales bacterium. GTDB lineage: Bacteria > Bacteroidota > Ignavibacteria > UBA10030 > UBA6906 > CAADGV01. Next base: position 49,091 of record JBBIRR010000010.1, read on the forward strand.
GTCCGGGTTCTGTTCGATGCGATAAGCCTCCCCTGCGGGTCGAAGACGTAGGAGTAGCCTCCCTCTTCATCCGTTGCGTTACAACCGAGGACGAAAATCTGGTTCTCGATTGCACGGGCTTTCAGCAGGGTTTGCCACGCACTATCTCGTATGCGCGGCCAGCGGGCGGGAACGAACAACACGTCCAGACCTTTCCGTGCCATCACGCGAATAAGTTCAGGGAACCTCAGATCGTAGCAGATAACAACACCTGCACGGAGGAGGCCGCCCTTCGTTCGAATCGTAAAGGGTTCAGCCTTGAGCTTCCCGGGTCGAAAGTACTCAGGATCGTTGGTGGGTTTGAACAGATGAATCTTGTCGTACCGATGAACAAGTTTTCCGCCGGAGAATACGAGAGCGGAATTGGTTGGGGATGGAGTGCCCGCGTGCAGAAACACACTGCCTGCAACAATTGTGCACCCGAGGGCTTGGGATGATTCCCGGATCGTGGAGAGGAGTGGACTGTTCAGGCTATGCGGTGGTGTTCCGCGTTGCAACGCCGCGTAGCCACCGTCGGCCAACTCGGGGAAGAGCAGGATGTCGAGCGAAGAGAGGAGGCGAGCGTAGTGCGGTCGACTGACCACATCGGCATCGAAGCCGAAGCCGACCCGCACAATGCTCATCGCGGATTACTTTCGTGAGATGTTGATGGCGCGTTTCCCCTTTTGCTCCGTCTTCACTTCGAACGTCACCAGATCACCTTGCCGCAGCTGATCGCGGAAACCCGTCTGCTTCACGTTGCTCTGGTGAAAGAAAATATCCTCTCCTCCGTCCACCGTGATGAATCCAAAACCCTTTGTTGCGTTGAAGAACTTAACAGTCCCTTCCATGATACCATGCCTCTTAACTGATGATTGATGAGAACAGAAAGCCCCAGTCCGAGCCAAGGCCGGGACCGGGGCTGTACTGCGTACAATTGGTAAACGTGCTTAGATCTTGGTCACGTTCGAAGCTTGCAAACCCTTCGGTCCCTTTTCAACGTCGAACTGGACTTTGTCTCCCTCGTTGAGGGTCTTGTACCCTTCACCGACGATGGCCTTGTAGTGAACGAACACGTCCTCACCACTTGAGCGTTGAATGAAACCGAAGCCTTTGGCTCCGTTGAACCATTTGACTGTTCCTGTCTCCATAGGAACATCTCCTTTTGTAAGAAGTGATCGATGCTGTACGGCAGAGCCGCCCACTATGGGGCACCAGATTTATTGCCTCTTAATAGCCAACAGCTCTGGTAGCGGGTGTCCACACTCGACTATCACCGCTGTTTTGCCGTCCGCCGAACGTTCGCTCGAACTTCTCTGCGGGAACGGAACCATTAAAAGTGCAAAAACGGTGTACTGTCATTTGCGGATTCAAGATAGCGGTTTCGAACTGCAATTGCAAGCTGGGGAGATGTCAAAAAAACGAAAGGGCAGAACGTATCGCAGCGTTCTGCCCTCTTCAGGGATATCTGTTCCCCTCCCACCGGGGGGACCAGCGAAGCGGGATGGCCTCAACCCGTGATGAGATCGTCCACGTCGTACAGGAGATTCACATCCACCGTCCGCCCTTCGGAGCGTAGGACGACGGGCACCGCCGTCGCTTTGCGCCGCGCGAAAATCAGCGGGATGGCTACCAGCACGCCGATAAGCGTTGTGATAGTAAGCGTCTTCATGCGTTGGCCTTGGATTATTGGATACACATAAACACTTCGTCACTCAGAATGGAGCTGTAGGTGACGGCATACCATGCTTGCACGTCAATCTCTTCCATCAGAATCATCTCCAAGAACTCGCGCTCGTTTTTCGAGAGTTCGTTGAACCGATACAGTTTTTTCATGGCATCCCCCGCCTGTTAAGTGGTGAATTCTCCGTTCACCTATCTATGTGTACGAATTGTGTGCCAGAAAAGATTCTCTCGAATTCTCATCATCTTGTGTGCACCACGAACACAATCATGGACAGGCCATGAACTTTTTGCCTACTTCACCTCACACCGTGGGGAAGTTCTTACAACATGTGAGCGGCGGCAGGATGCTTTCAATTCAAGAGGAAATTTCCTATGTTGAATACGAATCAGGCGTCGTTCTCCCCTACGGAAGCACCGATTTCCGGAACAACTCATCCCTTTCGTGCACACATTGAAGGAGAATCTCTCATGGTGAAAGATATTGAGCAACTTCTGGGTGCTGATGCGAAGTACCTCCTGGATCATCAGTGCAAGACCATTCCCAAGGAGGCGCTTCACCTGCCGGGACCGGATTTCGTGGACCGTGTTTGGGTGGGCAGTGACAGGAAACCCGGCGTGCTGCGTAGCCTTCAGCAAATGTTCAACCACGGTCGGCTTGCCGGCACAGGCTATCTTTCCATCCTGCCGGTGGACCAGGGCATCGAGCATTCTGCGGGAGCGTCCTTCGCCCCCAATCCGATCTACTTCGATCCGGAGAACATCGTTAAGCTCGCGCTCGAAGGTGGATGCAATGCCGTTGCCTCAACACTCGGCGTGCTCGGCTCCGTTGCCCGAAAATACGCGCACAAGATTCCTTTCATCCTCAAATTCAATCACAACGAGTTTATTTCCTACCCGAATACCTATGACCAGATCATCTTCGCGAGTATTGATCAGGCGTTCGATATGGGCTGCGTTGCGGTCGGGGCGACGATCTACTATGGGTCGGAGGAGTCGAAGCGCCAGATCCAGGAGGTGACCGAAGCGTTTCGCTACGCTCACGAGCTGGGAATGGCAACCGTTCTGTGGTGCTATCTGCGCAATGCGGCGTTCAAGACCAAGGAAAAAGACTACCACGTCTCTGCCGACCTCACGGGTCAGGCAAATCATCTCGGCGTCACGATCGAGGCCGATATCATCAAGCAGAAGCTTCCTGAAAACAACGGCGGCTACAACGCGCTGAACTTCGGTAAGACGCACAAGAAAGTCTATGAGCAGCTGACCAGCGATCATCCGATCGATCTGACGCGCTACCAGGTTGCTAACTGCTACATGGGACGCTCCGGCCTGATCAATTCCGGCGGCGCCTCCGCGGGCGAAAGCGATCTGGCAGAGGCGGCGCGCACCGCCGTCATCAACAAGCGAGCGGGAGGGATGGGGTTGATTTCGGGACGCAAGGCATTCCAGAGACCGATGGCTGAAGGCATCAAGATTCTCAATACGATTCAGGACGTGTACCTGACGAAAGAGATCACCGTGGCATAAGCAGATGTTGTGGGCGTTCTCTTCGATCGTTTCGAAGAGAACGTCCAGTTGTTGTGCCTTACAAGCTTCCCCAGTCTTCACCCGACCGCATATCACCAGCCAACGAATTGAAGAGGCAGCAATGGCAAAGTCTCCATCGGTCACGCACAAAACAGCCAGGCCATCCTCGCTCGATCCGCTGATCGAAAAGCTCAACTCCTTCTCCGCCGACAACTATTGGGATCTTGGAAAATTTCTGGTAGAGAGAGTCATCCCCACCGCGTTGAAGGAGGGCATCTTCGGCGATCAGATTCTGAAGCGGATGGCAGACGTGCCGGGGTTCAAGTTCCCCTACCACATGTTGAAGCAGTGCCAGATGTTCTATACCTACTACCCCGACGTCGAAAAGCGACCGCTGCCGGAAATTTTCTACTTCGAACTTGCCACGAAGGTTGATGACAGCAAGAAGCGTGCGGAGTACGAGAAGCTGGCGCTCGCTCACAAATGGACGATCTCCGACCTGCAGCGCAAAATTCGCGAGGACGAGCTTGCGCGCCGTGAAGATGAAAAGACGCGGTTCGGTTTTGACTTGAAAGAAAGGAACATCTGGTCGTTCGACACGCCCGATCCACGATTTGGAAAGCCGGGGTACAAGGGGAGACTCGCGGGCCAAATCGTCGCCAACGCACTGTACTACTACACCGAGCCTGGCTGGTTTGTCGTCGATCCCATGGCGGGCAGCGGCACAACCGGCGATGTGATTGCCGGCGTGCCATATTTTTCATCTCTTCGCTGCGCGCTGTACGACATCGAGCCGAGCGACAACCGGATTCAACGCGCCAACGTCTTGCAAACCGGTATTCCCGAACAATCCGGCACCGTGGACTATGTGTTTCTCGATCCGCCTGCAGATTTCTTCCCCAAAGCCGACCACCCTGAGTTCTCTCCTGCGGCGGCAAAAGCGGAAACGATGATGAAGCTGAAGACGATTCTGCGCGAAGGCGTCCGCGTGCTGCGATCGGGGGGCAGACTTTCGATCATCGTCGAGGCAACGATGGGAGCGTTCGGCTTCGTGGATTTTCCCTACGAAGTCTCGTCGGTGATGCGGGAATTGGCGATGATACCGCTCGGCAAAGTATACCTTCCGCGCCGGGGTGAACCGCTGCGCAGCCGAGCACACATCACGGCAGGGGGTGTACGCCCGATGGCAAGCGATTGTCGGGAGCTGCTCACATTTCAAAAACCCTGAGGTGACTCATGGCAGAACGCAGGAAGCTGAACGAAGAAGAAATCCAATCAGCCCTGACAACTCTCGGGGGATGGAACATCCAGAGCGGAAAGCTCCACAAGGAATTCCGCTTCACCAACTTCAGCGAAGCCTTCGGCTTCATGACGCGCGTCGCCCTCATTGCAGAGGCCATGAATCATCACCCCGAGTGGTTCAATGTGTACAACAAGGTCGTGATCGACCTGACGACGCACGACGTTGGCGGCATCAGCAGCCTGGATGTTGAGTTTGCGAGAAGGGTGGAAAAGCTGATGGGGTAAGGGACAGAGAATCATCATCTCTGTGCATTGACGTACTGCAGCAACCGGGATTCAATCTCGCTGCGTATTGCCTTCCAATCAACATCCCACAACATGTTCGGCATTGGTTCTCGCTCTGCATCGTCGAAATAACTGAGAGCGCGGAGGAGATGAGCAATGTCCCTCGTTCCGTACTTCTTCTTGTAGAGACGAATGAGAGTATCAGGAGGCTTGTGGTTCTTCAAGATGGCATAGAGATCAACGAAATCCCGCCTCGCCCCCCGATGTCCAATCGTTGACAGCTTCATGCACGCAATATCATCCAGCGATGCAAGCTTGCAGCCGAGTGAATCAGCGACGGGGGCCAGAAGTGGGTACCGATACTCTATGAACGAGACTTGCACACCGCCTATCAGCATATAAAGCGTTCCCCGACCGGTGGAGACGACCTTGAGAGGAATCCCTCCGCCACTTAATCGAGCCTCAAGCTCCCTTAGATTTGGCAGTGATGCTGGGGTGAACCAATCCAGATACTCAGAACGACGATGTCCCAAATACAACGCTGCGGCGGTCCCTCCGGCAAGGTAGAAGCGTGTTCGCTTCAAGCGCGGGCACAGAAGACTGAGGACCTCACGTTGTCTTTCTGAGAGGATTTCGGCGTGTGGTGTCATGATGCAGGCGGTTGTACCAGGGATTTTGCTTCGCCGTGGCAATCCATTTGCTCACGCGCCTATGGTCGAGGCCCAGCACGAGTTCCCAAAAGCGAAGCGCCTGGGGATCAAGTCCGCGCCCCTCGCGCCGCAGCATCCAGCGTCGGAGGTAGTTGTCGGAGACTCGTTGTCGAAGGTACTGAACGGTTTTCCAATCACCGTAGGTCAGCACGCGTTCGATGATATAGTCAAGATTCTTCTCCCACGTCAGTTCCTTGAAGTCCACATCCCAGAAGAGCCACTTGAGCCGGGAAGGAAGGGGAGTGCCTTTGCGTTGCGCCCTGTTCGTTCTCATCTATTTTGTGAGCGACTGTACAAGCGCGTTGAAATCCTTCTCTGCCGCGCCCACCGTCTTCGCCGGTCCTGTCAGTTTGAAGAACACCGAACCTTCCGGTGCGGCAACAATTGCTCCGAGCAGGCGGTAGTTTTCGTGCTTGCCGGTGGCTTGCATCATGGGTCCGCCGGGCGCGAGATACGTGCCAGCAATCTTCACCAACACCACCTTCAGCCCGTTCACTTCCTTGGTTGATTGTTCCGGTCCCTTGGGGTTTTCGAACTGCTGCACCCAGCGGTCAATGTTCATCTGCACGCTGCCACCCTGTTCGCTGCCGAAGAAAAACACGCCGCACTCGGCTCCTTCCGTATCGCCCGCCGCGGCAGGAATCGTGTAGGTCGTGACGCGCATCTGCCGGGCAGGCGCCGCGCTCCACGACGAGGGAACCGTCCAGCGAATGCCCGCAACTGCCCGCACCACCTCGCCGCTGATGTCGGGATGGCCCGGGGGCAACTGTTGCTGCGTGAGTTCCGGTGGTGGAGGTGGAGTCTGCTGCTTTTGTTCGCATGCGGAGAAAACAATGGTGGTAGCAATGATAAACACTACGCTATGCTTCATTCGGATACCCTTTCTCTCGATCTGTTCTGTTTGTGTGTTGGTATGATAGCGGATTTGCCGATGGCAATCAAATGGAAATCGCGGGCAAGAATTCAATGCGAGGAGAGTTCCCGAAACCGCCTCTCGGCGTCGGCTTTGTTCTGGATGTCGCGCGCGGTAATGATGGGCAGGTTCACCACGCATGCAAACTCTTCGCGTGCAAGTTCTTCTTTTCCCCAATCAAGATACAGCATGGCAAGCTCGTAATGATGGCGTGGGGCGTCGGGATTCAGCGCGATCGCTTTCTTCAATGCCTGCTCTCCATATTCATATGACCCGTCGGGAAGCCGACCGAGGAAGATTGCTGCAAGCTGTCGTTCGATCCAACTTAATCCCCCAAGTGCCCGATGAAAGGAACCAAGAATAGAGTAGGCGATATCGTTGGCAGGATTGAGCTGGATGGCGCGATGGAGTTCATGCAAGATCGTGTGTGCGTACCGGATTTTCGTTCTTCCGCCGACATGCAGGGCGACGCTGCCGAGTGCAGCAGCGTACCAGGTATGCGTGTCCGCTGAAAGCGAGTCGAGTTCGACGGCCCGTCGTGCATGCAGTTCTGCTTCGCGGTACAGCCGCTCGCTGGCTTCACCTTCTTCGACATCTCCCATACAAATCAGCACGCGTGCAAGCCGCCAGAGGACTGCCGCCGAATCGGTGTGGCGCAAAGCCGAGCGATACTCTTCGACCGCAAGCTGGTAGTTGAGCGCACCAAACGCAGAATCGCCGCGGACAACTTCTTCCGGGCGATTCTGCGCATGCAGCAATGATGCAACGAGGACGACGGAGGAGAGGACACAGCTATTTCGCCGCCACACGTCTCACCTCAGACCCGGAGCTCAGCGAAGGTTTGCCGAACGGTCGAAATGCAAACACGAACTGTCGGAAATATCCTTCGGGCACGTAGGTCTTCAATCCATACTCCTGCGCCTTTTCCGCCGGCAACCACGCCGTGCCGAATATCCAATCCCAGATAGCCAGCTTTGTTGCAAAGTTCCGATTTCGCCCCTTGCTCGGTGTGTGATGCAAGCGGTGCATCTCGGGTCCGTTGATGAACTGTTGCAGCTTTCCGGTGTGTACATCGAGATTGGAGTGAATGTACATGCCCCAGACAGCGCTGATGACGCCCTTGTAGGAAACGACTTCGGGAGAAGCGCTGAGCAACACGATCGGCATGAACTCGACGGTTTGGTTGATGAGAATCTCGAACGCGTGCGAGCGAGAGCCGGAAAGCCAATCCACTTTCTTCGGCGAATGATGTGCCTCATGAATACGCCAGAGAAACTTGTTGTTGTGCTGCCAGCGGTGCATCCAGTAGATGTAGAAGTCATGAGTGACCGTAAAGAAAACGAGCTGTGCCCACAGCGGCCAGTCGCCCATCAGTTGCAACCGCGACAACCCCGTCCACTCGTCCACCGTACGGATGATGTAGTTAAAGATGATGATGCCGAGGATGTAGCTCTGCGCAATGGTGTAGAGGGCGAGATCGTCGAAGAACCCTTCGCGCAGCACCTCCTGTCCCGGGTTGTAGGGGAAAATGCGTTCGAGAATGACAAACAGAGTCGCCGCGCTCGCGATCATGATGATGGACGCAAGTTCAGCATCCGACATCCGCGCGAAGTAATTCACAACCCATTGCATAACATCTGAAAGCATACGCTTGACTCCAATCCATCAATCCATCAATGCATCACTCCATCACTCCATCACTCCACCACTCCATCACTCCATCACTCCACCACTCCTCACACTCTCACACCCTCCTCCTCGCTCTTCACCCGCCGAAGCTTCTCCCGTTGCTTCAGCTCTTCGGGGTAGACTTTCTTGATACCGTCGCCCATCGCTTTCTCGATATCGCGGATGTTGGCGACGAGTCTCATCAATCCGCCGATCTCGACCGATGCCGCCTGATCGCTGCCCCACATCGCGCGGTCGAGCGTGATGTGCCGTTCGACGAACGTCGCTCCGAGCGACACCGCCGCCCACGTCGGTGACAGGCCCACCTCGTGCCCCGAATACCCGATGGGGCACTCGGGATAGCGCTGCTTCAGCACGGGAATCACCCGCAAGTTCAACTGCTCCGGCGGACAGGGATAGGTCGAGGTCGTGTGAGCGATGAGGAGATGTTTCTTGCCGAGCACCCGTACCGCACGATCGATCTCCTCCATCGTTGACATGCCCGTTGAGAGGATCAACGGCTTTCCTGTTGCTCGGTGTTCCAGCAGGAGATCGATGTCCGTTACCGCAGCCGACGCGATCTTGTAGCAGGGGGGATTGAACTGTTCCATGAACGCTACGGAATCCTCATCCCAACACGATGCGAACCAGAGAATGCCTCGATCCTTGCAGTGACGGTCAATTGCTTCGTACTCTCTCTGTCCGAACTCGACCTTGTACCGATAGTCGATGTAGGTCATGCGTCCCCACGGCGTATCGCGTTCGATGTACCACTGATCCTTCGGCACGCACTTTTCGGGATTGCGTTTTTGGAACTTGACGGCATCGCAGCCCGCGAGGACGGCGCCGTCAATCAGCTTCCTGGCAAGCTCCAACGATCCGTTATGATTGATGCCGATTTCCGCGATCACGAACACCGGCTGGCCGTCCCCGACCATCTTGTTGCCGATACGAACCACTGCGTTGGCCATGTTACCTCCTCGATGATGTGAACACTATGTGCGCTGTTGCAGCAACCATTCAGCAAAGTCTCTGAATGCGCCGTGCCCCCCATTGTACTTGCAACGATAATGTGCCACGGGCCGAACGATCGGCATGCCATCTTTCGGCGTGGCGGTAAGTCCTTCCTGTGCGAGCGCCTGCATGATCTGGAGGTCGTTGACATCATCGCCGATGTAGGCGAGGTTCTTGACCTGAAGTTGTGTTTCCTGAAGAATGTGTGGAAGATGTTGTGCCTTGTCCTGAACACCGAGATAGAGGTACGGCATGCGGAGTTTCTCTGCGCGCTTTTTCACGCTCGGTGATGTTTCGCTGGTGATGATGGCCGTCTCGATCCCTGCCTTCCGAAGCAGCTCGACCCCCATTCCGTCGCGGATGGAGAAGCGCTTGAACATCTCTCCGTTTTCTCCGTAGTAAACGCCCGTGTCCGTCAGAACGCCGTCGTTATCGGCGAGAACGAGTTTGATGTTGCGGGCACGAAGCCTGAGTTCCTTCTTCGAAAGTTTAGCTAACGCCAAGCGATTCATTCTCCCAGGTACAAAGAATCCACCATCCACCATCCATCATCCAAAATCCTCGCGCTCTAACACGCCGTCCATCCTCCATCCACGACGAGGTTCGCGCCCGTCATGTACGCCGAGGCATCGCTTGCCAGAAACACAATTGCCCCTTTGTAGTCCGTCGGCGCCGCCATCCGTCCCAACGGCGTCCGCGCTGCATAGTTGCGCACGAAGAATTCATCTTGCGCATTCTCGACGCCGCCCGGCGAGAGACAATTCACCCGCACGCCTGCACGACCCCAATACGCCGCGAGAAAGCGCGTGAACGCAATGATCGCCCCTTTCGTCGTCGGGTATGCAGCCGATTTGTAGAATGCCTGCGTTCCGTCGGGACGTGTGTACAACGACTGGTCGGGCGCGACCATGCCGTACGTTGATGCAATGTTGATGATGCTGCCTTTGCCCGCCTTCGCCATCACACTCCCGATCACCTGCGAGCACACAAACGTGCCGGTCAGGTTCACATCCAACGACTTCTGCCAGAGATCGAGCGGGTAATTCTCGAACTTCGAAAGCTCCAGCGCTGCCTGGGGATTCTCAAACATATCGTTGATCGCCGCATTGTTGACGAGGACATCGATGCGGCCGAACTCCTTCAGCACACGGTCGCGCAATGCTTCCACGGATGGTTTTTGGGTGATGTCCACGCCGCATCCCAGCGCGCGGGGTAAACCCTTGTTCATCAACTCCCCGGTAAAGGCAGCACACTGCTTCTCGTCCAGATCGGCAGCGATAACATTCGCTCCTGCTTCTGCCAGCGCGTAGCAATGGTGCTTGCCTAACAGACCGACTGCACCGGTGACAATAGCGATTCTGTCTCTCAGCGAGAACAGGCCGTCGGTCATTTCGTTAGCCCGAACTACCATCAAAGATTCCTGAATTCGTCCTCGCTGAGCCGAGCTTGTTTGAGTATCTTCCGAAAAGTGCCTTCGGGAATATCGCGTGTGTGCATCGAGACATATGTCTGCCTTCCGTCCGGATGTCGAAGAATCTTATGCGAGCCTGTTTGCCGTCGCTCTATGAATCCTGCCCGAAGCAACTTTGCCAGAACTTCACGTGCCGAGTACGGCATCATTTATCTCGAGCTTTTCGTAAAATGACTCACCCTCGACAGGCACCGGTTCACCGTTCGCTCTTTTCTCTTCGATCCAGGCCGTAATAAGGTCAAGCGCCGCGACACGTGCGCCTTCTATACCAATGCCGTGTGTGGTGAGATCCAGTGCGGGCACGTGCGCGTAATAGTACCCCGAAGGAAAAGAGGGATCGGTTATTCGCTCAAATACGACGCTGTATGTCATGAGCTCCTCATGCTGTTACTCGTTTACTAAAGACTCCTTGGTCCATTGCAACAATCCCAATCTCCATCCACCACTCCAACTCTCCACCACTCCCTCACCCCCTTCATCCATCCACCACACCTACAGCTCTTTCACAGCCTTCGGTTTGATGTTGAAGTTGCTGGTCTTGCGAAACACCGGCTCGACGCACTCTCCGCGCATGTAGCCGCGTACGTTCTTCTCCTCGACGGCTTTCTTGAGAATCGGCAGGACGTCGCGATACGCCTTCAGTGTGTAGGCAACATCGTCTTCTGTATGTGAGAAGCACATCGTATGAAAGCCGCTCCACAAGATGCCGCGCTTGAACAGTTCTTGCTGCACCAGCGATTTCATCTCCAGCGGATTACCGGCAGCGGGATCGAACGAAACGATGGATCGGAAACCGAATCCTGAACATTTCGTGTAGGTCATCCCCAGTTCGGCGGCAATCGCATTGTAGCCGTCGCGCAGTTTGCTGCCGAGCGTATCGAGATAGAGGGTCACGCGCTTGGAACGAATCTCATTGATCGTTGCTTTGACTGCTGCAAGCGACAGAGCTTCGCCGCCGAAGGTGGTAAAGAAGAACACATCTCGTTCGAACAACGACATCACATCGCGCCTGCCGCAGAGAATGCCGATCGGCATGCCGTTGGCGACAGCTTTGGAAAATGTGGCGAGATCGGCTTTGACCCCGAAGAACTCCTGCGCGCCGCCGAGGGCAATGCGAAATCCCGTCCACATCTCATCGAAAATAAGCAGTGTGCCGTTGGCTTCGCACACCTCCTTGAGTTTGTGGAGAAAATTATCGCGCGGTGCTTCGAACACCGTCGGCTCGAGGATCACTGCGGCCGTATCGCTGTCCAGAGAGTCGACAACTGATTGGATGTCGTTGTAGTTGAACGTGAACGTGAGGTCTTGCACCGCCTGCGGGATGCCTTTGTTGCGGTCCGTGACGCTGATGTACCAATCGTGCCAGCCATGATAGCCGCAGCAGAGAATCTTGTTGCGGCCCGTGAAGGCGCGCGCAACGCGCACCGCGGCGCTCGTCACGTCGGCGCCGGTTTTGCTGAAGCGGACGCTCTCGGCATTCGGCACGACCTCCCGCAGCAACTCCGCCACTTCGACTTCCAGAGGATGCATCATGGAAAAGGTGATGCCGTCGGCAAGCTGCGCTTTGATCGCATTGTCCACCGCCTCGTAGCAGTAGCCGAGCGAAATGGGTCCAATCGCCATGTTGTAGTCGATGTACTCGTTGCTGTCGACGTCCCACACATGCGCCCCCTTGCCGCGCACGAGATACTTCGGCGCTACGCCGCGCGTGTACTGTCCGGGTCCCTTCGCCAGCGTCTGCGTTTGCGCGGGAATCAATCCGAGTGCGCGGGCGTAGAGTTTGTCACTCTCTGTGATGATCGGATAGGTGTCGTTGAAAGCTACGGTGTTTGCCATGGGTCAGTCCTCGTGTTGGTTTCAAGGTTCAGGGTTCAAGGTCCGGATGCAGATCAGGCTGAACCGGGCACGTTCAAACCTGAACCAACCTTTGTTATCTGTAAGATTCTCCCCGCCAACTTCTCTCCGGTGAATCCCTCATACTCCAAAACATCTTTGAGCAACGCGGGCTTGAACCAGCGGTTCTCCAACGCAATCGGATGCACGCTGCACATCGTCTGATGCTTGACCAACACCTCACTGACGATCGTGAAAAGCCCTCCGGTCAGGAAATGATCTTCGATCGTCACCACCGTCTGCGTCTCCCGCGCGGCAGCGAGAATCGCCTCCTCGTCCACGGGCGAGAGTGTGCGCATGTTCAGCACACGTGCCGCGATGCCTTCCTGCTCGAGCAACTCTGCCGCCTTCATCACCTCACGAACGAGAAATCCGTACGAGAGCAGAGCGAAATCGTCTCCTTCTTTCAACACTTCGGCTTTGCCGATCTTGAACGTGCTGGTATGCTCGAAGGTTCTCGGCAGGGCGTTGGACCGCATGTACGCCGGATGGGGATCGGCGATCATCGCGGCGAGCGCTTCCGCCTGTTCCTCGGCATCGGCGGGACACAGCACGCGCATATTGGGAATGCCGCGCAGAATCGAGACGTCTTCGATCGCCTGGTGTGTCGGGCCGTTGGCTTCGGAGAGGAATCCTGCTACCGCGCCGACCAGTTTCACCGGCAGGCCGGAGATGCCGACATCGGTGCGGATGAATTCGAACGCGCGCAGCGTGAGAAATGTTGCCAGGGCATGGCAAATCGGGATGCGCCCGCGCAGGGCAAGCCCCGTCGCCGTTCCAATCATCGTCTGCTCGGCAATCCCGAAATCAATGAACCGATTGCCAAGCAGTCCGGTAATGTTCCGCATCGCCGCGCGGTTCTCCGCCGTCAACACGACGATGTCGTCTCGCTGTTCAACAAGCAGTTTGAGTTGCTCTTCGTATGTCATGACGCGATAAGCTCCAGTGTTCAAGCTCCAAGGTCCAAACAAGCTCCAAGTTCCAAATCTCAACTTCCGAATTGAAAATTGATGCTGGAGCTTCTTTGGAACTTAAGTATTGAGATTTTCTTCCGTTTATCGCACGACGAGGGTCTCTGACGTGAGTTTGGCTTTGGCTCCGCCGTGCAATTCCTTGAGCAGCGCTTCTATTTCTTCGTGGCTGAAGTTGACGAACCACCGATTGGCTTGCCGTTCGATGCTCGGCAGTCCTTTGCCGCGTACCGTGTCGGCGATGATCACGTTGGGTTTACCCGCTGCAATCGGCACTGTTGCAAACGCCTTTTCCATCTCATCAAACGAATGGCCGTCGATCCGCTTGACCGACCATCCGAAGGCTTCGAACTTGTTCTCCAACGGCTCGATCGGGATCAGCTCCTCCGTCCGCACATTCGCCTGAAACTCATTGCGATCGACAACCGCGACGAGATTGTCCAGCCTGTACGCTGCGGCGACGAGCGCGGCTTCCCAGACCGAACCTTCGTTGAGCTCGCCGTCCCCCAAAATCACGAACACGCGATTCGTTCCGCTTCGCATCTTGATGTCGAAGGCGACGCCCATCGCCACCGAAAGAAGATGGCCCAGCGAACCGGAATAGAATTCCACGCCCGGAAGGTTTCTGTTCGGATGCCAGTAGATGAAGTCGTTGGTCTTCAGATGATTCTTCAGACGCTCCCTGTCGAAGAAACCCAACTCAGCAAGCGTTCCGTACAGCGCGGGAACGTCGTGCCCTTTCGAGAGGAAAAAGTAGTCCCTCGACGGGTCGTTGATACGTTCAGGCGAAACATGGAGCACGTGTTTGTAGAGATACACGATCAGATCGGCGCACGAAAGCGACGCGCCGATGAAGCATCCGCCGTCGGTTGCCATGCGGATGATGTGCTCGCGGACTTTGAGTGCGAGTGCTTCGAGTTCGTGTTTCTGATGTTGCTGCATAGCGTGTTTCCTACTTTCTCCGGATCTGCTCGGAACTGCCTTGTTGCGGTGGAGTGGCATCCTTCGACTTCGCTCGCACACAGCGCTCGCTGCGCTCAGGATGACGCTTCGACTTCACTCAGCACGCCCTGTACTCCGCCTCCGTTACGGTTCGCAACTCACCGGCATGATGCCGATACCAGTTGACGCCTGCGTATTGCGCGTTCATCGCGGCAATGTCCGGTTTCGCCTCCAACAGACGCAGGATATCCTGCATGGAGAAGATCGGCTTCTCCTCCGTCCAAAGCTCGTCGTACACCCGCGCAATGAAGGCATAGTCCTCGGGATAGTCAATCGTCCAGCGATGGCTCATCGAGTAGTTGAGTCCGGTTTCCCACGCCACGTTGCCGATGCGAAATCGTTCGGGACGCTCCCAGATGAACGGTGTCGTATGCTCGCGTTCGAAATCTCTTGTCGCCTCGCGCCATGCGGTGGTCAGCGTCTCCATGGTCATCACTTCAACATCATTCCCATCGGGATAGGTAGCGGGATGCAGGTTGCTCACGTAGTCGAACTCGTTGTGATGCTGGAGGAAGAATCCCAGCACCCGATCAATTACCGCGGGATCAATCAACGGGCAGTCGGAGGGAATCTTGACAACAACATCCGCGTGACGCTCCACGGCTGCGCGATAGTGCCGATCAAGCAAATCCGTGGGATGTCCGCTGAAGCAGTCCACCTGAAGCGAGCGGCACAGGGTGCGGACGGCGTCATCTTCGGGTTCATAGGTTGTTGCGACAACGAGGTCGAACGGCGTGCTTGCCGCCTGCACGCGTTCCAGCATCCGCTGCAGCAGCGGCTTCCCCTGCAGCGGCATCAAGATTTTTCGCGGTAGACGGCTTGAGCCTGTCCGCGCTTGGACGACAACGAGCTTGCGCATCAGCCGAGCCTCGCGAGAAGATGGGAAAATACGCCGCTGTACGAACGCTTGCCGGAAATGCGCCGCGCTTGGCGACGGACTCGATGCGGCGGACGTTCTTCCGGTTTCGCATCAAGCACCTGCCGGCACACGTCGGCAATTGCTGCCGCGGAAGTGCCGTTGTTCTGAATGGGAGTGAGCTTCTTCAGCTGTTGGATATCAAAATCCGAATAACACTCCTTGCCCAACGCCAATCCAACATACACCGTAGTGGAGTAGCGCGTAATGAGGACGTCGCAGTTGGCGATCATGTGTTCGGTGTTGCCGCCGGTGAACACGAGCGCGCCGGGGGCGTAGCGGTTGATTTCACGTATTGCCCGCTCGAAATTTTCGTTGGGATGAAGTTTGAAGATCAGTTGTCGTCCGTTGGCGATGCGCAGAGCTTTCTGGATGAACTTCTTTCTGTTCTCGTACTTGTACGTCTCGCGCATATCGCTGGTGCAGACGAGCACGTAGTGCTTGTGCGGGAAGTCGTTGTGGAGATACTCCCGGCAGTTGTCGAAGTTCGGGATGCCGGTGACGACTATCTTCGCGGGATCGACACCTTTGTGGATGAACAGGTCGCGGTACCCCTCGCTTGCTACACAGAAGCGATCGTACATGTCGCTCAAGCCTGTTGTCGCGGTGCTGGCGATCCAGCGGGGGAGAAACGGAAGAGTTTTCCAGAGATGATACGCGAAATTCTCGGGGTCGGTCATGCCTTCCTGCACCAACACCACCCTCGTGTTGCGGATGTTCTTCGGCATCACAAGGTCGGAACACGTCACGACCAGGTCGTACCGGTTGCGTTTGCCTTGAAAGTCGATCGGAAGATCGTACGCATGGAGGTAATCCATGCAGCGCTTCATGAGTTTGTTGCCGAGAATGGATGATTCGAGAAGGTTCAGAGTGCGGAGGCGTTCCAGAAGTCCATCAGCATAATAGGGTGTGAACCAATGCTCATACTCCGGCAGGTGTTGCGCCACCTTGTGGAGTTGTTTGGTTTGATTGATGGAACCGCAAACGAAAAGGATCGTCTGTTTCATACGCTGGGGATGGTGTATGAGCACAGTGTTGTTCAGCAAACAGAATGTACGAGATTTCCCTCGTTTCGGTGTTGCGCGCGTATTATCAAATTGTTAAAGAACCGCCAGACAGCGCAGCTCCATGTTTCGCCTTGAATAACAGGGAGAGCTGGACTTGCGTTCCCGGCGAACCGCCCCTGATGCAGCACACCCAAAAATCATGAGAATTTCGCTGAGATGCAATTGCCGCGCTACGAACCCGTCTCCCGGGCGTCGGGCGTTTGCCCATACCGCGTGATTTTCGTATCATGAGGATGAACACAAGCAGCTTTTGTTTCTTCATGCCCATTCAACTTCGAAAAGAAATCATTGTCGTTGGTGACCGCGTCCTGCTCGAACCTGATGTCGGACAGGACAAGACGAAGGCCGGTCTTTACCTTCCCGAAACCGTTCGTGAGAAGGATAAAGTGATTGCGGGCAAGGTCGTCAAAGTCGGACCGGGCTACGCCGTGCCCAATCCCAACTACCTGGATGATGAGCCATGGTCGAAACCAAAAGATCCCGCACGCTACATTCCTTTGCAGGTGAAGGAAGGCGATTCGGCGCTCTTTCTGCGTGATCAGGCAATCGAAGTCGAATTCGAAGAAAAGAAGTACTTCGTCGCTCCGCAGTCGGCCATCCTGCTCGTCGTGCGGGAAGAGCTGCACGAGGATCTTGGGTAGCGCTTCTCAGTACAGCGCCCTGCTGAATTCGCGGCGGTAGCTCTTCGTGATCTCGCTTTCCTCTCCCAAAATCTTGAAGATGGCCACGCATGCCTTGCGGGCACCGTCGTCATCGTAGTAGCGGTTGGTGCGGATCACCTCGATGAACGATTCGAGTGCTCCTGCGAAGTCGCCCTCAGCGAGCTTGGTTATCGCGGCGAGATATGTTTGCTTGACCGCATCCTCCGGAAGCTGTTCCGGCTGTTCATGCTTGTGCAGCAGTGCTGCAAAGGTTCTGATCGCCTCGGCAATATCAAAGAACTGGGAGTCTTCGGCGATGGGCTGGACGAGGTCGCGTGCCTTTTGCGGATTGGTGGAGAGATGGGTTTGAGCAAGAAGCACGCGTGCCTTATGGTTGTCGGGTTCATGCGCGAGGATGTTCTCCAGCAGGGGCTGTGCCTCGCCGGTCTTGTTCTGCAGCAGAAGCTCCTCGGCGCGCCGCAGCTCAAGGCGATACTTGCTGGGGATGTGCTTCTGAAGCCATTGCCGGACCATCGGTTCGGGCAGGGCCCCGACAAACTCCGCGGACACTTCTCCGTCAACGAAGAGTTTCACGTTGGGAATACTGCGGATGTTATAGCGCGCGGCCACGTCGGGCATCTCTTCCGTATTGACTTTGGCAAGCTGCCATCGGCCGTCGGCGGTGGCGGCCAGACGTTCTAACACCGGCCCGAGAATGCGACACGGCCCGCACCATTCCGCCCAAAAATCTACCAGCACCGGAATCTCTTTGCTCCGTTCGAGCACTTCTTTCTGAAAGTCCTTTACATCATGAGTCATCGCTGTTCTTTCTTTCTATCAATCACACACCTATTTTCTGGATTTGATGCAAGAATGTCAAGATTGGGTTCACGCATGGAACGTCCTCTTGCATCTCACCTTTCATCACAATAACTTTGAGTGGGTGTTTGGTCATATCATCGTGTGCAAGAACAGGAGTGAATCGTATGCCGACGTATGCATACTATTGCAACGACTGCAACAAGGAATTCACGGTGTTTCTGACGATGGCGGAACATGAGCACGGTGCGCCGCCTGCTTGCACCCACTGCGGCAGCAAGAACGTGACGCCCGAACTCTCCACCGCCACGGTCATCACATCAAAAAAGAGTTGAGGCGGAGTGCATCCCGCGCGTCGGTTGCATGTTGGCCGAAAAACTCGTTAGTTCATCGTGATCGCTCCTGAACGAACATGATGAACTCGAGTGTGAAGCATCTGAGCATTATTCTTCTCGCGGCCACGTGTACGCTTGCGCAGCCGAAGAACGCGGCGGTATCGAGCGGCAACGCGGAACGGGGACGCTACATCGCGCACGATGTCGCGATGTGTGTCCAGTGCCATACGCCGCGAGGGCCGGAGGGGCAGCTTCTTTCCGATCGGGCGTTTGAGGGCGCGCCGATCCCCGTGGGCAAGCCCGCGCAATGGAAGCTCTGGGCCGAGTTTGCCCCGCGCATTGCCGGCTTACCTCAGTACACCGAGGAGCAAATGGTGGCATTGCTGACCACCGGCCTGGGCCGCGAGGGCAAACCGCTGCGTGCACCCATGCCAACCTTCAAAATGACGCGGCAGGATGCGCTCGACGTGGCTGCCTATTTGAAATCGCTGCGGTGAAGTTCGGTCCGTCGCAATCAAAACAGAATGCACGCGTTCCCAATTCGCCCCATCCAACTCGCAACGCACGAAGCACGGTCTCCGCAACACAACAACGAGAGCCGGATTACCCTTCATCTGCATCAACCAAACAATCGTTGATTACTCATTCACGTCACTCATCAACAGGAACAATACATCATGGATACAGGAATCATCTGGCTGTTGATTGCTGCCGCGGTGGGATTTGTGGTGGGATGGCTTTTGCGCGCGCAGAAATCCGCCGACGCATCGTCCGAAAACGATTCCGCGCTTGCCTACAAGCTGCGTCAGCGCGATGAGGAACTGGCAGCCGTACGCGCCGAAAACACCGTGCATCTTTCTACGCTCGACACGCTGCGCAACGAGATTGCGACGCTGACCAAGAAGCTCGAGGCGTACGAACATCACAACCGCAAGCCTGCGGGGAAGAAGTCTCCGCAAGCGCGGCGCGCATCAACGACGCGACCCAAGGGAAAACGGACAACAAAGAAGTAAGAGGTGTGAAACTCCTTCCGCGCCCGGCCGCGTACATCGACCGAAGGCAGCGCGTTCGGGCAGCGTCACGGCGCGCAACATCTGCCCCACCGTGACGCCTCCGGGAAAGACTACCGTAGCGCTCTGCCGTAGGCCATCGCTTCCAGTCGTGCGATGCGTTCCTGCATCGGCGGGTGCGTGCTGAACAGGTTCATCAGTCCGCCGCCCGTAAGCGGGTTGACGATGAACATGTGCGCTGTTGCCGGTGTTGCCTGCATCGGGATTTCCTGCGCGCCTTTGTGCAGTCTGCGCAGAGCGTTGGCGAGCGAAATGGGATCGCCGGCCATGGTTGCGCCGCCTTCATCGGCAAGGAATTCGCGCGAGCGGGAAATGGCCATCTGGATGAGCATCGCGGCGATGGGGGCGATGATGATCATCAGCAGCCCGGCAATAGGATGCCCGCCTTCATCGTCGCTGGAATGACGCCCGCCGCCGAAGATGAGCGCCCACTGGGCCATGTTCGCAATCATGCTGATGGCTCCGGCCATCGTTGCGGCAACCGAACCGATGAGAATGTCGCGATGCTTTACGTGTGCCAGCTCGTGGGCAATCACGCCGCGCAATTCTGCTCGGGGCAGCAGTCGCATGATACCTTCCGTTACCGCCACTGCCGCATGCGCCGGATCGCGGCCCGTTGCAAAGGCGTTCGGTTGATCGCCGGGAATCAAGTAGAGTTTGGGCATGGGAATGCCGCCGCGACGGGAAAGATCTTCCGTCATCTGAAACAACTCCGGCGCTTCGCTGCGCGTCAGTTCCCGCGCGTTGTACATGCGCAGTACAATCTTGTCGCTGAACCAGTAGGAGCCGAAGTTCATCGCCGCGGCAACCACGAAGCCGATGATCATCCCTCCCTGTCCGCCCAAGAGATTGCCGATGAGCACCAACAACACGGTCAGCAGCGTCATCAAAAGGACGGTTCGAATATTGTTCATAGGTTTGGTAACTCCTGTTGTATCTGTGTTTTGGTGAATCGTGTTGAGCCTGCAATGGCATTAACATCGTCCGCACCCTGTTTGTTCCGCCGGGCGCAGCGAAACAGAAGACGTCGGCAGCGCATCCTTAGAAGCTCAGGGTGAGCTTCACTCCTTTTCGGAGAGGGGAGACCTCAGGGGCGACCGAGAGTTTGGGCGCGTTCTGTGTGGTGGATTTCACCACATCCAGCCCTTCCGGATGCGCAGCGATCATGCCGAACTGGTATCCGAGTGCGATGCCGAGCGGGTAGTCGCTCCACCAGTGAATGCCGGTGTTGGATAGGCCAACCCCAATGCCGGCGATAATAAAGTAGGCAAGCGGTTTGAGCCACGGCTTCCACTCGGGGTAGTTCTCCATCACCACCACCAGGGTTGCCGTCGCAGTAGCAATGTGCCCCGAGGGAAACGCGTCATAGTGCGGGACGTGCTTGTGGTACTCCACCTGATCGGGAAAGAACACCCAGCGTCCGTTGGTGCGCGTGGAGACGAACGGACTTTCGCGCCCCGTGATGTGTTTGAGGACTTGAATGACGGTACCGCACGCGAGAATCGTTTCGACGAGCTGGCTTGCCGTGCGGAGGGCACGATCGTCATCCTTCCAGAACCCATACAACCCGAACGCCGCCGCAAGGCCGAATTGCGGCTTACCGTCGCCGATGTACACAAACACGTCGCTGATGTCCTTGACCGTTCGCGAACTCTTGTACCAGCGATCGGAGAGTTCCCACACGGGCTGGTCCGTTGCAATGGCAACAGCAGTCAACGCGGTCATGGCGAGCATCGCGGGGATTCTTTCCTCGCGGAAGTTGAAGTTGGCAAACGTTACCCAATCGCCGGGGATGCGCTCGAACATGGTGTACCACCGTAACGGCTGCGTCCGCGGCTCGTTGAACGTCAACTGCAGCGAGTCGAGTGTTTGTGTCGTCGAGCTGGAGTCGGTCTTCGCGTGTGCCTTGCCCTCGGGTTCAGAGGCATAAGCCTGAACCGAAGAGGCAGCGGCGATGACAACCAGAATTGCTCCAACAAAACTCTGCATAGATCTCCCAATCACCGATAGAACTTAGAATGTCAATGAAACTACTACGCCAGCACCGCTTTCGCCCACCGACGGTGAGAGAGAAAGTTTTGGGCTTGAAGCTCCTGCGCGTTCGCCGGTCGTCGCGATCTCACCATCGGTCTCCGGATGCGCGGCAATGCGACCGAACTGATAGCCGAGCACAATCGCCAGCGGGAAATCGCTGTACCAATGCCATCCGCGGCTGACGAGAGAAACCGTAACCAATCCGACCGCTGCGTACCCAACCGGGCGAAGCCATCGTATCTCCGGATAGTTTTCAATCAGGACGGTCACCATTGCCATCGCGCCCGCGGTATGGCCCGAGGGGAATGCGTCGAACTTTGGGATAGAGCGATGATACTCTTTTTGATTTGGAAAGAAGCGCCATGCGCCGCGCGGGCGCGACTGCCGTTCGGGCCGTTCCCGCCCCGTCAGATGCTTCAACGCTTGCACCGCGATGCCGCAGGCAAGATAGCTCTCAACCATCTGGCTTGCCGTCCGCACGGCACGCGCATCGTCAAGCGTCCATCCGGCAAGGGCGAAGGCTCCCGCCACTGCAAGCACGGTCCGGCCGTTGCCGATTTCTGCGAACGAATGCATCACGTCGCGCGACGTCTGCGTTCGGTTGCACATATCCTCCGTCGAGTGCCAGGACTGCTGATCGGCAACGATCAACGCGGCAGTTACTCCGGCAAGTCCTACCAGAGCCGGAATGCGCGACCAGCGGAAATTCTCGCCGCCAAAGCGCGCCCAGTCGCCGGGCACGCGAGTGAACATCTCATACCACGCCGGAACGTAGTCTGTTGCGATGGCACCAGCCTCAACGCCACTGAACGCTGTACCTGTGCTATCGGCGGGTTGGGCGGTCGGCGAGGCCGCCGGGGCAGGTCCGTCCGTTTGCGACCGAGAGCCTGGCACAGCAAACAGGAACAGAGAAACCAGCGTCAGTCCCCGGATCATGCTGATGGTGGGAGGGTGAAAGATGTTCGTGCCTTCGAAATTTGTGCGTTGAATGTCGGTGCAGCAAGAACTCGTGCCGCCTAATCTAAAGTTCTTGTAGAGGAAATGCAATTTCAATCCGCCCGTGGAGGCGACCACCCCGGGCGCTTCCACTCGATCAGCTCGATATTGATGCTTCCCAGAATGACTTTCATTTTTGCTTTGATAGGGACGGCAGCAGCATCATCCGAGAACCAGCCGATGAAATCGCCCGTCAGTCCGAAAATCCCCTCGAAGTCTGCCTTGCCTTCCAGCTGCAACACGCGGATGGGATAGGGAACGGCATCGATCGTTTCAACCGTCCGCTCGGCAGGCAGGTAGAATTCCGTCCGCCCCGCCTTGCCGCGCACCATTGTGGGGACGGCGATCGCGCGGCCGCTGTGGATATGCGTGCGCGCGAAATAGAAAATGGAAGTACCGTCCTGAAACCGGTCGTAGGAAAGTCGCAGCGTGTCGTACGTCGCCTTCGGTTCGGGCAGATGATGCAGCGCGTTGACGTATGCGTTCTCCGTGATGAACAGGCGCGTCGAAGGAGAGAAATGATACACCTGGCGGAACCATCGGTCCCCGTTCTTCTCGAACAACGAGGACCCTTTCGAGAAGAGTGTCGAGTCCATCTCCGCGGTCGAGTACGCGTGGAAATCCACGAACGGAAGATCATACGAATCGGAGTAGGCCACGGAACGATAGGCAACACCCGGGGAGGTTGCCGGCAGCGTCACAACACGTATACGTCCCAGTTTGAAGAACGTCCAGCTCACTTCATACACCAATTCTTCACCCGGAACCATAACTGTGGAGACCGAGGCCACCACAGCGGAGTCCCCGACCGAATCTCCACCGGCCAGGCACAGCATTGCCCACGCGGCGAACAGAACGGCAGATAAGCACTTCATAGGAATCAAACGGGCAGATGAACGCCATTTAAGATAAGGAATTTCGGGAAAGGAGGTGCAGCGACGCAAAACACAGGGGCGAGAACCCCTCTGCCTGCGAGGTGACAACCAGCAGTACAGGCAGAACGATCTCGCCCCGAAGCACGAAGCGGTGCAGGGATTTATCGAACAAGGCACATCTTGCGCGCCTGAGTGAACCGTGATGTCGAAATCTTGTACAGATACACGCCGCTGGGAAGATCCCCTGCATCCACAACGACGGTGTGTACGCCGGCGGTCTTGCGTTCGTTTACCAAAAGAGATTTCACTTCGGCACCAAGAACATTGTAAACCTTCAGCGTCACAATGTCCGGTTGAGGAAGATGAAACTCGATGGTTGTGGTGGGATTGAAAGGATTCGGATAGTTTTGCCGCAGGCTGTAGGTCGAAGCGGGGCCGGAAGATTCCGAAACTCCCGTCGTCAGCGTCGTGTCGAATCCGAGCTTCTTCATTTGCACTTTCGTCAGCGGCGTGGCAAAGAACATCTGATGTCCGTCCCACGTATTCTTGCCGATGTATTGCCACTTCTTGGAAGGCAGCACCGTGTCATTCGGATCGCCGGTGTAAGTGATGAAATCCATTCGGAACGATCGGCGATAATCGGCGGGCATCGGAACAACGCCGCGAAGCCAGCTTAACGTGCTGTCATTCGAATTCCAACTGGCAAACTGGATCTGTCCCGTTTGATTGTATTGCTGAATCGCCGGAATGTTTCCACCGAAGTTCAGGTGGCATTCGGTGCATGTTCTGCCCGTATCGCGAATGGTGTGTGATGTGAACGGCGCGAATGCAACGAATGCGTTCCCCTGGTAGGTCACCGACTGGAAGCTCATCGGATAGATCTTTCCATCCTTCGTGCGATTGGCAAGAAGCACAAAGCCGGTAATGGGCTGCTTCGCGCGCTTCTTATGGGCAATCACCTGGCTTTCGAAATGACAGTTGTAGCAGCTCAGCACCGTGCGGGCATGGCAGGATGTACAGTGGATCTTGTTGTTGTGAGAGGGTGGGTCCCAGTTGGTGTGATCCGGCAATGTTCCTCCGGCCGTGGTATGGCAGTTCGTGCATTCGGCCTGCATCGCGCCGGGCTCGAGCATCGAGTTGTGAACCGTGGCAGTTCCGTGCATGTCATTCGAACGGTGACAGCTCCAGCACTTCATACCCGCCGAGCGATGCACGTCGGGAATGTTGAGCTGATTTGCTTCCGTTGCCTGCCGTCCGTGACATCCGTAGCACTGGCTTACCTTGATGGAATCTCGGTTGTAGCCCGAGTTCGTCGGATGGCAGTCCACGCAGCCGGGCGTGTAGTTCGTGGGATAGGGTTGACCGTCGGCGTTGGTCGGGCCATGGCACTCGACGCACCCGAGCTGAGAGATCGGCACATTGGTGAGCGCTTCAAAACCCCCGTTGGCAGCGTTGTACCACCAGGGCTTTCCTGCGCGCGTCTTGTGCAAACTCGTGTTGAAATTCGCCTGTGCGAGCGCGAAACACGGCAGCAGCAGGACAAGTATGCAAGAGAGTAGACTCCTTTTCGTCATTGCTCGCTCCTAATTGTTGTGAAGAGTAGTGGACGTCGTGGCAGTTCCCGACATCTCCTTGCCAACTCCGGTGCCAGATGACGGCGTCCCTCGGGCGTTGCAAAAATCTGCTTATTGACGGCAGACGCTTCCTGCTCACACAGGACGAATCGTTCAGAAATGAGAACTGCATGCCGATGCATGAGAAATCGTTGAAATATCCTGCGATGAAAATCGCAACACAAGACGCCATTCCTTGTTTGTCTCTTCTCCACTTGTTATGTTGTGGGCGATGAAACCGTCCCGTGAGATGCCGAACAACCGACACGAGCGCGTGTTCGTTCTCGTCGTGGTCGCCCTTGCGCTGGCGATTCGTCTGCTCTATCATTTCGAGATGCGCGGGAACGTTCTTGCGGAGCATCTTCAACTCGATGAAAAGTTCCATGACCAATGGGCAGCATCTATCGCGGCAGGCGATTGGGTTGGCAAGGGGGTGTTCTTTCGTGCACCGCTGTATCCCTACGTGCTTGCCGTGGTGTACGCGCTGTTTCCTCATGGGGTGGAGGCGATGCGAATTCTCCAGCACCTGGCCGGCGCAGCGGCGGTCGTGCTCATGTATGTTCTGGGCAGGCTGCTCTTCGGCTCCCGGGCAGGGTTGATTGCGGCAATCCTCGGCGCGCTCTACGCCGTGTTGGTGTACTTCGAAGGACGATTGCTGTTCGATTTTTCGGCGACGGTTCTCGCGCTGCTGTGGCTGACACTTGCACTGCGTGCTTCCAACCATCCTACCGTTTTCAGGTTCGCAGCGTTGGGATTTTTGTTCGGTTTGATTTGCACGATGCGCCCGACGTTCCTTCCCGTCTCCGTGCCGTTGTTCGGCGTTCTTCTGTTGACCGAGGTAAGAGAAAAACGCCTCCGTGCCCGCGTCGGAGCTGTACTTGTTGGGTCTTTCCTGCTGCCGATTGCCCTCGTGACCGCACGGAACGCTCTTGTGGGAGGCGAAGCAGTGGTGATTGCCGCGCAGGGCGGCATCAACTTCTACATCGGCAATAATCCCCATTCGGATGGCATGACGTCCTCGGTTCCCGAGGCGGGAGGCGCGGCGTGGGAGAATCGCCACGTCGAATTCATTGCGCAGCGCGATCTCGGCCGCGCAGTTTCCCCTTCCGACGTTTCACGCTACTGGTACAACAAGGCATTTGCTTTCATTGCTGACCGGCCGCTGGCGTTTCTTCTGCTCACCGTCAAGAAAATCTATTTCTTCTGGTCCCGCATCGAAATCAAAAACAATCTTAGTTTCTACTCGTTCGAGCATGCGTCGACCGTCCTTTCCCTGCTTCCTGTCGGATTTTGGCTTGTGGGACCCCTCGGCATTGCAGGCATGGTTCTGGCGTGGCGAAGAGTCCCGCGTTCGCGATCGCTCACCGTGTTCGTGGTCTCGTACATGCTTGTCACGGTTGCGTTCTTCGTCTGCGACCGGTTTCGGCTTCCTGTTGTTCCGCTCATGTGCGTCTTTTCAGGATTCACGCTTCACTCTCTTGTTGAGATGTGGAGAACACGTGATCGGCGCGGGTTGGTCCGGAGCGGACTGCTCATCGTGGTTGCGGCGGTGTTCGTCAATACCAATTTTGCTCGACTGCGCCTGGATGTAGATTCCGGAGCGGAGGAAGTCCGGGCGCTTGCAGCGTTGCAGTCGGGCCGGCTTGCGGAAGCAGCCGAGCTGTTCGGCCGCATTGCAGCGCTGGATCCCGAGAATGCAGGAGCGAGGGTCAATCAAGGTATTGCCTTGTGGGGTATGGGGAGATTGGATGAAGCGGCGGCCGCGTTTCGGTCCGGCATCGGCGCCGATCCGTATCCGGCGCTGCTGAATCTCGCCCATCTGTTCTTCAATCTTCATCAGATCGATTCGGCAAGCGTGTACGCCGGACGCGCCACTGCCGCGCGACCCTATGCGCCGGGCGGCTACATCATCGCCGCAAAGACCCTTCTCGTGCAGCAGAATCCTGCTCGGGCACGGGAGGTTCTCCTCAAAGGTATTCGGGAATGTGGTGAAGATTTCGTGTACGGCGAGTATCTGCTTGCTGGTTTGTTGCTGAACGAAGGAAACCTCGTTGCTGCCGATTCCCTCTACCGCAAGGTTCTGATGCGCACGGCGCGCACGGAGCAACCCGACTACATGCTCGAGTCCGAGCGTGCCCGCTTCGGCGAGGAGCTTGCAACGGTCCACGGCAAAAGTCTGCATGGTGTAGGATTGATCTTCGGTATGCGCGGGCAGCTCGACAGCAGTGAAGTGTACTTTCGCGCCGCGGCGCGTCGTCTGCCCGCTCGCGCCGACATTCTCGGCGACTGGGGCGTGTGCCTCTTGCGCCTGAACCGGTTGCAGGAGGCGGATTCGGTGATGCAGCGCGCGTTGCGCTTGAGGCCGGATAACGCCCTGATGTGGTTCAACTACGGAACGGTGCTGGCACACAAGGGAGACCTGCCCCTCGCGCGCAGCGCTGTGGGCAGAGCGCTCGCGTTGAAGCCGGAATTCCCCGAAGCCCAACGGCTCTTTGCAACCCTCAACGCGCAGCTCTCGCGAACAGCGAGGAGACCGAAGTGACGCAGGCCGGTGGACGGTCCCAGGAAAACACAGCGGGCACCCGTTGCGCGAGTGTCCGCTGTTGTACCACACTCCGCCGGAGCCGACAACAACTTCCAGCAGCGGAGTGATTCTCGTTCGTCCTTATTTCACCATCACCATCTTCTTCACGGCCGTGAAGGAGTTTGTCTGAATTCGATAGAGATAGACTCCCGTCGCCGCTTGCACGTTGTTGCGATCTTTCCCATCCCACACCACCTCATAGTTACCGGGGATGAGGTCTTTGCCGTCAACCAACGTGGTGACGAGTCTGCCGAGCATATCGAACACCTGCAGCGTTACGGTCTCCTGCTTCGGCAGCGAGAAGGCAATCGTCGTCGTCGGGTTGAAGGGATTGGGGAAGTTCTGCTTCAGCGCGAACTCCTTCGGGATTCTGTCGTCGACAGGCTGCACGTCGGTCGGATACCAGCCGAGCGCCTTCTGCAGGATCGCGACCGCATACTTCGTGTTGTGCACGCCGTAGCTGCCGTCATTCTTCACAAAATAGTAGGTGTAGATGCCGGCTACAAGATCGAGGCGATCGCGGATGCGTGCCGAGTCTGCCGCGGTAACGATACCGCCGCCGATCGGTTCGCCGTCGGCACCGAGGGGCAAGCGAGATTTGAGGACCTCGAGCATGCCGTGAATTTCGGACTGCACGCCCTCGATCACGCCGTCCCGATCAAAATCATACGGTGCAATGATCCCGTCGAATGACGTGATAGGACCATGGCAGCCGACGCACGCCGTCACCTGATCATGCGCGCCGCCAACCGTATCGATCATGGACATCTCGTGGTCGGAGTGGACACTGGAGCCGTTCACCCGCTCGGGCATGTGGCACGTTACGCAGCCGTTGGCAAGACCCGTATGCGTATTCAACCCCGCCAGTCTCGTATCACCAAACTCATACGAGTTGCGTCCGAAGAACATGTCGGCTTGCGGACTCCCGTGCGGATTGAAGCGGCTGCCGAACCCGTAGTACGGTGGGTTGTTCGGCTTCACCTTCTGGACGTAGCGTGCCTGATGGCAGTTCATGCAGATTTGTCCCTTGCCCGCAATTCCACTCGGCGCACGCCAGCCGTTCTTCAGCGAATCGAACGTAACTGCGCGCAGCTGGTTCGGATTCTCGTCGCTGTGCGGATCGTGGCAGGCCTGGCAGGAGATGTTCTTGTTTCCGTCCGCTGCATCGCTCCAGCCCGGCGCAGATTTGTTGCCGATCCATTTTGCGAACGCTGAGCCGCTGTGGCACGGGAAGCAACTCGTACGCGCCGTGTGGCTTCCTTCGGGGAAGGTTGCATGCTTCGATGCTGCCCAGTAGCTTCCAAGCCGATGCTTGCGCGGCGCATCGTGGCATTGCTGGCATACGCCCGCATCCCAGGTGTAGTCGATCTTGGTTGCGTCGCCGAAATGGTTACCGCCGGGACCGTGGCAGCTCTCGCAGGTAATGTTTGCTACCGGTACCATGGACGAAGGAAGATTCCGCCACAACGTCGAGTCCTGATACACGATCCAGTAGTCGCCGCCATAGAACGGCAGACCGCGCCACCACGTTGAATCCCATTGCGTCTGATGCGCAAGGTAGCCGAAGTTGCCGTTGTTGGTGAGAGGTTCCCATCCCGTTGTGTGGCACTTGATGCAGGCCGGTGCATACGCCCCGCGACCGGTCGGCTCGACTTCCAACTGTCCGGTAATGCCTCGCGTGAAAATGCTGGCGTGCAGCGTGTGTTCCCATTCGGCTTTCTTGTCCGCGTGGCACACACTCAGCCCGCCGCATCCCGGAGGAACGGACGTTACGCCCGCGTACGTGCTTGCAAACAGCGTATCGTACGCATCAATCGTTCCGTTGGCTGTCACCTTCACAATGTACTGCCCGATCAAATCAGGAATGAAGCGCACAAACTTGTTGCTGGGTGTGTCGATCGCCGCGGTGGAACCGCTTGGCTTGGAGACAATCGACCAGTTGAACGACGTCACCGCTCCGGTGGTATCGGCAGAAAGATACACCATCATTCCTTTCCCAACGACCCGGAGACCGGTGGAGATGTAATAGGGGCCCGGAGGTGGTGTGTAGTTCGGCGGACCGGAGGAACGCCGCCCGGGCGACATTGCCTCGCGTCGGATTTTCACCGTTTGCGCGGCAACGTCCAGCGTGAGCGCGGCAAGCAGGCTCATGATGACCAGCAAGCCGCAGAATGAACCAATTCTCTTCATAAGGATCCTTTCAAGATGAGAGTGCACGAGTGATGAGAGGGAGTACCCTCGTCAAACAGGATGATGTGCCAATGTACATGCCAGAGAATGAGGACCGCTGTGAGGTCACCACCCAAACGCGTAGCCATAAATAAAGATTCATCCCCCATTTCTTGGTATTTTCGATGGTGAAGAAAATCTCAACGGCGAGCCGACCATGTCTCTCCTATTCGGATGTTCTTGTCTTGTGATTGTTAGGAAAAGGAAATTGCAATCGTGGGAAACGTTGAGATTCTCTACAAGAGAGTTGGGATGGTGAGATTTTCATCAGATCATTCTCTATCTTGAACGCATGAGAACCCGGACACCACTCAAGCCGCGCAAACTGAAACGCGGCGATCTCATCGGCATCGTCTCACCGGCAAGTCCCGTCGCCGATGCAACACGCGTCGAAAAAGGCGTACGCTATCTCGAATCGCTTGGCTATCGCGTGAAAGTGGGAAGGAATGTGGGAAAGACATTCGGCTATCTCGCGGGAACGGATGCAGAGCGTGCAGCCGATCTGCACGAAATGTTTGCCGATCCTGACGTCAAGGCGATCGTGTGCGTGCGCGGCGGTTACGGAACGCCGCGCCTCCTCGCGCTTCTGAACTACCGCCTCATTGCCCGTCATCCGAAAATTTTCGTTGGCTTCAGTGACGTGACCGCGCTGCAGCTTGCGATCTGGAAGAAATGCCGTCTCATCACATTTCACGGCCCGATGGCAGGCGTGGAGATGGCGAACGCGATGGACCCCTTTACCGAAGAGATGTTCTGGCGGTGCCTCACGTCCGAGAAGAAACTGAACGCGGTGCCTCTTCCTGAGAAGCCCCAGGTTCTCTCGCCCGCGGCCGCCGCGACCGGAAGACTGTTGGGAGGAAATCTCTCGCTTGTGCTCTCGCTGCTGGGTACGCCGTATCAACCGGACTTCACCGGCGCGCTGCTGTTCCTCGAAGAAGTTGCCGAAGAGCCGTACCGCATCGATCGGATGCTCACGCAGTTGCGCAACGCATCGGTGATGTCGAAGGTGAGCGGTATTCTGTTCGGCCGGTTCACCGACTGTGTCCCTTCAGACCGGACGAAGCCTTCGTTCAGCGTCGAAGAGGTTTTGCGGGAAGTGGTA
The DNA here is from genome assembly GCA_037441705.1 of Ignavibacteriales bacterium. Lineage (GTDB taxonomy): Bacteria > Bacteroidota > Ignavibacteria > UBA10030 > UBA6906 > CAADGV01. The sequence goes on from JBBIRR010000010.1 coordinate 79,769, forward strand.
CAAGCACTTCCCATACCGGTGCTTGCGGAAGTTCCGTTCGGTCATGTTCCGACAAAGCTCACCCTTCCTGTTGGCGTGCGCGCTCGCATCGCCCCGAGCGATGCCTCGCTCGCGTTCCTCGAAGGGGCTGTTCGGTAGCGCCTGTTGCGCGGTGCACGTTTATCCCAGCGATCACTTCACAAGCACCATTGCACGCGTTGCGCTGAATGTCCCTGCATGGATCCGGTAGAAATACACGCCTGATGCCCGGGCCTGCCCATCAAACTTCACGGTATGGAAACCCGGCTGCTTCATTTCATCCACGAGTCTCATCACTTCTCTGCCCAGCACATCATACAAGGTAATCTTCACGTGCGTCTGATTCGGGACATCAAACCGTATTTCCGTTACAGGGTTGAACGGGTTCGGGAAGTTTTGGTGCAACGCAAACTCACGGGGCAAAGCGCGATCGGCCACAGACGCAACCGTGACATGAATGGCTCCGTTGTAGTGCACGGTTCCATCGAGGTCGATTTGCTTCAACCGGTAGTAGGGCAGCGCGGGGGTTGCGAGTGTGTCGAGGTAGCTGTAGTATTGCGGGTCGAGCGTTGTGCCGTGACCGGGAACGAAGCTGTTGGGAATGGTTTCAAACCCGGCGTGCTGTGCGTTCGATTTCTGCACCTCAAATCCATAGTTGTTGATCTCGCTGATCGTCATCCACTCGAGCAGGACGCGTCCGGGACCAGCCTGCTGGCCGGTGAATGACCCGATCTGGACAGGAACAGGAATCGGAGGATGATAGAGGTTGATGTAGGCGCGCACCGTGTCATGAGCGCCTGCGCCGTTCCTGTATGCGGTCACAAGAATGTGTTTCATGCCGCCGCCCGTAGAGGGCGGAATGGTGTAATTCGCCTTGAAGACATGCCAGCCGTCGGCGATTGTGCCGGAATCGGCAAGGGTGAGCGTGCCAGCAACACCAAACGCAGCGAGGCTGGCAATCACGCTGTCCGCTCCGCCGTTGGGTTTCACAAGAATGCGAAGTGTGATGGCATCGCCTGTTGCAGAATCCTGCAGGTCAATTGCCGTAGGAAGAATGGAGGGAGGGAACGGCGCGGGACTGAAGCCGCTGGCCGTGTTCCCGCGAATGAGCCCCCATCCTTCATTGTTGTTGTTGGGACGCGCGGCACCGGTGACTGCGGCTCCCGTTGCCGCAAGCGCTTTGCGAACAGCGCCCGGGGTCCAGCTTGGATTTGCCTGAAGCAGCATCGCACAGGTTCCTGCCACATGCGGCGCGGCAAACGATGTTCCTTCCCACCAATCATACATTCCAACGCTCGGCGCGTTCGGAAACGGATCAGCGAGATAGATGTCGCCAGCGGGACCGGCGATCGGTCCGCTGTCGTGGTGTGAACCGTTACCGTCGCCTCCGGCCGCGACAAGGTCGGGCTTGGTCCGCCCGTTGGCAACCGGTCCGCGCGAACTGATGGGCATGATGGTGCCGCCGCTGCGCAGCGTGCCGCCGACGGTCATCGCATTGAAATTGTCTCCCGGTTTGGTAATCGTGCTGCCCCCGGGCCCGTTGTTACCTGCCGATTTCGTGAAGACGACCCCGCGGGCGACCGCCCAGTCCACATACTGCGTCACGCGTCCGGCGCCGCTATCCGCTGCACCGTAGCCGGCGCTGAAGTTGATGACGTCAACGCCGACCGTATCCACCGCCCACTTGATGGCCTGAATAGTTTGTGCTTCGACTGCGTCATGCGCCATAGCGAGCACAGCGTTATAGGCCGTCCCCATAAACGGATTGTAGTTTGCATTGGAGTTGGTACGATCAACAAGTCCGGCCACTGCAACAGAAGAGACTTCGCTGCCGTGATCTCCATAGACGCGAGGCTTGCGCGCGCCGCCTGCGTAGTCATTCCACGCAATCACCTTGCTGGAGTTTGCATACCAGGGGTACACGTTGCCTCCGACATCGCGCGTGTCGCGCCAGCCGATGTGAACCAACGCAAGCTTGTTTGCCGTTTCGTCGGTAGCCGCTATGGAAACCGACGGATTCCAGAGTCTTGTGTCATAATCAAAGCTCATTTTTTTTGAAACATCCGCGTTGTCATTCACCGTGGCCGAGTCACCATCATCCCAGGCGATGGCGGCGTCCCCACCATTGCGATGTCGTTTGTATCGGACGGAAAGCGCTCCGTCTCGTGCATCATACCACACCACGTGCACGATTCGTCTGAACACGCCCGACGTGCTCGTATCGCGCGTAACGGCGATGTCGGGAATCGGTGAGGCCGCTACCGTTGTGGTAAGCACGATGGGCGAACCCGGAGGAGAGGGGAATCGCGTGTATCGTAATGTCGAGTCTCTGCCGAAAACGACGTGTGCCGTTCCGTCCTTCGTTGCGACGGAAGGATAGGCGGGAAGGATTGGCGGCGCGGTTGAGAGGACAATCCCGTACACCTCTGTCCATGTTGCACCGTCGTCAGCACTTCCGTAGAGAAAGAGTTTTTCGTTGGCATCACCGACGCCATCGTTGTGCACACGATGGAACACGAGATGCACATCGGCCCCGTCCGCCGAAGCGTCCAGCTCATCAAACACATAGTTGTACGGGGAAACTCCACCTGTTGGCGGTTTCACCTCGCTGAAGACCGTCTGCACGCCCATCCACGTGTTGGTACCGAGGTCGTTCGAGCGGCGCAGCTTCACTTCTGCCGTCACCGTCCACGGATCGCCAATCCCCGGCTGCACAAACGCTCGCTCGTCCCACGCCGCATGTGCCCACACGGTTGCGCCCTCAACCGTGACCGCTAGGCCGATATGATCGAGGTAGTACCCGGCGAGCGTGCTCCATGTTGGCGAGGTGTAGAGTTCAAGGGGACTGCTCCACGTGGCGCCGGCGTCGGCACTGCGAACAACCGTCACCGTATGGCGAGGACCATTCGTATCGTACCACAAACGGCTGTACAGCGCAACAACATACTGCGTCGCCCCATCGGCTGCAACACCGATTTCAAAATCCTCGATGATGGATGTTGCCCCGGCATCCGCAATGACTCGCGCTGTATCCCACGTAATGCCATAGTCGCTGCTTCGCATATAGTAGAGCTTGGTCAAATCATTGGAGCGCTTTGGCAGCAGATGAACCCATGACAGCGATGCCGCGATTGAGATCGGGGCGCTGTGAAACATTGTATCGGCGAAAGAACTCGGGAGGATTTTTTCCGTCACCCAATAAGCAGGGTGGAAGGGCCATATGCCCAGATCGAACACGGCAATCTTGCGATGGCGGTTTGCGCCGGTTGTATCCCAGAAGTATCCGCCCACTGTTGCTTCCTGCAGCGAACGTGTATCCATCGCATTATAACTCACCGCTTGATACGCGCTGTAGGCAGGATGACTTGCCGCACCGCGCCGCCCTTCCGGCTGTCGCGGCGGCGACTCTTCAATGTAGTCGACAAACGGCATGAGCACAGCGGTGAAGATGGAGGACGCAGGAATCGAAACGGAGACTTCGTTCGTCAGTTCAGAGAGGCCGAGCAGCTGAGCGGCGGGGAGATTCTTCGCCGCATCGATATATGCCTGATGCATCGGCGGCAGGAAGCTGCGACGCGGCAGGTCGGTCACGTCATAGCGGGGTCTGTCGCGCAGTTGCATCCACACCACCATCCGATCGGAAGGGGAAACAACGGCCAGCTTCTGGAGAAGCTGGGGATGGACTTTCGCGGCGAAACCGCTTTGCTGAATCTGCCGGACAAGCAACTCATCCGCATGCGTCACGACGCTTGCGAGAAGGACAAGCAGCAGAACACTTCTCATAACCATGGTGACCTCCCGTGTGGTTGA